>JBAYLF010000015.1:0-2807 GCA_041664205.1 Minisyncoccota bacterium | reverse complement strand
TGAAGCTTTTTTTACCGTGGCCCACGATGCCGAACGCCCGTTTGAAGTACGCGCCGGTAACGGGCGCATCCGCGACATCGGCACCGCGTTTGAGGTTTATATCAAACCTGAACAAGTCATCGTTGCCGTGCAGGAAGGCATCGTCGAAGTGCAAGCCTCCGGAAAGCGTGAACTGACTGCAGGACAACAACTCGCCTTTAACGGCGGCGGCGAATTTCAAACGCTGCAAGGTCAGGATGTCGCAGGACTCACCGCCTGGCGGCAAGGCAAACTGGTGTTCCGCGATCGCCGCCTCGACGATGTACTCGCCGAAGTAGGGCGCTACCACGATACCCGCATTCGTTTGCAGAATGAAACCTTGGGCAAACTGAGGGTCAGCGGCACATTTCATACCGCTGAACTTGACGACACGCTTAACGCGATCGCCACCATCTTACCGGTTAACATTGATCACGTCGGCACACATGAAATCGTGCTGAAGTCGGCGGCGTCCCTATACAGGTGAAACGCCGCGTAAAATAAATTCAAATTCCTGACGATTTTTTTAAAGTCATGCGTCTATCCCTTATGAAAGCAATTCAACAAGGGAGAAACGGATAAATGACATTAAAGATGAAACGGCTTGCAGCGGTTATTTTGGCGGCAATGGCAAGCACAGCCTACGCAGAACAACAAAAACACCACTTTGACATCCCCGCGCAATCGCTGAGCTCGGCACTGCAAACACTTGCCACACAATCCGGCGCACCGATGCTTTATGCCGAACAGACGGCGGCTGGCAAGCAAGGCCGGCGTTTGAGCGGCGACTACACCACCGCTGAAGCGGCGGAGAAGTTGCTTGCAGGTAGCGGCCTTGTTTACAGCGTCGCCGAAAACGGCACGGTGACGGTTAAGCCTGCGCAAAGCGCCACTGTCTTAAAGCCAATGACGGTCACCGGGAAAGTAGACGATGATCCAATGTCTTACAACGCCACCAACTCCAGCGCCGCCACCAAGACCGACACGCCTATTATGGAAACACCGCAATCTATTCAGGTGATCAAGCGGGCATTGATGGACGATCAGCAAAACATCACCGTCAGCGAAAGCCTGCGCAATGTCAGCGGCGTAGTTCCCAATAATCCTGCATTTACGCCCGCCAGCGAAAATACCCTCATCCGCGGGTTTGCAGCCGAGCAAGTGGTTGATGGTTTTACCCAATATCGCAATGCGGGTGACCGGGAAAGTACGGTTAATATCGAACGAATCGAAGTCTTGAAAGGCACCAATGGCATACTTTACAGCGGCGGCTCCGGTTCGCCTGTCGGCGGCTTGGTCAATATTGTTTCCAAGCTGCCCCAAGCCGTTGCCTCCCGTGAGTTGGGTTTTAAAATCGGCACCAACAGTTATTACCAACCTTATGTCGATATTAACCAGCCGTTGACTAAAAACATTTTGGCCCGCTTTACCGGCGAGTACACCAATGCGGGCAGTTATCTGGATGTCGTGAACACGCAACGCTATAACCTCAACCCGACATTAACGTTTACTAACAATGATACGACTACCTTCACATTGCAAGGTAAAGTATCGAGGTGGGATCAGCCGGAGTACCAAGGCTTGCCTGCCACCGGCACGGTAACGGGTAATTTTTCAATTCCCCGAAATACCTTTTTAGGACCTTCCAACATACCTGACAGCAATAGCGAATCTAATGGCGTTTGGGGCACGTTGGACCACAAGTTTAATAATATCTGGTCATTAAATCTCAAGGCTAGGCATGCGCAATCGGAATTTAACGAGAAAGTTCAGACGCTATACGGCGCAGACGGATTTATTGCCGATAGGCCTTCTTTTCTTCCTTCAACTTGGTTTTACGCGAATGCCGATCTGTCGCAAAAGCAAGAGGAGCTGAGTTTTTTAGGCAATGCGACGGCAAGGTTTAATGTCGGCCCCACTAAAAACACCATGTTAATCGGCGCGGATCATAGCGATTTAGATGACAGAGGCTTTATGGATGTCGGTTCTGTGTTAGGCACTGTTAATCTAACTGCACCCTCGTTTCCCGTGCCTTATCGCCAAGCAGGCGCAGGCATTGATAACATGTTTGTAAAAAACACCACTTATGGCGGTTATACCCAGTTACAAAGCACACTCTATGACCGGCTCCATTTATTAGCCAGTGTCAGAGTAGGTCATGTCGGCATTGATTATCATACTTCGCAGGGCGTAATTTCCAACGGCGAAAAGACCAAAGCCCTGCCTCGTGTTGGCGGCGTTTTCGACCTAACCGATGAATATTCTTTATTTATCAACTATAGCGAAGGTATGCGCGGACAACCCTTTCTCAATTTTGTCGGCGCACCCCAACCGGCGGAATCGATAACGCTTGAAGGCGGGCTTAAATTAAATGTTGCGCATCAACTCACCGGACAGATAGCTGGCTATCAAATCGAACGCAGTAACGTCGCGGTAACCGACAACACCGATCTGCAACGCCGATCAAAAGCCGCAGGGCAACAGCGTTCGCGCGGCATTGAAACCGATCTGACCTGGCAGGCAACCGACGCCTTGAGCATTCTTGCCAACTACGCACATACCGATGCCAAATTCACAGACAATTTGGCGGGCGTCCCTGAAGGCAACCAGTTGGCCATGGTGCCTGAAAACTCCGGCCGACTTTGGGCAAATTACCGCTTTCAGCAACCCGTGATCAAAGGCTTGAGCATTGGCAGCGGTGTTTATGTGCAAGGGCAGGCGTACCTGTCAAACAATAATCTGTACAAAAGCGACGGCTACCATAGTTTTGATGCAAGCATTGCTTATGA
>JBAYLF010000014.1:0-4427 GCA_041664205.1 Minisyncoccota bacterium | reverse complement strand
TCTCAACTATACCCTCTTCGTCACCTTTTTCCCTCATCTGCTCGCAGGTCCGATTCTTCATCACAAAGAGATGATGCCTCAGTTTGACACCATCAAAAATAAAGCTATCAACTACAAAAATATCTCTGCGGGTATTTTTTTATTTTCTATCGGTCTTTTCAAGAAAGTAGTCATCGCCGATACATTCGCCCAATGGGCGAATACAGGATTTGAAACGACACATGCATTAAATTTATTTGAAGCATGGGCTACAAGTCTAAGCTATACATTCCAGCTCTATTTCGATTTTAGCGGCTATACGGATATGGCGTTAGCAGTTGCTTTACTATTTAATATCAAACTTCCAATCAACTTTAACTCTCCATATAAAGCTCTCAATATCCAAGATTTCTGGAGACGCTGGCATATTACCCTCTCGCGTTTTTTGCGAGACTATATCTATATTCCACTAGGGGGAAATCGAAAAGGAGAATTTAGTACCTATGCTAATCTATTTACCGTCTTTTTAATCGGTGGACTATGGCATGGTGCTAGTTGGATGTTTATCGCTTGGGGAGCGTTACATGGCATAGCTATTGTCCTCCATCGTGCGTGGCAGCAAATGGGACAAAAAATGAATACTGTTCTCGCATGGTTTATCACTTTTAACTTTATCAATATAACATGGATCTTTTTCCGCGCTAAAGATTGGACACAAGCGAGTAATATCATTCAGGGAATGATGGGGGGAAATGGAATCATGCTTCCCGAAAAATATGCCAAATATGCTGGAAGTATTCAAGAAAGCATACTCCAATTTGGAACCGTATATGAACACATCAACGGCAAAAGCCAAACAACCACCTATATCATTTTAGGATTCATTATGGTTTTAGTACTTAAAAATTCGATGCAATTAATAGAAGAGTTTAAACCTAATCGCTTAAATCTATTATTTACTCTTGCTTTATTTCTGACCGGTGTTTCCATGATGTCACGTGTCTCAGAATTCTTATATTTTAACTTTTAGGAATCAGTTTGCATACAAAATTACCTTATAAACTCTTTTCCTTTTTCTTTATCGGGATGGTTCTTATTTTTTTGATTTATCATACTACTATTTGGTATTTCATGACATCCAAAATTTTTGTTTCTCCTCCTAATTATGTTGGCGACTTGGGTAGAACCAGCTATGCAATCGATTCCTTATCTCCTCGGCTACAAAATAATACTCTAGCACACAAACATTTTGATGGAAACAATTGGAAGAATGAGCCTATCGATTTACTTACACTAGGTGATTCCTTCTCTAATGGAGGAGGTGGCGGAAAAAATCCCTATTATCAAGATTATTTAGCGACAAGACTTAATATCAATATTTTGAATATTCAAAATATTGATACAAACTTTAGCTATATTGATACTATCCATTTTTTACATGAAAGAAAATGGTTAAATAAACTCAAGCCAAAAGCGATTTTAATTCAAGTTGTAGTACGAGAATCACTCAGGGATGTCCCTACCAAAAAAACAAAACTGGATCTGCAAGATATTTCAATAAAAAACATATTGAAGTCAAATCAAACTGCACATTTTCCTCAACCGCTATGGATAAATACGGCAAATTACAAAGCTCCTTATTATTACATCCGATACTATTATTCAGTTCGAGCTAAAAAAGAAGTTTACCGGCTACCCCTCATAACAAACTTCTTTACCGCCAAAGATCAAAATCATCTTTTAGTCTATCATGATGACGTGAAAAATATATCTAAATTCAATGAGTCATCTATTCATCATTTAAATGCAGAGCTAAACGTACTAGCTGAGGAATTACAAAGAGAGAAGATTACTTTGATATTTATGCCTGTTGTCGATAAATATGACCTTTATTACGATTATCTTTTTAATCGTGGTCAATTCCCTGAAAATCCATTTTTTTCTCTTCTTAGAAAAGAGCCTAAAAAATATATATTTATAGATACAAAAGTAATTTTAGAATCTATGCTAAAAAATGACACTAATGACCTTTACTATCCGGACGACACTCACTGGAGCTATAAGGCATCAGAAAAAATTGCAACTGATCCTAGTTTCACTTTTTTACGTAAATAAACCATTATGTTCTCTCATGGCTCCAAGTAATAGTCTCTTTAATCACCTTTGCCGGAAAACCGGCAATCAGAGCATTGGCTGGATATTCTCTTGCAGTGACTAAACTACCCATCCCTATCACCGTATTGGGAAGAATAATTGCCCCTTTTAATATTTTCACATTTCGTCCAATCCAAACATTATTTGATACTACAATAGGTTTACTTGGATTAATTCGTATTCCATTTTGATAAATCGAATGACCATCGCATGCCCAAAATTCTACATCATCTGCAATTAGGTTATTGCTTCCAATACTTACCTGATCTTGATATTCACAGCAAACAATTTTAGCCCCGCCTATTTGGGTATTTTTTCCAATTAAAATTTTGCTCGATGAATTTTGAATAATAATTTCTAGTGAGCCTATTTGAACTCCTTCTTCAATATCTATAATATTATCGTTTCCATCTATCCCAATTTGAATATTTTTATATTTTCCATTCCGAATGGTGATCGTATTGTTTTGCCCAGATATTCTTATTCTTGATTTACCACGTAGCAATCCGCTCACATTAAATTTATTATAGAGTAAATTTGAAATCTTTTTATTAGCAAATAGTAAAAATAAAAAGATTTTTACTTTACGAAATGAAGTCAACATAGATTATCATTTATGATATATTTTTGAATCTTATCAAATACAGATTCCACATTCGGAATACTTCCATCTGAATTAAATACAGCGTGATGCTTTGTATTGATCGGTAAATAGCGATAAGGAACCGTAAAAAAGAAGATTCCAACCGTTACTGTCTCAGTGGCAATAGCCATGTTTCTAATCCCAGTATCCCCACACACCACCAATGTTGCCTCACCTAAAAAGGAAATGACCTGATCCAGTGACAATACCTCTTGTTTAACGACATTAGAAAAATTAGAAAGTTGTGCTATCAAATCATCCGCCTTTTCGTGAGAATTAATCCCTTCTAAAATAATATGATCGATATTGGGATAATGACTGGCCATTGTTTTTATTAATGTTACAAAATGCTCTTTCGGCCAACATTTCCATCCCAGTGAAGCGCTGGTAAAATAGACGATATATGGCCTATCAACTTTGGCAGTATAGGCTGGATAAGCGTAATTGAGATTAGACAGCTTAGGTGCGCCAAAAATATAAAGCATGTGTAACAATGTTTCCACTTCGGGAACTAAATCCGATCTCAATATACCAATATCGTAAAATAGATAGTTTTTAAAAGTTCTATAGGGAAATCCAATTTTTAGTTTTGCTCTGTTTAATAAGCAAATCATGCTGGAAAGTCCCGTATTCGCCATATCAAAGATTAAATCGTGTTCTCCCAATTTTCTAATTTGTTTTAAACGTGCGGTATAGGATGTTTTTTTACCATTAATTTTTTTATCAATTCTGTGTATTCTATCAACCAAGTCAGCAGGAACTCCATAGCTGTAAGTGTTAATAATACTTATTGTTATTTTAGCATTTGGGAAAAAAGTACGTGCTTGAACCAAAAAAGGGCGTAACACCATCATATCACCAATCGCAGCATGGCGTATGACTGCAATCGAATGAACGGATTCAGGAGATATTGTATTAGCAATAGTTTTAGCTTTCTTGGTTGCCCATGCACCTTTTTCGTACCATAGTTTCATCCTCTACTCTCCAAGAATTTTATGTAGAACTTCAAATTGTTTCTGGCTTGCAAATCTTTCTAATGCTTTGTGTCTACCTGCCATTGCATAATTTTCTCTTAGTTCAGTATTTTTTTGTAATTGGATTAGCTTATCTGTCAAATCATTTACATCAAATGTCTTAAAAAGCACTCCATTGACTCCGTCATCGATGATTTCCAACGGTCCGCCGCTGTCACTGGCGACGACACACACGCCGCACATCATCGCTTCGATCAGGACTAATCCGAACGTTTCGTTTTCCGTCGCCAATACCATCAAATCACATAGCTGCATCATCGTTTGCGCTTGTGTCGTGAAGCCTGTGAAAATTCCCACATCACCGTAATCATTTTGGAGTTTTTGGAGATACGACTCTTCCATTGCGGCTCCGATGACGAGTGCTTTTGCGTCAATACCCCTGCCCTGTAGTTTTTTCACTGCTTCAAGGACGATATGTTGCCCTTTTTGGGGTTCGATCCGCCCGATTATCCCGACAGTAAATGATTCACTCAAAGCCAGCGCTTCCCGATAAGCTTGCTTCTCTTCTTCTGTAATCATAGTGGGCTGCTGTGCACCGATATAAAGAACTTCTGTTTTGGGGCGAATCGGCTCAGGGATAAATTTTTCGATCTGTTCTTTTACCTGCTGCGTCACGG
>JBAYLF010000013.1:0-5710 GCA_041664205.1 Minisyncoccota bacterium | reverse complement strand
ACAAAAAAGTTTTTGGTCATGATGCTCACCGATTCAGTAAAGTTTCTAATAAACTCGATGTATTCTTTCGTTTGTAGTTTGAGCAATGGTTCACTTTGCACCTTCATTCTATTTTCTAATAATAAGAGATAAGGTCGGATGTCTAATTTTCTAGATTGAATTGATATTTGAACAGAAAAATCTAAGGTGTTTAAAAAGTTTTGGAATTGAAGAATGGTAGCCTTTTGTTCATCATCTGATTTCAAAGATAAATTGATAGAATTGGCAAGCACAATCGCTCGAAGTCCGCCGTCTTTCAAGACGATAATACCATCACGGACTTCCTTGATTGGTACGAACTCTTGAGTTGCTTTTGCTTTTAAGGCCATAATTATTTTTTCAAGTCCAGAACGTCTAGACTCCAAGCTAAATCTCTAAGCTTGCTGCCACTAAGTTTTACCCCGCTCTGATTCATTGTTTCTTTTTTTAATTCAGCGCTCATTTGCATCTGTTGCTGTTGTTTGGCATTTATTTTTATCTGATGTCTTTTCCAGATATAAAGCTTGTCTTGCATAGCGTATTTGATGCTAGCTTCAACCATATTAATAAAAGGTTTACCGTTTGGGCGATAGAAAGTGAGGGCGGCTGATATTCCGGCTACAGCCAAAATCGGTATGGCCCCTAGCCATAATCCCAACAATTTAAAAAGCATATAACATAATCCTGCCCCACCGACTAAATAGACGAATTGCCTAAAGGTGAATGGGCCAAATATTTTGTCTTCTATTTCTAAAAATTGTGGTACTTTGAACTGCATGATAGATAGTAGAAAGTTCTTAAAGTTTATAAAGTAATCAAGTTAATATAGCCAGTAAAGTTAATTCAAAGACTTAATAAACCCTGATAATAATTTGGAAATCTCTACACTTAGATTATACATTTTTTTGAAATCTTTTTCAGTAACATACTTTAATTCCAAGCCCAGGTCCAACATTGACCTGGTTTCACCAGTTGAACCTTTTGCTATAAAAAGAAAATTTTTTAATTCTTTATTGGTTCTTCTTTCAAATCCTTCGGCTATATTATTCATTATTGAAACAGAAGCTCTCTCTATCTGGCTTTTAAAGCCGAAATCCCTACATGTTTTAAAAACACTGTAAACAATGATCGTTAACTCTCTTCCTTTTTGCCAAGCTATAATGTCTTCAAATTTTTCTATTCGCATTTGTATTTACTTTATGAACTTTACAAACTTTATGAACTTTCTACTCTGTTGGTTCTCTGTATGGGTCAACTTTTTTCCCTTCATCATTTTTTGTCACATTGGTGAGAGAATGGTCGGTCTCAGTCTTAGGTACTTTGAATGTACCCGATAACTTCTGTTCAAGTATTGATTGTGTTTTGTCTTTTTCTTCTTCTAAATTCGTAATTCGTAATTGATCATTCGAAATTGCATCTTCTTTATCTTTTTTATCAATTTGTGATTCGTCATTCGTGATTGGCTTTTCTTCTTTCTCCTCATTCGTAATTCGTAATTCGTAATTGTTAATTGATTTTGTTGGTTCTGGATTTTCTATTTTTTCCAACAATTCTTCTCGGGTCTCGAGAGAGTTTTCAAATAGATCTCTTGATTCTTTTTTTTCAAATTCCTTGTTTTGATTTATATTTTTGACTAATTCTTCGCGGATTTTTTTAAGTATTTGATTATTAATATCATTAACAATTTCTATGATTTTTTCTGCTGAGATTTTCAATTCTTTTAAAGATTCTTCAAATTTATCTGGAGGTGTTATTCCCAGCATCACCTTAATTGTAGATTCTCCTAAAACTCCCATTTGAGAAATAGTTAGATTATATTTTTGTCCAATTTCATAAATTTTTGTTTGATAATCAGATTTTTCAATAGCATCTCTGGCTTCTTTTGAAAGGTTGTCAAAGCGTTCATCCAACCCCTCCCCATTTATAAGTTTATTGTTTTTATTGAATACTTCAGCTAGTTGTGGACGAATAGTTTTTAATATAGAATCGTTTATTTCGAGAATCATTTTTTCTATGGATTCTTCCGAAATTTTAATTTCTTTTATTAATATTTCCTCATATTCATCTAAATGAATGATGCCTAAAAGCACAAGAGTTGTTTCTGTGCCAAGTGTTTGAATTTGTTCTTCGTTTAATCCATATTTTTTACTAATTGTCTGCAAGGTCTCAAGCCAATGCATACTAGAAAAAACTTCTTGCGTTTCTTTTGGCAATTTTTGATAATACTCAGCTATTTTTTGTTGTAATTGTGTTTGATCCATAGATTTTTATTTTTTAATGATGTTCTCCACCACCCTTATGTTCTTCCTTTTTTTGTTCTCCTACATGAGATAAGTCAACATTTATTTTTGCCCCCTTCATAGCTTCACTGATAGTATTCCCTAGGTCCTTAAAGAAATTCTTTTGTCCCTCACCATAATTTATATTGAGGGTACTTTTTAAACTACTCCTCATCCCGGACGCCAATGCTCCAGTTATTCCAGCGGTGAATTTGGCAAAACCAGTACTTTGTTCTTTTGCCACGATTTTGGAAAGATTTCTTGCATCATAACTTCCAGTGACCGTAGATTGTACGATATTACTAATAGCTCCTTGTTTTACTCTTGCATCTTGAATAATATGTGTGTCGGCCCATGTTGTATGTGTATCTAACGCAAGTCCTGCTATCGCTGCACCATGAGCGTCAACACCAACTTCAGGAGCAGCATCAACGATACCTCTTTCTGCATCAGTTAATGCTTCCCATTTTCTTGTTCCAAAACCTTGGGCTTGTGAATTATCCCTAACCCATCTATCTCTAGCTAATTTTCTTCTTGCTTGAAATCTTTCTTCCCCATTTAATTCATCCCATTTTTTGCCATGTGCAATTTCTCCAGCCGTAGTATCAAGTTCATGTCTTGCATGTGCTGCGTGTTCAATATTGTGTTGATCTTGGTTTAGCCTTGCTCCCATCCAAGTTTGTGCTCCCGCATAGCTTAAATTACCTATACCGAAGTTTTGTATAGCTCCTTTTATTTGATCTCTTTGTTCTCTTCTTATCTCTTTTCTTGCGTGTGTTCTTTCTACTATGGTTGAATTAGGGTTTGTTAATACCGCTTGGTGTGTCGCTATCCTAGCAGCAGATCCCTGCATTCTGTTTGCAGCCGTGTCTCCAGTTGAAGCTCCCTTCATAAATGATCCAACAGTACTTCTACCTACCGTAGCGAGACCCAACGCTCCTCCACCAAGGGCAAGTCCACCAACCACTGCACCAGCCTTTGCTATTGTTTTTCCCATTTCTCCAGAATATTTTAATGCTAGTTCTTTTGCTTTTGTTAAGAGCATAACAATAATTATAAAAGGAATAGTTACACTCATTATACGTTGCATTAAATTTGCCATAGTGTCTAAATTTGGACTGTCTGTATAGTTAATAATATTATTAAGAAAACCAGTAAACAAGATTATGATATATAAAAAAAATATAAATAAAGGAGCGAGGACCGCATTTTCTAATAAACTGCTCCACCACTCTTTGTGACCAAATCCAGGGATATCGAAAGGCACGGTATAAGATGCAAAAGCCAGAGGTGAAAAAATCATGGCAAGCCATAATGAAACGACTCTTGCCACAAAAAGAAGAGATACAGAAAGAAAAATATAAGCAGTATATAAAGTAACAACAATGAGTAGAAGAGTTAAAAAAATAAAAGTGTATGGATTAGTATCATAGACTGATTGTATTACAAGCCCTTGTGGATTAAATTTATCGATTATTCCTACAGAAATAGACTTTTGTCCACCAGCCTCGGCTTCAGAGTTTTGTAGTGTTCCGTCCGCATTTTTGGCACTTGCATCTTTTGAGATTATATTATTGTAAAAAACTTTTGCCAGGATATTTGATCCATCAATGACTAATTGGGTAGTAAATAAACTGAAATTTATTATAAGGGCAACTATAATAACTGAACCAATCAATTTTTTATTATCTGTCACGTTAAGCCCCAAGATTGTTTTTATTGCTACATATAAAAGAGCAATTATAAAAAATATATTTGCCACATCTCGCACGGCGGCCCAAGCCTGTTTCACGAAACTATTATTGTAGGAAGAACTATTAGTCGCATAATAAATAAAGAAATCAAGAAAATGTGCTGTTAATCTTGCTATTAAAGCAGTTACTGACCAAATTATATAGGCAAGTTGTGCTACACAACCAGAAAGACTAATAGAAGTAAGACTGGTACAACCCAAATCAAGCTCCGTTGCTCCACCTGACGCTTGAGAATTTGCATATTCTTCGAAAGAAACTTCTTTATGAGTAAAATCTTTTGGAGTTCTAAATGTTGTTTTTTTAATTATAGTGTTATTACTTGTATCTGCAGCTAGTACACACCCAACGCTAGGTGAATAACCATTTTTGATAACACCATTTTGGTCAAGATATGGTGTTCCCCAGCAACTCTCTACTATTGCAAGACCCGCTGTATATTCAGTATCTGGTTTAAAATGGAAACGTTCTGGAGAAGCTTTATATGCTGGAGCTCCACTTACAGGGTTTTCTGTACTGCCTGTAGAAAAAATTAAACCGAGATCATCAAAACTGAAATTGATTATGTTTTTGTTCCCAGTTTCATAGTAGAAAAGGAAAAGGCCCTCTTTTCTACCTTCTGTGCCGAGAGTTCCCGAACCAAAAATATCAAATCCTTTTATTAAAGAATAGCATTTTATTCTCAATGCATCAGTTTTATAACCATCAGAAAGTTTTATTCTATAATCAAGAGTAATAGTGTCGCTGGTTGCTTCCGCGGTAAAAGTAGAAGTATCTAGACAATCAAAAAGATTTACTGCCATGACCTCATTTAATTTTATATCCAAGGCCAGAGTATGCTTATCATTTATTTTTATCCCCGCTGAAATAGGTGCCAAAAAAATAGCTATCATTATCACCGACACTATAATTTTTGATAAATATTTTTTCATTGTTCTCTAAGTTTTAACCAAACTCACCTTTTCTATTGTCTTCCCAATTCGTAATTCGTAATTATTAATTCGTAATTGTTTTTATGGTTTTTTAAAGTAATATTCATAACCGGCGGCTTCTTTAAATGTGGTGGTGACATTTCTAATATCTACGATTTTATTGTCATAGTATTCATACACCGTTAATTTATTACCAACAAGAAGAAGTTGATAAGCGGCTATGTCCGGCAGACTGACGCGTATTTCTTTCCTGTTTTCATTAATATAACCAAACATTTTTGCGAATTCATCTGCCAAATACCAAGCGAAATTTTGCAAATTTGTGCCTTCCATATAACCGTACTTTTTAGCCAATAAGCTGTTTTTCATTATTTGTCGTGCAAAAACTGTTTCGATACCTTCATGATAACGAACGATTGCATCGTTTGGTGGAGTGGCTTTTTGTCCCAAGACAAGATTTGTCCAAGTGCCCGAGCCTGCCCCGCCTTTGCCTGTGCCATTACTCCAAGTGCCTGAGCCGGTTGCGCTCTTCCAAGTGCCTGTGCCGTTTCCTAAGCCAGTCCAAGTGACTATTCCTGTTCCACCCGTTCCCAAAGTAGCCACCCAGGTTCCAAAGCCTATTCCATTTCCCCAAGTTCCACTGAGGCCTCCATTGTCAGTATTCCAGGTTCCGCTATTTCCTATTTCATTTTTCCAAGAGCCTCCAGTCCAAACACCATTATTCCAAGTT
>JBAYLF010000012.1:0-13157 GCA_041664205.1 Minisyncoccota bacterium | reverse complement strand
GGAGAATCAACAGCTCAGTATCTTTCTAAAATAGTAACAAGAATAACTTTTGTTGGAGCAATGTTTCTAGGATTTATAGCAATATTGCCACTTATAGTTAAAGGTATTTCAGGAATTGCTTCGCTTTCAATTGGAGGCACAGCGCTTTTGATCGTTGTTTCTGTAGTAATTGATCTTATTAGAAAGGTTGATGCACAGGTCTCAATGAGAGAGTATTAGAAATTGCTTGAGAATTAAATATAAAAAATCAGGCCACGATGCAATGCATCGTGGCCTTTGAGTAACTGGTAATAAATTTGACTATAGCAGATGAAAGGTGACATAAATATTTATCAACAACTTATTCACACTGATTTTTATTTAAAATTTAGATGTGTATATACTTTAAGTATTAATATTAATCTATATAAAAAATATGAATTATGGTTATGAAGATATACACGAAGAGCGACTCGCAGCAGAAAGAGAAGAAATAAGAAATAAAAAGATGGATTCGGCGTTAAAGAAAGGCGTCGCTGTTATGTTAGGTGGTGCGGCTATTGTTACTGCTGTCAATAATTCATCATCTGAAAAAACTGGAAATGAATCAGGAGTTTTAAATACTGAGATTGCTCAAGTAGAAAAATCTGAAGCTAAGGGGGCTGAAAATGCTGAGATTACTCAAGCAGATATAGATAGTCTTCAGAGACTACGTGCCACGTATTATACATGTAAAGATCCAGCTCAAGAATCTTTAATAAGATCGAACATTCTTAGCTACACAAAAGATTGGGGTGCAGATAAAATAAAAAAATTACCAGAGGAAGTTAGAAATTTTATAGAAGAACTTCATGCTGAAAAATAATTTAGGTATTAACTAACTGTAAGTTTAAATATAAAAAATCAGGCCGCGATGCATTGCATCGCGGCCTTTGATTTAAAAATATTAGTGTGAAAAAAGTTTTAAAAGGAAGGGAGAAAAGATCCAGCTCCCGATTATGAATCCGACAATGAAGCAAAAAATCGTGATGATACGAGAAATATTATTTGTCTTCAACGGGTCAGTATCTTTGCTTGATAACTTTGATAATCGCTCTTTTCTTCTTTTAAAGATCGCATCTGCTTTTGCTGCTGTTTCTGGGTCGACAATTTCAGATTCAATAAATTTCTTTTTCGGAGTTTTCATTTCTTTAAATAGAATATAATATTTTTATCTTTTGTCAATAATATTAAATTTAAAAAATTTACGCTATACTATTTTTTATGAAACCACAAACTTTTATTTTTATCGGCCGTTCAGGATGCGGCAAAGGAACTCAGGCAGATTTATTAATCAAGGCCTTAAAGGAGAAAGACAGTTCTATTCCAATTCAATATCTTGAAACTGGAAATAAGTTTAGAGAATTTATTACTCAAGAAAATAATTACACTAGCAGTTTGGCTCGCGAAATAACTAGCGTAGGAGGTCTTCAGCCAGAGTTTTTAGCAGTATGGATGTGGTCACATGTTTTTGTAGAAAATCTTAAAGGTGGAGAGCATTTGATAATAGACGGAACTCCTAGAAAACTTCAAGAAGCTCATGTTTTAGATTCTGCGATGGATTTTTATAAAAGAGAAAAACCTTATGTGATTTACATGGATGTAAGTAGAGATGAAGCCGTCGGGAGACTTAAAGGAAGAAACAGAGAAGATGACACTAAGATCGATTCGATTAATAAACGCCTAGATTGGTTTGAGACCGATGTTATGCCTGCAATTGAATATTACAAAAAAAATCCAAAATATAAATTTCTGGATATTGTTGGAGAAAGACCTATCGAAGTCATTCATAAAGAATTGATGGAAATAATTTTTAATGATAACAATTAAAACTGAAAAAGATATAGAAATTTTAAAAGAGGGCGGGCGAAGGCTCGCCGCTATTTTAGACGCGCTTGCAAAAGCAGTTAGACCTGGAATTTCTACAAAAGATTTAGACGACTTAGCTTTTAAACTTACAAAAGAAAAAGGCGACAAACCAGCATTTTTAAATTACAGACCAGATTTGGCTTCACGCCCATATCCAGCAAGTCTCTGTGTTTCGGTAAATGATGAAGTTGTTCATGGAATTCCAAAAAAAGGAACTATCTTAAAAGAAGGAGATTTAGTTTCACTTGATATGGGAATTATCCATAACGGTCTTATTACTGACTCGGCAATATCTGTTGGTGTTGGAGAAATAGACGATGCTGCAAAAAAATTACTTAAAGACGGGAAGCAAGCACTTTATGCAGGGATTGATGCTTCGGTTGTTGGAGCACATACAGGTGACATTGGTTTTGCAATTGAGAAATTTGTAAAGAAAACTGGATTTTCAAATTCAGAAGATTTGGGCGGACACGGTGTTGGTTATGGGCTTCATGAAGATCCATTTATTCCAAATTTTGGCGCTAGAGGGCAAGGTCCGATTCTTAAACCAGGAATGGTTATTGCGATAGAACCGATGCTTTGCGAAGGCACAGGAAGAAATATTCTTGAAGATGACGGTTGGACTTTTATAACAGCTGACGGAAAACGCGCAGTTCATTTTGAACATACTATTGTTATTACGGAAAAAGGCCCAGAAATCATAACCTAATTATAAAATTTTAGTTTTTAATAGTTGTAGGAATTATTAACTTTTATCTATCGATTAAAAAAGTTATAATTTAAACTATGGAAAATGTTAGTAATGAAGGATTAGAAAGAAGATTCAATTCTCCTCAAGAAGAGATAAGTTTTTTGCGTGAAAAAATTCTAGAAAAAGAAAGGGAAGTAGAAAAACAAGATGTAACCGCAGATAGAGAAAAAATAATTCACGAAGAAGTTTCAAATTATAAAAAGCTTTCTCCAGAAATTGTTTTGCATCCAGATTATAAAATTTCTCCTCAAGAAAAAGAGGGCGTTGTTTTAGATTTATCTAAAGAAACTCATGACGGACAAATGGAAGAACTTTTAGGGACGCTTGAACAAAAGGGAATTCTTAATACGCTTTCTATTATTGAGAAGATGATGAGTTCGCACATAGAAGACGATTTTCATCGTTTACTTGTTCAATATCTAAAAGCTCATTTGCCGATTCAAGGACTAAAGGAAGACAGTCCGATTTTCCGAGGTCTTAACATGACTCTTTTTGAAATAGCACTTGCTTCATCTAACAAAAAAGGTGAACAGAGCAAACCACTGAAAGAAATGATTTCAGCAATGGAACAATTTTACGCAGGCATGCTTTCTGTTGAGCCAAATTTAAGACACCCAAACAATTATTTTACTGTAGAAATTTCCAACTCTATTTTAAGCGGAGAATTTATGATCTACGTTGCAGTCCCAGATACTAAAAAAGATCTATTTGAAAAACAAATTATTTCTATTTTTCCAGATGCAAAAATTTCTGAAAGAAAAGATGATTATAATATTTTTAATCCTGAGGGCGTGTCGTCAGGTTCTTATGCTGAAGTTTTCAAAAATCCTATTTTTCCAATAAAGACTTACGAACATTTTGATTATGATCCTTTGAATATTGTTTTAAATACATTTTCAAAAATTGCTCGCAATACAGAAGGTGCGGCGATTCAGCTTGTTTTTCATCCGACCGATGATTATTATCCAAAGAGATATAAAGACGCGCTAAAGCAAATCCAAGGTGGCGTTCCTGTGAAAACTGCTGTTGATGTCCCAGATTCTTTTATGGGTGATTTATGGAAGGCTGTAAAAACTACTATTAAAGAAGAGATCAAAGAGGAAAGTGAGAGTAAAAAACAAAAAGAAAAAGAAAAAACGATTGACCAAGTTGCGGTTGAACAAATCGAAGAAAAAATAAAAAGCCCGATAGTTTTGGTTAATTTACGAATTTTATCTTCAGCTCCAACGAAAGATCGAAGCGATAGCATTCTTTCGGATCTCGAATCAGCATTCAATCAGTTTGAGAATACTCAGGGTAGTTCTCTTCGTTTTAAGAGGGCTGAAAAACATGATCTAACCGAGCTTATTCGATATTTTTCTTTTAGACTTTATTCTGATCATCACTCAAATCCTCTGAATATTCATGAGATAACCACCATCATGCATTTTCCTACTGGTGAATTGACTGGAAATGCTCCTCAATTGCATATTGCAAAAGCAGGCACTGCTCCAGCTCCAGTCGATCTTCAACGCGAGGGAATACTTCTTGGTGTTAACAGACACCGTAATGTTGAAACTCCGATATATATGAGTCGTCAGGATAGACTCAGACACTTCTACACTATAGGTCAGACAGGAACAGGTAAGACAACGCTTTTGAAAAACATGATTATTCAGGATATTAAAAATGGCGACGGAGTATGTATGATAGATCCACATGGCGCTGATATTCAAGATGTGCTCTCACTCATTCCTCCTGAGCGATATGAAGATGTAATTTATTTTGATCCAGGATACACAGATCGACCAATGGCTCTTAATATGCTTGAGTATGATGTAAGATTTCCTGAACAAAAAACTTTCGTGGTTAACGAGCTCTTCAGTATTTTTCAAAAATTATATGGCGCTGTTCCAGAATCAATGGGTCCGATATTCGAGCAATATTTTAGAAACGCTGCAATGCTTGTTATCGAAGATCCAGAAACAGGTTCGACTTTACTCGATATTTCTAGAGTTTTAGTTGATAAAGAATATCGCAGTTTAAAACTTTCACATTGTAAAAATCCGGTGATTGTTCAGTTTTGGAGAGAACAAGCTGAGAAGGCTGGAGGTGAAGCTTCTCTAGCAAACATGGTCCCTTACATCACAAGCAAGTTCGATGTTTTTCTTGCGAACGAAATTATGCGTCCAATCATCGCTCAAGAAAAATCAAGCTTCAACTTCCGCGAGATAATGGATAATAAAAAAATTCTTTTAGTTAATCTTTCGAAGGGGCGTTTGGGTGATATTAACTCATCTCTCATCGGTTTGATAATTGTTGGAAAGATTTTAATGGCGGCACTTTCTCGCATCGATTCTTTTGGACAAGAGATGCCAGATTTCTATCTCTATATCGACGAGTTTCAAAATGTTACAACACCTTCAATTTCAACTATTTTATCCGAAGCTAGAAAATATAAACTTTCGCTAAACATAGCTCATCAATTTATCGCACAACTTGATGAGAAGATCAGAGATTCTGTATTTGGTAACGTTGGAACTATGGCAGTATTCCGAGTTGGTGCAGATGATGCAGAATATTTAGAAAAACAATTTGAGCCAGTCTTTAGTCAGAATGATATGATTAACCTTGATAATCGCATTGCTTACTTGAAACTTTTATCAAATGGCAGACCTGCAAGACCTTTCAGCCTTGAGACTATAGCTCCACTAAGAGGTGATTCAAAGATAATAGATAATCTTAAAGAACTTTCATATCTTAAATATGGAAAGGATCGAACAGAAGTAGAAAGTGAAATTTCAAAAAGATATCAGAAGCCAACATTAGATCCATTGAGCGGTATTGTTTAATGGTGTTATAATCCTAACTGATCTTATCGATTAATTTTTACAAATATGTCTGATTTAGAAAAAAATTCAGGTGCTGATAAATATATTGGATATGAAACTGAAGATTCAGGAGAAATATCAAAACAAACTTCAAGAGAAGAAGCTTTTAGCACTATAGGCTTTGCAGATTTTTTAGCTCGTTATGAAGATGCTGAATCTGCAACTAAAGATTCTGATAAAGTAAGAGAGCGATTCGCAATTTTTGAGAGTCAGAAAAAAGTAGCGGAAGGTCTTCAGGTATTGTATAGGGGTGATATAAAAGAACGAGGAGGGGTTGAACTTTCTCACGGTGAACTTGAATTTATAAAAAAATCTATTTTAGAAAAGGCGATCAGGTCGCCAGAAGATTTAAGAATAATATCTGAACAACTAGAAAATTATCAAAAAAATAATGAAGCTATCGCTCGTCTTGAGGAAGAGGTTGGTGGACTTTATGATGAAGAAAAAGTTGCAGATACAATAGAAAAGAAAAAAGAAAAACTATATCAGCTTAAAATGAGCTACGGAAGCTTTTTATGGATACGCTCTTGTTTTTCAAGATCTGCGAGAGAAGATCTAAAAGCCAGGAGATCGACCGAAGAAAGAATCGAAGAGCTCGAAAGTATTGTTGATCAAGTTAAGGATCTTGAAAATGTTGCCGACCAGATTATGGATCTTGAAATTGCAGATCTTGAAACTAATAAAAAAGAGGCGGCGAGTATTCGCAAAGAGCTTGTTGGTGATGTTGAATCTATAAAACTTTTGGATGATCTGGCTAAGAAAAATGTTAAAGAACAGCTTGCTGATTTTATGTATAGAAGAAATGGCGAACCAACTAATTTGCAAAAATTAGAAGAAGCCCAAGCTTTTTTTGAAAAGCTTCAAGAGATTGATGCGACGCGTTCAGACAATCCTTATTTAAAAGATGTTAATATCGAAATATACCAAAATCATTTAAATACTCTCATAGAAGCTGCTGTTCAGACAGAAATAAAAAAGGCAATTGAAAGCATAAGAAGAAGAGGCGTAACACTTAGCGATATTGAAGAAAAACTTGAGCCATTTATTTCAAAAAATAAGCTAGGAACAAAAGAAGGGGATGAAGCCAGACAGTTTATAATTAAAGCAATAACTGAGGTTGCGAGCGGACTCGATCCTAAGGATTCAAAAAGAATGCTTATTTCTTACATTATCGAAAGATTAAATTCATAAATATCATGAATCAAGATTTATCAAATATATTAAAATTGGTAGAAGAAAAAAAGTTTCTAGAAGCAAAAACGGAACTGGAAAAAGTTTTAAATACTGATCTGACATCAGAAGAAAAAGGAGATCTGTATATTCAATTTGCTTCTTTATATATGGAAGTAATGAATGCAATAAATGATAAGTATTCAACAGCGCTTCGAAAAGTTGTAAAGAGTTTAAAAGATGTAGATAGAGAAGAAAAAGTTCTTGATGAAAGATTGAATTTGGAAAAAGTTAGATCGGAACTTAAGAATTAAAATTTATAGTAATACGCCGCGGACCAAAGGTCCGCGGCGTTTAGCGTTTTAAAAATTTTATAGTATACTGTGTTAAATAATTATATTAATATGGAAGGATATTCAATTGAGCAAGAACAAGATAAAGAAAAAAATAAGGTTATAGCTCTTTATATTGATGACAGTAAAGAGATAATAAGACTTCTGAAACATATTTGGGGCGATAATCAAAATGTTGATTTCATCGAATGTTATAGTGTTGAAGATGCACTTAAAGCAATTGAGAACAAAAATCCGAACATAGTATTTATTGACAACTCTCTTTCTGGAAGCGACACCAACGAAGGATTAGAAATAGCTGATAGAATAAAAGGGAAAGGTATTAAAATTTACTCAACAACAGATAATGATAGTGTTGCTTTGGAATATGAAAAACGTGGAATAGAGAAAGTCGACAAAACTGATACTCACAGAATCAAATCCATTGTTGCTGAATGGTTAGCTAAGAATCAAAGTCAAGAAGAAAAATCTAAAGATTAAAAATTTAATAAAATATTAAAATAATTTAAAATTTATGAAGCATCAAAAATATGAACGATCACTTGTTATTATAAAACCTGATGGAGTGCAACGAACACTCATTGGCGAAATTATCAAAAGACTTGAAAGATCTGGACTCAAGCTTGTCGCACTAAAAATGCTTGTGCCTACGGCAGAACATGTTGAAGAGCATTATACGCTTGATCCAAATTGGCGCCGTATTACAGGAGAGAAGACAATCAAGAGTTATAAAGACAAAGGTCTAACTCCACCTTCAGAAGATCCTCTTGAAATTACATCAAAAATTCTTGAAGGGCTTAAAAAATATATGACATCTGGTCCTGTTGTCGCAATGGTTTGGCAAGGAGGTCATGTTGTAAAAATTGTTAGAAAAATTGTCGGTGGCACAGAACCACTAAGCTCTGATGTTGGAACTATCCGTGGAGATTTTGTTTTAGATTCATATCAGATGTCTGATACTGATGGGCGAGCTGTAAGAAATTTGATTCATGCTTCCGGTTCTCCAGCAGAAGCGGAGCAGGAAATAAAACATTGGTTTGATGAAAAAGATATCACAAATTATCGACTGGTTCAGGAACAAATATTATACGATGTAAATTTGGACGGAATTTTAGAATAATTTAAAAATTCAAATAAAATAAAAAAACCGCAGGATTACTCCTGCGGTTTTTGTTTAGAAAGTTGTTACTTTCCTTTTTTAAAAAGACCAAGAAACTTTTTTGCGATGTTGTCGTCGCTCATGTTCCACAGAAAGCAGAACTGAGGAATATCTGGCCAACGAACTTTGTCGTCGTTCCATTTACGAAAACTTATCGTAAAACCGCAAGAGTGCTCCTCTTTTTTGCCGTCAACGAGAGCGGTAATTGTTACATCTATGCCAGGCGCGTCGGGGTGCATCTTGAAATTGACGATCTTTCCTTCATCTTTTAATTTTTGCAAGATGATAGGAACTCTTTCTCCTTCCATCATTTTTCCGCGTTCCTTGCCGTTCTGACTTCTGTTCTTTTTAAGGACTTCGAGTTTGCTGGTGCTTGTTCTTCTTTTGAATCTCCAAGTGCTCATTTATTTCTTTCTGTTGTTTGGGTTAACGATATCCGAGTAAAACTTTATCATAATTTAAATAAAAGTCAATAGAAGTGATATAAAATTTAAAGGTCGCACTTTCGTTAGAAAGTGCGACCTGAAGGTTACCATCCTAAATGATAATCGGTAACATCAAATCTGCTGTCAGAAGATTCGCATTTACAATTTACTGTTATTTTTGTGCCAAAAACTGATGGTGTAAAAACATAAGAAAGTTTTCCATCGTTAGCTTTTCTCAATTTTCTTTTTGCAAATGGGCAGTTTTTATTATGTTCGTTAAGCCATAATTTAATTTTTTCTAATTCATTTTCGCTGATATTGAAAGAACTGACTATATTATTATTTACGATTTCATCCATACTATAAACCAATGTATCATATTGAATTTTATTGACAATAAACCGGTTTTCTATTACACTTTTCCCCATAAGGCTTCGGAGACTGCTGGCATAAAACTTAAGTCCGGCATAGAAGTATTAGCAATTTTTTATTTAAATTGCTGCTACATTTTCTCTAAAGCCCCGAAAGGGGAATTTTTGTTGCCTTAACAATAAGGTCGAATAATAAGATAGATATAGAAGTTATATATATGGCTTTAACAAAACAGGAAAAAACAGAGGTTATCGAAAAGGTAAATGATGCATTAAAAGATTCCGCATCTGTTGTTTTTGTGAATTTTCACGGTCTTTCTGTGAAAGACGCAACTGATGTTAGAAGAGCTCTTCGAAATTCTGAAGTTGGATATATTGTCGCTAAAAAAACTCTTGCAAAAAGAGCATTAGACGAAAAGAAGGTAGAGGGCGAAATGCCTGAATTGCCAGGAGAATTGGCAATCGCATACGGCTCTGACCTTATAGCTCCAGCTAGAGAAGTATATTCTTTCCAAAAGAAGCTTGCTGACAAGATTTCAATTGTCGGTGGAATTTTTGAAGGAAAGTATATGAACAAAGAGCAGATGATGGAGATTGCATTGATTCCTTCAAGACAAACTCTATACGCGCAGTTTGTAAATCTTATAAACTCACCGATTCAGGGTTTGGTAATAGCACTCGATGCTATTGCGAATTCTAAAGAATCAACAAGCTAATTATTAGAAAATAAATAATATAAAAATTATGCCAGAAGAAACTAAACCAGAAGTTGTGGAGACACCAGCAAAATTCAAATCGCTTGTGGAATCCATTGAAAAAATGTCAGTTCTAGAACTTCACGAACTTGTAAAGTTCCTAGAAAAGAAATTCGGCGTTTCAGCTGCAGCAGTTGCAGTTGCAGGTCCAGCAGCAGCGGGACCAGCTGCAGATGAAAAGAGTTCATTCACTGTTCATCTAAAAGATGCAGGAGCTCAGAAGATTGCAGTTATTAAAGTAGTTAAGGAAGTTTTGGGTCTAGGTCTTAAGGAAGCAAAGGATCTAGTTGATGGAGCTCCATCAGATCTCAAAGCAGATGTTAAGAAAGAGGATGCAGAATCCATAAAGAAGAAATTGGAGGAAGCAGGAGCTAAAGTTGAATTGAAATAATCAAAAAACTTTAAATACAAAAACCACCAGCTTGTCTGGTGGTTTTTGTGTTAATTGTTGACCATTGACAAAAACTTATTTTAGTGTAGTATTGTTAGCAGTTCTTTAAAATTACTTGCGAATGAAGTAGTCACAGCCAAAAGAGCTTAAAATACGAGCTTTTCTGGCTATGACTACTCACTTTGTGACTGTCCTCTAGCTAAAACAAAAAAAGAAGAAACTGACAAATGGATACATTACTCAGCAAAGCGCTCCGCGAATTCACGACCGGACCGCTTAATCAACTCATCGTGAACCTCGGTGGCCAGGATGGTAGCCAATGGGAACAACAACTCAAACGATTTCTTCGTAAAGAATCATGCTGGATAGATGTTCAAGCTACACAAGTGACTGAACTGAAACCCACATCTTCGATCCTTGAGCTCGTTTCAACGGTCGTGGTTCCGGCAAATGCTTCGAAGTTTGTCGCCAAAAAGAAATTTGTTCGTGATACTGGACTAAAAGCCAAGGTCAAGATTGGTCATATCGGTGGCAATTTTACGGAATGGTTTCTGAACGGTGACGGTAAAACCGAAGATCCGATCAACGAGCAAGTTCTTCGCTACCACAAGTTGCGTAAGTTATTGATGGACGATCGCATCTTCGCCGAATTTGGTGGTAAAGAGAGGTCGGAAACAACACTCTCTGAGATGTTCTTCTTGATGGAAAAACAAGGGAAAGGCGAAAACGGTGTTCTTTTGAACAATGGTTACGTCAACATCTTCTACATCAAGGACCTCGCTGATGTGTTGCGCGTGGTCTTCGTGGGTTGGAGCGGTGGTGGCTGGTGCATCCACTCGAGCTCTGTCGAGAATTCGAACAGTTGGGGTAGTGGCAATCGGGTGGTTTCTCGCAAGTAGTACTTCAGTTTTAGAACCTTTTGTCTCTTTGGACACTTGGAACTTTACCACAACTTTGGGGATAGTGTATCCCTAGCTTCGTACAGTGATGTATGGAGCTTTTTTATAATTTGATAAAATATTAAAAAAGGCTGTTATCAAAAAAGACTAAATAAAGCTAAAAACTTTAAACACAAAAACCACCAGCTTGTCTGGTGTTTTTTGTATTGTAAAAATAAGCCTGGCTGATAAAATGTATAAGTCTAATTTTAATGTGTTTATTATAAAGAATATGGAAACTCTAAAAAAACTATTTGGCGGTGTTTCAAAAGTTAAACTTATGCGGCTTTTTCTTTTTAATCCTTCCGCACCTTTTGAAATAAATGAAATATCTCTCAGAACAAAAACTCCTTTGCCTGTAGTTAAAAAAGAGTTATCAGAATTAAGTTCATCAGGTCTAATTAAAAGAAAAATATTTTTTAGAGAGCTGAATAAAAAAACTGAAAGCAAAGAAAAAATTAAGAAAATAAAATTATCTGGATGGATCTTAAATAATTCATTTGCATATTTGAAACCTCTTCAGGAATTATTGATAGATACTGCATTACTTAAAAATGAGGAATTAATGCATAGTTTGAAATCAACTGGAAATATTAAAGTGGTGATAGTTGCAGGACTTTTTCTTAAGGATTTTGATAATCGAGTAGATCTTTTAGTGGTGGGCGATAAACTCAAACCTGGTTTTTTGGATAGAGCTATAAAGCTAATTGAATCCGAAGTTGGAAAGGAAATACGATATGCTTCTTTAGAAACCGCTGATTTTAAATATCGCTTAAGTATTTGTGATAAGTTAATAAGGGATATTTTTGATTACCCTCATCAGGTTATTTTGGATAAAACAAATCTGTTGTAATTCAAGGATTTTTAGGAATTATTTAAAAGTAATCCACAGTCATTTTTGTTAAAAAATTGTGAAATGTTACAATAATTAAGTGAAATTGCGTTTATGCGCGCAAGTAATCCTGTCGGTCGAAGTGACAGGGTCCGTATAAAATTAAAATTTATTATTATTTAATTATTTTTTTAATATTATGTTATTACAAACATGGAGCGATGTATTTGTACAATCACTCCAAAACGTGTGGCTTGGTGTAGCGAATATTCTTCCAAATCTTTTAATAGCCGTTATTATTTTCTCAATAGGATGGCTAGTAGGAAATGTTTTGGAAAAAGTTATTGAACAACTTTTTAAGACTTTGAAAGTTGATTCAGCTCTTAGACAGGCCGGTGTTGATGATGTCACTTCAAAAGCTGGAGTTTCTCTAAATTCAGGTCTTTTTGTCGGCGCTTTAATAAGATGGTTTGTTATTATCGTATTCTTAGTAGCATCATTTGATGTCTTGGGTCTTTCTCAAGTAAATGATTTTCTTAAGAATGTTGTTTTAGGATATCTTCCAAACGTGATCGTATCAGTTCTAATTCTTCTTGTTGCAGCAGTAATCGCTGATGCAATGCAAAAAGTTGTTTCAGCTTCTGCAAAAGCAGCTAATGTTAGAAAAGCGAACTTGTTAGGAAATGTAGCTAAATGGTCAATCTGGGCATTTGCAATTCTAGCTGCTCTTTTCCAACTCGGCATAGCAGCAGCATTTGTGCAGACAATATTCACAGGTATCATTATTGCTTTATCTCTTGCAATAGGACTTGCTTTCGGTCTTGGAGGTCAAGAGTCAGCAGCTCATATTCTTGAATCAGTTAGACACGAAATTTCTGAGAAATAATTAAATTTTTCAGACTTAAAAAATAAAACCCCGTTCGACCGGGGTTTTATTTTTTATGCACATATTAAAAATTTTGTAATTTAAGCATGATATAATTAATCTTACTTAATATAAGGTAGTGGTTTGCTACTAAAATTAAAAATTAATTATTAAATTATATAAATAAAATATGAAAAAATTTATTTTGTTTCTTTTTGTTTCTTTATTTTTTATCACACCTTTTTCTGGTGTAGAAGCAGCTGTGATTACCGCCGCCAGCGCCAACGTTTCAGACGTTCAAACCGCTGTTAACGCTGCAAGCAATGGTGACACAGTTCAAATTCCTGCAGGAACAGCAACTTGGACATCTTCACTCTCGATTACCAAATC
>JBAYLF010000011.1:0-17766 GCA_041664205.1 Minisyncoccota bacterium | reverse complement strand
CGAAGCAATTCCTGAAATACCTTTAACTATAAGTGGCAATATTGCTATAAATCCTAGAAACATTGCTCCAACAAAAGTTATTCTTGTTACTATTTTAGAAAGATACTGAGCTGTTGATTCTCCCGGACGAACGCCTGGAATAAAAGCTCCGCTCTTCTGTAAGTTGGTTGAGATCATTTCTGGATCGAATGAAACTGCTGTATAGAAGTAAGTGAATAAAAATACAAAGATAAAATATAGAAATCCATATACCCAGCTATTTTGAAGAAATGTGGAAACTACAGAAGAAGGATCGCTTATCATAGGATTACTTACCTTTGAAAGAAAACCAAAAATCATTTGAGGAAATAGTAAAATTGAAAGTGCGAAGATTATAGGAATAACTCCAGCCTGATTTATACGCAAAGGAAGATATGTTGAAATTCCGCCGTAAACTTTATTACCACGAACTCTTTTTGCGTAAGTAATAGGAACTGGTCTTTCTGCTTCAGTAACTTGAACAACGCTGTAAATTATAACCAGAGCAACTGCTAAGAATGCGATATAAACTGGTATTTGAGAAACATCAAAAGTAAATAACAATCTGCTTATCTGCTGAGGTAACACAGCAACGATACCGGCAAAAATCAAAATGGAAACTCCGTTGCCAATACCAAATTCTGTAATAAGTTCTCCAATCCACATAAGAAGAAGAGCTCCTGCTGTTACGATCATAACGTTTACAAAAAAATCAAATGGGGTAAGAGCAGCAAGCACGTTAGATTTTTGAAGAAGTAAAATAAATCCATAGCCTTGTATGATAGCAAGAGGAACTGCAAGTAATCTTGAGTATTGACTCATTTTCTTACGTCCTAATTCTCCTTCTTCATGGTAAAGGGCCTTTAGCTTAGGAGATATCATAGTAAGAAGTTGCATAATGATCGATCCTGTAATATAAGGACTTAGACCAAGCATCACTATAGATAAATTAGAAAGTCCACCTCCTGAAAATATATTAAGCAATCCTAAAAATTGATTGTTTGAGAAAAGAGTTTGTAAACCAGCTTCATTTACTCCTGGAATAGGTATCGCGGCAAGAAGACGTGATATCATCAATGCTCCTAAAACGAAAAGTATACGCTTGCGTAGCGTACTGTCATGAAAAATTAATTTAATCTTTTGAAAAAATGTTTCCATAAAAAATTTAAAAGTTATTAAGAACTAAAGAACTACGCCGAATGCAAAGATCTTATTTTGCTTTTGCCTTACTGTCCGCCTTTTCAACTTTCTCTTTTTTAGCTTTAGTATTATTTACCTTAACTTCTGCTTTTTCAATTTTAACTTTAATAGGATTTGACTTAAGAGCATTTGCCTTAGCCTCAACTTTTCTAGCTTTGTCATTAGTTTTAGCAGTAGCATTTACTTTTCCTCCAGCTTTTTCAATTTTGGTTTTAGCAGAAGCAGATACTTCAAGTCCGTTCAATTCAATTTTTGTAGAAACTTCACCATCGCCTAATATCTTTACTTTTGGAATTTTTCCTTTCTGTAAAGAAATTAATTTTTGATCAATAAGTTCCTTAGGAGAAATAACTCCGCCGTTTGGAAACTTCTTTTGTAATCTATCTAATGAAATAACGATAGGCTTTTCTTGTCTGCTGGTGTTAATGTTTTTTCCTCTTCCGCGAAGTTTTGGCATTCGCTTAATCACATCTCGCATCTCAGGGCGAACTTTGTGTCCAGCTCGGGCTGTCTGACCTTTTCCTCCACGTCCTGAAGTTTTTCCACGTGTTCCTCCACGCCCCACTTGCTGTGACGTTTTGTTTGGATGATTTCTTTTTAATTGGTGAATTTGCATGTTTTTATTTCAGAATTGATTATTTTTTAGCGAAAACTGATAAAGCTTTAATGGTAGCTCTAGCAATGTTTAATTTGTTCTTACTACCTGAAAGAATTTTTGCGTTAATATCTCGAACTCCGCCAAGATCAAAAACATCTCTAACGGCGCTTCCTGCAATGATTCCCTTTCCTCTTGCTGGCATCATTGTAACAATCGCGCTTGAGTATTTTGCATCAACTTGATGCGAAATTGACATGTTCTTTGTAAGATTGAGATTGATCATATTTTTCTTTGCATTCTTTACAGCTTTATCGATTGCAGCAGCAGTATCTGAGGCTTTGCCTGTTCCTACTCCTACTAAACCTTTTTTGTTACCAATAACAATTGCAACTGAAAAATTAAATCTTCTTCCTCCCGCTGCTACTCGAGCAACTCTTCGGATATTTAATATCTTTTGATCATATTCTCTTGGTGTTCGTCCACCTGGACCTCTTGAACCTCCTCCTCTTGTTGGACCAGAACTGCGAATATTCTTTTTAAATTCTCTTGGTGACTTAACTTCTGAAGCAACAACATCAAGAACCGCCACTTCTGGAGTAGGAATTATTATTTTAGGAACTATTGTTTTTTGATCAGTTTGTTTGTCCATATTCTAAATTAAAATTTTAATCCGCCTTCGCGAGCTCCATCTGCGACCGCTTTTATTCTTCCTGTGTAAATAAATCCTCCTCTATCGAATACAATCTTTTTAACACCGCTTGCGATGGTTTTCTTTGCAATTTCCAAGCCTACTTCTTTTGCCTTTTCTACTTTTGTCTTTCCTTTCTTAATGTCTTGGCTTGAAACATATGCTAAAGTTTCTCCTTTCTCATCATTGATAAGCTGAGCTACTGTGTATTTGCTAGATTTGAATACTGAAATTCGAGGCTGGTCTTTTGTGCCAGAAACTCGCGCTCTTATTCTAGCGTGTCTTCTTTCTCTCTTTAAACTTTTTGGTGATGTTTTTTTCATGATAGTAAAATCAATATAAAAATTATGTGGTCTTCTTTCCTTGTTTTCTTCGAATAACTTCGTCGTGGTATCGAATTCCTTTTCCTTTGTATGGTTCTGGTTTCTTCTTTGCTCTGACTTTTGCTGCGAATTCGCCAACTCTTTCGATATCAAGTCCGGAAATTGTCATATTTCCTTTTTCTACTACAACTGTTATTCCTTTAGGAATTTCCATCTTAACTGGAATAGAAAAACCCAAACTCATAACAAGTTCGGGACCTTTTACTTCTGCTTTAAATCCAATTCCTTCGATAACAAGTTTCTTTTCAAACATTTTGTTTACACCAGTGATCATATTTGAGATGTGTGCTGCGTATGTTCCCCATAGTGCGTTTGTTTGAATATCGCTTTTTACTGGAGTTAATGTGATTGTATCTGAGTCAATTTTTATAGCTACTTGTTCTGTTTTAAAATCTCTGGAAAGTTCGCCCTTTGGACCTTTCACAACTAGGGTGCAGTCATTAAGCGACACTTGTGTGCCTTGTGGTATTGCTATAGGTTGTTTGCCGATTCGTGACATAAATTTTTCTTTAATGAATGCGGAATTCATCCACAGACCTAGATTTAAAATCTTAAATCTAAATCTGCAAATAAATTACCAAATTTCGAATAATGCTTCTCCTCCGACCTTTTCCTTAACTGCTTCCTTTCCTGTTAAAATACCGCTTGGTGTTGATAGGACAAGTGCGCCGAAATTATTTCTTACTGGCTTGATATCGCTTACTTTTTTATAAACTCTTTTTCCTAAGTGTGAAATTCTTTTTACATCGCTAATGCGTGGCTTTGCGTCCTTATAAAGTAATTCAACTTCAAGATATTTGTTTATTTTTTTGCCTTTCTTAGTAGCTCCTTTTATGTAACCTTCTTTTGCTAAAAGATCGCAAATAGCAGCCTTTATCTTTGAATAAGGCATAGTGACCGTCTCATGGCGGGCATTGCTTGCGTTCTTTATTCTTATTATTAGGTCTGAAATTGGATCCATAAAATCTTAATTAATTACCAAGATGACTTTTTAATGCCTGGGATCATTCCCTCGTTAGCAAATTCACGGAAACAGATTCTACATAGGTCAAAATCACGCATGTAACCATGCTTTCTTCCGCATCTAAAACAGCGCCTAACTACGCGAGATTTAAACTTTGGAGTCTTCTTTGATCTTGCAATTACTGATGTTTTTGCCATAAATAAAACTCTTTGAAAAGAGTGTTCATATATTAGCAAGAAGAGATTTAGAAGTCAACAAAACACTAAGCTTTTAATTGAAAATAACGCGCAAAAAGCGCCCTTACGGGCGCTTTTGTTAACTTTTCCTCTAGGAGTTTTCTTTAAGTTTTTTGTTTCCCTGTTCTAGCTTTATTATTCTCTTTTCAAGAGATTCTACCAATTTTGCCAATTTATTAAATTGAATAGGAAAATCACTAATCTTATCAGTTCCTTTGATCATATATTTTTGTTTTAAACTTTCGATTAAATATTTAATAATTTCTTTACCAGTTTCAAGAGCTTTTTTACAATCTTCTGGAGTTAGTTTTTCATCTGTAAGCATCCTATGTGCTAACGCATCTCTCTTATCCTTATAGTTTTTTAAACGAATAATCAGATCCAAATCTTGTTTTGTTTGTGCACAGACATTTAAATAACCAATAAGAGGACCTAATGATAAGTCATTAAGTTTTTCTTCAAATTTCTTACTAGAATTAAAAGATCTTAAAAAAATCAACCTGCTTAAATAATACTGAACATTGTTTGATTGAATAATTAATTTTCCGTAATTGGTTTTTTCTAAAATTTCATTTCTTTCATCAATTTGCTCAATCATTCTTTTTTGCAACTTCAACTTTACTGCTTCGATTTCTCCATATTTTTTCATTTTTTGTTTATTTTAAAGATTTACTCTACTCCCCTTTATTTTTCGCGACGAAATCTTCGTTTGAAGCGAGGACTTGTTTTATAAGTTTTGGTTCGTATCCTGCTGCTTCGGAAGCTTTAACAATTCCGTTCACGTCTTTCGGCAAGCACTTTCCGCCGAAGCCTCTTTTGTTCTCAAAAACAACTGTGTGAGAACGGCCAATGCGTTTGTCTTGCAACCACAATTCTCTTAGCTCATTGTAATCAACGCCGAAAGCATTGGCGATCTCTTTGAACTCATTACAGAAAGTAACTTTCGTAGCGAGAAAAGCGTTCTCCATATATTTTGCAAGTTCGGCAGTTGTGGAATCGGTTTGAAGATAAGTTGGTTCAGCGCCCCAGACTGATTTGAAAAATTCGAGAATTGCGGAAGTGACTTTTGGCTCTCCGCCGATGGTCATAAAATCATGTCGCTTCATATTTGTTGGATCAGGATATCCTTTCCAGAAGAAAACTTCATACTTCCCTTCGCCGATGTATTCAGGACTGAAGGCAATCGCCTTTCCGGTTTTCTTTACTAGATTTTTTACAGTGCCTGGAGGAACTGTGCTTTTAACAAGTATGAGCGGTGTATCGAGCCATTCCATTGTCTCTTGGATAATTGAAAGATCTACCACGCCGTTCTTACCCATCGGCGTTGGCACAGAAACGATAGCGAGATCGCATTTGTTTATCTTTGCCTTGTTGTTGCACAAAGTTATATTTTCAACTTTTGCTATCTTTTTTAAATGAGGGTCGTAAGCCAAAACTTCGTAATGAGAATTAAAAAAACGTGCTACCGCTTGGCCTACATATCCATAACCGACTATCGCTACTTTTTTCATAATTTTTTAAATTTAAATGGTAATTGTTTTAGATTTTATCACGCACTTAATTTTACAGGTATTGCAATTCTAAGAAAATCATGTTACTGTGCAACCAGTAAAAAACTGAACTGAAAACAAAGAAAACGAAAGGATAAACACATGGAATCAACGACATATAATCTTGGATGGAAAGAAAATTCTTTTCTATCCACATTACTGCTCTTTATAAAATCAATAGTGAAAGAATGGAAAAAAATTAATTCTCTCTTTGCACAGGAGCGAGCAAGCGGATACAGCGATCTTTCAAGCGTTTACAACAACATCACCGATGTTGCTTTTGAACAACTGAAAGCAAAGCTTAAAGCGCCCTGGTGGCTTTTGTGGCTTGTGCCACTAAAACTAGCCGTTTACTCTGTAACATGGCTTCCTCTTGGACTCTGGTGCTACTTAAGAATGGGGGCATTATCAAGCAAAGTTGTAAACAACATCCACTATTTCGGTATGTCTGCGGAACAATGTGATGTCAGGCAAAAGATCCTGCGCAAACACAGTAACCTTCAAGAAGCAAAAAGATGCATCAAAATGGCTTTTGAAAAAAAACCAAAAGATACTTCTACAAAAGGTTTGCTATATGTTGGATTGGCTGAGGTCTATCAAGCAGAGATCGAGTATCACGGTCCTGAAGATATCCCATACAAAGCTATTCAAAAATTGGAATACAACATACAGGCTGCTTTAGCAAAAGCTTACGAACTAGAAAAAATCAATCCTCTGCAAGCAATTCAAATCTATCGTCGTTGCGCACAACTAACAGAGGGTAACGATATTGGAGAACAGTGTCTTGTTAAAGCAAACGAACTTGCGAAAAAACTAGAAGCCTTAAAATTAAAAGCCGCCTAATTCTAACTATTGATATTCATAACCCGCCACCTTGCGAATTCGCAAGGTGGCTTTTTTATATGGTTGGCGAAGGTTTTGACATTATTCCCACAGGCTGTATTCTTTATTTAGATTTAGAAAGAAGTTTTATGACAAGAGAAGATGAATTTTGGGAAGTGACCGATCAGATCACTCATATATTTAGAAACACTTTAAGAGAAATTTCTAAAACCATTAATTTAAAAGATGCAGACTTGCCTCTTGTGCCTGTCTTTGTTACCACCGTCCTTATAGCTGGGAAAGAACCCCTTGTAAGAGGTTTGTATATCGACAGCGATGGCGGGTGGTGTTTAAGAAATGATACTCTTGGTGAGCAAACTGCTCTTCCCGACGATATTGCTATTATTCTAAATGAACTTGCAATATTGAAGGATCATAATCTCTACGAGAAACTTAGGACTCTAGATTTTAATGAAGTCTTGAAAGAACTTGAAAAACTTAAATCTTTGCACGAGGATCTTTTGGATGAGTTATTAGTGGAGATGTATTCGATGCTAACAATGAGCGACCAAGAAGCAGAGGAAGATAATCAAGACGACAAGTAAAATAAACATTAAAAACATAGAAAGCGAGGTGGATTATGGAAGAAGAAGATCCTATTTTTAATGCAAAAGTAAATTCGATCGTAGAAAAACTTCGTCAAAGAAACAAAAGAAGAAAGCGCAACGCGATAGTAATTGCGAGTTGGAACGATAAAAATATCAAATGTTCATCGGCGCTGATATTATCTCAAAATGGATATTGGTATCTATGGAATTCTTCTTTTGGAAAAAAAGTAACACATGAAGATAGAATCAACGGCGGAGTTGATAATATTATTCTTGAGTTCTCTATCATAGTTGAAGTTCCTGAAGTAATGGATCTTCTTAAAACTTTTAAGAATAAAGAAGATGAGGAATTTCGGAAAAAGCTTAAGCAAAGTCGGAAATATTTTATCGATGGTCTATTAGAAAGACTGGATAAAATACTAAGAATACTTAGATCTGAAAATTAAAACCGCTAGTTTATACTAGCGGTTTTTTGCTGGTAAAAATATTGACAACCTAAAGTTATTACAGTACTGTATCCAACAGAACAAATACACCGAATGAATCAAATTAATGAGTTAATCAAAGAATTTAATCTTAAAAATTCAGAGCTTATTCAAGCACTAAGAATGCAAAGAAAGCATTTGGGAGAGCCTATTCAAACTCAAATCCTGATAGCATCATCCCAAAAAGAAATTAACCTTGAAAGAAGAACTCTTATCTTGGATAGTGATGGCACTTGGGGTTCACACTCATCTTCAGGCTATGTCTGCGTATCGCCTGATGTCGAAGAAGTTATTCTTGAATATGCCATTGTAACAGAATTTGAAACATTTGAGATGTCTGAATCAATAGGCAGAAGTAGTGTTTCTGAAATAATTAAACCCGATCAGGAGCGTTTCTTAAGATGCCTTCTCATCGACATGGAAGAAGCCTACAAAACTTTACGAGAATCCTTGAGTAAATCTCAATAAGACATGTGAAAAATTTAAACCGTTCCATAATTTATGGGGCGGTTTTTGCTAAATAAATTATAAAAAATAACCACCGACTTTATGCCGGTGGTTATTTTTTTTATTTAAATTATTTAGTTGCGCCTATTTTCTTGAATGGAAAACCGAGGTGTTCTAGATATTTTTCTGTTTCTTTAGGGTTTGTAGATGTAGTAACTACTGTAATGCTCATTCCAAAAACATCTTTCAATTCTTCGTCTGTTGTTTCAGGGAAAATTGTGTGCTCTTTAATACCTAATGAATAGTTACCTATTTCATCTATGCTTGCTCGAGAAAGTCCTCTGAAGTCTTTTGTTCTAGGAAATGCTACGTTTAATAGTTTATCTAAAAAGCCTTGCATTTTTTTGCCTCGGAGAGTGATCTGATATCCTACAACATCTCCTTGTCTAACTTTGAAGTTTGCAATTGATTTCTTCGATCCTCGTGCTGATGGCTTTTGGCCTGTAATCTTTGCTAGTCTGTCTGCAATGAGTTCGATTTTCTTTTTGTCCTTAACTGAACCGACTCCTGTTGAAACCACCACCTTTGTTATCTTAGGTGTTTGCATTGGATTCTTATAGCCAAATTCATCTTTGAGTGCCTTATAAGTTTCGTTTTGTTTTTCTTTAAGTGATTTCATATTATTTTAAATTAGATCTTCTTATCAGAAATTTTTGCAACTCTTACATATCGGTCGCCTTCTAATCTTTTACCGATCTTTGTAGGTTTGCCACTTTGTGGATCTACCAACATAACATTAGAAACATGAACAGGAAAAGTCATTTCAATTGTTTGTCCTTTCTGACCTTGTCGCTTTGCCTTTTGGTGTTTCTTTCGGATATTAACTCCTTCAACAACTACTTTATCTTCCGCAGGAATAGCTTTAACAATTTTTCCTTTTTTGCCTTTGTCTTTACCTGTGATAACTATTACATTGTCTCCTTTTTTTAATTTCATATTATTTAAAATTACACGACTTCTGGTGCAAGAGAACCGATTTGCTGGAATCCTTTTTCAACGATTTCGCGTGGGATAGGACCGAATACGCGTCCTGCAATTGGTTCGTGTTTTACCTTATCAATAATAACAACTGCGTTCTCATCAAACCTGATGTATGATCCATCCTTTCTTCGACAAGGTGATTTTTGTCGGACAACAACACCATAAACAACATCTTTCTTTTTGGTTTGTTTTCTTGGTTCTGCCTTTTGAATAGATAGCACTACTATGTCGCCTATTCTAGCGTATCTCTTTTTGGATCCACCGAGAACTTTGAAAATTCTACCGATCTTTGCACCGGAGTTGTCTGCTATATTTACGATTGAACGTGGCTGTATCATAGTATTTTCTTTATATAAAAATTACAAAACTTTAAAATGCTTTTCTTTTGATATTGGTTTGCACTCTAAAATTTCGACTTTGTCTCCGAGTTGCTTTGTATTTCCTGCATCATGAGCCTTGAAACGCTTGTTGATCTTAAAGAATTTTCCATATTTTGCGTGTTTAACAAATCTGGAAACATCAACAACAATAGTATCTTTCATCTTTGTAGAAACAACGACACCTGATAATATCTTTGGTTTTGCTATATTATTTTTTTGAGTTGTTTCGTTCATATTGATTGAGTTTAAACATTAAGGTATAAATTGTTCTTTGTCAATTTTAAAATTCTTTTATTTTTTGCTTTGATGATTAATTTCTGTAAGAATTTGTGCAATGTCTTTTCGTAAAGCTAATACTTCTTTAACATTTTTTGACTTTCCTCCGCTTACTGCAAATCTAATATCTCTAAGAGCTACTCTCTTTTCGTCTAGTATTTTCTTTAAATCTTCTTTTGTCTTTCCTTTGTAATCCATAATATTAAAATTAAATTCTGATTATTCTCGGCTTACCACTTTTACTTTTACGGGAAGTTTTGTTCCTGCTTTTCTTAATGACTCAGTTGCTATTGCTGGAGTAACACCGTCTACCTCAAATATAATTCTTCCTGGAAAAACTTCTGCGCAGTATCCTTGAGGATCACCTTTTCCCTTACCCATTCCTACTTCTGCAGGCTTTGATGTATAAGGTCTGTCAGGGAAAACTCGGCACCACATTTTTCCAACCTTTCCTAAGTTTCTGCTCATAGCTTTTCTTGCTGATTCTATTTGTTGTGCGGTAAGTCTTCCTGAAGTAATAGCCTTCAATCCGTATGAACCAAAAGAAATTTCTAGTCCACGTGTTGAAACACGAACCTTCTTAAGATTCTTTCTGCCTGTTTGCCACTTTCTGTGTTTTACTTTTTTAGGAAATAACATGGTATTTTTAAAAATTATTTCTTAGCAAATATATCTCCCTTATAAATCCAAACTTTGATTCCAATGTTTCCATAAGGAAGTGCTGCCTCGTATCTAACAAAATCAATATCGGCTCTTAATGTTTGAAGTGGAATGCGTCCTTTCTTAAGATCTTCTCGTCGTGCCATTTCTGATCCTCCAAGACGTCCTCCTAAAACAATACGAACTCCTAAGACATCGCGATTTGCCATAACTTTATCAATCATCTGCTTCATTACTCGTCTGAAAGGCATTCTTTTTTCAAGACCTTCAGCAACCATTTGAGCTACTATAGCAGCGTTTGATTCAGGTGAGCGAACTTCTTCAATGTCTAATTTAAGATCATACTTTTCAGTAAGTTTTAGTTTTTGTATTGTTTTTTGAATCTCCTCTTTGAGTTTGATAGCGCCTTCTCCACTTCGGCCAATGATCATACCAGGTCGAGATGTTTTGATGATAACTCTTAAAGTTTTATCGCCTCTTTCTATTTCAATTCCAGCAATATACAAACCCTTTAATCTTTTCTGAAGAAATTCTCTGATAGTTAAATCACATCTTAAAAAGTCGCGATACTTTTTGTCAGAAGCAAACCAACGAGATCTCCAATCTCTGATAATGCTTAATCTATGTGCATATGGGTGAACTTTGTGTGACATAATTATTTTGTTTTGCTTTTAACTGTTTTTGACTTTTTATCTTCAACTTTTTCAGTTTTCTTGTCAGCCTTTTTGTTCTTTTCTTCTTTTGGTGGCTTTTCTTCCAAAATAATCATCACGTGTGATGATCTCTTGTGTATAGCTGACATACTTCCTCGAGCACGAGGAGTAAATCTTTTTATTACAATTCCTTTATCAACTCTGATATCTTTGATGAAAAGGTTGTCTGCTTCCAAACCGCTGTTTTCTTTAGCGTTTGCAGCTGCTGATGATATAAGTTTTGCGATAGGATCGCTAGATCTTTTGATTGTAAATTTTAAAAGCGATAAAGCATTTGCAACGCTCTTACCTCGAACAAGATCTGCTACTAAGCGAACTTTTCTTGGAGATTGTCTGTAATTTTTTAGCGATGCCTTTATCATGATTTTTATTTCTTCTTATCTATTACTGATGCCTTGGCTGCTTGAGCTGATGCTACTTCGGCTTCTTTCTTCTTCATTTCAAGCTCTTTCTGCATCTTTCCTCCATGTCTTAAGAACTTCTTTGTTGGGGAAAATTCACCAAGTCTGTGACCAACCATATCTTCAGTTACCAAAACTTCCAAATGGGTTTTGCCATTATGAACACCGAAAGTGTAACCTACCATTTCTGGTGCGATTTGACTGTTTCGTGCCCATGTCTTAATAACTCCTGCTTGATCAGGCTTTTTGCCCTGAATTTTTTTCAGAAGTTTCTCGTAAACGTATGGTCCTTTTTTAGTTGATCTTGTCATAATTATTTGAGCATAATTTAAAATTACGAACCTAAAATTCGTAATTTATCCATTACGCAACGTGCTAAACATATTACCAAGACAGCGTTTGAAAGTCAATAAAATGGCTCATATATGCTTTTTAAAAACGCGCATATCCGCCTGCTGGCGGATTGCTATACTCCTGCAGTCCGTAATGTTTTTAAAAAGCATATATTCGCTCCGACGAGCCGAGCCTGCTTATAAAGCCATCGATAATTTAATAAAATACTATAAAATATCAAAATTAGTGGTTATATTTTTCAAAACAAAAAAGCCGCATGCTTAGAAAAGCATGCGGCAGGGCTATAATTTTACCAACTATCCAAAGCGGGATAGTCTTTGAACTGATTACTTCCACCTCGTATTGGCAGATCGGAATCAACAGTAATTGTGGTATAAATTCCCCCTCGAGGATTAAAAGATCCGCGAATCCAAAGCCTCACTGGCTGATATGTGCTCAAAAGGTCATTGTAAACAACTTCCATAAATCTTTCGTAAGAAATAAGGGTCTCGCGAAATTGCCAGAAATATTTCTTAAGAGATTTGAGCTCTATGATCCTATCTTTGGGATACATTATGATATATATCACAGCAAAATCTGGCTGTTCCGGCGCACCTATGAAAGTAACCTCCGGATCTTTTATCCTAACTTCATAACTTGAAGAAGAAGGATTCTTGATCGATCTAAGAATTGATGGGTCGCTCCACTTTTTTTCTGTATTCATATTTTGAAAAGTTCTAAGAAAATTTTACATGGTTAGCGAGAAAAATCAACAAAAAGCCGCTTTTGTTGAGCGGTTTTTTGTTTTTTATAAAATTATTTCTTCTTTCCAACTTTGCGTCTGAAAAATAGTAAGTATCTACTTATTTAATTTCCCAAACTAACTAAGAGTTCTGCTCTCGCATTTTTTCCTCCTCTTTTAAACGTGCAATAACGTCTGGCTTATCTGTTCCAAATCTTTCTTTATCTTTTTCCCATTGTTCCATTACTTTATCTCTTTCTTTTTCCGCTCGTAACATACTAGCTTTTTCATGATCTCCTATACTATCCAATTTTGCTAATTCTCCTCCCATACTAAAACCTTCCTGATAACGTCCTTGAGGAAATTCTCTATGTGGTTCTTTTTCCTCAAATGATCCCGATTCTATTGCCATAATAAATCTTATCTAAATTTAATAATAAGTTAATTATAAATAAGAACGATAGTAACAACAACTAAATTATCCACAAATTAAGACCGTAAAAACAAAAAACCACTTTTGAGAAGCGGTTTTTTGTTTTTAAAATTATTTCTTTTTGCCAACCTTGCGTCTGGAAACAATAAGATGATTTGAATATTTTTTAGGCTTGCGACTCTTTTGTCCTTTGCCTGTTGGTTTACCCCACATTGATATTGCTCTTCTTCGTCCTCGTCCTTGTCGTCCTTCACCTCCTCCGTGTGGGTGATCTACTGGGTTCATAGCTGTGCCTCGAACTGTTGGTCTGATTCCCAACCATCGGCTTCGTCCTGCCTTACCAAGATTTACGAGCCAATTTTCTTCGTTTGAAACTTCTCCAACTGAAGCCCATGCGGTTTCTAATACTTTTCTGATTTCTGTTGATGGAAGTTTTATTTGGGCATAACCTTCGTCGTGAGCTACAACTTCTGCATAATTTCCTGCTGATCGGACAAGTTTTGCTCCAGCTCCTGGCTTTAGTTCAATATTGTAAATAAAAGTTCCAACTGGAATATTTTTTATTGGAAGTCTGTTCCCTGGTTTAAGATCTGCTTTTTCTGAAACTGTAAAAACGTCGCCAACTTTAACTGACTTAGGTAAAAGAACATATCGTCTCTCGCCATCTCTGTAACAAACTAGAGAAATAAAACCTGATCGGTTTGGATCGTATTCAACTGTCTCAACTTTAGCTGGGATGTTTATTTTATTGTATTTAAAATCTATTTCACGATAGAGTCTCTTGTGTCCTGAACCTTTGTGGCGAACAGTAACTCTTCCTTGATTGTTTCTTCCTACTGATCTTTTAAAACCTCCTGTAAGACTTTTGTGAGGCTCTGACGCAGTAATGACTCCGCGATAAGAGATCGTGGTCATATGTCTTCGTGATTTAGTTGTTGGGCGGTATGATTTCATAAATTATTTTTTAGACGAACTCAATTTTGTCGCCTTTTTTTAAATAAACATAAGCCTTTTTGACTCCATTCTTATAACCTTTTTTACCTCGAACAAAAACCTGCTTTCTTGGTAATCTTGTTATATTAACTTTTACTGGCTTAACATTATAAATTTCCTTAATCGCTCTTGCAATAGTTCCTTTTGTTGCATCGTCTGCAACATTAAAAACATAGGCATTATCCTTCTCAATAACGAGTGATGACTTTTCAGTGATTCTTGGTTTTGAAATTATTTGTGAATTGTGTAGTTTCATTTTAGTGTTTGGAAAATTAATTCATCTTACCTGACAAAAAATCGATTGATTCTTTTGGATGTGTAATAACAAGATATTTGTAATTAAGAAGATCTACCGGGTTTAGATTTCGTGATTCATCAACTTTCAAATTATTGAAATTGCTGAAGCTTTTTTCTACAACTTGTGATTTCTCACCAATACTGATCAATGCTGCATTGTTTTTCTTTTTTGCCAAACCTTCAAAACCGGAAATTTTAGATAATGATAGAAGAACTTGTCTTGCATCCTTTGTTTTTGGAGCAGTAAAAGAAAATTGATCGACAAAGATTATTTCGTTATCTTTTAGTTTTTGCGAGAGAACAGTATAAAGTGCCTTAGCCTTCATTTTTCTGTTTATTTTCTTTGTATAGTTCTTTTCATTTATTGGACCATGAGTAACACCTCCACCAACCCAGATTGGTGATCGTGATGAACCATGTCTTGCTCTTCCTGTGCCTTTTTGTTTCCAAGGCTTTTTACCTCCACCGGAAACTTCTCCTCTGCCTTTTGTGTGAGCTACTGGAGTTCGCTTGTTTGAAAGCATAGAAAAAACTACTTGATGAACTAGATCAGGATTCCATTTTGTGCCAAATACAGAAGCAGGAAGTTCCATTTTTCCTGATTTCTCTCCTTTTTGGTTGTAAATTATAGTTTCCATAAAATAATTATTTTGCCTTAACTTCAACAAGTGTTCCTTTTCGTCCTGGAACAGCGCCTTTTACATAAATTTCATTGTTTTCTAGATCTACTCTGACAACCTTGAGACTTTTTACAGTGATGCGATCTCCGCCCATTCGTCCAGCCATTCTCATACCTTTTGGAACACGGCCTCCTTCACGAGTGCCTCCGCTAATAGAACCTGGCTCTCTTTCTGAGTGTTTTTGTCCGTGACTTCTTGGTCCCCCTTTGAAACCATGTCTTTTAACAACTCCTTGAAAACCCTTTCCTTTTGAAATAGCAGAAATCTCGATAATATCACCTTCTTTGAAGATCGATACATCTATTTTATCTCCAACTTTTAAAGAATCGTCAGTTTTGAACTCCTTAAAATACTGGAAATTTCCTAGTTCTTTTGAATGTCCTTGTAAAGATTTTGAAATATTCTTGACTCTCTTTTCTCCAAAACCCACTTGTACAGCCTCATATTTGTCTTTTTCTTTACTTTTTACTTGAGTTACAACAATTGGTCCTGCAGAAATAACTGTGGCAGGAAAAACGACACCTTCATCATTAAAGACTTGTGTCATATATTGTTTTGTGCCTAAAATAAAACGCATATAAGTAATGCTTAATATAACAATAATTAAAAAATATGCAAGATTAGAGTTGCTTTTTATGGGTAAAACCCTAATTTTAGCAAAATAAAAGGGCGAGCAAATTAATAATGCCAGCCCTTTTGTGACTTATTTTACTTCAAAACTTCTACAATCTGATTACTGCTTGGGGTAAATTAGTAAACCGTCCATCAATATTAAAGTTACAAGAACCAGCAACTCTCTTTTGGCTGTCATTTCTTTCAATAAAATTCTTAAACCCTTTCTCTTCAATTTCTCCAAAATTTTGAATAACGACATTTAAACCACTTAAGAGTGTTTTTTCTTGCTCTTTAAGATTTAAATAAAAATCTTCGATTACCTTTATTACATCACCTGGAAAAAATTCTTCGGAATAAAATTCAAATACTGCATTTCCTTTTATTTTACCCGACAAATTATTTTTATCTATAAAATAGACTGCGTAATAAACAAACCAATAACTTCTCATATTTTCTCCTCTTTTGTATCAAATAGAACTACTACAGAAACCATACTAAATAAAAACTTTTAAATCAAATTTAGATTTTTATTAGATTAACAAAAACCGCTCACTTAAGTGAGCGGTTTTTTGTTTTAACCATTACTTCTTATCTACATATAACACCTATAGATGCTCTAGTTTTTGACCCTACTAGTCCCCAACCTGTTGTGGCTGGAGTGCCAGAGCTAACAATATTATTTGCCGATTGATAATCTTTGACTGCTTGTTCTGTTACTTTTCCATAGAATCCTGTAATCTCTGGATATATATAGTGCCCTTTCTCCTTTAGGAACTTTTGGAGGATAGATACTTCTCCATTTACTTTAGAGTCTTTGATTCCTAGATATTGATTATATTTAAGTAATGAACATGAAGAGGTTGTGGTTGTTGAAGCTGTTTCAGTTGTTGATACAACATTAGTTGTCATTGTTGCGATAACTGCTTTTGTCTTTGATCCTACTAATCCCAAACCTGTTGTAGAAGGTGTGCCTGAAGTTACAATGTTGTTCTTTACCTGGAAGTCTGCGACTGCTGCTTGTGTAACACTTCCGTAGTATCCTGTGATCTCTGGATATGTATAGTGCCCTTTCTCCTTCAGGAATTGTTGAAGCTTAGTTACTTCTCCATTTACTTGAGTATCTTTAACTCCTGGGTATTGATTATATGTAAGAATTAGATATGAACCTGTTGGAGTTTGAATTGATATTGTGCCTCCACCTGTTGGAGTTGTTGTGGACGTTAGAATAACTGGTGCAATATAACTTCCGAAGCTACCGACTATTCCACCGCCTCCTCCACCACCTCCACCGCCGCCAGCTGGTGGAGGTTGCACTGGTGTAGGTGTTAATGCTGTAACGTTAATGATAACTGATGCATTTGTTATTCCTCCATCTCCTTCACACGATAAATTATATGTCGTCGTATTTGTAGGAGTAACTATCATTGTTGCGGCTAAAGTGCTTGTTGCTAGTTCTGTGCTTGTGCATGTATTAGCATCAATTGCACTCCATGAGATAGATGCCGTCTGTCCTGACGTTATAGATGTTGGAGACACAGTCAACGTCGCCTTTGGAGATGGAAGTGTATCAACAATGTTAACTGTGACTGATGCAGTGTTAGATCCCCCCGCACCTGTGCATGTGACTGTGTAAGTAGTTGTGGTTGTTGGAGATACTGATGCAGTTCCTGATGTAGCAGATGCTGTGAAGTTTGTTCCTGTGCATGATGTTGCGTTAGTTGAACTCCATGTGAGTCTAGATGTCTGCCCTACTTTTATCGAAGTCTTAGATGCGGTTAGTGTTGCTACTGGAGCTACTGGAGATGTAGACACGTTAACTGTGACTGATACAGTCTTTGATCCTCCTGCTCCTGTGCATGTAACAGTATAGATCGTTGTTGTGGTTGGAGATACTGTTGCTGTTCCGGATGTATTAGATGCTGTGAAGTTTGTGCCTGTGCATGATGTTGCGTTGGTTGAGCTCCATGTGAGTGTTGATGTTTGTCCTACTGTTATTGAGTTTGGAGTTGCTGTTAACGTGGCGGTCGGAGCAATAACCACTGCAGATACATTAACTGTGACTGATGCGGTATTTGTTCCCCCTGCACCTGTGCATGTAATTGTGTAAGTAGTCGTAGTTGTTGGAGTAACTACTCTTGTTCCTGATACTGAACCTGCTGTGAAGTTTGTTCCTGTGCATGATGTTGCGTTGGTTGAGCTCCAT
>JBAYLF010000010.1:0-19748 GCA_041664205.1 Minisyncoccota bacterium | reverse complement strand
TTTGATCGATCCTGAGAATTTTTTGACAAAAGAAAAAGATAAAATTGCAGAATTATTGAAATCTGAAAAAGTTACACTCGATGAAACGGAGATAGATTACACTCTTTCGTTTCAGTTTAAATATGACAAAAATACTTTGATGATTGTAGATTGGGATGGCGCATTTGCTTTTGATCCTTCAGGCGTGTTTGTGGAAACGATTGAGCTTTTTGAGCTCGCAAATTATCAGCTTCTTCGTTATAGAATTCTCGATCAGATTCTTGATAATAGAATTGTTAGGGGATCAGAGCTTGCTCAGACAGAAGGTGAGAAGAAATGGCAAGTTTTTCCAAGTAAGGAAATTACAGATGAATTTCGTGAATTAATAAATATACGTTCGCGTTCTATTGCACAATTCGAGGCCTTAGACAGAGATATCAAACTCATTGGCGACTGGTATTTTGCTCGTCTTTATGAACTTATCTCGAAAAAATTCCGTCTTGAAGGCTGGAGTAGAAATATTCGGGAAAAATTGGAATCTTTACAAGAAATATATACGATAGCGGGTGAGAATTTAGGTATGTCTCGAACTCAACGGCTTGAACTTATCCAGATTTGGGGTTTCTTCATATTGCAAATTGGTTGGTTAGTATTAATCGTTTTAGAGTTTATTTACTTTACGAGGTAGTAATTGAGTGCTACTCTATTTTTAGAAAAGGAGAGATAACCGATGACGGATGATAAAATACGCGAATTAATTGATCTATATAGAGGCGAACTAAGTATTTTTCCTCAAGTTATGGTGCCGAAACAAATGGCGCACAACAACCTACCTCCTTCAAGTAAATGGGATATTTTATCTCATACTCGTTTTATGCTTGATGAGATGGAAATATTTTTAAATGATGGAGAAAAGGAGAAAGTTATAATGTTGCTCGGTTTTGTGCAAGGATGTTTATGGTCTTTGGGTGTATACACTATAGTGGAACTCGAAAGACATAATAAATTTAGTAAAGAGCAAGAAAAACCCAATTTGCTCAGAAGAATGAAAACTATTTTAGTGGGGTAAAAATAATATTTTAATAAGATGACTCCGAGCACTTGCTTGGAGTCATTTCTTTTGTAAGTTACCAGCTTTTGCAAGAAAGTTTTTAAGTGGGATAATTATAGGTAAGACTTATGAAGAGAAAAGCATTGATTATTTTAGTAGGATCTTTGTTTGTTTTAACGATTGTTGTTTTAATCGTCATAATTTTTCCTGTTCAAAAAAAATCTAGTAAACAATTAGAACTAGATTTGCAAAATTATATTCCTCCAATAGAAACAAATACCGAAAATAAGGAATCTTCCAGCACAATTAATGCAAATAATGCATCTTCTACTCCTAAGATGAAAACAGGCGATACAAACATCCCGCAAAAGGTTAAACTCGGCGGAGTGACCTTAAAAGTTGATGTGGCTGATACTGAAAAAGAAAGAAACCAAGGTCTTTCAGGACGTAAATCAATGCCTTTTGATACGGGAATGCTTTTTATTTTTGATTATGAAGACTTTTGGGGTATATGGATGAAGGATATGAAGTTCTCGATTGATATAATTTGGATCGATAAAGACTTAAAAATAATTGACATCAAACAAGATGTTTCTCCGGATACTTTTCCACTTGCATTCAGGCCAAAATCACTCTCGAGTTATGTAATAGAAGTTAATGCCAATTTCGTTTCAAAGAACAAAATCAAGATTGGCGATAAGTTGGAAATTAATAGCGCATTAAATTGATATTTGATTAATATATATTCTATTTCGTATTATTTTTATCTAAAACATGGCGAAAATATGAAAAAAAATAGAGTTTTTTTCAACACAGATTTTACACGACTACAATTTTATTTTTTAAGTTCACAATCCACAGTTTTTAAAGTTTTTCATTTTCAAAAAGAGTTAGAATGATAAGACGTTTTTATTTTAATTTTATCTAGTGAGTTTGAGAGATTTATTTACTCAATGAATCAAGATAAATAAATTTAATAATTATTAATTTAATTTTTTTAAAGAGTATGTCTACAAAAAATCAAAAGGTTGTTGCGAAAGTAACAAAAGTGAATGAACCTGTAGTTGTAAAAGTAATTCAAAAAAGAGATGGATCGGTAGTTCCTTTTGATCTTACAAAGATTAAGAACGCTGTGTATAAAGCAATGCTTACTATGGGTGAAGGGTCTGACCCAGAGGCAGGACTTATTGCAAACAAGGTATATTCAGATCTTATTCGTATTACAAAGAAATTTAAAAACTTCGTTCCTACAGTTGAAGGAATTCAGGATTCTGTTGAAACTGAGCTTATTTTGAGCGAATATCCAAGAACAGCTAAACACTACATTCTTTATCGAGAGGAACGTTCGAAATTGCGCTCTCAAGGTGTAAAAGTTCCTGAAAAAGTCCGAAAATTAGCAGCAGATAGCAAAAAATACTTTAGAAATTCTCTTGGTGAGTTTGTTTACTATCGCACTTATTCAAAGTGGATCGAAGAAGAAAATCGTCGAGAGACATGGATTGAAACTGCTGATAGATATGTTGGTTTTATGAAGGAAAATTTAGGAGATAAGCTTACAGCTAAAGAGTATAAGGAGGTCAGAGAGGCAATATTGAATCAGGAAACTATGCCATCGATGAGATTAATGCAGTTTGCTGGAAAGGCAGCTAAAACTACCAATGTCTGTGCTTATAATTGCTCTTATATTGCTCCGGAATGTTTTCAAGATCTTGCAGAAGTTATGTATGTTTCGATGTGTGGAACAGGAGTTGGGTTTTCAGTAGAAAGTCAGAACGTTCAAAAGTTTCCACAAATTAAACCTCAAACTGGTGAAAAGCTTCCTACTCACATTATTGATGACAGTAAAGAAGGTTGGGCAGATTCTCTTACCTTGGGTATGAACGTGTGGGCTAGCGGAAAGGATGTAGAGTTCGACTTTTCAAAATTAAGACCGGCAGGAGCAAGATTGAAGACTATGGGGGGTAAGAGCTCTGGTCCCGCACCTCTTCAAAGACTTCTTAGTTTTACAAGAGAGATAATGTTGATGAGGCAAGGAAAAAGATTACGCAATATAGATGTTCATGACATTATTTGTATGATAGGCGACTGTGTTGTGTCTGGAGGTGTAAGAAGAAGCGCAATGATATCCCTTTCTGATTTTGATGATCAAGATATAAGAGACGCAAAGACAGGCCAATTTTACATTACACATCCTCACAGAATGCTTGCAAACAATTCTGCTGTATATCTTCACAAACCAACAAGCACTGAATTTTTGGATGAATGGATAGCTTTAATGAAATCTGGCACAGGCGAAAGAGGGATATTTAATCGTGGTTCTCTAGCGAAGACTTTGCCAAAAAGAAGACTAGAAGTATTAAAAGGATATTTTGATAACAGTGGCACAAATATTATCGGTCCTATCGGCACTAATCCTTGCGGAGAAATAATTTTACAGTCAAAACAGTTCTGTAATCTTTCGGAAGTTATTTGTAGATATGAAGATGATGAAAAATCTCTTCTTAGAAAAGTTAAGGTTGCTACGATATTAGGCACTTATCAATCAACTCTTACAAATTTTCCATATCTTTCAAAAGAGTGGAAACAAAATTGCGACAAAGAAAGGCTACTCGGCGTTTCTGTTACAGGCCAGTGGGATTGCCCAGCTGTTCGAAATGCAAAAGTTTTAGAGAAGATGAAAGCGGAAGCATTAAGAGTGAATAAGATTTATGCAAAACGATTTGGTGTTAATGAATCAACTTGTGTTACTTGCGTTAAGCCATCAGGCACTGTATCCAAGACTTTCGATACCGCTTCAGGAATGCACCCAAGACACTCACAGTTCTATATCCAAAGAATAAGAATTTCAGCAACTGACGCATTATTTAAAATGTTAAAAGATCAGGGAGTGCCTTATTATCCAGAAGTGGGACAGAATGCAGAGACCGCAAATACTTATGTGCTTGAGTTTGCTGTAAAATCTCCGAAAAAATCTATCTACAAAGATGATATTACCGCTATAGAACAGCTAGAATATTGGAAAATGGTGAAGTTGAGTTACACAGAACATAATCCATCTATTACTATTTCTGTCGGAGATGACGAATGGATAGATGTTGCAAATTGGCTTTATAAAAATTGGGATATGATAGGAGGACTTTCATTCCTACCTCGATCGAACCATGTTTATCAGCTTGCTCCTTATGAAGAGATCGATGAGAAAAAATATCATGAACTTTCAAAACGTTTAGAACACATTGATTTTGCAAAGATAGTTACATATGAGAAAGACGATGAGACCGAAGTCAAAAAAGAATTAGCATGTGCCGGCGGAGTCTGTGATGTTGATGACGCTCGAGTTACAGCAACGCCAGTTAGTTCAAGTTCAAGATAGTTTGTTTTATGAGGTAATAAATAAAAAAGAGGACACCTGAAGTGTCCTCTTTTGTTTTTATTACTGAATTTGTATAACAGGCTTTTTATAGAATTTTACAAACCATATACTCATTATGATTATCAAAACGATACAACCTAGAGTATTTGCTAGCAGAAGTGCCCAAGCATGGATGATAATAGAGTAAAAGATCCAGAAAACCAGACTGATAGTGATTACTCCGAATAGACACGGATCAAAAACTCCAACTGTCGGACTTTTTATCATTTCATACGCTTGCCTTATTAATGAAATTATCCAAAAAAGTGAAAAGGTTAGGTAAACCAGATCTTTTTGAGGTGTGATTATCATTAGCGTCAGCAGAATTTTGAAAATTATAATAGCAATAATGTCCATCGTCGATATTTTTTTGAATCTGAGCAAATTTATTAGAATAGGCAAATAAAATATTCCTAAGCACGCGCCATTGAAAATGAGCGCTAAGCTTAACTTGCTGATCCCGTAAAAAAATACACTCAAAAGACTGAAGTAGGAATGAGAAATTAAAATTATCGAAAGCGATTCTCCTGATCGTGCCTTCAGAATGAGTTTGTTTTGGTTTATCAGTGTAAAACTTTGAATAAGTGTAAATATAGATGTTACAATCATTCCTATCGTTAAAAAATTTACACCCCAGTTTTTGTATTCTTGGGAATTTTTGATGAATTCAATGATTAAAAGATCCACTATATCCTCCTTGTTTATGTCTAATCGAAACTATATTAGATTTTCTGATACTTGTCAAATATTATTAAAACCGGTATAATATTCGAAGCTTTGTGTTGGGTAATTGCGCCAATTTTTAAATTGGTGAGGAAAGTCCGAACACTGATTATTTTAAATAATAAAAGGGTAGTGGGTAACGCCCATCTAGAGCAATCTACGAGGTGCGAACAGAGACGCCAAAACGTGAAAACGTTTAGGCATCAAGCTTATATTTATTATTTGTTTGATGAGTCTAATAGTGATATTAGATATGAAACGGCTAAATCCTTACTTCAGTGCAAGGCCGTGTCTTATGTGCAGTTTCTGTATATAAGAAGTGCCGCTTGAGCCAAATGGTAACGTTTGGCCTAGATAAATAATTGCCACCAATTTTCCATCTTTGATGAAAAAATTGGCACAAAATTCGGCTTATAGACACAAAGTCAAAAATCAGCCGCTTGAGGACTAAATCTTCAAGCGGCTGATTTTTATTTAGAATACACTTATCCACTTTATGTCTATTTGATGTATTTATTTTTGTTTATTATAATTATTCCATAAATTACTAATTTTTAGTGCTTTTTATTTTATGGATAATTATGAATCAGTAGAAACAATAAGTAATAAGAAATTTTTTAAGTCACTTATTGATAAGGTAAGTTTTTGGGGAATTATCTTATTAACATTTTTAATTCCGATATTCTTTACTAGCGTTTCGGTTGCTTCATTACCTATGGCAAAAGGTATTCTTATTTTCGGATCCGTTACAGTTCTTTTGCTTTTGTTTATCATTTCAAGACTTAAAGAAGGTTCTATTTCTTTTCCGAGACACGCACTACTTTTAGCTATACCAGCAATACCTTTGGTTTATTTTCTTTCATCGATTTTTTCTCCTAACAGAAAACTTTCTATTTTAGGACTTGGTTTTGATACCGACTCCGCCATTTTTATGTTATTGATGGCCGTTCTTGTTTATCTTGTAACAGTAATTGTTCGATCTAAGGAAAGAATTTTTTATGTTTATATTTCTTTTCTATTATCGTTTTTAGTTATTGCTTTGTATCAAGGTGTTAGATTGTTTGTTGGTCCAGATTTTCTTTCATTTGGAGTTTTTACAACTCAAGTTACAAATATGATTGGCAAATGGAATGATTTAGGAATATTTTTCGGTTTAATTAGCGTATTGACTCTAATGACATTGGAGCAATTAAGTGTAAAAAAACTTTTTAGAGTATTTTTGTGGATAGTTTTAGCACTTGCTGTTTTGTTTACAATGGTTGTTAATTTTAATCTCGTATGGATCGTTGTGATGTTGTTCTCGTTAGCTTTGTTCGTTTATAATCTATTTTTCTTTCATAAGGCAAATTATAAAGTAAATGAGTATGACAGTGCTGAGGATTCAGGAATGGATATCAAAAATGCACATTTTGCTGCGCCTCATTTTCCTTACGCATCACTTGCTGTGCTTCTTGTCGCAATTATCTTTCTTATCTCGGGAACTTTCCAAAAAGGAAGTTCAATAGGTGAAAAGGTTTCCGCTTACTTTAATGTCTCACAAATGGAAGCTAGACCAGCATTATCTACTACGTTGAAAATTGATAAGGATGTTATTACACAAAAACCTCTCTTAGGCATTGGTCCTAATCGTTTTTCTCAACAATGGTTGCTTTCTAAACCGCAATTTATAAATAACGATTATATTTTTTGGAATACCGAATTTACTTCTGGTATTGGCTATATTCCATCAACTTTTGTTACTGTAGGATTACTAGGTTTTCTTTCATGGATAATTTTCTTTTCAGCTATTCTTTATTTCGGTTATCGAGCAATTGTCATTGCAAAAAATACCACCGATACTGCAACAAGATATATTTCAGTTTCTTCATTTTTAGGAACGCTTTATCTATGGACTTTCGTGGTTATATATAATCCAAATATTGTTATTATTACTCTCGCATTTATATTTACAGGATTATTTATTTCTTTACTTTGGCAAGAAAAAATTATCGGAACCTTTACTGTTTCATTCAACGAAAAACCAAAATATGGATTCATATCAATTATGATTCTGATCCTTCTTATGACATGTTCTTTGGTTTTTGGTTATATGATTATAAAAAAGTTTGTTGGTGGAATTTATTTGCAACGAGGTATTATTGCTGCGTCACGAGAAAATAATTTGGATAAATCGATAGAAAGTTTAAACAAGGCAAGTCAGTGGGATAAAAATGATTTTTATCTTCGGTCGTTATCTGAACTATATCTTTTAAAACTCAGTGTGATAGTGAATCAGAAGGATGTTTCTGTAGATGCTATGCGCGCTCAATTTAGTTCAGTTTTAGGTCAGACTGTTTTAAGTGTAAATGAAGCCGTCACGTTAGATCCTACGAATTATCAAAATTGGTATGATCGCGCCAGAATTTACGAGGCTCTAATCCCGCTTTCTGCTAGTGGTTCTCAAGATGCCGTTACTGCATATAATAATGCTAAATCAAATTATGAAGAGGCTATAAGTAGAAACCCTCAAAATCCTATTTTATATCTTTCTTTAGCTCGTTTAGAAGCAATAAAAGGAGATAATAATGCAGCTCGTGGATATGCACAAAAAGCACTAGAGAAAAAAGGTAACTACACAGATGCAATTTTCTTCATGGCTCAACTTGCTATTAATGAAAATAATTTACCCGCTGCTATCTCAGCTGTTGAAACAGCAACTACTGTTGTAACCAATGATCCAACTCTGTTTTTCCAATTAGGTTTTCTTAAATGGAGTAATAAAGATTATAAAGGGGCTGCGGCTTCATTGGAGCAAGCAGTTAGATTGTCAGATGTTTATTCGAACGCTCGTTATTTCTTAGGTCTTTCATACGATAAGCTTGGTAGGGAACAGGATGCAATAGCTCAGTTTGAAAAAATTGAAACTTTAAATCCAGAAAACCAAGAAGTAAAAACAATTTTGTCTAATCTTCGAGCGGGTAAGGAACCATTTGCAACTACTCCAGCTCCAACAAAGACAGTTGAAAAAAAGAAATAGAATTACTTACTGTATTGATAATTAAAAATTAAAAAACATCCCCACGAAAGCAATTGCTTTCGTGGGGTTTTGTTCTTAAAAAGTAGCTATCAATGAGGCCAAAGTTCTCCTTTTAAATACATTTTATGAAGATTTCTTACACTCGAAGAAATTTCGGTAAGATTTTCATTTTCGGGATGCTTAGAGGTCGGTTCTTGTTGCAGATATTCAGATTCAGCCTCTTTAATTTCACAACTATGAACTTCTGCTAACTTTTTATCTTTGTTTGGATCCATATCTTTCAAAAAGATAACACACGTGATTATTTTGTCAATAAAAATTAGCCCCACAAAAACTTTAGTTTTTGTGGGGCTTGGGTTTAACTGTAGGCGAATTGGAAATTAGAATTCTCAAAAAAATTACAAATCGCCATTGTCCCATGGATCAGGAAAGGGGTCAGTTTCATCGAAGGCGTCAATTTCTTCCTGACAGAGTTTCCACAGCCACGCAGCGTATTCCGCACTTCCGTCACTCATTGGATCAGGAAACGAACGCTGTACGACAAACCCTTGTTCTTGTTGATGTTCCGCTACTGCTTCAGATACTTCTTTAGTAGTAGCCCGAGCTGTTTTTTTATCAAACAGTGCATTCATAAATCTGTTAATACAGTAGCATATTTAATGCTAATGTCAATAGTCTATATTGTTAATTTTGCGTTAATTGATACTATATTAGAGTAATGAATTTAAGAAATATAAGAAATTTTTCAATTATAGCTCACATAGACCACGGCAAATCTACGCTTGCCGACAGGATGCTTGAGATAACCAAAACGATAGAAAAAAGAAAAATGCGGGATCAAGTGCTAGACGATATGGAGCTCGAGCGTGAGCGCGGGATTACGATAAAAATGCGACCAGTTCGTATGAATTTTTTTAATCCTGCAGATTCTCAAAATTATACTTTGAATTTAATCGATACTCCTGGGCATATAGATTTTTCTTACGAAGTATCTCGTGCACTAAGAGCTGTAGAAGGAACTATTTTATTAGTTGATGCCACACAAGGTGTTCAGGCTCAAACTCTCACAACTCTTCAAATGGCAAAAGAAATAGGATTAGTTATCATTCCTGTTTTAAATAAAATTGATTCTCCTCTTGCTCGTGTTTCAGAGGTGAGGGAAGAAATTGTTAAGCTTTTGGATATTTCTCCAGATGAAATATTGGAGACTTCTGGTAAAACAGGCGAAGGTGTGCAAAAACTTCTTGAAGAAATTGTAAAAAAAGTTCCACCACCTAAAGAAGAATTTGTGGATACGAGATCATTTCGTGCACTTGTGTTTGATTTTCAATATTCAAATCATACAGGCGTGATTGTTTTTATTCGTGTGATGGATGGTAGTGCAAAAAAAGGAGACGAACTTATGTTTAAAATCGCCGGAGAAAAATTTGGAGCTATTGAAACAGGAATTTTTACACCAGATGAAACTGCTAAAGAAAAAATTGAAGCAGGCGAAATAGGCTATATTGTTACTGGAATAAAAAGACCGGGAATCGCTTCGGTTGGAGACACTATAACTTTTTATAAAAATCAATTACCAGAACTTTCCGGATATCAAACTCCGAAGCCTGTTGTATGGGCTTCTATTTATCCGGAGTCTCAAGATGATTTTACTTCATTGCGACAATCTCTAGAAAAATTAAAATTATCGGATTCGTCTTTTACTTTTGAAGAAGAATCATCTGGACTTTTAGGGCGCGGTTTTAGATGTGGATTTTTAGGAATGCTTCATTTGGAAATAATTACTGAAAGATTAAAAAGAGAATTCCGTCTTGATCTTGTTGTTACAACTCCCTCTATCACTTACATTGTTCACACTAAAAATGGAGAGAAAATAGTTGTGTATTCGCCAATAAAATTTCCAGAATTTGGCGATATAGAAAGTATTGAAGAGCCTTGGGTAAAAATTAAAATAATCATTCCGCCACAATATCTCGGATCTCTTATGCAGTCGCTTTACGACCATGAAGCAGAAATAGGTGACTCAGAGAACTTCGGAGGTGAAAGAACGACTGTAAAGGCTCTTATGCCTCTTAGGGAGCTTATGCGCGACTTCTTCGATGAACTAAAAAGTCTTTCTTCTGGTTACGCATCGCTTTCATATGAAGTGAGTGATTTTAGATATGCCGATGTTGTTCGGCTCGATCTATTAGTGGCTGATGAAATAGTTCCTGCTTTTTCTAGAGTTGTCTCCAAAGGTAAAGCACAAGATGAAGCAGAAAAGGCAGTAGAAAAACTTTATAATGTTTTACCACGCCAGATGTTTGTTACAAAGATACAAGGCAAAGCATTGGGACGAATTTTAGCATCAAAAACGATGTCTGCATTTAGAAAAGATGTCACCGGCTATCTTTATGGAGGTGACATTACTCGAAAAATGAAACTCCTTGAAAAGCAAAAACGCGGAAAAAAGAAAATGAAAGAAAGAGGAAAGGTAAATATTCCTCAAGATGTTTTTCTTAAGATGATGAAGAGAGACTAAAAAGTCACTCAAAGACCAAATTTGACTTTTCATACTATTTGTATTATTCTATTTAACAGAAATAGAGATTTGCTGTTGCTAATGAAAGCAATTGCAGATCGTTCTTGAACAACCGAAGAAAGGAAAAAATGAAAAGTATCAGAATGTTAGTTTTTGCGTTGTTGTTTTGCGGAGCTTTAGTCTCAACGAAACTATACGCGCAAGATTTTTATCAGCAAAGGAATTATCCGCAATATGTCCAGTCAGGTTATGTAAATGACCTTGCTCATTTGCTTTCAAATCCTGACGCAGTTTTATTGAATCGGGTTTTGCCTCAATTTGAAGCAAAGACCAGGATCAAAATTATTGTTGTAACAGTCAATTATCTCGACCGTGAGGAGAACATTAGGAATTATATGTTCGCGCTCAAAAAGACATTGGGAATTGGTAATTATGATCAAAATAATTACGTAATATTTCTCATTGCTCCAAACGACGGTGGACGGATGGAAATCGACGTTGCTCCAGGTTTGCGCGGAATTATTCCGGACAACATTTACTATATTGTAAATGAAAGAGTTCAGCCTTATTTCAATGCTGGCCGAGTATCTCAAGGAATTGCTGAAGGAACTTTAACAATTGCGAAAGTTGCTGATAATAATTTAAGCGCACTATCGCGATCACAGGATTGGCGTCCGAGACAGGAATGGAATCATAATCAGGAAAATCGGCCTAATCACTCAAAAAATGATCAAAAGGCAAGGATAATTCAGGGCGCAATCGAGCAATTTTTGAGAAATACAAATCGGTAGCAGTTCTTTTGTCTTAATATTCAAGGCTCTTGGAGGTTTAACAACCTTCAAGAGCCTTTTTATTTAGCGGAAATATTAAATTTGACTTTTACCAATATTTGTATTAGTATATACATCAGATATTGGCCATTACCAATCAAGGTAATGACAAATCGATCTTAAAAAACAAAAACAAGAAAGGTAGAAAATGAAAGTTATAAAAATGTTGGCTTTTGCCATGATTTTGTCTCTTGCGACAGTGTTCTCAACGAACGCTTACGCGCAAGATTCTTCACAGGATAAGGATTATCTTCTAACTCATCACGTAATAAACTACACCGGTCTATTGCAAAATGAGGTCGCACCAAACGATGATCAAATTCTGAATCGAGCTTTGTGCAAATTCGAAGCACGAACCGGGATTAAGATCTTCGTTGTGATCGTCAAATCTCTCGGCGACGTGGACATCGAAACTTATACTAAGGCGGTCGAAGAAGAGCTCGGTATCGTCAAGAACGGCAACAATAAATACATAGTATTCTTTGTAGCTATGAAAGACGAAGCTGTGCACATCGACGTCGCCCCGGGTTTAAACAAGATTCTTCCGGAAAAATATGTCGACAAGATTTTGAACGAAGAAGGAGATGTCGTTCCTTATTTTAAGGCGAAGATGATGTCCGAAGGTATTATCAGTGGTGTGACTGCGATCGTAAATATTGTCGGTCATAACCATAGACTGCAATCACTAAAACAGGATCGGTAACAGTTCTTTGTTCAATAATCAAAGGCTCTTGGAGGTTAAATAACCCCCAAGAGCCTTTTTTGTTTGCCAATATGCGAAATTTAATACTGCAAAGCTGGGAAATATAGAAGTATCATACTTAATATTATAAGGATGCTAACTACGATACTTACAATATTTAATATTCTTCGATGTTTTTTGTTTGTGATCATTGTATATGTTTATTATTTTTAAATAAGAATTTGATATAATAAAAATATATCAAATGTGTTAATTTTGTCTATTTATTAAGAACCGTCATTTTAAATGAGAGAATTTAGAGAACAAAGGAAAATAAAGAAGATCATTTATTCAAAAGTCATAGTTTTGATTCTTTTAGTCGTTCTTGTCATTGCCGCTAATTCTACTTGGAAAGTTTATCAAAAAGAAAGAGAAAGTGCAGATAAACTTTCTGAAATTCAGAAAAAATATAACGATATCAAAAATCGCGAAAAAGATCTTGCAAATATAGTTTCTCGTTTAAAAACAGATCAAGGTAAAGAAGAAGAAATAAGAAATAAGTTTCAAGTTGCAAAAGATGGAGAAGAGGTGATAATACTAGTTGATAAGTCTATGGCGTCTGACAGTTCACAAACAATTCATCAAAACTTTTTTTCCAAAATGTGGCAAAAAGTTAAAGGAGTTTTTTCTAGATAATTTAAATGCGAGTGTAGTATAGTGGTAGTACGCGTGCTTCCCAAGCATGTGGCGCGGGTTCGATTCCCGCTACTCGCACCATCAAATTTATTTGATGTGCGACGGGAATCGAAAAGTCTGAGTATATCGCGCGGAGCTTTGCGAGCACGATACGAAGACTTTACTGAAACTGTAAGTTTCGATTCCCGCTACTCGCACCATCAAATTTATTTGATGTGGTATAGTAATTTCGGTGCTGCCATAGTTCAATGGATAGAACAAGACACTCCTAACGTCTAGATGCAAGTTCGATTCTTGCTGGTGGCATATAATAAACAATATAAATAACATGAACAACATATCAATACTAACAACAAAACCAAGCAAAGATTATGAGCTAATCGATAGTGGTAATGGAGAAAAGCTCGAAAGATGGGGTGAATTTATTTTACGCCGACCTGATCCACAAGCGCTTTGGCAAAAAAGATTGTCTGAAAAAGATTGGAATAAAGCCGATGCATTTTTTGATAATGGAGTATGGAAGACAAAAAAAGATTTACCTGATAACTGGCATATAGAATTAAATAACATTAAATTTTCAATCAAATCAGGTTCTTTTAAACATACCGGCGTTTTTCCTGAACAGTCGCCGAATTGGGATTGGATACGTGACGTTATTAAAAAAAATGAAAGGGAATTGAACGTTCTAAATTTATTTGGATATACAGGTGGAGCTACTTTAGCCGCAGCAGAAGCGGGCGCAAATGTGACTCACGTTGACGCTTCAAAACCTTCAATAGAGTTGGCTAAAGAAAATGCTAGAATTTCGGGTTTGTCTGAAAAACCTATTAGATGGATTGTTGATGATGCTAGAAAATTTGTCGAAAGGGAAATAAAGCGAGGAAAAAAATACGATGGAATTATTATGGATCCACCAGCTTTTGGCCGTGGTCCAAAAGGAGAAGTGTGGAAGATAGAGGATTGCTTTTTAGACCTTTTTAAAAATTGTGAACTTATTTTATCAGAAAAACCAATTTTTGTTTTGATTAATGGTTATGCTGCTGGTTATTCTGCAATTTCTTACAGAAATAATCTTGAAGAACTTGTAGAAAAATTTGGCGGATCTCTTGAAATGGGCGAACTTGCTATAGAAGAATCAAAAAGTGAAAGACTTTTGCCGGCGGGGATATTTGCAAGGTGGAGTTCTATTTAATATGTTAAAATAAATTTGTTAGTCAATAATCTTTTAATTAACAAATTTTATTTATGGAAAACAACTTAGAAAAAATAATTCAAGAGACCAGAGAACTTTCTTTGGAGAATAATAAGATACTCAGAAAGATGGAACGAAGGACAAAGTGGGCTATTGTATTTACTATAGTTTATTGGTTATTTATTATAAGTGCTACAATTGGTGCGTTTTATTTTATTCAGCCTTACATCAATGCTATTTCTAGTGAGTTTTCGACGGCAACGGGTGGTGATGTTGCAAATCAAGCAAAAAGTTCAAGTGGTGGTTTAAATGATATGATTAATTTAATAAAAGGTAGCTTAAATAGTGGCTCATAATTTTGTTTCTTTTCCCTCTTGATTCTAATTAGATTTAGCTATAAACTATTATAAATTCAATATATTTAAGCCGAGGTAGCTCAGTTGGTAGAGCATGTGCCTGAAGAGCATGGGGTCGGCGGTTCAAGTCCGCCCCTCGGCACCAAACGTAGTGAGGGTAGTAGAGGGAGCAAGCAAACTGCTTTGCTTGCGTGCGGACTTGAAAGGCGTAGGCCTATTGCGAGTCTGCGAGCAAAGCCGAGCCGGGGTCGCGAAAATTTTTCGCAGAAAAATTATTTGTGACCAAGTCTGCCCCTCGGCACCAAACGAAAAAATACGCGATTTTAGTCGCGTATTTTTTGTTACAGTAGTTTGTTTGATTTCATTGACAATACTTATATCGGTGATATTATCTTTAAGGTTTAAAAACAGAAAGATAAGTATGAAATTTACCACATGTGTTCGACAGTTCTTTAAGGGGTTTGGGAAAAAAAGCCCTCAAAATAAAACAAAAACATCTTTTTCTGATGATCTGGCTCTTATCAACGTTTCTGTCGGAGGTGTAAAATCCTTCAAAAACAGAAGCAAAATCAATGGTAAAAGACTAGGTAGAGGTCCAAGGAGTGTAAGAGGATCTAAAGGTGCACTTCAGTATCTCCACAGATAATTTTATTTCAGTTTAAATTTAAAAGCCGACCCTTTCCAGAGTCGGCTTTTTTGTATGAATTGTGTTTTTATAAACTTTTTATTTTTATTTTAGCTTCTTTGTCTTTATCTATCTTAGGAAGTGTTATTGTTAGAAGTCCATGATGTTCTGATGCTTCAACGCCGTCTAGATCAATTTCTTGAGGCAAGACTACTGTTCTGGAAAAAGAACCCCAATAAAGTTCTCTACAAAAATAATCATCATCACTTACGCTTTTCTCACTTTCTCGTTGTCCTCGTATAGTGACTGTGTCTCGAGTTATTGAGATATTTAAGTTTTCAGGTTTAACTCCTGCCGCCATTGTTTTAATAACTACAGCTTTAGGTGTCTGATAAACATCTACCGTTAATTCACCTTCTTCATTGTCCGTATTTTGAAAATCATTTTCCTTTTTTATAATAAATTCGTGTTTGTGGTGATCAGGTCTAGTATTAGTTTCTTCTTGATCAACATGAACACTGCCTGTTAATCTTTCAAAAAATGATTTTTTATCTTTTGGCATATTAAAAGTTTAAATTATTAAAAAAGTTAATTAATTTTATTTAGTTTTATACTTTTTATTTTTTCGAATAAGACTAATAGAATTACAACCGAAAACCAGACTGCTGAAAAAACAACGAATGTAGTTAAAGTATCACTTTCTATTATAGATAAATTAAAAATAGAGTGCAATGTTACAGCGGTGATAAAACCAACAAAAAGATATATTCTTTTTACCCAAAGTTTTTTACAAAATGAAAAAGCTAGAAAAATACCAATGGTTGATGAAGAAATGATATGTAAAAGCGTTGCTCCCATAAATCTCATATTTCCAGCAACAATACTTTTCAATATTTCTCCATTACCTATAGGTGTTAGTAAGAATAATGTATTTTCTAAGGCGGAAAATCCCAGTGCTGCTGTGATCATATAAATAAGGTTATCAATAGGTTCGTCGTTATCTCTTGATTTTAACGCAGCAAAATATGCCGCGCCGTATTTAACAGCTTCTTCTATTATTGCAAGAAATATATATATGTAATTTCCTGTAGTTTTAAATAAAGATACGGTATAAAGCTCTAAAGGGATTGCTACAATGACAGCAAACATGCCAAATATAAATGTAATTCTTATTCGTTTTGATGGTTCCGGATTATGATCTTCTCTAAGCCAAAATAAAAGCCAAATAATAGCAGGTAAAAATCCACCTATGAATGCAAGTAGAAATGTCTCTGGTGTGATGCCTGAGAGTGAAAACATAATATAATTATATAATAAAATAACTAATTCAAGAATTAGTTATTAGAATAAAAAAGCTCATCGTTTTTAAACGATGAGCTTTAGGAGTTTTAAATTTAATGACTAATTTTCTGGCCATGTTTGGATTATGAGAAGGTCTTCGTCTTTTATCGGTAAGATAGACCAAATTTCTTCTGTGATGAACGGCATAAACGGATGCAATAATTTGATTATTTGAGACAGCGCATAACTTAGAATGGCATTTGTTGATTCGTCATTTTTATCTTTTGAATATTCAATATAAACATCGGCAAAATCGTGCCAGATAAAATCATAAAGCGCGTGTGTTGCATCTCCGAATTTAAAATCTTCGATATTTTTTGTAACTCTAATAGTTGTTTCTTTTAAGGCTTCAATAAGTTTTTTGTCTTCTTCGGTCAAAGATTTCAAATCATCAGGCGATTTCAAGCTTATTTTATTTTCTGTTTTTGTGAGAACGAAGCGGGTAATGTTCCAAAGCTTATTTGAAAACTTTTTACCCATATTTATCGTGTCTTCGCCGAATCTTATCTCTTGTCCGCCGAATTCTTGATAGGCGAGTCCGAAGCGAGTCGCATCGGCGCCGTATTTATTTATAAGTTCAAGCGGATCTATTCCTGTGCCTAAAGACTTGCTCATTCTTTTTCCGTCTTTTGTTTGAATTGTTGCATGGATTAAAATTTTTCCATATGGAACTTTTTCGTTGAATTCTAATCCTGAAAATATCATTCTGGAAATCCAAAGATGCAAAATATCTCTTGCAGATGTTATGAATTGAGTAGGATAAAATTCTTTAAAATCTTTTGCGTTTTTGTCTGGCCAGCCGAGTGTGGCAAAAGGCCAAAGCGCTGAAGAGAACCACGTATCAAAAGTGCTTTCTTCTCCTTCAATTGGAATTCGATGTCCCCACCAAATTTGGCGAGAAATGCACCAGTCGCGAACATTTTTAAGCCAGTCAATCGAGACATCTTTCCAACGTTCAGGGTAATAATCTATTTCGCCATTTTCAATTGCTTTAATAGCTTTTTCTGCGAGTGGTTTCATTTTGAGGAACCATTGTTTTGAAAGCATTGGTTCAACTGTGCTGTCGCATCGATAGCACTTTGCAATATTGTGAGTGAAATCTTCCTCTTTTTCTAAAAGTCCTAACTTTTGCAATTCTTCTACTACTTTTGTTCTTGCTTCTGTTATCTTTAAACCATCAAAGTCTGCAGTTGTGTTTATCATTCTTCCAATTTCGTTAATTATTTTTATGAAAGGGAGATCGTGTCTGAATGCAATTTCACTGTCTGTCATATCGTGAGCAGGAGTTACTTTTACGGCGCCTGTTCCAAACTCCATATCAATAGCGTGATCTGCAACGATCGGGATCTCTCGGTTTACAAGAGGAAGAATAACTTTTTTATCTAAAAGGTTTTTATAACGAGCGTCTTTTGGATTAACGGCAACAGCGGTATCGCCGAGCATTGTTTCGGGTCTGGTTGTCGCTACTACGATAAATTCTTTTGAATCTTTTATTGGATATTTGATGTGCCAAAGTTTTGATTTTTCTTCTTTGTATTCAAGCTCCAAATCGGAAAGGGCAGTCTGATCTTTTACGCACCAGTTCACAACTCTTTCTCCTTGGTAAATTAGTCCTTTTTTGTAGTAATGATTAAATGCTTCTTTGACTGCTTCTTGGTATTTTTCGTCCATTGTGAATCTTGTGCGAGACCAGTCAGCTGAACATCCAAGCTTCTTGAGTTGATCCAAAATAATGTTGCCGTATTTTTCTCTCCATTCCCAAATTTTTTCTATGAATTTTTCGCGTCCGAGATCGTGGCGAGAGATACCTTGTTTTTTCAAATCTTTTTCAACAACATTTTGAGTTGCGATGCCGGCATGGTCAGTTCCTGGTAACCAGAGCGTTTTATAGCCTCGCATGCGATGAAAGCGAACAACGATGTCTGATAGAGTGTTTTCAAGAGCATGACCCATATGAAGAGAGCCTGTTATATTTGGTGGCGCGATCATAACTGTGAATTTTTTCTCTCGTTTGCCTGGCAGATTGTCAGGATTAAAAAAACCGCTCTTTTCCCAGGTCTGATAGATCCTATCCTCGGTTTCTTTTGGATTATATGGCTTTAATAGTTTTTCATTTATCTTTGTTTCCATAAACAACAATATAGCAAAAAACTTGGAAAATTTAAAGGCTATTTTGATAAAGGCTAAATATAAAGAAAAAGCCCACTTTTCTTTAAGAAAAGTGGGCTTTAAAAAGGTTCCTGTGCTTCAGGAAAAACGCTAGGTAAACGAGAAACCTGCGTTTTTATTATTCCCCCCAAAACTGAAACACAGGAAATCTATTAAATTACTGAGAGTAGCTTAGCATTAATTGTAATAATGTCAAGTTTTTTATTTAAATCAAAGAAAAAAGCCAGAGTGTCCCCACACTCTGGCTTGGATTAGTTCAACGTTTGGGATTTAAGATTCCAATAACTTTTTACTTACTCACACAGCCTCTTGCTGTATTTTGGGTTGGTCGGAAACCGTATTCACCATTTCCGAAGGTGCGCTATTGTTTTAGTTACTTCAACTCAACCTGCCTTCCATCAAAAGTGAAGGAATCTTTCCAGACGTTTTTTAACCACCACTAACCTCCAATTAGTATAATAGCATATTAGTTAGAATTATCAATACCAAGATTTCCTTGAGCATTTAGAGTGTTGTATTTTGAGTATTTTTTTGTTTTAGCTTTGGAATATCCTGCAATCGCTATCATTGTTGCATTATCGGTAGAAAGTCCTTTTTTAGGGATGAATAATTTAATATCTTGGCAATTTTTTGATTTTATTAACTCAACAAAAGCTTCACGGATCTTTTTGTTTGCTGTTACGCCTCCACCTAGTATTAATGTTTTTGCTTTGCAAAGCTTTAGAGCTTTTTCTGTTTTGTGGAGCAATACTTCTTTGACCGAATTTTCAAATTCTTTGGCAATTTCTCGCTTATTATCCTCTGTGATTTCTGTTTTTTCTTGTGATGATGAAATCTTTTTTAATAAATATAGAACGGAAGTTTTTAATCCTGAGAATGAAAAATCTAGGTTATCGGAATTTAGCATTGGGCGAGGCAGTTTGAATTCGCATTCATTTTCAGATTTTGATTCTGCTGCTAATTTAGAAATTTCTGGCCCGCCAGGATAGGGAAGCCCGAGCATTCTCGCAACTTTATCGAATGCTTCTCCAGCGGCATCGTCTCTAGTTTTTCCAATAACTTTATAATCAAGATGTTTTTTAATACTCACAAGTTCTGTGTGTCCTCCGCTTATAATAAGAGCAACTGCTGGATAATCTATTTTAAATTTCTGAT
>JBAYLF010000009.1:0-24348 GCA_041664205.1 Minisyncoccota bacterium | reverse complement strand
ACAAATTTCACAGCTAGTGCTACATCAGGATCTGCTACAGTATCTCCAACAACCACAACTACTTACACAGTCACATGCACAGGAACAGGGGGATCAAGTAGTTCATCGGCGACGGTGACGGTTACAGCCCAGGATATTTTATATTCAACTGACTTTTCTAGTGGAGTTTTATCACCATGGGTAAAAGCATTAGGAACATGGACAGTGAGTGATGGAGTTATGAATGGTTCATCATCATCTAACAACTACAGCAACGTATATTATAGTGCAAATTGGACAAATTATTCGGTGCAAGGACAAATTAAATTTACATCAACGAGTGCATACGGAGGAGGTATAGGTGGACGAGTAAATGCAACAACAGGTGCGCATTACGGAGCATGGATCTATCCAGATAATTCTCTTGGAGGTTCAAAAGTATTAAAGTTGATAAAATTTACAAGTTGGACAGCATGGAGTGGCACGCCTATTAAACAAATTTCTCTGCCAAGCGTAGGAACAGGATGGCATACACTAAAACTTGTATTCCAAGATAGCACTATACAAGTTTATTATGACGGAACTCTGATGATAAACACTACAGACACAAGTTACACTAGCGGTGGAATTAGTGCAGATCTTTGGACCTATACTTCTTCGTTTGCTATGAATGTTGATAATGTGACCGTTGCACCAATTACTTCAGTTCCATCTGCCCCAACCGCAACTCTCTCCGCATCACCAACATCAATAACATCAGGAGGATCGTCCACTATCACATGGTCATCAACCAACGCAACATCATGCACAGGAACAAACTTCACAGCGTCTGCAACTTCAGGAACTGCTACAGTCTCTCCAACCACTACAACTACTTATACAGTCACATGCATAGGTGCGGGGGGGACAGTGACAAAAACAGCGACGGTGACGGTTAGCTCAAATAAATTTATTACAGGTGATCGCGTTCAAACAACAACCAGTGTTACTGTTCGTAAAAGTGCTTCTTCTAGTTCAACAAGACTTGGCACTCAAAAGTCTGGAGCTAAGGGGTATATAAAAGGAGGACCTTCAACAGGTAGTGGATACAAATGGTGGAATGTTAATTTTGATAGCGGTGCAGATGGGTGGGTTGTTGAAAATTATCTTGCTAAATCAATAGCTTTAATATCAACAAAATCTGATCTTGCTGTTATTGATACCCAAACATCTATATCTTTAAGATTACAAATACAAAGTTTGTTAGCTCAAGTAGAGGTGTTAAAAGAGAAGTTAAAAATGCAGGCATCTCTCGAAGGTCTTTTTTACTAAGATATTTAAGAATTACGTTAAACAAAACCCCCTTTTTTGAGGGGTTTTTGTTTAATTTGAGCACTTATTTATACGCAGGGTTGACATCGTTTTTCTCTCGTATATACTATATTCTACTGATGTATAACCACGAAAAATTTAAGCGCAATTGAGACGACAGTTTTAAGTTGTCTTAATTTACCGCTTAGATGAGCGGTTTTTTTTAACCGCTTTTACCGAATGACCACTTCTTTGACAAATCCATCCTGTCGCAGCTTTAACACACTAGGTAGTGTGTGACTGAGGTCTTTGCTGTAGACAGATTACCACTTGTTTTTTCAAGCAAAAATGAGTGAGTAAAATTTATTGCATTTCTCAAGAAGGTGCAATAAACGACCCGATTTTATTCGGAGAGAGTAAAAGAGGGTAAGCAGGTAAGTAAGTATAAAATAAGAAAGTATTTGTAAAATTTATTTTACAGATATTATGGTTTTCAAATTTCCTAGTAGGAAATTTAAGAGCATATGGTGGATGCCTTGACTCTAAGAGGCGATGAAGGACGTAGCATGGCTGCGATAAGCTTCGGGGAGGTGCCTAGCAACCTTTGATCCGGAGATTTCCGAATGGGGAAACCCCACTGATTTATCAGTGATCTTTGCGAAAGCGAAGAAGTGCACCCAGGGAAGTAAAACATTTCAGTACCTGGAGGAAAATAGAACAATAGTTATTTCCTTAGTAGCGGCGAGCGAAAAGGAAGAAGCCCAAACCGAGCCTGTGACTTGCAGATGGAATTTATTCCATGTTGCGAGTCATCGGCTTGGGGTTGTAAGGTAGTGACGCAATTTATTTATAAATTGGGATAGTTACAAAATGTTAGGTTAACGGAATTAGCTGGAAAGCTATGCCCTAGAAGGTAATAGTCCTGTACGTGAAAATTTAACATCTATTCAGTCATTATTCTTGAGTACCTCTGGACACGAATGGCCAGGGGGAATCCGCCGGAACTAACCGGTAAGGCTAAATACTCTTAGAGATCGATAGTGAACTAGTACCGTGAGGGAAAGGTGAAAAGTAGCCCGGTAAGGGCAGTGAAATAGACCTGAAACCATATGCTTACAAGGAGTCAGAGCGGGCAACACATTACATGTGATGCAAGACCAGATTCAGATTTAAAATCTGAGTATGTTTTTAGTAATCGTATTTAATGTGTTGTCCGTCATGGCGTGCCTATTGAAGAATGAGCCAACGAGTTGATGCATTCGGCTTTGCCTAAGTGCCCTAAACCAGCATGAAGGCGTAGGGAAACCGAGTGTGAATAGCGCGAATACGTCGCATGCATCAGACCCGAAACCAGGTGAGCTTGCCACGAGCAGGGTGAACTTTTTCGAAAGAAGAAGGGAAGCCCGAACCGATAAGCCGTTCAACACTTCCGGATGACTTGTGGTAAGGAGTGAAAAGCTAATCGAACTTGGTAATAGCTGGTTCTCTCCGAAATAGCTTTTGGGCTAGCGTTAGGTGTTCCTTTTGGGGGTAGAGCACTGGAAGGTCTAAACAGGGCGAAAGCTCGTTAGACCTATCAAACTCCGAATACCAGAAGTCACAGCCTAGCAGTTAGACGATGGGGGCTAAGCTCCATACGTCAAAAAGGGAAGAGCCTTTGATCTCAATTTAAGGTCCCTAAATCTATGCTAAGTGCATCTTAAGGTGGTGAAATTTCTCAAACAATGAGGAGGTTGGCTTAGAAGCAGCCATCCTTTAAAGAAAGCGTAACAGCTCACTCATCTAGAGAATTTGCGCCGAAGATAATCGGGGCTAAGCATAGTACCGAAACTGAGGGTGTCACGTTACTTCGGTAATGTGGCGCGGTAGGAGAGTATTCCACTCTGCAATGAAGGAGAAGGGGTGACCCACTCTGGAGCGTGTGGAAGGACGAATGTTGGCACAAGTAACCACAACAGAGGTTAAAACCCTCTGCGCCGTAAGACTAAGGTTTCCTTGGCGATGACAATCAGCCAAGGGTTAGTCGGGCCTAAGGGGATGGCGAAAGCCGGACCCGATGGACACATGGTTAATATTCCATGACCTCAATACATTTCGATGGAGTGACGGAGGAAAAAAGCGATTGCGTCTTATTGGATTGATGTTCCTTATGGAAGAGGTGCTCTCTAGGCAAATCCGGAGAGCTGATTTAATTCAAACTTCACACATTGGGGAAATTTTTTGCTCACGGGCAAAGAAAATTTTCGCGAAGAGCCTTCCAAGAAAAACTTCTAAGATTAAGTGTATTGAGTCCGTACCGTAAACCGCCACAGGTAGTCGAGTCGAGTAGACTCAGGCGAACGAGTGAGAGGTCCCCAAGGAACTCGGCAAAAAAGCAGCCGTAACTTCGGGATAAGGCTTCCCAGTACCACTTTGATTTTAAATTTATTATTTTATTAAAATTAAAGTGGTGCTGGGCGCAGCTAAAGTATGCTTGGCAACTGTTTATCAAAAACACAGCTCCCTGCGAACTCGCAAGAGGATGTATAGGGGGTGACACCTGACCAATGCCAGAAGGTTAAATATTGATGTTTCTACTTCGCTTTTTGTTTCGCAAAAAGTTTAGAAACTTCTTGGGTATCAAGAAGCGGAGTAGCAGTGGTTGATATATGCCCTGGTGAATGTCGGCCGTAACTATAACGGTCCTAAGGTTTTCGATACGAAGCAATTCGTATCGAAAAGGATTAGGACAGTTAATAAGTTATAAGAGTTTTTATAAATAAGTTAAATCATTACACGAATCAATGCTACCTCGCTATGCAGTAATGCGTAGCGATCCACGCGGCTCATATGAGAGGCCATACGCCGTGTTTCCTAGAATTATTTTGCAAAAAATATTAAGGAAAAAGATATGGTCCTTCTGTAAGGAATAGAAGAGCGAAATTCCTTGTCGGGTAAGTTCCGACGCGCACGAATGGTGTAATGACTGAGCAACTGTCTCGGGGACCCGCTCGGTGAAAATACAATACCGGTGAAGATGCCGGTTACCTGCAGCTAGACGAAAAGACCCCAGAAGCTTTACTGTAGCCTGATATTGAGAATACGTTTTTACTGCGTAGCATAGGTGGGAGAGTTTGAAGTGTCGCTTTCGGGTGACATGGACTCGTCAGTGAAATACCACTCTGTCAAAATGTATTTTCTAACCTCAACGGCAAAAACGTTGAGAAACAGTATCTGGTGGACAGTTTTAGTGGGGCGCTATCCTCGAGGATTTAATTTTTTGAATTCTCGAATTATGGCGCCTCATGGAGTTCGAGCACTCTAAAACAAATAAAAAAGGGGGACCATGACGAGTAATCGTTATGAGAAAAGTTGGTAAATTCGGTGAAGTCTTAATTAATTAAAATTTATTAAGATAATACCGAGGTGAATAATTAAATTTATTTAATTATTGACTGTAGAGACTAAACACCAACTATCCTGATCAAAAAGGATAATGATATAGTCCGATCTCATGGGTAACTGTGAGAGACATACAGAAATGTTGTGTCCACAAAATTTTAAATTTATTTAAGATTTTGTTGTAACAAAAATGCCTAAAAAGTAACGGAGGAGTCTATTAAGGTCAGCTAGGCGCGAATGGAAACCGTGCCGATAGTGTAATGGCACAAGCTGGCTTAACTGCAAGACGTAAGTGTCGAGCAGATGCGAAAGCAGAGCATAATGATCCGATGGTCCGTGTTAGACGCGGCCAAAGCTCATCTGATAAAAGCTACTCTGGGGATAACAGGCTAGTTCCGCCTAAGCGTCCAGAGCGACGGCGGAGTTCGGCACCTCGATGTCGGCTCATCTTATCCTGGAGGTGGAGAAGCTTCCAAGGGTTTGGCTGTTCGCCAATTAAAAAGATACGCGAGCTGGGTTCAGACCGTTTAAGAATTAATTTTGGAATTTTAATTTTTTAATCTTCTATTTTGATTCTTAAACAGTCTGAATCCGTCGAAGTTTTTTTGGCATCATATTCAATATTTTAATGCTAGAACTGTTATTTAATCTTTATCACGGCGGTCGCATGAAGAAATTTATGTGCACTAAAGTTAACTATATCGGAAAAACCCGAAGATATTTATTCAAGATATCTGGGCAATACCGAGGGAAGTTGTTTATTTTAAAACAATGCCCGTAGAGACTAAACGTTAACCATCTTAACTTGCAAGAGAAAGATGAAGATATAGTCCAATGCACTTAGTAATAAGTGGTAAATGCGTGAGACAGGTTGGTCTCCTATCTGCTGCAGGCGCTCGATTCTTGAGAAGATTCATCTCTAGTACGAGAGGACCGAGATGAACTAACCTCTGGTCTATCGGCTGTTCCGCCAGGAGCACCGCCGAGTAGCTAAGTTGGGAATGGATAACCTCTGAAAGCATCTAAGAGGGAAGCCAACTTCAAGATTAGGAATCGTTGAGACCCGTAGGAGATGACTACGTAATAGGCTCTAGGTGTAAGCACAGTAATGTGTTCAGCCGAGGAGTACTAATGTGTCGAATCCTATTAGGAACTTTGAAAATCATTCTGTCGGGAGAAATCCCGACAGGATAAACGATAGAAAGCCTGCTTTAAATATAAGACAACATACAAAACTCATTGAGTTTTTTGTTCTGGTGGTTCATCGCTGGGGTCACACCCGGTCTCATTCCGAACCCGGAAGTTAAGCCTAGTTGAGGCGATGATAGTCCTTATGGGCGAAAGTAGCTAGCCGCCGGAACAAAAAACTCAATTTTTAAAAAACAAAAACACTCGTATAAAGCGAGTGATTTTTTGTTGTTAATAATTTCAATTATGATAAACTCTGTTTCAGATGAAAAAAATAATTGTTCAATATATACTAGATTTGATTTATCTTTTTACTCAATTGATAGATTTTTGTTATCAAACATTAATTCTTATTCTTTGTTTGATTGGATTTATACCGGGGAAAATTATAAATTTTTTCTGCAAATGCATTCTTAAGAAAGATATTTATAAATATGATCCCGAACTTCCTTTTGAAGCGAAACGATTCGTAGAAGTTGAAGAATATATTTATACAAAAATTGGTATAAATACATTACTAATTTTTTGTATCTGGTATTTTTTTGATCCAATTTTAGGTTTAGGATTGCGTCTGTTTCTCTCTTTAATCAGCATTGCTTTTTTCTACCACTGTTTTTCCAGAGTTTTTGGTCTGATGGAGCATGCTCTTTATAAGATAGAATGTTTCTTATTTGATTGCTCTTTGTTTTTAAATGAAAAGTTTCTAGACACTGATAGTGAATAAGTTAAATATTAATTAAGCACGCTTTTAAAAAGGCGTGCTTTTGTTATATACGTCTTATTTTGTTATTATTAGAGGCATAATCAGCTTAAATTTTAAATTATGGCAACAGCTTGGGCTACAAAAAGAAAATTTTTATATACAACAACTTTTCTAATTATAATTTCTATTATTATTGGCGTACCTACATATCTGCATTTTAAAAAGCCTCCTACCTGTTTTGATACGATTAAAAATCAAGACGAAGAAGGCGTTGACTGTGGAGGAGTTTGTCAAAAACTTTGTGCCGAAAAACAATTAAACCCAGTCGTTCTTTGGTCTAGGACTTTTAAAGTTAGCGAAGGTGTTTACAATGCTGTGGCATATATTGAAAATCCAAATCAAAATGCTGAGGCTTTTTCGGTGCCTTACATATTTAGGATCTATGACAGTAAAAATATTTTAATTAATGAAAAACAAGGAGTTACTTTTATTCCAGTTCAAAAAGCATTTCCAATATTTGAAGGACCGATATCCACAGGAGAAAGAATCCCATCACATGTAACTCTTGAATTTTTAGCTACTCCAGATTGGCAACGTGCTGAACAAACAACTTTTCCTCTTGTGATAAAAAATCAAAAACTAACAGGGGAAGAATTTGAACCAAGGCTTGATGCTCAAATTGAAAATACTGGCGTTAGAACTATTGATAAGGTAGAAATAGTGGCGACATTATTTGATTCAAGAGACAATGCAATTGCCGCATCAAAAACATTCTTAGATTCAATTACTAAACATGAGGTTAAGGATATTGTTTTCACATGGTTTACGCCATTATCTTCTGAAGTGTCACGAATAGAAATTATTCCAAAAGTTAATCCTTAGTAGTCTAAATTAAAAAAAGTTAAATCAGCCTTCCATAACATGTTTGTTTTGAACTGGCTCTAAAATTTGATATCTTATTGATATGAATATAGTTGCTAGACAAAAACAAGAATACGGTATTGATTGGCTAATGTTTTTTTCTATTGTTCCTATTTTGATAGCAGGACTCTCTACCATGAATTCTTTTACTGCAGATAATGTTTTTTTTAACAGACAGCTTATATGGATCGTCGTTTCTATTGTTGTCTTTTTTTTGTTCAGTTTTATAGATTTTCGTTTTCTTAGGAGAACTGGAGTTTTGGTTGGTTTATTTTTGTTTTCATTTTTTGTTCTGCTTTCATTGTTTGTTTTTGGAAAGGTTACAAAAGGTGCTCAAAGCTGGTTTGATTTTGGCTTACTATCGTTTCAGCCTTCTGATCCTGCGAAGCTTGTTTTGATTTTAATTTTGGCAAAATATTTTTCAAGACGCCATATTGAGATTGCAAATGTCCGCCATATTTTTGTTTCTGGATTTTACGCGTTTACTTTCTTCATGCTTGTTTTTCTGAGTCCTGATTTCGGTTCAGCTATAATGATGCTTTTTATATGGTTGGGAATGGTTTTGGTTTCAGGTATATCAAAAAAACATTTATTCATCGTTTTTCTTGCTGGATCTTTAGCTTTTTCTGGACTTTGGTTCGGTGTTTTTAAAGATTATCAAAAGCAAAGAATTAAAACATTTATTTCTCCGCTTACAGATATAAGAGGTGCAGGTTATAACGCTTATCAAGCAACTATTACTATTGGTTCAGGAAAAATTTTAGGCAAGGGAATAGGATACGGCACTCAATCGCGTCTTAAATTTTTGCCGGAATATGAGACTGACTTTATTTTTGCAGCATACGCAGAAGAGTGGGGATTTGTAGGGGTTTTAATTTTACTTTTTTTATACAGCTTTTTTATTTGGAGAGTTTTAAAAAATGCATTTTTAGGATTATCTAATTTTGAAATTCTTTTTGGTATCGGTCTCGCAATTCTTTTTGTTAGTCACTTGTTTATAAATATTGGTATGAATATAGGCTTGCTTCCTGTTACAGGAGTTCCTTTGCCTTTTATGAGTTATGGTGGTTCGCACTTGCTTACCGAATTTGCGGGGCTTGGGATTCTAATGGGTATGAGGCGTTATAAAAGAGTTATGCATAAGGATTTAATTAAGAATGAATTTGTGGGAATTTAAAAAAGTAGTAGTTATAAAAAATTAAAATAAAATCGATACTTAAAGTATCGATTTTATTTTAATTTTTTTTATTCTAAAATCATTGAGGTCCAAGTATGCAATATTCTCCTGCTGGGCTTCTAGCCCATTGAAAAGTAGGAAGCTTAAAACGTGTAGCTTCAGACTCGAAACGTATCACATAAGGATAATCGCTAATGGATTTCCAAGTGCCGTTTACATAACATCCCCAGCTACTATTTTGCCCAGGTGCAGAAATGTATTCATAGTTGTAGCAAGAAGTTCTGCCTGACGCGATAGGGTCTTCAGGTATTTCTGACATAAAACCTTCAGTAACTAGAATTTGAAGACCATCATTAATACCATGAGGATTTCCGCAATAATGACACCAACTAAAACCACCAGAGTCGCATGAGGTAGGATATGTGCCAAATTTATCACGGTAAAATTCCAAAGCGATCTGTAATTGTTTTACATCACCAACTCTTTTTGCGTCCCTCGATTTCATTCTCGCTGTTGATATTGCGGGAATTATTATACTTGAAAGTAAGCCAATAATTGATATTACTACAAGCAACTCAATAAGTGTAAAACCTTTTTTAGTTGATATATCTTTTTTCATTTTAGTAAGGAGATTTTTCCTGATTGCCATATTTTGAGGGTAATTTTTCAAACATTCCCGGAGGCAATTTTCGAATATCTTCAGGTGTTAGGTCTTCTTTGTAAAATTTAGTAGTGCCTTCTGGTGGTGAAAATGTTGGTTTATGAAAGACCTGAAAGAATAGTATAGACATTGTTATGATTATAAACATAATCGAAGCAGTAATCATGGCTACGGCAACCTGAGCTTCACTTTTAAAACCTAGCTTAATAAAAATATCTGTAACAAAAGAATGTTTCTTATTTCGAAACATAGATCTTGATTTTTCTTCTTCAAATTCTACTTGTGACATAAATAAAATTATAGCATTAATTTAGGCATAGATAATATTTTTTTTTGATCTAATTTACAGAATATTTAAAAGCTGATTGAGTGTTTTATTAGGCCGATTGCATAGAGATTTTTAATATCATTAGCCGTAAGAACTATGTCAGAAAAAATTGTAGGTTCATCAATGAGACCATTAAAATATTCATTAGCACAAGATGAATCGCCGGCGCCGATACAAACAGGGTCTGCGGTCGTTGCATTTGCTGTGCAGCTACTAATATCTAAAACATATCCTCTTATTGTGCCACACACTACGCTTGTTTTAGGTTTTACAGGTTGACCATCAACGTAAGCTGTTATTGTTTGTTTTTGTCGATCAAAGACAGCTGCTAGGTAATGCCATTTATTATCACTTACTTGCACATTTGAGGTATACATATAAGTAGTATTGATTCCTGCGGTCAGCTGTTCACTTCCGTCAATATCACAGCAATGTATTTGTAATACATATCCAGGAGAAAAACCATAATGTCCCTTACTAAGAACTCGTTTATGTGCTTTAGATGTTGTTTTAACCCACGAGCCGAGAGCGAAGCTTCTACTAGTGCCAAAATTAAGATCTGGCTTATCAGCAACAATAATTCCACCACCTCCGTTAAAAGACGCTGATTTTCCTTTTCCATTGAATGTATTGGTAGAAAAAGTTATTCCTGCAGAAGGCGTTCCGTTGTTGCCACCGACGTAATCATTAGCTGTGCCGTCATCAAAGCTCCAGTAAGCCATGGTTACAAATGAATGAGAAAGGTTTGCATTAGCTTCTGCAGCTGCGGTAATACGCGCTTTTTCTCGAGCTGAACTAAGCGAAGCAATCACTATTGAAGAAATAAAGCTCATTATTGAAAGGACTGCGAGTAGCTCAATAAGTGTAAATCCTTTTTTAAATTGTTTCATGATTAGAAAAATATAAACACCAAAATTGACATAATGAAGAAAAATAAGGTAATACCCACAAGGATTTTTTGTGTAGATTGTTCATCTTTTGCAATACCAGTTTTTATAAGCCAATCGATAAGTGAATACTTAGATTTTTTAGTATAAAAAGATGATGACTTAGATTGTTGTGCTCCTTCCTCAAATTCTACTTGTGACATAAATAAAATTATAACAAATTAATTTATCTTTTGTATATATTGATAGTTTCTTTGATCATGTGTTCAAGCGAGAATATTGTGAGCACTCGTTTGTTTAATTCCTCACCAAATTCTTTTTGTAGTTGCTGAGATGATAAAAGTTTTTTTAATTCTTGTTCAATTGCCGAGGCATCTCTAGGTTTTATCATAATTCCGGCATTATTGATTATTTCTGGTATTCCTCCAACTTTTGTGGCAATTACCGGTAACGAAGCAAAACCGGCTTCTAAAATTACATAAGGCAAACCTTCAGTTATTGAAGTCAATGTAAAGATATCAAATGCTTTCAGATATTTTTCTGCATGAAAAACAAAACCCAACAAGAAAACATTGTTTTCCAATTTTTTATCTTTAATTATTTTTTCTAACTTAACTCGCTCTTCTCCTTCTCCAATTATAATGAATCGCAATGATGGATATTTTTCAACGAGAATGTTTATAGCTTCGATTGCATAAACTAACCCTTTATTTTTATGAAGTTCTGAAATAGTTCCTATCCACAGATCATTTTTAAATTCATTGAGTTTTGGATTTTCTTGAGCTAGATAGTTACGTGCAAAATTTTTATCAAAAATTTCAAATGAGGCAATGCCGTTATGGATCACAATTATTTTTTTGCTGGTGAACGGGATTTTTCTAAGTTGCGATGCCGTTTTTTCTGAAACAGCGATAGTCTTGTGGGTAAGTATGATTGTTAGCCAGTGTATAAATGTAATGATCGTTTTCGAAAAAATATTTCTATCTTCATTAAATGCCCATCCATGACCAGTGAAAATAATTTTTTTTACTCCCATAACACGGCCAGCTAAAGCTCCAAGTCCTCCGATCTTAGAACTATTTAGATGGATTACATCAGGTTTTTCTTGTTTTAAAATTTTTAGCAGTTCAAAAAAAACTTTTATGTCTTTAAAAATATTTACGTTTCTGAAAAGAGATTGAATTTTTATTGTTCGGATGTTTTGTTCCTTGAGTTTTTTATTGAGAGCTTCTCCTTCGCCAAATGCTACAGAAACATCAAATTGATCTTTAGGTAGGGAAGTTGCCAAATCAAAAACATACCTCTGTGCTCCACCAAAGTTTCCCTTAGTTATTATATATAGAACCTTTATTTTCTTTTGTTCCATTGATTTAAAAATAGCATAAAAAAGCTGTCTTAAAAAGCACAATAATTGCAAATGTAATCGTTATTTTTTCTTAATTTTAGACTGTTAATACATCGCCATTTAAAATAATATAAGTCAAGCAAGCCCTTGATTATATGCTTCTTTTAGGCTACAATTTTCACAAATGTCTATCGGTAATAAAAAAGAACCATTTTTGCTGTTTATAGGAGATATTTTAGTCTTTGTTATAGCCTTGTGGCTGATGTTGCTACTTAGGTATTTTGAATTGCCAAAATTCGATATATTCCTTGCGCACCTTATTCCTTTTTCATTTCTCTTTATTGTGTGGGTTGTTGTGTTTTTTATTGCAGGACTTTATGAAAAGCACACAGTTATTTTTAAAAGCAGACTTCCTAATATAATTTTCAATACTCAAATTACGAATAGCATTATAGCAGTGCTGTTCTTTTATTTTATTCCTTACTTTGGCATTACTCCAAAAACAAGTTTATTTATTTATCTTATTGTTTCATTCGGATTGATCACTGTTTGGCGTCTATATTTTTATCCAAACATAGGAACACGCCGAAAGCAGAAAGCCTTGCTTATTGGCACTGGATCAGAAATGAAAGAGTTGCGTGATGAAGTTAATCATAATCTTCGTTACGGACTTGAATTTACATCTTCTATAGATCTTAACGAAGTTTCAAGTTTGGATTTTCAGGAGGATATTTTAAATAAAATATATTCTGAAAATATTTCTATAATTGTAGCTGATCTTCATAATGAAAAAGTTGGGCCTCTTTTACCGCACTTGTATAATTTGATTTTTTCAAATATTCAGTTTATTCAAACTTACAAAGTTTACGAAGATATTTTTGATCGCGTGCCTCTTTCTTTACTTAAATACGATTGGTTTATTGAAAATATTTCTCTTTCTCCAAAACTAGTTTTTGATTTTCTAAAACGTGTTATGGACATAACTTTTTCTTTTGTTCTTGGTTTGTTTACCATTTTAATTTCTCCGTTTGTAATATTAGCAATAAAACTTGATGACGGAGGTCGCATTCTTAGTTTTCAGGATCGCGTGGGAAAAAATAATAAGCTTGTTAAGTTGGTTAAGTTTAGAACAATGTCATATGATGACGGCGGGGTTTGGGGAAGTGATGATTTAAATAAACAAAAAAATAAAGTCACAAAGATTGGTAAGTTTTTAAGAAAAAGTCGCATAGATGAATTGCCTCAGCTTTGGAATGTATTGCGCGGAGATATATCTTTGATTGGTCCTCGTCCAGAATTTCCTGAACCGGTTAAAGAATATTCAGAAAAAATTCCTTTTTACAATGTTCGTCATGTTATAAAGCCTGGGCTTTCAGGTTGGGCGCAGATATATCACGAAAATCATCCGCACCACGGGATAGACATTGATGAAACACGCAACAAGCTTTCGTATGATCTTTACTATATTAAGAACCGTTCATTTATACTCGATTTAAAAATTGCGTTGAAAACAATAAATGAGTTGTTATCTAGAAAAGGTCAGTAATATTTTAAATTATTAAAATGAAAATAGTTGTAACAGGTGGTGCGGGTTTTATAGGGTCAAATTTAACAGATGCACTTATTGATCGCGGTTTCGAGGTGCATATTATAGACAATTTATCCGGAGGTAAAAAAGAAAATCTAAATCCAAAAGCTATTTTTCACGAAGCTGATATTTGTAATATAGATGACATAAAACCAGTTATACAAGGTGCGGATTATGTTTTTCATCTTGCAGCATTACCACGAGTTCAGCATTCAATAGAGTTCCCAAAAGAAACTCATGATGTAAATGTAACAGGCACACTTAATGTTCTTACAGCGTCTAATGACGCAAAGGTAAAAAAAGTCATTTATTCTGCATCAAGTTCTGCTTATGGAGATCAGGACAAAATGCCTTTAGTTGAAGATATGAAAGCATCTCCAAAAAGTCCTTATGGTCTTCATAAATATATTGGAGAATTATATTGTAGATTGTGGAGTGAAGTTTATGGACTTTCAACAGTTTCGCTTCGGTATTTTAATGTTTACGGTCCAAGACAAAGTAATGAAGGGGCGTATGCATTAGTGATTGCAAAATTTTTAAAACAACGAATTGAAGGAAAGCCGATGACAATTACTGGAGATGGTGAACAGACAAGAGATTTTACTCATGTGCGAGATGTGGTAAAAGCCAACTTGCTTGCGATGGAATCTGAAAAAGTTGGAAAGGGCGAAGTCATAAATATCGGCGCCGGTAAAAAACAATCAGTTAATAAGATTGCACAAATTATTGGCGGAGCTACGGAGTATGTTCCAGCGAGATTTGAACCAAAAAATTCTCTAGCTGACAATAGTAGAGCAAAAGAATTGCTAGGTTGGATTCCAGAGGTGAAAATAGAAGAGGGAATAAAAGAACTAAAAGATTTGCTCGGTATTAAATAAAATTAAACCGCGTATCGTGAGATACGCGGTTTTAAGTTATTTTTTGTTCCTGTCTTTTTTTTGAAACCAGAAATCAAGATTGGAAGTGTCCGTTTTTCTTAATGACTTTAAAATGATACCTGTGTCATTTACGAAATCATTCCACCAATTAAGAGTTTTCCACTTAAGAAAATTAAAAATATTCATATATACCTCTAATGCAATTATAAAGTATTTATTAAAAAAGTCAATGCCAGATTTCGTTAAAAAATATCATCATATCTAATAAAAAAGTAAAGCTGGATAATTTTCTAAAAAGATTTATACTAAATTCCATTATGGGTTTTAAAGATTCAAATTCCTCAAGGAATCGAAATAACAAAAAATCATCGCCTATTAGTAGTGGTTTTAGAATTAGAATTGTCGCTATACTGATACTTATAGTTGGAATTAGCGTTGGGTATTTTGTGTATTCATCCGAAAAGCAAGGTTCACATTTTCCTTTTAAATTAGGACTCGATTTGAATGGTGGAACACATTTAATTTATCAAGCTGACGTTTCTAAAGTTGCATCAACCGATCTAAAAAGCTCTATGGAAGCACTTAGAGATGTTATCGAAAATCGAATCAATATTTTTGGCGTATCTGAGCCGATAGTTCAGATCGAAGAGGCAAACATCAATGGTCAGCAAGTTGAAAAGCTGGTTGTAGAACTTCCAGGTGTTACAGACATCGATAAGGCTGTTGCAATGATAGGGCAGACACCAACTCTCGAATTTCGAGTTCTTCAAAAAAGTGACACTCCAGTATCATCGACAACTCCTCCTATATTTTTAGACACAGGTTTAACAGGAAGACTTTTAGAGAGATCAACTCTTGAATTTGATTCACAAACAAACGAACCAATAGTCGGACTTAAATTCAATTCAGAAGGCGCAAAACTTTTTGCACAAATAACAAAAGATAATATCGGTAATGTTGTAGGAATTTTCTTGGATGGAAATCCTATATCGCTTCCAACAGTTAGAACTGAAATTACCGACGGAAAGGCTCAGATATCTGGAGGATTTACTCCTGATGAAGCAAAGCTTTTAGTTAGAAATTTAAACTACGGTGCTTTGCCAGTCCCAATCTCTCTAATAGGAAGTCAGACTATAGGAGCTTCTCTTGGTGACCAAGCTCTTCATGATAGCGCTAAAGCAGGACTTTTAGGTTTCGCTATTGTCACTCTATTTCTTCTTCTTTGGTATCGAATACCAGGCTTACTCGCAGCTCTTTCTCTTGCGATATACAGCTTAATTATGTTGGCAATTTTCAAACTCGTTCCTGTTACTCTTACTGCTGCCGGACTCGCAGGTTTTATTCTTTCAATAGGAATGGCAGTTGATGCAAACATTCTAATATTTGCACGTATGAAAGAAGAAATGGAAAAAGGATTACCACTTGAAGAAGCTCTTCGAGAAGGATTTTCCAGAGCATGGCTTTCAATTCGCGATAGTAACTCATCAAGTATTATTACAGCCATCATTCTTTTCTGGTTCTCAAGCACATCTATAATTAGAGGTTTTGCACTTATATTTGGTATTGGAGTTTTGGTAAGTATGCTTACAGCTATTACAATTTCTAGAACATTCCTTATATCAGTTATGCCTAGACAGGGTGGTAAATTCGCAAGATTCTTAATGGGCAGCGGTTTCAAATCTAAAACTGTTCAGGTTAACGAAGTAGATCAATCTAATAAATAAAATTATGTTTGTAGTAAATCATAGAAAAATATTTTACGCGCTATCATGTCTTTTTGTAATCGTTTCATTTGTCTCACTTTTTATGTGGGGACTTAATTTTGGAATTGATTTTAAAGGAGGTTCTATTGCTGAAGTAAATTATCAAAATTCAAAACCAGATATCTCTCTTGTTAAAACTAGGATAGATCAATTAAACCTGGGAGAATACTCAGTTCGTTCAACGGGAGAAAGCGGATTTATTATTAGAACCAAAAACTTATCTGAACCAGAGCGTGTTTCACTTCTACAAAATCTTTCTCAAAACAATACAGAACAAATGGAAGTTAAGCGTTTCGACAGTGTTGGTCCAATCTTAGGAAAGGAACTTCAAGGTAAGGCAGTTATGTCTATCATACTTGTGATTTTGGCAATTCTTTTATTTATTACTTTTGCATTCAGAAAAGTTTCCGAACCAGTTCAATCTTGGAAATACGGTTTTATAACAATAGTTGCACTTCTTCATGATGTGATTACGCCTATAGGCATCTTTTCTATTCTCGGACATTTCAAAGGGTTTGAAATAGATTCTCTGTTCGTAACAGCCGTTTTAGTTATTCTAGGTTTCTCAGTTCATGACACAATTGTTGTATTCGATAGAACTAGAGAAAATCTAAAGCTCGCTAGAGAGAACAGATCAAAAGAAACTTTCGATCAAATAGTAGGAAAGAGTATTAGTCAAACATTCACTCGTTCAATAAATACTTCATTGACCGTAGTTCTAACTTTACTCGTGCTTTATTTTACAGGTCCTAGCGCTACTCAGAACTTTTCACTAGTGCTTTTGGTAGGAGTTATTTTAGGAACATATTCTTCAATATTCTTAGGTTCTCCGCTTTTGGTTACTGTAGAGAAGTGGCAGAATAGAAATAAATAATCCTCCAGAATTTAAAAAATATTAAATCTTAACAATCTTGACTTATAGTCAAGATTGTTATTATATTAAGCAGGACTTGATATAAACTATGGAAGAATCTAAGACTTTAAGAAGATACCACGTTGATTTTGCAAGTTTGAAAGAATGGATAGCTCCAGATCTTTTAATAACAGAATTATGGGAATATGCTCTTAATAAGATCTCTAATTTTTTAGAGATTATCGAAGCCTTTACTAACACAGAAGGAAATATAGTTTTATTGCCAAAAATTGTAATTGTTAATGAAGGCACAGATATGGAAGTTGAAGTTACTATCTTGGCGTATTTTAAATCTCTTGGAGGTTTGAATGTTGGGCAAGCAAGTGGCACATGCCTGATTAAAACATATGTCTTGGCATATGTTGATGCATTAAATAATGCGACTAAAGATCATTTTGAAGAAAATTCTAATTGATTGAAGTCTAAGCATACCGTTCTTTTTTAAGAGCGGTATTTTCTTATCAATTTGACTTAGTTTAAAAGTCTTGTAATATAAAAACCTAAACCAGTTCTTCGAAAGGAAAAATATGAGTGATGAAAATGTTTGGAAACTTGATTATTTAAGTGTGTCAGGTGGGACAGACCAAATTCCTACTGCTACTGTGCGTCTCAAAAAAGGAGATGAGGTATTATTGGATTCGGCGATCGGTAACGGTTTTGTCAACGCTGTTATGAAGGCGATTGATCGTATTATCAATTGCTCTGGTAGGCTTATTATATATTTTGTTAAAGCTACTGCTCCAGGATCCGATGCCTTTGGTGAAGTGGTGCTAAGGGTTGATTTTGGTGATGAAATTGTTATTAATGGTCAAGGCGAATCAACCGATATTATCGAAGCTAGTGCTAAAGCATATTTAAATGCTGTAAATCGCTATATTATCCGAAAAAATTCATCGATTTAAAGGTTTTTTCTTTACAGATTACAACCCCGCATCTCTTAAAATGCGGGGTTTTTCGTTAATTTTGGCTTTTTATCTTTGCCAAAAAAGCTATATTTGAGTAGGGTATTGACTCTATTTCTAATATGGTTATACTATAAAAACGTCCCTTAAATAGGACGCATCGATAGGACTTTGACAATTTGAAATATGATACCCTGTTTTAAACAGGGTATTGAGAACATAGTGCAATTTTCACTATATTTCTTTGATAATGATTCCCAAGCAGGTTTTCCACACCTGCTCATGAGATTAGGACAGACTCGAGTTTGGTTTTCAAGAAAAATATTTTTTCTCTTGTTCCGTTCGAATTTGCTCTGTATTAAATTACTTTGTAATTTTATTTTAGAGTTTGATCCTAGCTCAGGATGAACGCTGGCGGCGTGGATAAGGCATGCAAGTCAAACGGTGCAGCAATGCACAGTGGCAGACGAGGTAGTAACACGTAGGTACGTACCCTGAAGTTGGGCATAGCTAGCCGAAAGGTTAGGTAATTCCCAATAGTCCTATCTCCAATTTTGTTTTTTAAAATCTTTAGAAAATAAAATTGGTGATAGGTAAAGATTTATCGCTTCAGGAACGGCCTGCGTCCTATCAGCTAGTTGGTGAGGTAATGGCTCACCAAGGCTATGACGGGTAGGGGAGCTGAGAGGCTGACCCCCACCGATGGAACTGAGACACGGTCCATACACCTACGGGTGGCCGCAGCCGAGAATATTCGACAATGGGCGAAAGCCTGATCGAGCGACGCCGCGTGACTGATGAAGTCCTTCGGGACGTAAAGGTCTTTTGTGAGGGAGGAAGTTTATTGACGTTACCTCAAGAATAAGGGGTTGCTAAACTCGTGCCAGCAGCAGCGGTAATACGAGTGCCCCAAGCGTTATCCGGAATCATTGGGCGTAAAGGGTGTGTAGGTGGTTTTGTAAGTCTTTTGTTAAATCCTTCGGCTTAACCGGGGCGATGCAAAGGAAACGGCAAAACTAGAGGATGCGAGAGGCATGTAGAACTCATGGTGTAGGGGTGAAATCCGTTGATATCATGGGGAATACCAAAAGCGAAGGCAACATGCTGGCGTACTCCTGACACTGAAACACGAAAGCGTGGGTAGCGAATGGGATTAGATACCCCAGTAGTCCACGCCCTAAACGATGATCGCTAGGTTTTCGGAGTATCGACCCTCTGAGAGCCGTAGCTAACGCGTTAAGCGATCCGCCTGGGTAGTACGGCCGCAAGGCTAAAACTCAAAGGAATAGACGGGGACTTGCACAAGCAGTGGATTATGTGGTTTAATTCGATGGCAAACGAAGAACCTTACCAAGGTTAGAAATCCTAACGAATCTCAGAGGAAACTTTGAGAGTCTCACAAGGACGGTAGGACAGGTGCTGCATGGCCGTCGTCAGTTCGTGGTTTGAATTGTTCCCTTAAGTGGGGTAACGAACGCAACCCTCGTTGCCAGTTACAAGTGTCTGGCGAGACTGCCCAGCTTTAAGTTTTTGAAAATTCGAAAATTTAAAGCTGGGAGGAAGGCGAGGATGACGCTAGGTCAGCATGGCCCTTTGATATCTTGGGCTACACACATAATACAATGCCCGCTACAACGCGACGCAATACCGTAAGGTGGAGCAAATCGTAAGAAAAGCGGGCTAAGTTCGGATTGAGGTCTGCAACTCGACCTCATGAAGTTGGAATTGCTAGTAATCGCGGGTCAGCTATACCGCGGTGAATACGTTCTCAAGTCTTGTACTCACCGCCCGTCAACTCAAGGAAGTTGGGAATACCCGAAATTCTGTTTTACATGGACCTACGGTAAGCTCAATAACAGGGAGTAAGTCGTAACAAGGCACGGGTAGCGGAAGCTGCTCGTGGAATATTTCAAAAAATACATCTCTGATTCTTTTTTAAGAATTATAGTGATAGGTCGTTTTCTTAAGATCACAAGTTTTAAGAAGAGTGTTGGTCTCGGAACTCTAAGTTGAGACTTTCTGTTTCGTCTTATTACTTCGGTATTAAGACGGATAGAACGGGACAAAAGAAAGAATATTTAACAAAAAATCACACCGTAAAGGTGTGATTTTTTGTTATATCTGAAAATATCCAAAATTTTATTAGTTTTTAAAACACTTATTTTGTAAAGGTCTACATGTGGATAACTCGCTTTTATTAATTTTGAAAGCGACTACTATGATGGTAGTTAAAACTGACCGACACTAACAAGAAAGGAGGAGTAACCTTGAAAACTTTTAGAATTTTGTTTAGCCTTTTCATTTTTTTTATTTTTCTTAATTGTGTAAGAGCAGAAGAAGATAAAAAACTTAATACATCTCAGGTTGTTCTAGTTGTTGCAAGCGAACCCATAAGTTTTGTTAAGAAGGGTGATACTTCGTCTGCAGAATATTTTTCTGTTCATCATACAAAAGTTTTTGGTTATGATGGTCATGATCAACTTCCTGGTGTGGATAATTATCACAAAGAAATTAATTTTTCTCGCTCTGAACTTGGGCATAATGCTGGTTATAATTTTTTTATTGATTGGGATGGAACCTTGACTCAGACCCGCAAGATTGGTGAAAAAACATGTGCTCAGCTTCATCATAATTGGACTAATAAAAACGATAGCGACACAATAACCGTCTGTCTTGCAGGCGATTTCAATCTTCAACTTCCGAATGAAAAACAGAAGTTGACGCTGATTGAATTGATCAAAGCTATAAAAAAGGATTATCCTAAAGTAAAAATTATTCTAGCAAAGGAACTTTCTGGAGACAGGAACTGTCCGGGAGATAAATTTACGAGGGATTATCTCGAAAAACAAATTTTAAAAGGTATTTAAATCACCGACATTCGTGCCGGTGATTTTACTTTAGACCCCTTTATTTTTTATGCTTTTTTTGGTATTGTGTATGAAATGCGCGATTAGCTCCCGCCCGCAATGCCTCGCAAAGCTTGGCTTGCGTGGCGGGCGGGCAGGTGGAGCAGGAGTTGAAAATTCAATATATTGATTAACAATGTGCGCGATTAGCTCAGGTGGTTAGAGCGCGTCACTGATAATGACGAGGTCCCAGGTTCGAGTCCTGGATCGCGCACATTGTTTGGCAATTGAATTTTCAACTTCTATTTGATAGAGCGGGCAACGGATGCGAGCACTCCCGTTGCCCTGATAATGACGAGGTCCCAGGTTCGAGTCCTGGATCGCGCACAATGAAAATACAAGTTTTAGGTTCTGGTTGCAAAAAATGTAAAGAATTGTACGAGCGGACACAAAAAGCCGCTGATTCTTTCGGTGCTGATTTTTCTGTAGAATATATAACTGATATTCAGAAGATTGTAGAAATGGGTGTAATGTCCAGTCCTGTTTTAGCTATTAATGGCAAACCTGTGATTGCCGGCACACTTCCAGAAGTTGAAAAAATAAAACAGATCATTTCTGAACATATTTCTGACAATTTAGATAAAAAGGAAAATAACAAATCTTGCGGTAGTTGTAGTTGTAGTTGTAGTTGTGGAGGTAAGTGTTAATAAAAAATATGAGCATTTTTTATCCAATTCAATTGTTAGCTGATTGGCTAACTTACTCCATTTTAAATATTGCACCAAGAACACTTTTCGCTGGAGCTGTTAATTTTTTCATATACGACACAATAAAAATATTTATTCTTTTATCGGTAATTATTTTTATTGTTTCAATTATTCGTTCATATCTACCGCCAGAAAAAATAAGAAAAATTTTATCCCATAAGAAAAATTACACAGGAAATATTATTGCCTCGCTTTTGGGAATTATTACTCCGTTTTGCTCCTGCTCAGCCATTCCTTTATTTCTAGGATTTGTTCAAGCTGGCGTTCCACTCGGCGTTACTTTTTCATTTTTAGTAGCGTCTCCTATGATCAATGAAGTTGCGCTGATTTTGCTATTAGGACTTTTTGGTTGGAAAATTGCGCTTATGTATATTATAAGTGGTCTTATTATCGCTATTCTTTCCGGAATAATTATCGGCAAAATGAAAGTAGAAAATTTAGTAGAACCTTTTGTGTATCAAAATACAATAAATGGAGATATTGAATTGTTGCAAATGACAATAAAAGAAAGAATTTATTATGCCAAGGATTATACGCTGGATATATTGAAAAAAGTTTGGCTGTATATTTTGATCGGTATTGGAGTTGGTGCATGGATACATGGATATATACCAGCTGATTTTCTTGCCAATTATGCAGGTGCGGATAAATGGTATGCAGTTCCGCTCGCTGTTCTTATTGGTATTCCTCTTTATTCAAATGCTGCTGGAGTTATTCCTCTAGTGTCTGCTCTTACAGAGAAAGGAGTAGCAATAGGCACAGTTCTTGCTTTTATGATGTCTGTAACCGCTTTGTCTTTGCCAGAATTTCTAATTTTGAAAAAAGTTATGAAAATAAAACTCATCGTTATTTTCGCGAGCGTTGTAGGTATCGGGATTATTTTTACAGGTTATCTCTTTAATATGGTTATTTAGTGTTGAATTATTGTTTTTGTTTGATAGACTGGGAAAAGAAACTTCATTAGTATGAATTACAATGAGAAAATTTTTTCAGCATTAAAAAGTCTACTATTTTTTATTATGTCTTTTTTTAGAAAAGAAAAACCTTCAAATGATAAGGACTGGGCAAAAGACCAAGAAGTTCTTCAATGTGCCAAAATTGAAGGTAATATAGTATGTGTTTACAATATCAGAGATTTTTTATACAGAACAGAAAAAGATTATTTGCCTAGATATTATGACAAAAAATTTAATCTTAACGAGATAAAAAAAGTTTATTATTTTGTTGTTCCATTTGGTCGAATTCCTTACCAAGCGCACGTATTGCTTAGTTTTGAATTTGAAAATGGCGATTTCGTTACTGTTTCGGTTGAGATACGAAAAAAGAAAGACGAACACTTTTCATCATTTTCGTGCTTATGGAAAAATTTTGAACTCATGTATGTTATTGGGAGTGAATGCGATCTTGTTCGCTTGCGCACTAATTTTAGAAAAGGAGAATCTGTGTATATGTATCCCTTAAATCTTTCTCAAGAAAAAACAAGAGAATTATTTTTGGATATAATGCATCGAGTTAATAAACTAAAAAATGAACCAGAATTTTTTAGCATATCTTCTAATAATTGTGCAACAAATATTGTTACTCATTTAAATAGAGTAATTGCGCCCGATAGGATGCCATTTAAATTAGTAGCTTTTTTACCAGAGATGTCTGGTCGAATTCTGTATAATTTAAAACTTATTGATAGTGTATTATCTTTTACGGAAACCCAAAAGAGACATTATATTAATGATATCGCACTTTGTTGCGAAGGAGACGTAGATTTTTCTAGAAAAATACGAAAACAATAACTTAAAAAGATTTTACTCAACAAAATTTGGTTCGGGGTCAATTGTGACCCCGAATTTTTTGTATACAGAATCAATAATGATTTTTATAACTCTGCGAAGTTTTTTATAAGAACCGTTTCCTTTGTTAGTTAAAACTAGTGCGTTGTTTTTATAGACCTCAAACTCTCCAAAATCTTTGCCTTTTAAGCCGGCGTTTTCTATAAGCCAGCCTGCGGGGATTTTAAATTTTCCAGTTTCTGTTTTAAAGGTTGGAATGTCAGGATATTCTTTTTCCAGTCGTTTTATTTCTTTAGAACTTATTATCGGATTTTTAAAGAATGATCCGCAGTTTGGAATTTCTGCAGGATCTGGAAGTTTATTTGATCTAATATCTATAACAGCATTTCTTATATCTCTAAGTGTTGGATTTTCAATATCGTGATTTTTCAGATATGCAATAAGGTTTGGATAATTAGGAATTTTTAGCTTGCCTTTATTAAGTGTAATTGTGATTGAGCTTATGATAAATTTCCCTGGTGATTTTTTAAAAATACTGTTTCTGTAACTAAGTTTACAAGCATCTTTTGTTAGCGTTTTCCATGATTTTTTTTCCGTATCAAATACCTCGACTTCTTTCAGCGTATCTTTTATTTCTTGTCCGTATGCGCCGACATTTTGAACAGGTGTTGCCCCTGCGCTTCCTGGTATAGCTGACATTGCTTCAATTCCACTCAAGTTGTTGATGACTGCATATTCTACTACATCATCCCAATGTGTTCCAGACTCTATTTTAAGTGTGCAATTTTTTGATGATTCTCTAACTATACTTATTCCAGTTGCTGACATTATTCCAAGAATTATCGGAAGTTTTTTATCATTGAAAATAGTGTTTGAGCCTTCACCAATAATTACGAGTGGTTTTTTTTGAGATTTAGAGAGTTTAATAAGCTCAACAATATCTTCTTTAGATTTTATTTCTGCAACAGCAAAAGCCTTTCCGCCTATGTTCATAGTAGAGAGTGGGGATAATGAAACGTCTCTAATTAGTTTTACTGACATATT
>JBAYLF010000008.1:0-39318 GCA_041664205.1 Minisyncoccota bacterium | reverse complement strand
TTGAGTGTCGGTAATGATGTTTGTAGATCCGAGATGGTCTGTGTGATATGAGGAGATCATTGGATTAGTTGATGTTCCTACTCTGTCTACTGTGGCTACGAGAGTGTTGCCAGAGTAGATGTATACGGTTGATGTTGAGTAAGCTGTGGTGCTGGCTACAGAGAAGAAACGGTTGGGGTATGTGGTGGTAGCGTTTGAGAATATTTGTTGGACTCGATCTCCTGCGGGGTCGTAGATGTATGTTGAGGTGGCGGTGGTTGAGGCGGTGATTTGTGTGATGCGGTTGTGATAGTCATATGTATAGTTAGTAGAACCATAGACAATAGCATTTCCGTTATTGTCGTATGAGAGAGTGCTAGTAGATGTATTATCCCCGATTGCTGTTAGAGCATGCGGATTGGCATAACCAGTTTCGTTATAGGCATAAGTAATTGTGGTGCCACTATTATTACCCCCCGAGAATGGAACACTTGTGACAAAAGTTGGAGTATTAACATCAGTGAGATCGTAATTGTTTGCGGTAGTATCAAGATAGTCATTGTTTAATTTGTAGTAAGCAACTAACCCCACTTCATTACCCTCAAGTTCTTTCTCAAAGTTACTATCAAGTTCAGTGGTTGTGCGTTCGTCATTCCAAAAACGTACATCGTCAATTACACCGTCAAAATAGTAGTTACACGCAAAGGTAGAACCTCCTGATGAATCAAAACAACCAACAGTAGTATGGTCTGATGAACCCGCTGAACCATTTCCAGATGATGCAGTCGTAGCTCGTAGAGTGTGCAATCCTCCAGCGGTTGCTGTGTAAAGACGAACATCTGTACCGTCATATGTTCCCACTACATGATACCAAGTGTTTGTGTCTAATGTGACTGTATAAATGGCTCTGTTTTCAGAATTAAATTCTTTGTTTCTGGAGAATACTAGTTTGTAAGTTCCTGAATCATTCCAATACCAAATTCTGTTTTGAACTTTGGTTCCTCCGTCAGATTGTTCAGCGATGCCATATATACCAGCAGAACCACCATCTCCTGGTAATGATTCTAATTTAAACCATGCTTCGATAGTAACGGTTCCACCAGTAATACCAAGATCATTGAGATTGTAAGCATATTCTGATGAACTATATTCAAAATCTGCAGAATTAGAATTTGCAGTAGCTTCCACAACTCCATCTGTTTTTTTAAGAATATTTCCAATATTGTTGTATGTAAATGCCTGACGATAAGACGTAGTTGAGGCCATAGTTGTAGAAGCTACAGTAAGTCTATTTAGATCATCGTATGTGTATAATATCGAGCGTGCTAGTCCATTTAGACCTCCTTCTGTCATTTTAGTGATATTTCCAGAAGCATCATACTCATAAGAAAGATTTTGGACTATATTTAATTGCGTCAAAATATTTGGCGACGATGTTGCATATTGAGGATTTGGAACACTAGAACATCCGTATCCATTAGCAGTGGTACGCTTTCCTGTCAGACGATATAACTCGCTTGATGAATACGTGTTGCAAGTTTTAGTGTTATTAGCATATGCAAAATAACTTTGCATCTCATTCGGTGTGTAATCGATGTTTGCGACTACATTTGAAAATGCTGTCGTATTACTGTAACGATATTGGATAGTTTCTGGCAAACCGGCATCGTTGAAAATATTTTGAACTTGAGAATTATCAGGATAGGTCATGATTGCGGTATTACCTTGTCGATCGTATTCATAGGAAGTGCTATATGTAGTAGATGCAATATTTCTACTTTCACTACTCAAAAGTCCGAGAGGATTGTAGTTATAAATAGATACAGTGTTTGTAGTAGTCGCAGAACACATATGACCTTTGCCATTACTACAAAAATCATATCCGTAAAATGCTTCTGTTCCGCTTTGTCCTGTGTAATCTTCTGTGAGTAATCGATTTATATCATCATAAGTAAAGTTAACTGTCTGACTCTTTGGATCAACTTGAGATGTTAGATTTCCGGCATCATCATAAGTATAAGTCCAAGTTCCATAAGTCTCATCTGCTGAAGCGTGCAGATCTTCAGCTGTTAAGCGCCTTCCGAGACCGTCGTATGTAAAGTTTCTGATGTTAGTGAGTGAATCAGTAATTTTTGTTAAGTCATTGCGACTATTGTATTCGTAAGTAGTGGTGGCGTAAGAAGTACCTATTTTTTCTACTACATTGGTTAAATTACCACGAACATCTGTGATGAATTTTTTAGATTTACCTAATGGATCAGTGGTCGTCGTATTCCAATCATCGTAACTGTTTGTCGTTGTTCCTACTGCGGTACCAATTGCTGTTATACGTCCAAGCGTGTCGTATGTGTAGTTAGTCAGTATTCCATTTGTCGCAGTTGATGTAGCCCACGCGGTACTGGAAGCAAAGTAAGGCAGAGATTCATTGGTAATTTTCCCAACATTACCATATACATAATCTTTTACAGCATAGGTATTGTCACCTTCTGCTTCCTTGCGTTCCTGAATCTTGCGGCCGAAGCCATCAAAGTAAGTATAAAATTCAGAGGAAGTTGCAGAGTTAAGATAGCTCGTTTTTTGAATTTTTTGAGGAAAACTATTTGTTGTGTAAGTATAAGCAGATTTTGTAACAAGTGTTGTTGGAGTAGTAATGTCTGGTTGCTTTTCCTCGGTTAGACGATCAAGAGCATCAAAAATATATGAGGAGACGCGATTGTTTGGGTTAGTAATTTGTTTAACCTTCCCAGAAGAGAGATCGTATTGATAACCTGTAGTTTGAGACAAAGGATTTGTGCTTGTAGCAACATAGAGATTGTTTGAATCAATTGTATAAATAGATGTCTTACTACAAGGATTAGTTGATTGGGTTACGAGACCGTAGGTTCCGTCATAAGTCTTAGTTGCCAATGTGTATGTAGAACCAGATACCCAGTCTTCTTCTTTAGTTTGATTTCCTTTACTAACGCTTCCGTGTGCCAAAGTATCGTAATAATAAAGAGCTTCTTGTATTTTATTAGAACTTTGATCTTGAGTGGTTTGTTGTTTTGGAAGACTTATATTAACTGTAGTACTTGCAACATATGTGATGGTAGTTGAAGCCAAGTCGGTTCCAGTATCTGTAAATATTCCGGTATCTGTGTTTGCATTTACTTCACCCCAGTCAATTTTCTGAACAAGATCTCCTGTAGATGTATCGTAAGTGTAAGTAGAAGCTCTATCTTTGTGATCGCTGTCGCCATCAAGAGTTATCTCAGTTGTAGAAGCAAGATATACAAAGTTACTATCATAATCTTGAGAAACACGACTGTAAGAGTAAAATGTTTTTTTATATACTTCACTACTTGTGGCACTAATAACATCTTCGCGATACGGTTTTCCAATCTTTGAATAATGATCATCAAATTCCCCTACTGTAGTGGAAGATGTGTTGCCTTGGTAGAAATATGTTTTCGTAATTCCATCTGTGCGAGTTTCTGTTATCATTTCAAATCCTGCAAATTTTCTGTCATGTGGAGAGTTGAAATAAAGATCACCACCGTAGTAATCATAAGAAATTGTTTCTGAATTGTTTTTTGCATCACTGTTTGTGGTAGATGCAACAGTAAAAATATTCATAGGTAATTCCCTATGTCGAGGTTGTGAATCTGCTCCTAATTCGGCTGTAGTTGCTCTATAATTAACTTCTGTATTACCACCCGTTGTATAATTAATCTTTTTGAGCATATCTTGTTTTCCCGCATTATTCTTTTTCTGATACCAATCACTAGCTCCATCGCCTGTAAAATCCCACATCTCTTTATAACTAAAAGATCCTGAAAAATTAGAGTCATTTACTGCTCCAGTAGCAATATAACCAGGCAATGTAATATTGCTATCAGTCCATCCTGAACCGGTATTGATTTTTACAACATTAAAGCTTCCAATCTCCATAGGATAATATCCTGAAGATGCAGTAGTGTGATACGCCATAGAATATGATCGTACCCAATCAAGCAAACCATCACCATTAATATCAACAAACCGCACCCCTTTATCTTGTCCGTGAGAATCAACCGTAGTTGTTGCAATATTATATCCGCTATCACATCCAGAATCCCATGATAAGCCCTTGTTAAGACACACTTTCATTGTATTGCTATCGTTGTATACCCAATCATCGAGACCATCGCCATTAATATCCATAAGCCGAATATCCTTTTCCAAATTACCACCAGAATACGGCAACATGGCGATTGGAGAAAAATATATTGTAGTAGAAGATGCAAGACTCGAGCCTGTACCAAAATATGAACCATTAATGTCTCCAAGAGTGTGTGCTTTTTCAAAATCTATAAGTCCATCACCATTGAGATTTGCGAACAATCCCATGGTGTAAAAAGTCGAACCATTTATAGAAGAAAAAAGTGGAACGTCTAATGTCGATGTTGACTGAGTCCATTGCAAACTTCCTCCTGTATCATAAGTACCGGTATTCCAATAAATCCACTTATAAATTTCTGGATTTGCCGAATATAAAACACTACGAATCACATCTGCCTTACCATCACCGTTTAAATCCAAAAAACGAGTACCTGTCTCAACTAGTATATTTTCACCACTAACTTTGTGTGACCAAAACTCTCCAAAAAGCGAGGGATACCAATCAGACGAAGTTGCGTTTCCATTATTAAAGTTTAACTGAATGTAGTTAGTCTTATCTGACCATTCATTGGTGTAGTATGAATTATTAACATCAAGTAATCCGTTACCATCAGTATCAGCGGTCACAAACGAAGAGTTTGCTATTCTTGTTAAATTTGTACAACAGTCAGTAAAACTAACTGAAGTATTAGTATATTCAAAAGTAGTAGGTGGAAGTGAAAGTGTGTTTGTGCCAGATTCATCTTGACCACTCTCAGTAATGCTTGAAAGTAGCGAACGATAACCATTATTTCCTGTTGTATAATCAAGCTCATATTTATGAACCCATGTACTATTAACTTTTGCTTGAATCTCACTGATACGATAATTAGTTTTGACAAGAAATGCTGTTTTGTAACTAGTAATTACATCGGGACGACTTTCGCGTGTAAATTCAACAGTAAATATCCCATCAGTAGAAGCATTACCTGTGTAATAAATCTTTGACGGATAAATTTGCCCTTCGTCCTTATAATATTCATAACGAATGAAGTTGTCGTTGGTATCACGAACTTCCTGCAACATCCATTTATATATTCTTGACGTATTACTTGAATCATCTTGTCTGGAAGCGGCATCTGTTCCAAAAGTATACTTTGTTCCTTTTTTATCATACATAGTCCAACTGATAGTGTTAGAAGTTGTAGCAAGTGTATAACGTAAAAAACTACCGTCATCTACTTTTGAGCGATATTCGTTATATGTCGTAGTTGTTGAAAGTTCTCCTGAAAACGAGGAATAGTAATAAGTGGTTGTTGCATACATATTTTCCGTTCCTTGGCGATTGATCCTTTCAATAAATGGAATATTTACATCCCAACCATAACCGACTTCACTTTCTTCAAGCTGTTGACTGTTATATGTAAGAGCTAAATCAGGTTGTAAACCATTGCGTCCTGGAGGAACTGCAAGTTTAACGTTTTCTACTAATGCACCAGTTGTTTTATCAACTTTAGGTGAAATAGATTGGTATGTGAATGTAGGATTAAGAACGGTAGGCGCATTCTCCGGATCTCCACTCAGTAATGACATTTGACCTCCTTCAGGAGTATTTTCTTTATTAGTAGAATCAGTGGATAAATCAGTAGAAACGGCAGATGAATCAGTAGGAATTACAGATGAGTCAGTAGAAACCATGGATGAATCAGTAGGAACAGAAGTTTCTTGAACTGAAGTTGCCTTAAGAGCTTCGTCTAATGCTGTTGTATCAAGTACAGTAGTTGAAGGTGTCGCGGGTATGCTATCAATTACTGAAGATGCCGATTCAACTGGAGGAGGAGTAGCCTCCTGAGCAAATACGGGATATATAGGAGTGATTAAAAATAAAAAAACTAATAGACTAGCTACTAGTTTTTCAGAAAAGACCTTCCAGGCTATAAAATTTTGATGATTCATTTTAGATTAATAATTAATTATTCAATATTCCACATATAAATATCATTACTTCCATCAGTTCGGCTATCTGTCCATATGAGATTAGAACCATCGATAGAAACTTCTCCTCGAGATCCAGCTAGCTTTGTTAATTGAGTTTCTGTTTTAGAGTTTAGATTATATAAAAATACCTCTCCACTTTGAGACCAAGAAACAAAATTGCTTGAAATAGCCAAATCTGTAGGTTGACTACCACTATTGCCTGTAATATATTGTTCGGTCTCACTTACTATATCGTAGAGAAAAATATGCCAATCTTCAGTGCCACCACTGCGTCTTCCTGCAAAAATAACCTTGCCTGTGTCTGAGACAGCAGGATTAATTTGCTCAATCGTGTGATTAGTAACCTTTTGGGTTACATGCTTTTGTATATCATAGGTATAAACTTTCCAAAAACTTCCTTCAACATCTATCCAAACGATAAAATTCCCAGCTATTTGCAGTTTAGAAATATTTTTACTGGTTGCAATAGATTCTTTGGTGTTTGTGGATAAATTGTATAGATAAAGAGTGCGTTCACCATTTTTTGTTTCTATATATACAACATAATTACCAGAAATAGCTGGTTGAGACTGAAATTTAGATTCAGGAGTAAGTGGACGATCAGATTTTGCAGCAAGATCAAACAAGTAAACTAATGAAATATCATGTCCGGAATTATTTTGATCCGGTTGACGACGTAAATAAACAACGTTATTCCCGGAAATTGAAGGTTGAATTTCTTGATATTCGCCTGCGGTAAGTCGCTGTTCGTTTTTAGAAACTAAATCATATAAATAAATATCAGCGTTGCCGCTGCGATTATCTTGCCAAACAATTCGATTACCCGAAATACTTGGATTACTGCGTGAAGTTACAAGATTTGTGATCTTAACTTCCTTTGTAGGTGAGTAACTTACAACAGTTTCTTGTTTTGGTGTAGGATTTACCTTTTTAATGTAATCTTCAGGGACCCAACCATCAATACCGTTTCTATAGTCGAGGTTCCACCAAATAATATCGTCAGCAAATACAGAAACGCCTATAATTATTGCTGGAGTTCCAGATGCCTGACTACCTAGTATTTTACTATCAAGTCCGGAACTAGAACGAACTTTTACTTCTTCTGAAAGATAAACTTGTTCCTCCGTAGCAAAAACAGTAGAAACAGCTGGACTAGAAGTCGCTTCGTTAGATAGAGTTGAAGTTTCTATTGATAAATCTATTGATGGAGTAGATGACGCAAACTGCGCGTAAACGTTACCATTAAAAAAAATGCCAATAGTTATAAGTAAGAGAACAGCAAAAATAAAAATGATACCGCGAGAGTTCATGTAAATTTAATTATAATAAAAATGATTAGTTTGAGAAGTGGATAAATCAGTGTTTTTCTTTATATAAATTTTATCTATCCAAAAGATTTGTAATAAAATAAAAATCATTTGTAGTCATACAATATGTTCTAATAGCCCTAACAGTTCGGAGCTCGTAAAAATCTTAATCCCCTTTTTGAAGGGATTTTGATTTTTTAGCTCCGCGGAGCAAGGCAACTACTTGCCTTGCGTGTAGGATTCGAAAAGGTTCTCCCATATTTTGAGCACTGCTTTGAGTGCGAAAAATGGGAGAACCTATACTGCTCCTGTAAGGAGAGAAATTCCTACCCGCGGAGCCAATTAAAAAACCACCTTTATATTAAGGTGGTTTTTTGATAAAATCATAAGATGAAAGGAATAGACATACACAAGTTCAGCATAGGTGCTACAGCCGCGATTACTACCAGTATGGGGTTAATTGCAGGATTGACTCAAGGAGATAATGCAAAAATAGGCATAATCACAGGTCTTTTGATCGTTGCTATCGCAGATAATATTTCTGACTCATTAGGTATACATATCTATAAAGAATCAGAAGGAGCTTCTATAAAAGATATTGATTCTTATACATATGGAAATTTTGCAGTAAGATTATTTATTACATTCACTTTCGTTTTAATTGTTTTATTATTTTCTTCATACACTGCTTTCATCATCTCATCAATCTGGGGTTTGATTTTACTCGCGTCCTTAAGCTATTTAATTTCAAAAAATAAAAAAACAAATCCTTTGCGGGAAATAGTTTTTCACTTGGTGGTCGCCTTAATAGTTATTGCCGGCAGTAAACTTCTGGGTAATTTGATTCAAAGTAAATTAAACTAATTTAAATATATAAGCATTATTTTCCTCATCGTTCTTATTTAGTATAGTAAAAAATAACGAGAGCTCCAGGTATTCGTTTCCTTACCTCGCTCGACGAAATAAAAACTAATAACCCCCAGTGCAATGGCATAGGGGTTGTTATGTACACAAGATCCCTCCAACATCTTAATTCTTATTCTTCCTTACTCGTATCGCAAAGCTTCCATTGGGCTTTTGCGAGCAGCTTGGCGTGCTGGAAGAATACCAGAAAATATACCGACAACGAAAGTAAACAAAAGAATCGCGAGTAAGCCAAAATAATCCAAAACGGCAAAAGAAAACAATCCCTTATAACCAGCAAAATCAGCAGCAAAGCCAACCATTGCTGAAAGTAAAACTCCAACCAAGACACCAATAAAACCGCCGACCAAACCTATCATTCCCGATTCAATTAAAAACAAAGAAAGAATCGCTTCGTCGGAAGCGCCAATAGCTTTCATAATACCAATTTGTTTTGTTCGCTCTAAAACAGAAGTGTAAGTTGAATTCATAATACCAACAGCTCCAACCAATAAAGAAATTAAACCAATAGCCATAAATACTAATTCAATAATAGATAATACACTACCAGCTAATCGCTCAGTCGTCTCTGGTGTCAAAACTGCAAACTCGCGCACCACCTCCTGTCGTTCTAATCGCGAACGAACCTGTAGAGCAACTAGATTAATATCAAAGCCCGGTTTTATTTTTACGAAGGCAGTCATCGCTCCAGGTTTTAATCCTGTAATCATTCGAAAATCACTAGGAGAAACATAAATTGAATTGTCATCATCTTGGGCTCCGATCTTAGAAATAATACCTGCCACTCGCATTCTCTTCGCTTTTATAATTATATCTTCGCCTACAGTAATTTTATTTTTAAACATTTGATTAGCAACCAAGTAACCCAAAACCGCCACGCCGTTGTCGCCACTTTTTGGCCAAGATCCTTTATCTAATTTAACACCTTTGGATGATTCAAAAAGGCCAATAACTCCGTCCCACGATCCACCTTGAATACGGGCAGTTTTTTTCTCACCTCTATATTCTAAATTGACCATTGCCACATCCATCGGTAAAACGAGCTTAACACCTGGAATTTTTTCTAGATCCATAAGATCACTCTCGCGAAATTTTTGCATGCCCATAATAGAGGCAAACGGATTAGTTTCTTTTCCAGGAAAAATTATAAGATAATCGGAACCAAATTGTGCCATCAAATTATTGACGACATTCTTGATACCACTGCCTAGTGACAAAATTACCACCACTAACATTACACCAATAACTACGCCTGCCACCGTCAACCAACTACGAATCGGACGATGACGTAAGGCTTTAAAAGTTAAAATGAAATAATGTTTTATCATATTGAAAAATTAAAAATTATTCGGCATAAATTTTTTGATGAATTCGCTGGTCTCGCATTATCTGACCATCTTTTAGAACAATCACCTCTTCTGCTTGTTCAGCGATATCGGCATCATGAGTCACAATAATCAGAGTTTTGCCCTGTGTCTGATTCAATTCAATTAGCATTTTTAAAATTTCATTTCCAGTCTTGGAATCCAAGTTGCCAGTCGGTTCGTCACCGATAATAATTTCTGGATCATTAGCCAATGCCCGCAATAGAGCTACTCTCTGTTGCTCGCCACCAGACAATTCATAAGGGCGATGAGTGACTCTACTGGTCAAGCCGACTTGCTCAATTGATCTCTTAATTTGTTCATCTTTTAACTTGACATTCTCGCCAGAAAAAATCATTGGCAAAACTATATTGTCATAAACAGACAACCAAGGAATCAAATTATATTGCTGAAAAACGAAACCGAAAGTTTTTGTGCGGAGCAATGCACGCTCCTCACCGCCAAAATTTTCGGTGTCTCTTCCTTTAATAAAAATTTTGCCAGAGTTAGGCCAATCCAAAAGGCCGATCATATTGAGTAGAGTAGATTTGCCGGAACCGCTGGCTCCGATAATAGCGACAAAATCACCAGGCCAAATATTCAGATCAACGCTTCGTAATACATCAGTCTTTGATTCACCCATACCAAAATGTTTGCGTAAACTACGAATTTTTATAATTGGCTGACCTAAAAATTTTTCTGGCTTAAGTTCAAATCGCTTTGCACAACCTTCGCCACAAAACAAATAATCTCTCCCATTGTGAGAAATTTTTTTTAAGTCCGGAAAGTCATCAAGATACATTCCGCAAACCGGATCAATTTTTTTATCATTTTCTTCTATCATTAAAATTTAAAATCCGGCTAATTAGTTGAAACGACAACTGTTTGACCTTCGGTCAAACCAGAGATAATTTCTGTTGATTCGCCATCAGTAAGACCGATAACTACAGCGACTTCCTTTTCTTTTTTCCCTTCAAGTACTTTTACAAAATCATCACCATCTTTTTTATAAACCGCAAATTCTGGGATCAATAAAACATTTTTCTTTTCGGCCACAGCAATTTCCAAATCAGCGCTCATTCCCGATCTAAGTGGTATATCACCGGATTCAAAATACAAGTTGACTCGGTAATATTTATCTTCATCTTTAACAATTTCTTTGGGCTCAATAGAAACTACTTTGCCTGTAAATTTTTGACCAGGAAAAGCATCAAAACTAATTGTTGCTTTAGCACCGCCACTTTCTGGAATCTTTACAATATCTAATTCCGAAACATCGGATTGAATTTTATTTTTTGCTCCAGCCAAAATAATAGCTGTCTCGCCAGCCGATAAAGTTTCGCCTCGCTCTACAGGTATTTTCATTACTCGTGCATCCACAGGCGCGACCAAAATTGCCTTGCGAATTTTATCGCGCACTGTTGCGATATCACTCTCGGCCTCGGTAATTTTTGCTTCTGCCTCAGTAATATCTTCCTCCCGAGTACCTGCTTGTTTTGATTTAAGTTCGCTTTGAGCTAAAGCCAAATTTGATTCAGCTGTCTGCAATGCTTCTTCAGCAGCTATTAAATTAGTAGCAGCTGTATTGATTGCCGTTCGCGCAGTAGAAACATCAGCACGGTAAGCGGTAATATCAGCGGTGGTTAACGAAGTATTCGGAGCCAAGGAATTAACAGCTAAAGCTATTTTACTCAAAAAATCCCGAACATAAGCTAGGTAACTTTCCGCTTGATTGGCAGAATCCAACAAATTTTCATCGGTTAAATTATCCAAAAGCTTTTGCCAAGAAGTAAAATTATTTACTACCGTTTGTAGATTCTTTTCCAAATCAGTTTTTACCTGACTGTCAGCAACAAAAAAATTAAGTCTGACCCAAGTCGTTCTTGGATTATCAAAAAATTGTTCAATGTAAGCACCAACAGCATTATTGGTTTTGATATAAGCATCAGTTAAACTATCGCGAAACGCCAGTCTTTCGTCAGCAAGTGTCTGCTTAGCATTAGCAACTTTTGTCTCATAAACTGCCAAATCTTCGGCAGTATAGCCAGCTTGTAATTTTTTCAAATTTGATTGTCGCTGTGCAAGAACTGCCGAAAGTTTTTTTACTTCCAATTCATAACTAGCGACATCTAATTTGATTAACTGGTCGCCTTCTTTTACTTCTTCCCCATCAACAACAGCAATAGCTGCCACTGTTCCGCCAGTATAAAATCCTAAATTAAATTCTTTTTGAGCCACAGCTTCACCGCGTACCTTTACCGTTTCTATGATATCACCACGCGTTACTGGAAAAGTTAAAAAATTAGAATTGTCAGTTTTAAAATATTTAAAATACAGCCAGCTAAAAATAACAGCGAGGGCTACAACTGAAATAGTGATAATAAAATATGAAGTTCTTTTCATAACTAATTAACCTTATTATAAAATGGAATTTCGAAGAAACATAGTATAAATAGTGCACAATTTTTGTTAACATTAACATTGAACTTGTTTTAGATTTTATTTTTTTATACAATTTTGTTTATGGAAAATAAAACTATAATAATTATTACATTATCAGTGTTTGTTATTGCTGGCATTGGAATTTTCTTACTGTCACCTAAAGAACAAAATACACCCAATAACAACATCCCTACGGAAAATCCGTCTGTAAATTCTCAGACAGAAAACACAAACGCTCCATCAACCTCAATCAACACGGCGCAACCAAATAATACTAACGATCAATTAAAAACAGATAATTCAATTGTAAAAAATATGAACCATATTGTAACTATAAAAACCAACATGGGAGATATAAAATTTGTAACTTACGACACAGATGCCCCAAACACCGTTAAAAATTTCATAACTCTTGCCAATAAAGGATTTTATGATGGATTAATCTTTCACAGAGTTATTCCAGGATTCATGATCCAAGGAGGAGATCCGTTAGGAACAGGAAGAGGAGGTCCTGGATACTCTTTCAATGACGAGCTTAATCCTCAAACAGAGTCTTACAAAGCAGGTTATGTAAAAGGCGTAGTTGCTATGGCTAACTCTGGGCCAAATACTAACGGCAGTCAGTTTTTTATCATGGTAGCTGATTATCCTTTGCAAAATAATTACACGATCTTTGGAAAAGTAATTTCAGGTCAAGATGTAGCGGATGCAATTTCCGAAGTAAAAACTAATTCAGACGATCTTCCAAATTCAAAAGTAATAATGGAAAAAGTAACAGTATCAAATAATTAATAATAAAAAAATAAATTATGGATACAACAAATGAACAATTAGAAACCGGATGCTGCGCAAGATTCAATCCGGAACCATGGGAAGAAAAAGAAGTTGAATGGAAAGATAAAATCTTCGTGAAAGATCATGTTACCAGTTTTTTACATCTCCCCCTTAACATGGGTAACAAAATAACCAAGAATTTAGAATTGATTGAAAAGTCAGATGCTAAAATGCCACAACAATTAATGCTAACTGACGAAAAGTCTCTCTGGAGTTCAGATATTTATATTGAAGCCTCCAAAAATGTCCAAGGCGCACAAATGACAACAATCTCAGGAACATTTCTCACTAAAGTATTTGAAGGTCCGTATAAAAACGTCGGCAAGTGGATACAGGAAATGGATCAATATGTAAAATCAAAAGGCAAAGAAACGAAAAAATTATATTTTTTCTATACTACTTGCCCAAAATGCGCTAAAGCATATGGCAAAAATTATGTAGTAATTTTTGCACAAATAAACTAATTTCTCTTGATCTTTTAACTCTCACAAAAAGAATCGGGTAAATACCGATGTTCTACAAGACAATAAGCTTTAATAAATTTATAATTTAACAATGAATAAATATATGAAAAAAACTTTTTTGTCTTTAGCTGTGCTTATTTTAATTTTAGTCGCATTACTATTCTGGAAAAATAATAATCAACCAACACCAAAACCACCCGCAGATACGACAAACTTTATAGCTGAAGCCGATTATCAATGCAATGGTGGTAAACAAATAAAAGCGAGTTATTTCAAAAGTCCAGCCGTTCCAACTAATCCTGAAGAACCACCCATTCCAACAGGTAAAGTGGAATTGGTGTTAAGTGACGGAAGACAACTTACTTTACAGCAAACAATTTCCGGAAGCGGAATTCGCTACGCCACAAGCGATGAATCATTAATTTTTTGGAGCAAAGGCGAAAACGCTTTTATTGTTGAAAATAATATAGAAACCTACACTAACTGCACAGAAAGAATATGGACACTCGGAAACGAACAACTTGATAGAACAGTGCGAAACTTTCTTCTTTCTCGTAACGAGCTTAGTTGGAAAACCGAAGTTGGAAGCAGTAATTTTTGCATCTTCCAAAATTTGGCTCCTGAGAGAGATTTATTCCCTTTTTATCTTTGGGTAAGATGTGGTGAATATAAAATGGATAACGGACAGCTTAAAGAACTTAGCGGAGTTTCAGTTCCTATAAAAATAGACTACCCAAACGAGCTATCATATTATGATTTTAAAAAGTTTTCAATTTCTATACCAAGAGACGGTTCGCTCTATGATAAAGATGTCAAAATAATTTTCCCGAAGGAAATCTGGGGCCGACTTCATTTTGAAAGCGGACCGCTCAATGAAAAAATAAAACAAGAAGCTTTGAAATATTTTTCCTTATCCAAAAACAATATTTAAGTAAACAAAAAAACAGGATATAAATCCTGTTTTGGTGGCGAGCACGGAGTCGAACCGTTCGGGCTATCATCCGGTAAAACCGTTTTACTACTCGCCACAATTAATGTGCTTCATGTTTATACGCTAGCATATATAAATCTTTTTGTCAAATCACCTATTTTCTACTCGCTAAACAAATTCTTATCGTTTAACAAAAACCACAATTTAAAAAATATGAGAATTTTTAAAAAATGGATATTTAAGTAGTTGTAAATAGTTTTAAAAAGCCGGCCGTTGCAACAACGGCCGGCTTTTATCTTTTTATATATTAAGCGTTCTTCCCTGCTATATAGCCTGTGGTCCAACAAAGCTGGAGAGAAAAACCTCCAGAAGGGCGAGTTATATTTAGAAGATCTCCAGTAATATAAACATTAGGATGAAGAAGCGATCGCATTGTTCGCATGTCGATCTCGTTCAACATTACTCCACCATCAGAAACAACAGCTCGATCAAAACCCATCAAACCAGTTATTGTTAAAGGCATTGCTTTTAGCGTATCAACAATTTGTCGACGTTCTTCTTTCTCAACACTATTTACCTTCTTTTCAAGATCCATTTTTTTATAAAGTAATGACGCTAGAGCATCGCCTAACCCATGTGGCGTAATATCCGGAAAAACATTTTTAAGAGTTTTATTTTTATTCTTATCAAAAGTTTTTATAATATTCTTTTCTAGCGAACCTATATCGGTATGAGGATAGGCATCAATTGTAGCAGTAACAACTCCAGCCCTTAATAAATCTTTAACTTGTCGAGCACTATTTAAAATAAGCGGTCCTGACAAACCAAAGTGAGTAAAAAGAATTTTTCCAGTCTTGCTAAATTTTTTCACACCATCTAAAAAGAAAGTAATTTTCATAAATGACAAGGAAACGCCAGAAAGTTCTTTAACCCAATGTTCGCGCGCAGCAAGAGGCACAATATCAGGAGATGATTCTTTAACTTTGTGTCCGAGTGATTTTAACCAATTAAAACCATCACCAGTCGCACCTAATTCCGGATGTGAAAGTCCTCCCGTCGCCAATATCAAAGACTCGGCATAATATTTTTCTTTACCAATCATTACACCAACTATTTTGTCATCATCTTTTAATATCCTAGTAACTCGCATGCCAGTCTTAACTGTCACTCCCCCTTTACGCATAAATTTTGTCAAAACACGAAAAACATCCTCAGCATGCTGAGTTGCAGGAAAGGCACGCTTCCTCGCCTCAACTACAAGTGGCAAACCTCTCTCTTCAAAAAATTTAAAAGTGTCTTTAACCCCGAATTGAGAAAACGGAGAATAGAGAAAATCTTTAGCTTCACCATAATTACGGAAAAAAACTTCACGATCTTCTTCTGCATTAGTAATATTGCAACGACCGCCTCCAGTCGCCTTGAGCTTATCGCCTAATTTTTCGTTTTTCTCCAAAAGTAATACTTTACGGCCTCGTTCAGCCGCAAAACCAGCAGCCATCATACCTGATGGTCCGCCACCTATCACAATAACGTCATAATAATTGCTATTTTTGTCTTGATTTGAATGTTTTAACATTTGATTACTATTATAGGGTTTATCTAAAATTACACAACATTATCACAAAATAGCCAAAAACTTTATTTTTATTTTATTTTTTGGTTTATATAATTTATAAATAATTTTTGATATAATAAAAAACATGAAAAAAATAAAAGAAGCAACATTAGATATAATTAGATATATTGCTGTTCCAGGAATATTGATGTTAATTGCAGCTGCTACTTTAAATATTTTTGTATATAATTTGGAACTAAATTTTTTCCATAATGTTTTTAATAATGAGGTTAATTCAAACATATCTTTAATAAACAGAAGGTTCCAAACAGCAATGATTGCTGTAGAAAGCACTAGAGCTTTCTTTCTCTCAAGCGATAATGTAACCAAAGAAGAATTTGACTCATTTGCTGAAGTTCTTCTAAAAAATATCAATTCGGGTGCAATTGCAATGCCTGTTACTATTGAATGGGTAGATACAAAAAATGTCATCCAATATGTTTACCCAATAAATGAAGATAATATTAAGGCCGTTGGACTTGATCTTAATCAACGCCCTCTTTCTTTAGTGTCGATTTTAAGAGCAAAATCAACAAAGTCTCCAATTGTTACTGAACCAATAATTCTTGCTCAAGGATATCCAGGGCTTGTTATTTATTCGCCAATATTTAAAGGAGATGCTTATTTAGGATCAACTGAAGTAGTAATTCGTCTTGCTGATTTACTAAAACCTATTGAAGGTAATATTCCGCTCTATAGTAAAAATCAATATATTCAAACCGGAAATCATATCATTCCAATTGATGATGATATAATCTTTGACAATACCGGCAATCGTATTATTGATGCTCAAGGAAACTCCGTTGAAGATCCGATATCACAAAAATATGTAAATACTAAAAACACAACAATAAGTCAAGATATAGTTTTTGCAGATAAAACATGGCATTTTAAAACTTCCACAACTTACGTATCAGAAGTTAATAGAAGAATGATAGGTTATATCGGATCTTCATTATTTATTCTTTTAGCTATTACAATTTTCCTATTGATTTTACAAAAAAGACGAAGACAATTAGAAAAACAAGTTTCCAGAAATACAGCTTTGATCGCCAGCATCGGAGATGGATTAATGATCTGTGACAGAAATGGAATTATAATTTTTGTTAACAAAAAAGCAGAAGATCTTTCAGGATACTCTGCAAAAGATGCGCTAGGAAAATCCTATTATGATTTTTGGCTTTTGGTTGACTCTAAAGGAACCCCTATTCTACAACAAGAAAGACCGTTCCATCAGTCCATGATAAAAAAAGAAGTAATAAATATCACAGTAACAGATCATCTATTTATTTTAAGAAAAGATGGCACACAATTTCCACTCTCTTCTACAATTTCCCCTGTAATATTGAATGGAAAAGTTGATGGCTCAATAATGACTTTTAGAGATATAACAAAAGAAAGCGAAGTAGACAGAATGAAAACAGAATTCTTATCACTTGTTTCGCACCAACTTTTAACTCCTACTACCGCTATTAAATGGATATCAGAGCTTTTATTAAAAGGAAAATATGGAATACTAAACGAAAAACAAATAGAGAACATCCAAAATATTCATATTTCTAATGAGAGCACAATAACCTTGGTAAGTTCTCTTCTAAATATCTCAAGAATTGAATCTGGAAGAATTATAATTAGCCCAAAACCAACCAATTTAAAAAATCTTGCTACTGAAGTCTCAGAAGAATTAAAAAATAAAATAGAAAGCAAGGAACAAATACTTAGTATTGAATCAGAATCAGGTCTACCAGATGTAAACATTGATCCAAATCTTATAAAACAAATATATAAAAATCTTTTAACTAACGCAATAAAATATACTCCAGCAAAAGGAAAAATTTCTATAACTATCAATAAAGAAAAAGAAGATATTATTTCTAAAATAAGTGATACTGGATACGGAATTCCTGCAGAAGAAAAAAATAAGATATTTGAAAAATTCTATCGCGGAGGAAATATTACTGGTATAGAAATAGACGGAAATGGCCTTGGATTATATTTAGTAAAACAATTAGTAGATGCTTCGGGTGGAAAAATATGGTTTGAAAGCGAAATTAACAAAGGCACAACTTTTTACTTCAGCCTACCTATTTCTGGGAGCAAGCCAAAAGCTGGAGAAGTAACTATTTCCTAAAATATAAATCCTTTACTTTTTATAAAAATTCAGTATAGTAAAAAATAGAAAATAATATCAAGAGAGCAGAGATGTTAAGGGAATTGGCCCAATACTCTGCCCACAACCTGCGTTCAAACGCAAGGTGCGAATTCCAACCCTCGAAGGGAAAAGATGTCACTAACAACTTAACAATCCACTCTTCAAGGAGTGGCTTGTTCTTTTAAAAACAGAAAGGATAAAAATATGCCAGTAAAAATTCCCGATGATCTTCCTGCTGTAAAAGTTTTGGAGGAAGAAAATATTTTTGTAATGCCAGAGAGTCGAGCTTTCACTCAAGACATACGCCCTCTCCAGATCGCTATCGTAAATATAATGCCTAAAAAAAGCGTGACCGAGACGCAATTATTGCGACTATTGAGCAACTCACCTCTACAAGCAGCTGTAACATTCCTGCATCCACGTTCACACACAAGCAAAAATACAGCACCCGAACATCTGGCGAAATTCTACAAAAACTTCGAAGATGTAAAGGAAGCGAAGTTCGACTGTCTTATAATCACAGGCGCGCCAGTAGAAACAATAGATTTTTCTGCAGTCGCCTACTGGAATGAATTGCAAGAAATAATGGAATGGTCTAGAAGTCATGTTTATTCCTCACTTCATATATGCTGGGGAGCTCAAGCGGGACTATATCATCACTACGGCATTCCAAAATATGCAACATCGCAAAAAATCTTTGGAATATTTCCGCACAAAATAATTGAACAGCACAATTCCCTATTATGCGGATTTGATGATGTATTTCTTGCTCCGCATTCTAGACACACAGAAGTTCGACGAGAGGATATTTTAAAGATCAGTTCCTTACGAATTTTATCGGAATCAGATACAGCAGGAGTTTTTATCGTCAGTATAAAAGATGATCGCCAAATATTCATTACCGGTCATCCTGAATATGATCAGATGACGCTTAAAGATGAATATGAGCGTGATATCTCAAAAGGTTTACCAACTTCTTTGCCGGTTAATTACTTTCCCGATAATGATCATTATAAAATTCCTATGGTAAATTGGCGAAGTCACGCTAGTTTATTGTTCGCAAATTGGCTAAATATTGTGTATCAAAAAACGCCATTCGATTTAAATAATCTAGAACCTCTCGTATGAATAAGGTTCTAGAAATCCAACACCGCTCTAAATTTAAGAGCGGTGTTTTTTATTTAAGATATTTTTGACAAATAGAATTTTTTTTGTTATTTTAATGAAAATTGTCAGAGGAAATTTTATTTCCTCCTTTCAAAACAACAAGGAGAAAAATTATGAAAAATAAGTTAACTATGGGCCAACTTTCTATTTTTTTGGTGGAAAATGCAATATCATATCGCAACAGTATAATTGCCATCAGAATTATTCCGCACTTAAAAGGTCGTCCACTAACAGAAAAAATTATTCGCTATGTGATTGAACCTTATATCGCGCAAGTGAATTCCAGTCTTCCTACTTCGATTAAAAAACTTATATGGAATAGATTCGAAGAATTTTTATCTAACGTCAGAGAAGATATGCTTCGTAATTCGCATATGCATTCGGCAACTGATTGCAATTTTTTAACCCAAGAAAGTGCAGATGCTCTGCTTACACTTTTCATTAATAAAGTTTATCTTCCTGGAGATCTTGGTTTGCAAGCTAAAGATTTGTTCCCATACACGTAACACAATCGACATAAAACCCGCTGTAAAAAACAGCGGGTTTTTATATTTTAATATAAAATAATAGACATGTTTAATAGTGAAAGTTATAATTGCGTAATGAATACATCAAAATTTGTTGGAATTGTGACAATAATTATTATATTGGTGGGAGGTTTATATTTTTTTGTTAGTAAAAAACAAGCGCCAGCGACAACACCTAACATGTCTCAAACAACATCAGAATTTGATGCGAAAAATGCAACATATAATATTGATGGAAAAGCATTTACTCTTAAAAATGGCGAATCAAAAATTGAAGCGGCGCCCGGATCAGCTTCAATGATTACTACTCGCTACTTTGGCAATGAAGCAAGAGGAGATCTTAATAGCGATGGTAAGGAAGATATAGCATTTCTAATTACACAAGACGGCGGAGGAAGTGGCCTGTTTTATTACGTTGTTGTTGCACTTAAAACTAACGACGGCTACAAAACCACCAATGCATTTTTTGTTGGAGATAGGATTGCGCCACAAACAACCGAGATAAACACTAGTGCTTCAGAATTATACGTAAATTTTGCAGAAAGAAAACCAGGCGAATCAATGACCACACAACCATCTCAAGGTGCAACTCTGTATCTTAAAGTCACGTCTGACGGCAAATTAACTGGATTAATGCAGTAAATAAAATACTTTATTAAGCCCTGTTTCCTTAGGACAGGGTTTTTTATATAAATAAAATTTTTCTAAAATATAAATTTGTTAATTAAAACAAAAGATTATATTATTTAGTGATTAAAATATAATTTTTATCATCATGAAAGGATATGTAGAAAATATAGAGAAACTTTCTTTAGAAAATGAAAACTTTCGCAAAGTTTTATATACAGCAAAAAATAGCCAGCTAGTTTTAATGAGTCTTAAGCCAAATGAAGACATTGGAGAAGAAGTTCATCAACTTGATCAATTCTTGAGATGCGAGTCAGGTGAAGGAAAAGCTGTTTTGAATGGTGTAGAACATATTATTAGCGACGGCTTTGCTGTTGTAGTTCCTGCTGGAACTAGACACAACATCATCAACACTTCTTCAGATAAGCCGATGAAACTTTACACTCTATATTCCCCTCCCAATCATCGCGATGGAGTAATCCACCAAACAAAAGCAGATGCGGAAGCGGATGAAAACAATCCCGCAGAACATTTTGACGGCAAAACAACTGAATAAGTCAAAATATCATCATAAATTCAAATTATGGATAACAGCCTAAATTATTTTCAAGGCCTCTCTCAAACAGAAGCTGATAGAATTTTAAAAGAAGACGGGTTTAATGAACTGCCTTCTCAAAAAAAACAAAGCGGTTTTTTTATTCTTTTTAAGGTTCTGTCAGAACCGATGCTTATCTTGTTGATATTGAGCGGACTGATATATATGTTTTTAGGCGAAATGAAAGACGCGCTGATGCTTCTTTCATTTGTTTTTGTGGTTATTGGAATTACTTTTTATCAAGAAAGAAAAACCGAAAAAACTCTGGAAGCGCTAAGGGATTTATCAAGCCCTAGAGCTTTGGTTATTCGAGACGGCGAACAAAAAAGAATTGCCGGGCGAGAAGTTGTTAAAGGCGACATTGTTGTTATACGTGAAGGCGACAGAGTGCCTGCTGATGTGGTTATTTTATCTTGTGAAAATCTAAATATAGACGAATCGCTTTTAACGGGAGAATCAATGCCGGTAAGGAAAACTGAATGGGATGAAAAACTTACAAATCAAAGACCAGGAGGAGATGATTTGCCTTTTGCGTATTCTGGTTCTATGGTAACGAGTGGCCGTGGTGTAGCTAGAGTAAATTTTACTGGAATAAATACTGAAATTGGAAAGATCGGTAAAAGCTTGGAAAATATAAAAGATGAAGACACTCTTCTTCGTAAAGAAACAGCTAAAATAGTTCGCCTAGTAGCTATTATCGGCGTTATTCTTTGCGTATTAGTAGTAGCATCTTATGTATTCATTAAAGGAAATTTAATTGAAGGATTTTTAGCTGGAATAACATTAAGTATGGCAATGCTTCCGGAAGAATTCCCTGTCGTGCTTCTAATATTTTTAACCTTAGGCGCTTGGCGAATTTCTAAAAGAAAAGTGCTTACCAGACATGCGGCAGCAATAGAAACTCTGGGAGCCGCAACAGTGCTCTGCACAGATAAAACCGGAACTCTAACATTAAACAAAATGAAGCTCAGCAGTTTATATTCCAACGATTCATTTTTTGAAATAAATAATTCCACATCCACATCAACAGAATTACCATACCAATTCAAAGATCTTATTGAATGCGGAGTTTTAGCCAGTCAAAAAGATCATTTCGATCCGATAGAAAAAGAATTGCATAAAGTTGGCAATCTATGCCTAAAAAATACCGAAAATTCCTACAATGATTTTGATCTGATAAAAGAATACCCTCTATCAAAAGAACTTTTAGCCCTATCGCATGTATGGAAATCAAAAGATAAGAAAAAATTAGTTATCGCTTCCAAGGGCGCACCTGAAGCAATTGTTGATCTATGCCATGCTAGCAATGAACAAGTAGAAGAAATATTAAAAAAGGTAAAAGAAATGTCTGACAAGGGATTGCGAGTATTAGGAGTCGCAAAAGCTTTATTTTCCGGCGAAAATCTGCCAGAAAATCAGCACGACTTTAAATTTGAGTTTGTTGGGCTTCTAGGTTTTGCTGATCCGATACGACCAACAGTCCCCGATGCCGTCAAAGAAGCATACGAAGCTGGAATAAGAGTCATAATGATCACTGGAGATTATCCTGGCACTGCTCAATTTATCGCGCAAAAGATCGGCATTAAAAATCCTGAAAATTTCTTAACCGGAGAAAATTTAGATAAAATGGATATTCTTGAATTAAGAGAAAAAATAAAAACAACAAATATTTTTGCCAGGGTTGTTCCTGAACAAAAACTGCTTATCGTAAATGCACTAAAGGCAAACGATGAGATCGTCGCTATGACCGGCGACGGAGTGAATGATGCTCCCGCTTTGAAATCCGCTCATATTGGAATTGCTATGGGTGAAAGAGGAACAGACGTAGCGCGAGAAGCATCAGCCTTAGTTTTGCTCAATGACGATTTTTCTTCGATAGTTGCCGCGGTTAGATTAGGACGAAGAATTTATAATAACATCAAAAGAGCAATGGGATATATTTTAGCTGTTCACATTCCTATCGCCGGAATGTCTATTCTGCCATTATTTTATGGAATGCCTATAGTATTGCTCCCAGCTCATATCGCCTTTCTAGAGTTGATAATCGATCCTGCATGCTCGACTGTTTTTGAATCGGAAGAAGAAGATAAAAATATAATGAAAATACCACCAAGAAATCTGCATCAATCAATTTTTGATTTCAATAATGTAGCAATAAGCATAGTTCAGGGATTAAGTGTTATGCTAGCAACTTTTGTTTTATTCGTATTAGCCGTCAAAACAGGTAGAAGCGAGCTTGAGGCCCGCTCAATTGCATTCACGTCACTAGTTATTTCAAATCTAATGCTTATTGCTATAAACCTTTCGTGGAGTAAAAATATTCACAAAATCATTTTGAACGCCAATAAAGTATTTTTTATGGTTTTCATCAGCGCTTTGCTGTGTTTATCTGCAGTTTTATACATACCATTTTTTACAAACTTATTTAATATAGCTCCCCTTAATTTAAAAGATATTATGCTTGTGATCTTGGTTGTATCCGCAAGCTTGGTATGGTTTGAAATATTAAAACTCTTTAATAAAGACCAGCTAAAATATAATTGAGATATTGAATAACTTTGTGATAAAATAAGCTATTATAATAGATAAAAATAATTATTTATGAAACAAAAACTTGCCTTAAATATCATATTCTTAATCACTCTATTTGGTCTGGTTTTTTCTGGAACACTCACCTATCAAGAACTTTTTGGAACTAGCGCAGCCTCCTGCCCTTCTCCTGGAGCGCCGGGAACTGTGTTCGGATATCCAGCCTGCGTTTACGGATTTTTTATGTATTTGATCATAGTCGTAATTTCCGCACTTGGATTATTTAGCAAAAAAGAAAATGAATAACGATAAAGAATCTGTTGTCATTATAGGAGCCGGAGAGATCGGTTCTGCCATAAAAAAGATACTGGAACAAAAAGAATTGGAACTATTGATCTGGGATAAAGATGTGAACAAAATTCCAGACCAAAAACCATTAACTGAAATAATTCCAAATGCTGATTTTTTGTTTATCTGCACTCCTTCTTGGACATTACAAGAAGTTCTGTTAAATATTAAGCCTCTGTTATCAAATACAACGATCGTTGTGTCTCTTGCAAAAGGGATAAACGAACAAAGCAATCATACAACCGATGAATTGATGAAAAAATTTTTACCTGAAAACCAGAATTTTGCCTTGCTTGGTGGCGCAATGCTTGCTGAAGAATTATTAGCTGGATTATCAGGCATTGGAGTTATTGCCACAAAAGAAATTGATACTTTTAAAAAACTTGCAAACTTATTTAGCCAAACAAATCTTCTTGTGGAATATTCAGAAGACATTCATGGTACTGCTTTAGCAGGAATTCTCAAAAATATTTACGCTGTTGCTCTCGGTATTGCTGATGGACTCAATTGGTCCAGCAATCAAAAAGGATGGCTCGTATCAAAATCTGTCGGAGAAATGTTAGACATTATAAAAATACTCGGCGGTAAAGAAGAAACAATATATGGAATAGCAGGTCTCGGAGACCTAATAGCAACTGGTTACAGTTCTTATTCTCTAAATCGCCAAGCTGGTGAAAACTTAGTAAAAACAAATGAGGTAATGAAAAGCGAAGGAGTAGTATCCTTACCACCACTCTTTAGTATGTTGGATGGAAAAATAGAACAATTACCACTTTTAACAACCTTAGAAAAAGTTATTACAAAGAACAAAGATCCGAAAGATGCTTTTGAACAGTTTGTTTCTGGCTTAAAACCAAATTTATAAATTAATAATAAAACTTATGGAAAAAATGCATATTCCTCATCCTAGAATTGAAGAACGAGCAAAAGCAGGCCCTCACCTAACAAAACACGAACATGTTGGATTTAATGGTAAATTGGCACTAATAATAACTAACGCTGTAAGTACAATGTGGTGCGCTTACCTTTTTGCAGCAATAGCACTAATAAGCCTGCCTGCAGCAATAGAAGGAGGAACTGCTACGCTTGTAGCCTGGGTTGCTCAAACATTTCTACAACTAGTTCTTCTGTCTGTTATTATGGTTGGACAAAAAGTAGCAGCGGAAGCGTCTGACAAACAAGCACTACAAACATACAAAGATGCAGAGGCACTATTAAAAATACAAGATGAAATTCACAAATTGATAAAAATAAATAATGAACTAACTGAAGAAATTCATAATGCTGTAACTAAAAAATAAAACAAACATAATTTAAAAAAACTACGCTACATCTGTGGCGTAGTTTTTTTAAATTTTAACTTATCTTAACTTTGTAAAGCTTTATCAATTTCTTCCTTCAATATCTTAGGATCAAGATTGGTCGCTTCTTTACCGTTTATATAAACATCAGGAGTGTGATTTAATAATATATCGTCACCCGCTTTCTTATCCAAATTTATTTTTTCAGCAAATTTGTTCTGGCTGACATCTTGCTTAAATTTTTCAATATCCAAACCTAAACTTTGAGCATAACCTGCGAATATTGAAAGTGCTTCTTTGCTTTCGCTCCACTCACTTTGTTTTGCATAAAGCATTTCATGCATCTCCCAAAACTTCCCCTGCGCTCCAGCCGCTTCTGCCGCTTCTGCCGCTATTAATGCATTCGGATGTTGTGGTAATGGATAATGTTTAAATACAAAACTAAAATTAGGATTGTCCTTATAACTATCTACCAACTGCTTCAAAAAAGGAGCGACATATCCACAACCCGGACATTCGTAATCTCCAAATTCTACCACAATAACCTTGGCGTCTTTGTTCCCTATCATATGATCATCAACTTCTACCTTAACATCTTTAGTTTCAGTATTAATATCAACATTGTTTGCTTGAGGTGCCTTCCAAAACAAAAAACCAATAATAACCAAAAAAAACAAACCGATAAAAGATACTATTCTTGCTTCATTAGATATTTTCATTTTTTCTACAGATTAACATAGCGATACTAATAAAAGTAAACGCCACAAATGATAATAATGGAATATTAATGAATCCAAAAAATTCTATAAGTTTTGTTATGCAAGAAACTCCAGCAGAACAAGGAGCAATTACTTCTGGAATAACTCTTATATACAAAAGATAGTGATAAAAAGCAACGATCATTCCCAAAACAGACATCGGAAGAACATACATATAGATTTTTCTATCATTAAGCAAAATACCTACTGGTATGATCAAAACGAGCGGATACATTAGAATACGCTGATACCAACACAATGAACAGGGTGGTAAATGCAATATTTCACTAAAATACAAACTTCCAATCATTGCCATTATTGCAACAATCCATGAAATATATAGCAGATATTTCCTTGTTAACATACTCTTGATCATTTTTATCATCATATAGATAAATATATTAACATATTTTTTAAAACAAGTAATGTGATAATATATACCATATATGAATATAATACATGCAATTATCTTAGGGGTTGTTGAAGGAATTACCGAATTTCTGCCTATTTCATCAACAGGGCATATGATCTTGGTGAGTGAACTCTTAAAAATTCCTCAATCAGACTTTCTAAAAAGTTTTGAGATCAGTATTCAACTAGGCGCTATTTTTTCAGTGATATTTTTATACTGGAAATCTTTTCTTAGTATAGAAAATTTAAAAAAATTAATAGTTGCCTTTATACCAACAGGGATAATAGGCCTTATCTTTTATAGAATAATAAAACAATATTTTCTAGGAAATTATAACGTTGTCCTTTGGTCGCTATTTTTAGGAGGAGTAGCACTTCTTATTTTTGAAATATTTTATTCTGAAAAAGAAAATGCAGCAGAAAGTATTCGTGATATTTCATACAAACAAGCACTCGGTATTGGATTATTCCAGAGTTTAGCTGTAATTCCTGGAATCTCTAGATCAGCTTCAACTATAATGGGAGGATTAATTTTAGGACTACGAAGAAAAACAATTATTGAATTTTCTTTTTTATTAGCTGTTCCGACAATGCTTGCTGCAACAGGGTTAGATTTAGTAAAAAATACTTCTTCTTTCTCTTTCGATCAACTATATTTAGTTTTAATTGGCTTTATAGTATCTTTCGTTGTCGCCATGTTTAGCATTAAATTCCTGCTAAATTTCATTAGAAATAATGATTTCACTTCTTTTGGATTATACAGAATAATAATTGCTTTGATTTTCTGGTTTATAATCCTCTAATCAAATAGGATTTATTTTATATCGTCTTATTCCCGTCGCCATTTATCGGTATTATCGGACCGAGATATTTTGGTATTCGATCAAATAAAATATTAAACAAAGCTTTTATGTCAGCTGGAATTTCCCTTAAATAATTATAGAAAGAATAATGGCCATTATCAGCACTTAAACCATATGCATCAATTCCTAACGATCGCGCTATAAACACAGCTCTGGGTAAATGAAATGACTGACTGACAATAACCATGGATTGAACATCAAAAACGCTTCGCGCTCTATAGATACCGCTATAAGTATCAAAACCGGCATGATCTAAAAATATATCCTCTGAAGGAATATCTTTATTCAGTAAATATTTTCTCACAGGACCAACTTCGTCATAATTAACTTCAGAATTATTCCCTGTTACCAACATTTTAATTACCTTATGAGAATTATATAATTCGATCGCCCTATCTACCCTATCCTTTAAGACTGGCGACAAGCTATTATCTCTTAATATTGCCGCACCTGGAATAACTGCTGTTTCTGTCACTCTTATATCTTTCAAACTAGCCACATCAGGATAAATATACCTCTTGGTTTGTATATAAAAAAACATCGGCAATATAAGTATTAAAAATAAAGCAAAAGTGGCAAACCAAAGAAACTTTGTCATTATTTTTTTCATAAAATAATCATATCAAAAATTACAGAATTTATAATACCATCTACAATTAAATCTGTTATACTATGAATAATATAATTCACATACAGACTGTTAAAGATTTATGGTAAAAAAAATTTTTAATTTTATTAATAAAGAAATAGATGGCTTACATCAAGCAGCTTATCTTCTAGGTTTTTTTGCAATATTGTCTCAATTATTAGCACTAGTGAGAGATAGACTTCTTGCTTCTTCTTTTGGAGCTAGTCAGAGTCTTGACCTTTATTATGCAGCGTTTAGAATACCGGATTTCATATTTATAACAGTTGGATCTATGGTTTCAGTTTCGGTTCTAATCCCATTTTTAATAAGCAGAATAAAAGACGGACAAGAAGAAGGGAAAAAATTTATTGGAAACATTTTTACTTTTTTCTTTCTTCTAATAGTTGTAATAAGCGGAATTACCTTTTTTGCAGTTCCATTTTTAAGTAAAATATTATTCCCAAATTTCACACCTGAAAATCTTGATAAAGTAATAGCCCTTACAAGAATATTGCTTTTATCGCCAATATTTCTCGGACTATCAAATATCTTCGGAACGCTTACGCAAACATACAAAAGATTTTTTATATACGCTATAAGTCCTGTCTTATACAACATAAGCATTATTCTTGGAATAATATTTTTATATCCAAGGTTTGGATTGCCAGGACTTACTTATGGAGTTGTGATAGGCGCTTTTCTGCACTTCTTTATCCAGGTTCCATTCGTTATCGAATGCGGAATGTTTCCTAAATTAAATTTTAAGTTTAATTTTAAAGAAATTAAAGAAGTGCTTCTTGTATCAGTGCCGCGAACATTTACGCTCGGATCAGACAGCATTTCTTTCATTTTTTTGATCTCTTTTGCCTCGCTTATGACAAGCGGTTCCATAGCAATATTTAATTTCTCATATAATCTGCAATCGATCTCACTTTCAATTATTGGCGTAAGCTATTCCCTAGCCGCCTTCCCTATTCTTATAAAATATTTCACTAGCGGTGAAACTAAAAAATTCATCGAACAGGCAGTATTGTCAGCCAAACATATTATTTTCTGGTCTATTCCGTTAGCCACTCTTTTTATCATATTACGTGCACAAATCGTAAGAACGATTCTTGGTTCTGGTAATTTCAATTGGTCTAACACTAGACTTACCGCAGCAGCACTTGCAATATTTGCTGCTTCAATAGTATTTCAAAACTTAAACCTACTTTTTGTAAGAGCCTACTATGCAACCGGAAATACATTTAAACCTTTTATCGCTAAATTTATTAACGCCACAACAACCATTATTCTTGGATACACATTTATGATAATGTATCAAAAATATCCACCCTTTAAAGATTTTTTGGAAAATCTACTAAGAATAAAAGATGTTCCGGGAAGCATCGTGTTAGCACTACCGCTTGGCTGGTCAATTGGAGAATTATTAAACTCAATTATATTATGGATTAATTTTGAAAAAGATTTCAAATCATTTTCTCGATCGTTAACAAAAACTATTTTTGAAGTTGTTATAGCATCAGTAGCTATGGGATTTGTTTCATATTTCTGCCTAGATATTTTTGATAATATTTTTGATATCAATACAGCATTAGGTATATTTGCTCAAGGATTTATTTCGGGCATTATCGGTATTACTGTTGCAGTATTTATCCTTATACTATTTAAAAACAAAGAAATCGCTGAAGTTAAAAACGCTCTGCAAGGCAAGATATTTAAAGCTAAAGTTATACCACCAAGTCCATTAGATTTACTTGAATAGTTGATTATTAAAACATATGGCTACCAATGTAAAAATAAAAAGATCGATTTTAAAATCAATCACTTTTCGTATTCTTATTATATTATCTGATCTTGTGGTAGTTTTTGCTTTTACACGCCGCGCTGACATTACCTTTGGTTTGGTGGTATCTACCAACTTAGCAAGCACTTTATTTTATTTTATTCACGAAAGAATCTGGAATAAAATTCAATGGGGTAGGTCCTAGAGACTATTCAAAAGCTAATCAAATATTAATTTTTATATGCTTCCAAAAACTGAAGTGTTTTTTTCTGTTCTTTTAAAGTGTTTTTTGCAGAATCCCTAATAGGTTCTAATAATTCTTTTAAAAACACTGATTTCTTGAAAAGATCAATTCTAGTAATAATTTTTTCTGATTCATTAACATGACTTAATATATCATCGCAAACTTTACCAACCACATCATTCCAAAAAATATTTTGAAAATAATCGATATTATTTATTACATCTATTTCTTTTTTTATTTTGTTTTTTTTAAGAACTAACGTAACAACACTACTTAAAATCCCCTTTCCTAAATCTTCTTTCAAATCATGAGAATCATCATTTAATTGTCGAGCAATAATATAATGCTTAAAAAAATTCAAAGTATTCTTAACTTCACAAGAATCAACGCCGTATCCAAGACTAACTATAATGGCTAAAGGTCCAAGAATATACCCTAATGACCTATCTGCCAATCTTTCGTAATTTTCATAATCAGGCAAAAATTTTGGCTGAATTGCTATTGAATTATCAACTTTCATTCGACAATTAGTTACCTCCCATGCATTAGCAGCATCGATCTTATCCATAATTTCATTAAACAAACCAAGAAATTTTTCGTCTTTTTTAAAAAGAACGTAAAATATTGAAGTCACTTCTCTTAAACACACATTAGCAACAGAAAGAAGTTTCGGATCACCTTCATTATCAAGAAAATCATCATAAATAGTATATGCGATCCACCCATAAAGATCCGCTAATCCCAGTTCGATAATAAGTTTTTTATCAATCTCATCGCTTCTTTTTAGTGCTTGATTAAAAAAATACGGCAACAAAACAATATGATTACTTTTATTAACTTTTAAGATCTTATCAAGACATTCAAGAGAATATTTTTTTAAATCGCAATCAAGTTCGGAAAATCTAACTTTAGCTTTTTTAACAATTGATGAATAAATTTTATCACGATCTTTTTCCTCAGTGTTTGATAATAATTTTAAATTATTTGAAAAGTTTTTATATTTTGACAAAGCCTCAAGACAAAATACTACTGTTAAAGCAGGAGATCCTGAAAAATAAGTTTTTTTATCAATTGCGGGATCAATACAAAAAGCGTATGGATTTTTCAACAAATCTTTCTCGTTACATTTTATAAGATACGAAATGCTATTTTTAAGTTTTGTATTAGAAAATCCTAAATTTAAAAGAGCTGAAATAGAAAGAGCTGTATTTAAAACATTACTCCAAGAACCATCATTTTTCTGCTTTGATAAAATAAAATCTATAATATCATTTTTCTTAGATCCTTTATAAGATCTAGAAATAAAATAAATAACCGGATAAAAAGATGGATAATATTGAGAATAATATTTATGCTCTTTTATTGCCTTTTCTGTCATTACAGCAATGCTATTCAAATCTGTATCTTGAAGAGAAAGAAAATAATCAATATTGCTATTAACCACTAAATCAACGTCAGTCCATGCTTTTCCAGATTTATCATGAGTAAGCCATGTTTTATAAGGTCCTCCTTCTTTTTCTTCTACTGAGGTCAAAAGCATAACGACTTTAGCTAATACTTCTCCATTAATCAAATCTGGGTTATGGAGATACAGTGCTGATAATGAACAAAATGTATCATCCAAATCATCAGGATAAGGAAGTTTTTTTGATTCATTTGAATTTCTAACCCAATAGTTAAATGACCAATGACTACTCTTTTGTGAGATTAAAAATTTAGCTATTTTATCTTTTATTTTTTTGCTTTTTTTAGATTCATTTAAACCGCACAGACAGGAAAGAATCAATGCTGAACTAAAAATAGAATGATAAATCTTTGCATTTTTAAAATCATTCTGATCAGATGAAGAAAGGCTTAAAAAACTTCCGTCAATTTGCTGTTCTTTTCCTAAAAAATCTACTCCTTCATCAATAATTTTTGAAATTTCACTATCCATTATTAACTTTTATCGGTATTTTTATAATAAACTTAGAACCCTTACCTTCTTCACTTTCTACATCTAAAGTTCCATTAAAATCTTTTTCTATTAACTCTTTACATATAAAAAGTCCTAAGCCAGTCCCTTCCTTTATATCCTTTGTAGTAAAAAGTGGTTCAAAGATTTTCTTAATATTTTCACTTTTTATTCCACACCCCCAATCCTGAATAGTTAAATTTAAGTTTTTTTCATCCTTAAAAATTGCGATCAAAACTTCTTTTTTATCTTTTTTATTCTCGTTTCTGTATGATTCAATCGCATTGGAAATAATATGAGAAACAAAACGATAAAATTTAATTGGGTTACCTTTTATTTTAATAGACTCTCCAGAAGAATCAAACAAAAGCGTGACATTTTCTTTAGATGCTTTATAAGAAAATGTTTTTATAGCTGTAATAATCTCGTTGATTGGAAAAAAAATAATATTAACTTTTTGATTTTGAATTTGTTCTCTCGCGAAATCTGTAAAATTCGCAATATTTTCAATATTTTTGAAGATATTATCAAAATTTGATTCTTCATCTTTTAGATCGTTGCTGTGTTTTTTCTTAATATATTCAGCATTCAATTTTATTGCAGTTAATGGATTAACTATGTCGTGAAAAAGTCCAGAAGCTATTCTTCCAAACTCTGCAAATTGACAAAGATCCAATGTTTTTTCTATGTGAGCTTGTTTTAATTCTTTTGTCCTTTGCTCAACTCTAATCTCCAACCAATCGCGTTCTTTTATAAGTTCAGCCTCTGACTCTCGAGCTCTTTTTAAAGACTTCTCTATTTCCCTATTTGATAAACAACAAAGAATTAAGATTAGAATAAAAGTTGAAATAAAAACAACAATATCACCTATAAGCCATGCCTGATTTTTCCAAGAAAAATCAGGCTGTATAATTAAATTTATTTGAAAATATCCTAATAAAATAAGAATTAACGAATCGATCAATGTTACCTTTATTGCAAACTTAGTATCAATAAGAATTCCAGAAATTACTATAGTTAACAAATATACCAATAAACCTTGGGGCAATTCAACACCCCACATATACGAGCAATACATAGCACTTACGATATAAATTCCAACAAGAACATGGGAAGCCCAAGAAAAGAATCCCTTTCTAGATAAAATATATAGCACTAAAAAAGTATTTAGAACTACAAACATTACTGCTAAAGAAATACCACCTTCAATAGTAACCCCTTTAGCTATTACCTCAATTATAGCTTTAATCAAAGCTGTGGACGATAAAAACAATGATCCTAATAAAATTATATTAAGAATAAGTTCATGTCGTTTACTATCCTCATCTTTTGATCTAGGACAAACCAAATAATATAAAAATTGGATACTCTTATTAAAAATACTCTCAGCGGTTTTAGAAAATCCAATATTTGAGTAATTCATAATATAAAAAGTATCCTTAAGAGTTTTAAGAGTATCCAATTATTACACTAAGCTGCTGGCCAAGCTGCACCCGCTGTTACAACAGTAAGCACAAAAGCTGATGCTGTTGTGGCGTTTCTTACATTCCTGTCTGTTAAGACTTTTTTTAACAAATCTTTCATATTTTTTTATTAAAAATTTATTTTATTTTAATATTATACATTTCGACCTTTAACATAAGGATAGATTTTCTCTTTAAATTAAAGATAAAGATAATATAAATAAATTCTAAAGAGTTTTTTATTAAGCCAGCTTATACCCAACTCCTGGTATTGTATAAATAAGTTTTTTACCTTTTTTGGGGCTAATTTTTCTTCTCAAATTCAAAATGTGAGTTTCAATTGTATTGGAAAAAGGATCAATATTCATATCCCAAACATGCTCTATAATCATAGCTCTGGATAAAACTCGCCCTTTATTTTTCATAAGATACTGTAGAAGAATAAACTCTTTTCTCGTTAAATATATTTCCTTTGAACCTTTTTTTACTGAGTAATTTTTAATGTCGACAATTAAATCATCGACTTTTAAAATTTCTTCTTTAATATCTTTTACGCGACGCAAAAGCGCACCTACTCTCGCAAGTAATTCTTCAAAAGAAAAAGGTTTAGTAACATAATCATCAGCTCCGGCATTTAAAAAATCAACCTTTATAGAATTTTCAGATTTCACAGATAAAACTATAATGGGCAGTGATTTACCCGCTTTTCTTATCTCTTTACAAACATCATAGCCATTCTTTTTAGGTAAAATATTATCCAATATTATCAGATCGTAATCGTTTGTTCTCGCAAGATACGACCCTATTTCTCCGTCTGTTGCAACATCCACTGCAAAACATTCGGACTCGAAACTTTTCTTTAAAATATCAAATATTTCGTCTTCAATTACTAAAATTCGCATTTTATTTTTTTAAAATTAAATTTATTATAAATAATTAATTTATGTGTTATTTAAATCATTTATTATAATTTACTATATTATACACCATATTTATGTAATTTATATTTTTCAGACTTTGACAAAAATTAAATAAAAAATTGTAATTTTATTATAAAAATGATATTATTTTTTCAGAAATAAAAATGCTATTTAAAAAAATGAAAACTTTAACATTAATTACAATCACGATATTAATTTTTGTAAGTTTTTTAGCTAAATATAAATGCCCAAAATGTAACAGTAGAAATACTAAAAAAATAGTCGTGAAGGAAAAAAGACCTATATTTGGAATGTCTTGTTCGAGTATAAAAATATTTTGTAAAAAATGCAGAAATTTTAGCATTATAGATTTTTATCATATTTAGTTATTTTTTTAAACCAATATTTACTTTCAGAACAGTAAAAAACCGATCATAAAATGATCGGTTTTTATTATTTTATTACCCTAAATATATTAGAACTCCTGATACATCGGACTTGCTACACAAGAGGCATATTTATAATCTTTATTGCCTGATACTGTTCCATTATTACATGTTCTATTTACAGACTTACTATTGCAAAGTGCTTGAGTAGTTTGAAATTTAACACTGTAATAAGTTCGAGTCTCTCCGTCTTTTAAATCAGCTCCACCGGCAGGATCTGTGCATACAGAATGACCAGGAGTGCAAGTAGGATAAGCATAATTACCACTTAGGGTTCCGTCTGTGCAAACTCTAGATTCTGATTTGCAATTTTCTGGGGGGTTATTATTAAGATAATAAGTCTTACTTCCACCATTAAGTATAAGAGCTCCGTCTGGTCCTATGCAATCACAAGAACCAACCGTGCATGAAGTTTTAGTAAAAGTTCCACTCAATGTTCCATTAATACATGTTCTCACTTCTGACTGGCACGATCCGCCACTTCCTGTAAAAATTTGCGAGACCTCTTGAGAAGTAAGGGCTTTATTATATATTCTAACATCATCGGCTAATCCTTTATTATACGAAGGAGGTACTGAACTTTCATAAGATAAAGCAAAATCACTATTAGAAAAATTATCGCTATTATCATTATTTAAAGGTCGGCCAAGTGGTGTCTGTAAAACTCCATCTATGTATAAATCAGTTTCATTAGAACTTTTTGACTTATCATAAATTGCAACAAAATGGTGCCAAACATTAGAGGAAGGTTGGTTATAGCAAGAATAATTGAAACCTGTATTACCTCTTAATCCTACCGCTATTTTATCGGCACAAACACCGGCACCAGTATCATATACTGAATACATGTAAGCACGTTCAGTATCAACACCAGAACTATCAAATTGGAAAAATTTCACATCCCGATTAAAATCTGCATAATCTTTCTTAAACCAACCTGTTACTGAAATTGCATTTGTATCTCTTAAATCAATTTTTGGTGATAATCCATAATCATTTATACCATCAAACGAAAGACCTCCAACAATCTGTCCTAATGTCCAAGTTGGTTCATTTTTTAAAGTCATATCTTTGTTATTATATGAAGAATCGACTGCTATATTTCCAGAGACATCATCAAACTTCCACCAAGCAACAAGATTATTTGCTATATCATTTGTTGAACCGTAAATTTGCGAAACCTCTTGAGCAGTAAGGAGTCTGTTATATATTCTAAAATCATCCATAACGGCTGAAGAAAAATCACCAGGCGCCTCTACCATACGAGCTAAATAGAAATCATAACCATCGTGAAAATAACCTATCGTATCAGCATTTAACGGTCTACTAATAGGAGTCTGAAAAACTCCATCTATATACAAATCAACTTCATTGGTAGATTTTGATTTATCAAATATAAAAACGTAATGATGCCAAACATTACTTGAAGGACCAGTATAACAGGCATTATTATAAACAGGACCATCACCTTCTATTACAGGTGAAACTGAATTAGTTCCGCATTGGGAATCATTTAAAACCGAAAAAAAACTTGGCTTAATCTTCACATAATCATTGTCAAAAAATTTTTGATAAGAGGTGGCTGAAAAATCATGTTTAATCCATGCTGCTATTGAAACAACTTGTGTATTATTTAAATTATAAAGTTTTACAAAACCTTCATCGTTAACGCCATCGAAGGAAAGAGCGCCCCCAATTTCACCCATAGTCCACATTGGTCCATTAGCAAGACTCATAGTTTGATTGTTTCCTGAAGAATCAATAGCTGTATTTCCTGATCCATCATCAAACTTCCACCAAGCAATTGGTCCACTTGTTTCACCACACTGCAAACTAGAATCTTTATAGTAAGTTTTACTTTCACCATCATTAAGCGCTGTTCCACCAGCAGGATCGGCACAAGAATTTCCAGAAACTACATTAAAATCTTGATACACTATTTGATACTCATCTATGCAAGACGTTCCCCAACATTGATGATACGTTACTCTAGCATAAGCTCTGTATGTTCCAGGCTGAGTTGGTTTGAATGTTGTGCTAAAATCTTCAGTCTGTGAAGTAGATCCTCCGAGATTATATAAATATGATACTTCTTGAGAAGTAATCGCTCTATTATATAAACTAAATTCATCAGTAGAACCTGGATAAAAAAGTTGACTACCTGCTCGAGAAAACAAATATAAAATATCTTGTGCAAAATTATTATTATTATTAGCGTTAAATGGTCTACTAATAGGAGTTTGCAAAACTCCATCTATATACAAATCAACTTCATTGGTAGATTTTGATTTATCAAATATAGCAACAGCATGATGCCAAACACCAGCAGAAGGTTTAGTATAACAAGCAGCGTTATAATTTACGTTACCTTTCAAACCAACTCCTAATGTGTTCGCACCGCAAGCTGGACTATTAAAAATTAAAGCAAATCCTGTGGTTTTATTATTAAAATCACTACTAAACTCAACCTGATTTCTTTCGCCTGATAAGCTAGTTTTAAACCACTCTGATATTGATACGGCTTTCGTTCCACTTAAATCAATCTGAGGGGAAATTCCGTAGTCATTAACACCGTCAGAACTTATAGCTCCTCCTATTTTTCCAGATATCCATGTTGGTCCATTTCCTAAAGATAAAGTTTTGTTATTACCCGAGGAGTCAACTGCTGTAATTCCTGACCCATCATCAAACTTCCATTGAGCAACTAAACCACTAGTTACATCTTGGCCTTTTGAATAATTATAATCTTGCGACCATGAGTAAACCATATCGCTTGATGGACTAGGTCCATAAACCTGAACTGTTATATTACTAACCAGAGGCACACTCAAGCTTTGAGATACAATGGCAGAACCATAAATTGGAATGTCATTGTTTGTCATAAAAGTTTGACCATCATAAGGATTTAAGGATGTAAACGAAGGATGTGAACTGGTTTGATCATATATTGTAAATCCGTAAACGGAATTAGCAGAAATTAAAAACCCGGAAGAAATAACTAAAAATAATACGGCTAGTCTAAGCATTTTAAGAAATTTTTTATTACGCATTAAAATAAGAATTGAAATAACTAAAACAAGAATAATAATGGGGATAAGAATATTGGATATATTAAATTTATTTTTTGAAACTTCTTGATAAAAATTAGTATTATAATATGCAAGCACTTTATCTCCTTTTGAAATAATAACTTTTATAGATATCTGTGAAGCATCGCGAGAAGCAACGATCGGCAACTTTATTGACTGACTGCTGTCAAAATTTAAATTTTCTTGAGCTAAACCTATAGACTGACCTTTTTCATTGAATAACTCAACTTTTATATCTGCGTTACCGATTTTTTTAACATTACCATCATTAATATCTAAAGTTGGTCCATTTGTTAAAACTCCAACATTTATAGTTTCTCCTTTTGAAACACTGCTCTTATCAGCATTTGCTGTTTGAATCGTTACTACATCTCCTCCAATAATATATCTAAATGGCACAGCTTGAATTCTTTTAACACCATTCTCATCAAAGAAATTAACCTCTCCTGCATAAACTCTTGAGGTATACTCAAACACGGGTAATACAATTGAAACTTCTGTCTCTTTTCCTGAATCTACATGTATCATTTTTTCTCTTGAAGTGCTTAATAGATCTTGTGTAGAAGACATGTTGTAAACATTAATCTCAGGAACTAAATAAATCTGATCTTCTGAAGGATTAAAGAGAACCATTTTTAAAACGGCAGTCTCTCCATTATTGATTGTAGGAGCTGTTGATGGATAAAATTCTTTGCCACCAATTGAAATTACTGCACTTTTAATTTCAACAACACTTATACCACCTTGAACATTAATTGCGGCATCAGACCAGCCTAAAGGTATTCCGCTTTTTAGATAAGCTCTTATTTTGATACCTAATGAACTGGTTGGTATTGATTTCGGTAAAACATAATCAAAATTAATAGTTCGTTTTTCTTTTGCATTTAAAAAATATGGTCCCTCTTGAGTTTCTTCATAAAGACTATTTTCTATTTTATTTCCATCATAACCACCTATTAATGAAATATGATAATAAATGCCAGACGCGCTTTCATCACCTGGATTAAAAATCATAAATGAACCAGAAACAACATCGCCCGCTTTAAAACTTTTTTGCTGAATTGATATGTTGTCTATATATATCTGCGGTATTTTTATTTCATTATTATTTAAATTATCTTTATTAGCAGAATTACTCCACACATCTGTTATCATCGGTTGTGCATATGCAAAATTAGCACAAAACATAAAACTGACTAATAAATATATAAATTTTGACATAAATTTTAAACTACTATTTAGATAAGTTTGCTTTAATTATATTACATAAAACAAGTTTAATGAAACAAATTGTTGATAACAAAATTTAAAAAATATAAATACAGTATTTATTAAAAACTAAAATAAAACAAAAACTCCCTTTCCAGGAGTTTTTGTTTTATGATCAGTTTTACTTTTTATTATCTTCCAAAAAGTTCATTTATCTTAGCTCTAGTTACAGGACCAACTGTTCCTGTTTGAGAGATGCCATATTTTTGCTGGAATCTCTTAACAGCTCTTGTTGTTGCTGGACCAAAGCTACCGTTTACAATT
>JBAYLF010000007.1:0-51526 GCA_041664205.1 Minisyncoccota bacterium | reverse complement strand
GATTTGGTAATCGAGAGTGAAGATGTCCAAGTTGCTGTTCCTGCAGGAATTTGAACTGTGTCACCATTGCTTGCAGCGTTAACAGCGGTTTGAACGTCTGAAACGTTGGCGCTGGCGGCGGTATGAGTGTCAGCTAATACCACTCCCGGCACTCCAACAAATAAAAAGACAATTGCTGATAAAACCAATAAATATTTTTTCATATTTTGACTAAATTAATAATTAATTTCTAAAAAAAATTTAAATTGAAATGGATTTTTAAATAAAAATCTACACTTCACATTAAGTAAGATTAATTATATCATGTAAAATTTTTGAAAAATAAATTTATGGGGATAATTTATTTAAATAAATTATCAAAAATAAAAACAGCTCGCTTTGTTGGCGAGCTGTTTTTATTTTTGATTTAGAAATTTAGATCATCTTTACATCTATATTTACTCCTGATGGTAAACTCATATTTGTTAGAGCCTCTATTATCTTTGCTGATGGATTAAGAATATCAAGCAAGCGCTTATGAGTTCTCATTTCGAACTGCTCTCTGATGTTTTTATAAACAAAAGATGCGCGATTGACTGTGTATTTCTTAATTTCAGTAGGAAGAGGAATAGGACCAAGAACCTTAGCATCAAAACGAAGTGCTGTATCCAATATTTGCTTAACTGAAGCGTCTAGAACCTTGTGTTCATAAGCGCGGACACGAATTCGTAATATTTGCTGAATATTTTCACCTTTAGGCATAACTTTTACTGCTGTTTTTGCAGCAACCTTAGCTTTTGCAGCTCTTGGTGCCTTCGGTGCCTTAACGGTTGTATTCTTTTTTGTTGGTTCTTTTGTAACCATAATGTAATTAATTTAATTTGAGTTCCTTTATGCTATATATTTTTACCCTTTAAGTCAAATAAATTGACCCTAAAAGTATTAAGCAGTGATCTTTGTAACAACTCCTGCTCCAACTGTCTTTCCACCTTCTCGAATAGCAAAGTGTTGTTGTTCTTCAAGTGCTACTGGTGCAACAAGCTTAACTGTAAACTTTATTGTGTCTCCTGGCATAACCATTTCAACACCTGTTGGTAATGTAACATCACCTGTAACGTCTGTTGTTCGAATGTAGAATTGTGGTTTGTATCCAGAGAAGAATGGTGTATGTCGTCCTCCTTCTTCTTTCTTTAATACATATACTTCTGCTTCAAAGTCTGTGTGTGGAGTTACTGAACCTGTCTTTGCTAAAACTTGTCCTCTGTGAACATCTTCTTTCTTTGTTCCTCGGAGTAAAATTCCAGCATTGTCTCCTGCTTGTCCTTCGTTTAGAGACTTGTTGAACATTTCAATACCAGTAATAGTTGTCTTTGTTGTTGGTTTTATACCGACAATTTCAACTTCTTCTCCAACTTTTATTACACCTCTTTCGATACGGCCAGTAACAACTGTTCCTCGGCCTTCAATTGAGAATATGTCTTCAATTGGCATAAGAAATGGTTTTTCAATTTCTCGAACTGGTGTTGGAATGTATGTATCAACAGTTTCCATAAGTTGTAATACTTTCTTTGACCATTCGTCATCTTTTGATGTTGCTTCAAGAGCCTTAAGTCCTGAACCTCGGATTATTGGAGCGTCTTTATCAAATCCGTTCTTTTCTAGAAGTTCTCGGAGTTCTTCTTCAACAAGGTCAATCATTTCTGGATCAGCAACCATATCGCACTTGTTTAGAAATACAATAATTTTAGGCACTCCAACTTGGTGAGCAAGAAGGATGTGTTCTCGAGTTTGTGGCATTGCACCGTCTGTTGCAGCTACAACTAAGATCGCACCGTCCATTTGAGCGGCACCAGTAATCACGTTTTTAATGTAGTCAGCGTGTCCTGGAGCATCAATGTGAGCGTAGTGTCTTGATGGTGTCCAATACTCTGAGTGGTGAAGAGCAATTGTGATTCCTCTTGCCTTTTCCTCAGGTGCGTTATCAATGCTATCAACTGCTTCTACTCTAGCGCCATATCCTGCGTCTTTGTTCATATCCAAAGTATGCAAAATAGCTGCGGTAAGAGTTGTCTTCCCGTGGTCAACGTGGCCAATTGTACCAATGTTGACGTGTGGCTTTGAACGATCGAATGCTTCTGCCATAGTTTTTTAAATTTAAAGACTCAAATTTAAGATCTTAAGATTAAAGATGGAATTCCTTACCTTCAATCATTTATCTAAATCAGAATCCAAATTAGATAATTAATAATAATTTTAATATGCAAATTAGCCTCTTTTTTGTAATTTAGTTTTAAATTAATAAACTACAAAATAAAAATATCGCAAATTGCGTTATTTCCCATAGTAGCAAACTAATTATTAAAGGTCAATAAATTTTTCCCCAAAATACCGAAATATTGAGAATCGCTTCTATTTAGAAAGCAAAAAGAGTTTCTTAAATTAGAAACTCTTTTTATATTCAAAATATTTTCAGAAATAATCACTTATGGAAAAAAATCCTCTTTCACGATCGCATGCAATTACTCCTTTATTAATAAGAAATGAGCAAGCTCTATGAATAGTTTTTCTATCAGGAACAAAACCGAGTTCCTCATACAAATATTCAGCAAGCTCGTCTATGGGTATTAATTTCCCTCCATTATTCTTCAAACAATCGAAAATTGTATGACAGAGCCTTATTTGAAAATCAGTGTTCGCGCTTAAATAGGCACTTGAAAGTAAGAAAAATTGCTTATTATCTTCAACTACTCGATCATCTAACTCCAACATCTCTATTACTTTCAAAACATCCCTCTTCATTTCATCATAATCATAAAGCAATGCTTGAGCATGGATCATGGACATTTTCTCATACAGATCAAGAACAAAACCAATTCTCTGATAACAGAGTTCTATTTGTCTTACATTTGCTCCAATCATTTTTTCCCATTCTCTTGAAAATTCTCCTAAAAGAAATTCTAGGCTCACACCTCGTGGATTTTTTCTTAGAACTGTTATAACAACACTAAGAACAGCGAGTAAATGATAATCTAATCCTGTCTTCATAAAAAAATCTTTCTACGATAACAATACAACAAATATACTCGGATGCAATACAAAATCTCCAGCTTTACAATAAAGCTGGAGATTTTGTATTTGTCTATAAATTATATTATTTTACTTTCTTGATTCTGCGATTTGAGCGGCAATGTTTGCTGGAACTACATCATAGTGATCAAATTCCATAGTTGATGTAGCGCGTCCTTCAGTCATTGATCGCAATACTGTTGTGTATCCGAACATTTCTGAAAGAGGAACTTTTGCCTTGATAACCTTTAGCTGTCCGCGATCCTCCATTCCTTCGATCTGGCCTCGCTTTGAGCTCAATTGTCCAGTAACGTCACCCATGAATTTATCTGGGGTTACAACTTCAAGACTCATAATTGGTTCAAGAATAACTGGCTTTGCGCGTCTTGCAGCATCTTGGAGAGCCATTGATCCTGCAATTTTGAATGCCATTTCTGAAGAATCAACATCGTGATATGAACCATCATAAAGTTCTACTGACAAATCTACAAGCTTGTAACCTGCAGAAACTCCTCGTTCCATTCCCTCTTTAATTCCCTTTTCAACTGCTGGAATAAATTCCAAAGGAATAGCACCTCCTTTAATTGAGTTGATGAATTCAAAATGATCATATCGCTTAACATTCTTTGGCAAATCATCTAGATCTACAGTCTTATCGAGAGGCTTAACGCGAATTCGCACGTGACCATACTGACCTTTACCTCCAGATTGTTTAATATATTTTGATTCGGCTTCGGCTTCGCCCAAAATTGTTTCTTTGTAAGCTACTTGAGGCTTGCCGACATCAGCTTCAACGCTAAACTCTCTTTTCATACGATCAACTATAACATCCAAGTGCAATTCTCCCATTCCTGAAATAATTGTTTCCATTGTTTCTTGATCTGAAGAAATTCTGAATGTTGGATCTTCGTCAGAAAGTCGCTTAAGAGCCATACCCATTTTTTCCTGGTCTGCTTTTGTCTTTGGTTCAATTCTCATAGAAATAACAGATTCTGGAATAACAATTCTTTCTAGAATTATAGGGTGATCTTCATCGCAAAGCGTATCTGATGTAAAAGTTTCCTTAAGACCAACAGCTGCAGCAATTTCTCCAGCAAAAACTTTTTTAACTTCTTCTCGTTCGTTCGCATGCATTCTAAGAATTCGTCCTACGCGTTCTTTTTTATTTTTTGTAACATTGTAAACATAAGAACCAGACTCTAGAGTTCCAGAATAAACACGGAAGAATGTTAGCTGACCAACGAATGGGTCAGATTGGAGTTTAAATGCGAGAGCTGCAAGAGGTGCCTCATCAGAAACTTCTCTTGTAATTTCTAATCCTGTGTTAGGATCAATACCTTTTGGTGGTGGAATATCAAGTGGAGATGGTAAATAATCAACAACAGCGTCAAGAACAAGCTGAACGCCTTTGTTTTTAAGAGCAGAACCTGTATATACTGGATAAATTTTATTTGCAATCACAGCTCTTCGAAGAGCTTCTTTTAATACTGGAATTGGTATTTCTTTTCCTTCAAGATAGTCAGACATAAGAGCATCATCGGTCTCAACAATTTTTTCAACAAGTTCTGCGTGATATTTTTTAGCTTCGTCCATATATTCAGCAGGAATTTCAAGTTGAACTACCTTTGAACCTTTATCACCTTCAAAGTGATAAGCTTTCATAATAAGAAGATCGACAACACCTTCATGATTTTCCTCCAAACCCATTGGAATCTGCATTCTAACTGCATTTTTTGTAAGTCTATCAAGAATGCTAGCAAAAGATTTCTCAAAAGAAGCTCCCATTCGGTCGAGCTTGTTTATAAAACAAACTCTTGGCACTTTACCTTCTTCGGCATATCGCCAGTTTGTTTCGGATTGTGGTTCAACACCTGCGACTCCGTCAAAAACTACAACGGCACCGTCGAGCACGCGTAGAGAACGCTTAACTTCAATAGTAAAGTCGATGTGCCCCGGGGTATCGATGAGATTAAATCTGTGTTTTTTTGACTCATCTCCATGTGCATAAGTAGGAGTCCAGAAACATGTTGTCGCCGCAGCTGTAATAGTAATTCCTCTTTCTCTTTCCTGTTCCATCCAGTCCATCACAGTATCGCCTTCGTGAACCTCTCCGATCTTGTGAGAAACGCCTGTGTAAAACAAAACACGCTCGGAAGTAGTTGTTTTTCCGGCATCAATGTGGGCGACGATCCCAAAATTTCTAACTTTTTCTAATGGATAATCTCTGTTCATAAATTACAAATTATTAATTATAAAAATTTTTATTAAAAAACCGGCAATACAACAACAAGTATAGTATTACCGAAAAGCGACACACATACGTTGTATTAAACTATTAATCTTACCAAGCAAAATGAGCGAAAGCCTTGTTTGCCTCTGCCATTTTGTGAGTATTCTCACGCTTCTTGATTGATTCTCCTTCATTTTTACTTGCTGCGATTAATTCATCGGCAAGTTTAACGTGCATTGGTTGGCCTTTTTTCTTCCTTGTAACTTCAATAACCCAACGAAAAGCAAGAGATTGTCGTCTTTCAGGTCGGACTTCTCTAGGAATTTGATAGTTAGCTCCTCCAACTCGGCGAGATCGAACTTCCATTTGAGGACCGATATTTTTAATAGCGGTATCAAAAATTTCAAGAGGATTTGGATTTTGTGTCTTTTCTTTTATTAGATCAAAAGCATCATATACAACCTTAGTTGCTGTATGTTTTTTACCTTCTTCCATTACACAATTAATAAACTTAGCAACCTTAGGTGAGTTGTAAGTTAAGTCTGGGTTTAATTCATGTCTATTTTTAATTCTTCTTCGCATTTGATTATATATTTATTAGTCTTATTTAGCTTTAGCACCTGCTTTAGGTCTTTTTGCACCGTATTGACTTCGTGCTTGGCGTCGACTCTCTACTCCTCCTGCATCATACTTTCCGCGAACAACCTTGTAACGTAAACCTACGTCTCGAGTCTTTCCTCCAGAAAGCAAAACAACTGAGTGTTCTTGAAGATTATGACCGATACCTGGAATATATGCTGTGATTTCCATACCGTTTGTAAGTCTAACCCTAGCGATCTTTCTGATAGCTGAGTTTGGTTTCTTTGGTGTCTTTGTGGTTACTTTGATACAAACACCTCTTTTTAAAGGTGATGGATAAAAAACCGGCTTGTTCTTTAATACGTTAAAACTACGTCCCAAAGCAACAGAAACTGGCTTTCGCTTTAAACTTTTTCTTCTATTTTTGATTAATTGATTTATTGTAGGCATATAAAAACTTTTTGCGTGTGTATATGTAGGTTCTAATATAATATATTAAAGAAAAAATGCAACTTATTCTCTAAAATAATGACGATATTGGACGTAAAACTAGTTCTTTATAAAAATGTCCGGACTTATTTTCCGGACATTTTGATTCATTTTTCTTACAAAGACATTCCAGTAAACAATTTGAATAACAAACCAACTACAGGTGAAAGAAACTGCCAGAGGAAAAAGATAAAAATAAGAAGAAGAAAGATGCCATATTGCTCTAAAAATATCTGAATATTCCTAAAACGAAGCGGTAATAAAGAAAAAAGTATCTTTGAACCATCAAGCGGAGGCACTGGGACGAGATTAAATATCGCAAGACCAATGTTAATTAATACCAAAAAACTAGATATTTGAATGAACGAATTATTCAGAACGCCGAATTGTGTTCCGAAACGGATAACTAAACCGAAAAACAAAGCTAAAAGTATATTTGATAAGGGCCCAGCAACCGCTACAATAGCGTCACCCCATTTTTGATTTCTAAGATTATAAGGATTATAAGGAACTGGTTTTGCCCAACCAAAAACAAATCCTCCAAGATTATATGTAAGAAGAGGAACTAAAAATGATCCGAAAAAATCTAAGTGACTTAAAGGATTCAGGGTTAATCTTCCAGCATATCGAGCTGTTGGATCACCTAGCATATCAGCAGCAAATCCGTGAGAAACTTCATGGATAACAACTGACATAATGACTATAACAATGACAAAAATGACGCTTAAAGACATATAGTTTGCAATATAAAAAGATTATGGTAACATAATACCACAAATAACAACGTATCAGTTAACACTATGAAAGTTTGCCCAGTAACAAAAAAGAAATCAGTTGTCGGCGGCGGTTATTCAAACCGCACGCGTGCTACTCAATACAATCCAACAGGATTAAGACGAAGACATCCTAATCTTCAGAAGAAGAAAATTTACGTCCCTGAGCTCAAAAAGTTCGTTCGCCTTACCCTTTCAGCTAAAGCTATCAAGACAATCAACAAAAACGGCGCATACGCAACACTCAGAAAAGCAAAGGTTATATAAACTAAATACTTAAAAAAACAAAAAACCGCCTATAGCGGTTTTTTGTTTTGATACTTAATTTAAAAACTCAAAGTTTATAGTTTCCCCGTCAGACTTTGTAACTATTGTTCCATCTTTAAAAGTTATAAAGGTTTTTATATTAAATTTATTAAGCACGTCGATAGTTTCTTTATGCGGATGACCATAAGAATTATTAAGTCCTGCAGAAATAACTGCATACTTTGGAGAAATATAACCTAAAAGTTCGTCTGATGTAGAAGTGCGAGAGCCATGATGCCCAACTTTCAAAACATCGCTTTTTAAATTTCCACCATCAAGACTAATAAGATATTTTTCTACATTCTGTGGCGAATCACCTGTCAGCAAATATGAATTTTTGCCGTAGATAAGATGAGCGACAATTGAGGCATCATTAGTTTTTGAACCAGACACATCTCTATCAGGAAAAAGAATATCTAAATAAACTCCGTCTTCTTCATCTAAAATAATTTTCATACCGCGTCTTGCAACGACTTTTTCGATCCCCTTTTCTTTTTCAAGTTGTTCAACTTCTTTATATATCGCAGTATTAGGATTTGTTCCCTGCTCGATTATTTTTTCAACACCATAAGAATTCATAAGATCTATAAAACCTGCCATATGATCGCTATCTGAATTTGTTATTAAAAGCATATCAATAGAGCGATCATAAAAAGGCATAACTTCGCCAAGCCGAGTAAGCAAAATTTTTCCTGGCCCGCCATCAATAAGAAGCTGATTTCCATTCGGCGCTTCTATATATATCGCATCACCTTGCCCAACATTTAAAAAATCTACTTGAAGTGTCTTTGCGTCGCCTTCGCGCAATACTGCATACCAAATAAAACAGCTTCCAACAAAAAATATTGCGAGAAAATAAAGTCTTAAATTCTTTTTTAATTTAACAAGAAGATCTGTCATGTTCGTTCATGCTACATTTTTTTACAAAAAATTAAAAGTTTCAAGAAAAAATATGCATGATATAATTTAAAAATATGAAACATTATGAAGAACAAAAATTTAATATCTCTGACTTAAAAGGAATCTCGACTAAAAATATTGAGGAGCATCTCAAGCTTTACTCGGGATATGTAAAAAATACGAATCTAATTTTAGATAAGATAGAAGAACTTTCCGTCGACTTAGAAAAAAATTCTTATATATTGGGTGAACTCCAACGCCGATTCGGTTTTGAATTTGATGGTATGAGAAACCATGAATATTACTTTAGAAATTTTGAAAATGGACCCAAAGAACTTAGCGATGAAAGCGCGCTCAAAAAAACTATAGAAACTGACTTTGGAGATTTTGATAAATGGCTCGCGCATTTCAAAGCCATCGCGACAACTCGAGGTTTAGGCTGGGTAATACTTTATTATGATCAGTATGCAAAAAGACTTTTAAACTCATGGATCGACGAACAACATTTAGGACAATTAGTTGGAGCACAGCCTATTCTTGTTCTTGATATGTGGGAACATGCATTCATTTTTGACTATCAACCAAGCGGAAAGAAACAATATGTTGAAGATTTTTTCTCAAACCTTAATTGGGAAGTTGTAGAAAAAAACTTCCTAAATGCACAGCAATAACAGAATTGCTATCCACATGCAAAATTTCAAAAATATTTTTGGAGCAAATATATGATAAAATATTATATATGCAGTTTCGTATATTTCTTCAAAAACTAAATCGAACAATTTCTATTTTTATACTTTCAATAATCAATGCTGTCTTGATTGTCGTCTCAAAAATATTCAGCTTTGCCGTTGATGCAATAGTGGTAATTTTAGGACTCGTATTCATATTAAGCTCAGTCAGCGCAAACCCAGCAACAATATTTACGCAATGGCTTTATTATTTAAGTGATCCACTTATTTTGCCATTCAAAGGAATTTTCCAACCAGTAACAGTCGGAGGATGGTTCATTCTTGATTTCGGAGTTCTATTCGCTTTAGTAATATACGCACTTGTAGGTTTTGGAATAAAAAGAGTTTTCTTTTCTTTAAACAAATCTGTATCAGAATCGTTAACCGCAGTAAAATTACACGTTTTTTAAAACCTACAATTATTTCTAGTAAATTAAATTACCTATTCGATGGTAATTTTTTTATTTCGTCGAACGAGAAGCGTCGCGCAAACTTCTTAGTTTGCATGACGTCCGAGCGAAGACGAAACACAGGTTCAATATCACACGACTTTGCCGAGCAAGCGAACAATTAAAGCGAGTCCCAATAATACCTAAGAGCTTTGCTTCGAGGAACCTTTATTTTTATTAAAAGTAAAAATTAAAATTCCATACACTACGTAAATTATAAAAAGCAAAAATGATGAAAATTGAGAAATTGTAATAGCTGCGTAAGGAATTTTTGCAAAAAAGTTTACAACAAAAAGCTCATAAGAAATAAAAGCGGTCGAAATATATGCAGGAATTAACGAGAAAATATTTCCAAGAAACCCGAAGACTCCGGTAAGAAAACCGAAAAACATTGTTATTGGAACAAATGCGAGTATTAAAAAATTAACTGGAAGCGCAACTAGAGAAAGAAGCCCTGTGCTATATAAAATAAGAGGTAAAACAAAGATCTGCGTTGAGATGGTAGAAACTACCATTTCGCGCAAATTAAATTTATCCGTAATAAAAATAAAATATTTTTCGATATATTGGGGCAATAAAATAAGTCCTAATGTTGCCATAAAAGAAAGCTGGAATGACGAATCAAATACCAAAATTTTCGGATTGTAAAAAACCATAAACACTCCGGCAAGAATAAGGCCTCGTAAAACATTGTATGGCCTTCCAGTAGATCTGGCTAAAATAACAATGAGCATCATTATACTTGCGCGAACCACCGTCGAACTTCCGCCTGTCACCAAAGCAAAAATTATGATGCTTGCTACCCCGATACATGAATTAAAAATCTTCGGTAAAAATGAAAAAAATTTCATTATCGACTCAGCAACAATTGTAATGTTATAACCGGAAAGCACCACCACATGAATTACTCCATCAATTCTAAAATTATTTAACAAATCTTTATTTATAGACTTTCGAGCACCCAGAAGAAGTCCGCCCATAAAAGAAGCTCCAGGCTCTGGAATTACATTTTCAATATTTTTCATAAATGCACCCTTAATCTTAAAAAGTGCACCTCTAAAAGCGTTGCCGTTGTCATGTGAAATCAATACAACTTTCGGCTGTTTCATTTCATAAAAAATTCCATCCTTTGCAAGATAAGACTTGTAATCAAAAATCCGACCGTTACTTTCGTAATTCACTGGATCTTTTAAACTTCCTAAAATTTCGATTTTATCGCCATATTTATAACGAGGATAATTATTTACAGTAACAAGAACGCTACTTTCTAATTTTTTATCACTTTCTACTGAATTAATTTTAATCAGACTTACAACAAGTCTTGTATCATTTTCTCTCTCGTCTGGTTCTTCTGTAATAATTCCCTCAGCAGAAATTTTTTCTCCTAAAAAACCATCTAGAAAAATTTTATCAGATCGAACTTCAGAAATATCGTATCGCAAAAAACCAATTCCTAAAAATAAAATAAATATGCTAAAAAATAATAATTTTTGATAATTTATTAAAGATTGCCTACAAAAATAGGTGTATAAAAAAACAACAACTGAAACAAAAACAATAAAAATAGAAAAATATAAACCTAAGTTTAAATATGATCTAAAAAAGACGCCTAAGATAAAACCGGCGATCATAAATAGAAAAGTTTCTTTTGACATTCGGACATAATAACATCCCTCACCATATTCGTAAAAAGACTTTACTTTCAGTTAAAATATGATTAAATTTACCCGGGAAAGGAGAAATTATGAATAATTGGCTATTTGTTTTTTTATCCGCATTTTTTGTAACAGTTATAACTCTTGCAATAAAAACTTATCGCGATAAAAAAGAAAAGCTCATAAGAATTGCCGAAAAAAGATGGTTACAAGCAAGGTCTGAAAGGCTCGAAAGAGAAAAAACCTTAAATTCTTACAGCGAAGAATATAAGGAACTTTTAGAAAATGAGCTCAATTTATATTTGTATTTCTGCGAACTTGTTAAAAATTGCCTTAATTTAAATTCTGAATATCTTGCTTTTATGGCAGACAGATTATATCCGGAAGAAAGCAAAAGGATAGAACATGACCACGAAAGCTAAACTTCAAATTTAAAAGAGAAACCTTCGGTTTCTCTTTTTTATTTCTATTTACTCCAAGCTTTAATGATTTCTTTTTCTTCCTCTAGAGATAATGCTTTTTTATATTTAGCTCCTTTTACTCCATTCACTCTAGCCTTACATTCCTCCCACGAGGAGTGCTTTTTTATTTCCCCATCAACCATACTTAAGTATGAATATGCTTTTGCTTTCGAGCGAGACTTAGAAGTTTTTTTTGCTTCATTATGGGAAGTTTCAAAAACATTTATAGGATAATCTTCCAATGTTCCCTTAAAAAGTTTTGGAGATTTTTTATCTGCAAATTCAGTCGCGATCTCATCCGCCCTTTCATTGCCTGCAATGCCAATATGCCCACCAATATATTTCCAATCAATTTCTTTTCCACGAGTTAGCTTAAAAAGCCTCTCCCATAGATCTTTGTTTAAAACATCATCTTTAGTTTTTGTTTTCCAATCATTCTTCACCCATCCATACACCCACTTGGTAATTCCTTCAATAACATATTTTGAATCAGAATAAACAACAATCATAGAGCATCCTGTTTCATTTACAGCAGTAAAATTAATCGCCTCTATCGCAGCAGAAAGTTCCATACGATTATTGGTTGTATTATCTTCCCTTCCACCAATTTCAACAGCATTATTTCCATAAGTAAGGATCGCACCGAAACCTCCCGGACCAGGATTTCCTCTTGATGAACCGTCTGTAAAAATTGTAATTACATCATTTTCCATATTTATATAGTATCTATTATTCTAAGTCGCAATTCTGGAAAATTTCTAAAAAGCGATTTTTCCAAAGATGCCACGAGATTTATTTTATCACCGATTTTCAAATCACAGAAACTCGGCGAATCTGCCATAAAAAAAATTATTGCTGGAATTTTTTTACGATTTTTGTTTTCAAAAGTTAGTTCTAAATGATTGCCTTGTTTTCCAAATTTCTTAACGCCACAAATAGAAACATTCTCAAAAAGAAAAACTGGCTTAGGATTGCCAACGCCGTATGGAGCAAGTTTTTCAATAAAAGAATATGTGTCCCAATTAACATCATCTAAAGAAAGCTTTCGATCTATAAAAACCGTATTAAAATCATTTTGGTTTTTATCCATACTCTCGTAAGCCTTTTCAATTTCATCTTCTAAAAAGTGAACTCCTTCATTTGATACTGTAAATCCTCCTGCTAAATGATGCCCGCCAAAATCTTCAAAAATTTCTTTTGGAACTTTGTTCATAAGTTCAACCAGACTAATACTTCCGTCCGATCTACATGAGCCTTTCAAAACGCCGTCGCCGTCCCTACCCCAAAGAAAAACAGGGCAAGAATGTTCCTCGATTATATTTCCGCACACAAGACCTAAAAGCGACGGTTTCCAATTTGGATTTCCTATAACAATTATTTTTTTCTTTTCTTCCGGATTTCTTTCGTTTATTTTTTTCTTTATTTCTTTTATAAGCGAAGCGACAATTCCTTTTCTCTCATCATTTATTTTATTTAAATGTTCCACAAAATTTCCCGCTTCAACCTCATCTACAGTCGACAGCATATTAAAAGCATCTTGAGGCGAACCCATTCTGGAAGCTGCGTTTATGCGTGGAGAAATTGTAAAACCGACATCATCTTCATTTATATTTTTTGGATTAACATTAAGCTTTCGAAATAATTTCATAAGTCCTGGACGCGGAGATTTCCTCAAAACTTTTAGGCCATAATACGCAAACACGCGATTCTCGCCTTGAAGCGGAACCATATCGGAAAGCGTTGCTATGCCAACCATATCTAAAAGCCATTTTTCCCAACCATCTTTTATATCAAAATTTCCTCTCTTAATGAGCGCCTGAATAAATTTGAATCCGACACCAGCACCACAAAGCATTTTTTCTGGATAATTACAGTCATCTTGTTTTGGATTCAAAATGGCATACGCCTTCGGCAAGCCTTTTTGTGTAACCAAATGATGATCTGTGATTATAACTTCAACGCCAAGTTTGTTGGCTAGATCAACTTCTTCTACATCAGCAACTCCGCAATCAAGCGTGATCAAAAGTTTCGTTTCGTCTTTTGCAAATTCTTCTATCGCACTTTTGTTAAGACCGAAACCTTCATTGTGACGATGCGGTATATAATTTTTAAAATTTTGAAATCCAACTTTTTTAAAAAAATCGTGAAATATAACCGAAGCAGGAATGCCGTCAGTATCATAGTCACCAAAAATAATTACTTTCTCATTTTTTGAAATTGCATCAAGCACTCGAGAAACAGCCTTTTCCATGTCCTTCATCAAAAAAGGATCATGCATATGATTTTCATAATCAGGATTAAGAAAACTTTCCGCCTTGGCTGAATTGTCTAAACCTCTATGAAAAAGTAATTCAGCTAAAAAATCTGGGTATGTTTTTAATTCCTCCGAATAATTAGACTGCATTGGTTCGTGTAAAGAATAGTTTTTTGACATTCAAACATTTTAGCACGCTAAACCAACCTAAAAGAGATTGACAATCGACCTCTTTCGTAAGACTCTTTCATTGTATATAATACACGCATGGAAGACTGCATATTTTGCAAAATTATAAAAGGCGAAATTCCTTCGCAAAAAGTATACGAGGATGAAGAAACCTGCGCCTTTTTAGATATTCGTCCGACAAATGTCGGGCACACTCTTGTCGTTCCTAAAAAGCATACAGGAGATATTTTTACAATCCCGGAAGAAACGCTCTGCTCCGTTATAAGAACTGCTAAAAAAATATGCAAAGCAGTGAAGATCGGCGTAAATGCAGACGGCATAAATATAATAATGAACAATGAAGCAGCTGCTGGTCAGCTTGTATTTCATTCGCATCTTCATATAATTCCTCGATTTCTAACAGACGGCTTAAAACATTGGGGCCACAAAGACTATGAACCCGGCCAGGAAGAAGAAACTGCCCAAAAAATAATCTCTAACTTATAATTTAAATACCTCATCAATCAATTGATGAGGTATTTTTTATTCTATTTGAACCATTCTTTTATTTTGCTTTCTGGTATGTCTTTTTGAAATTCAACTTCGGGCTCAGATTCAATAGCCACATCAGTTCTATCTTCAAGTTCTGGATGTTCTTCTATGACTTTATTAAGAATCTGATGAATATCCATTACTAATTTCAAAATAAAACAGGAAACATTTATTCTTCTTTCTTTGACAAAACGTTCAGTCTCTCCTTGATTAGATTCTTCCTCCTCCATAGTCACATCTTCAAGAAGATACGAATCACCAGAATTACTTCCAATAAAAAATAAAATATCGTCTGGAGATAGACCTTCTGGAAAATCAGTAAAAGGTTCGCTAGAAGCCAAAAAAGATCCGAATTCATATTCTGAACCTTCTTCATTTACACCTTGCACAGAAAATTCAAAATGATCAGACAAAGCAATATTTTTAACAAAAAAATTGAATTTTTTTGACTTATTTTCCCTGCCGAATTTAAAATTAAAAATTATATAACCATCATAATTTCTTTGAAACAGAACTTGTCGAAGACGTATGAAGGCTTTTGCTTCCATAGCTACCCCTCCTTTCTGTCTAATATTTTGCGCTTAAATCTATAAAAAGCAACTTGTGAAAATTAAAATACCTTATCAATTGATAAGGTATTTTTTATTCTATTTGAACCATTCTTTTATTTTGCTTTCAGGCACCCCTTCTGCAAAATTAAAATCAATATCGTGCTTGGTTGATAATATCTCGTCTTTTAACATGGGATACTTCCGTATATTATCACTTAAACCCTGATACAAGTAAAAAGCTAACCATAAAATCGTCCAGGAAATAACTGCTCTTCTCTCTTTAATGAAGGCTTTTAGCCTTTCATTTTCCATGCAATCTTCATCAGAATCTTCTTCAGTTACATCCTCAAGAATATAAAATTTGCCAAGATTACTTTCAACATGAAATTCTTCAGGCTCTACTTCTGAAATACCGTTAGTTAAAAAAGATCCAAAATCAGATTCTATACCATTTTCATCTATGCTTTGTATGGAAAATTCAAACTTCTCTATTGGCACAATATTTTTAATTAAAAATTTAAACTTTTTTGATCCATTACTTCCATCGCTAAAATTTAAATTAAAAACTATATAGCCAAAATAATTTTCTTCAAACTTGATCTGTCTAAAAAATATAGAAACATAGGCCAACATATCTGTCACCTCCTCCGCTTAATATTTTGCGCCTAAATATATAAAAAGCAACTCGCGCAAATTAAAATACCTTATCGATCGATAAGGTATTTTTATTCGAACCATTTTATTATTTTTTCTTCCGGTATTTTTCCAAGCGGAACATTAAAATCTCGCGTTATCTGAGTGATGTCATTTTTTAATTCGGGTTCTTTTTCAAAACATTTACATAAACTGAAATGGGTGCTCGCAAGCACTCTCAGAATCATCCTGGCAATACCTATTCTCCTTTCCACAAAAAACTTTTCCATTTCTTCCTCTTTCCCTGATTTTCCTTTCTCGATCTCTTTCTCTATATCGAAATGAAAAGTTACATCCTCAAGAAAATGCAAATTATCATCTAAGTCGTCTATCCAAAGTTCATTAGGAGACGGTTTTACCGAAGAAGCCACGAAGGTCATTTTTGAAGCCAAAAAAGATCCGAAATCGTATTCAAAGCCTGCATCATCTATGCCTTGAATAGCGATCTCAAAACTCCTGATCGGTACAAAATTTTTAATAAGAAATTTAAAATTTTTTGGCTTGATCTTTGAGTTGCCTAAAAAAGTAAAAATTATATAACCATCATAATTTTTCTGAAATGAAACTTGTCTAAAAAAGACAGAAACTCTAACATTCATATTCCACCTCCTTTCTATCGATATTTTGCTCTTAAATATATAAAAAGCAAACCCTCAAGTTTAATTTGAGGATTCATTGTTAATGGGCTAATTTTAGAAATTAACTTTTTAGAGCTTCGATTCCTGGCAATGTTTCATTTGCGAGAAAATCAAGCATTGCACCGCCTGCAGTGGAAACAAAAGAAAATTTATCTTCAATGCCAAGCTTCTCAATGGATGCGAGAGTATCTCCGCCTCCAACGATAGATACTACTCCTCTTTCTGCAATAAGTTTTGCGACGCCTTCTGTTCCTTCTGAAAAACCATCTTCATAAGCGCCAAGCGGGCCATTCCATAATATAAAAGCGGATTTTGATATCATATCCTTAAATTTCAATAATGTTTCCGGACCAGCATCAACGATAGTATCATCTTTTAAAACTTCACTGGGTAATTTCACAAAAACACCTTGGTCATTTTTTACTCTTACGTCATTAGGTATAGATATTTTTTGAGTATCTAACATTTTTTTAAAATCAAACTGCTTGGACGATACTTTGGATTTTCCAGTTTCATATCCTTGAATTTTAAAGAAATCGTTCGCCAAGGCTCCGCAGACAAAAACCATATCGGCACTCTTCAAAAATTTTTCCAAAAGAGGAACTTTGGTCTCAAACTTTATTCCACCAAGAATAAAAAGAAACGGATGAGATGGATTGAAAGCCTCGCTTAATTTATTTACTTCTTCTTCAAATTGAAAACCTGCATAGTGTGGCAAAAATTTCGTAACTCCAACTATCGAAGCGTGATTTCTATGCGACACAGAAAAAGCTTCGTTCACATAAATATCTGCGAGTCCTGCCAATTTCTTGGAAAATTCTTCATCATTTTTTTCTTCGCCTTCATAATTTCTGATATTCTCACATATGATTATTTCGCCTTCTATCATTACTTGAAATCTTTTTTGCTCTTCCTCGCCAAATAGATCGGAAACAAAATCAACATTGAATTGATGTCCGAGGTGATCCGCAACGACTTTCAGAGAATTTTCTGTATGATCAATATGGCTTACAGCAATAATTTTTGCTCCGCCGTCAACAAGAAATTTTATAGTTCTAAGGCTTTTTCTTATCCTGTAATCATTCTCAACTTTATTGTCTTTAATAGGCACGTTTAAATCTAGGCGCAACAGCACTTTTTTTCCTTTTATATCTTTAATATCTTTTAGTGTTGGCAGGTTCATTTTATTTTTTGTCAGCTATTTCTAATATTTCACAAAACTTTTTTGTATCCAAACTATCTCTTCCAACAAGCAAACCTTGGGCTTCGCCATTAAATAAAAGGCCTTCGGCATTTTCTGAACTTACAGAACCGCCATAAATTATCGGAATATTCATAACCCAATCTTTTCCATAAATTTCTATAAGAATTTTCCTAATATAAAGGGTGGTCTCATGCAGATCGCTTGGAGACATAGCATCATCGTCATTTTTTCCAATTGCCCAAATAGGCTCATATGCGATTATCAAATTATCAAGAAATTGTTTTCCTAAACCTTTCAAAGATTCCGTGATTTCATCTTTTAAAAATTGAAGATAATGTCCATCTTCATCTCGCACTTCCTCGCCTACACACAAAACTGCTGTCATGCCATGATCAACAACTGCTTTAATTTTTTTATTTACCATTTCGTTGGTTTCCCCCATTCGTCTTCTTTCAGAATGGCCCACTATAACAAAACTCCCGCCCAGCTTCGCGATTTGCGACACAGAAATTTCTCCTGTATGAGCACCTTGCTCCTCCCAAAAAACATCCTGTGAACCGATAGAGATTTTCTTATCATATAATTTTTTAAAATCGCTAAGAAATATAAACGGCGGACACACAGCAACTACTGTCTTAGAAAGTTCTTGAGCTTTCTTACGCACCGACAAAAAAATCTTCCTGGCTTCTTCGGAAGTTTCTGGGTTCATTTTCCAGTTTGCGATTATGATTTTTTTATTTTTGAAATTCATCCTGTTAAAAACAAATTTTTATATATTATACACTATTTTAAATTTTATTGGATTTCATTCCAATTAACTATATTAAATCCGCCTGTTGGATCACCTGAAAAATTTAAATTAGAAATACCATCTTCGTAAGTTATAGTAGCTCCTCCTGAAATAATCATTTTATAAGCGGTAGCCTCTTTTGTTGCAACTCCACCTGAAAGATTCATCGTGCCATTTTGAGCATTTAGAATAACAGCACCAGCTCCACCAGTAAGAGATAAAGCATTACTTCCGCCACAAGAAGGACCTTCAGGACAATTACTCGTAGTTAAAATAAGCAAATAACTTCCATTTTGTCCGGAGCCATTAAGAGTTGCTCCTCCTGAAAGATTAACAATACCATCAGAAACAATGACACCACTACCATTACCGTATGATGATGCTAATTTAACCTTACCGCCACCAGTTACTGTAACAGTTCCTTGAACCCATAAAGTTCCAGAAACTGTAAGTGTTCCACCACCATCAACGGTAAGATTGCCAGTAATTTTTCTTGGTCCTAAGGTAGCTCCTGCATAATTAACATGTAAATCTCCAGTAATAGTTCCTCCTGCCACTGCATCGCCCTTCCAGTCTAAAATATTAGCATCAGAAACCGGATATCCTTCTGGTATAGGATCGGCACGAGATGTATTGCATGCTTTATTGTTACTACTTCCAACCTGACAATAAATAGTCCCTGCAACACTTGCACCAGTAACTGTATGCGCCCAAGCATCACCAATTCCACTTTGCCCAATATTTATAGCTCCGACATAACTTCCTCCGCCAATTTTAGCTGTTAGACCTCCTAAAAATAAATTAAAATATCCATCAAGACCGGAAGGAGTTGTATTTGTCCAAGTGCCAGCATATTTACCAATCTTTGCTTGTCCAGAAGAATATGAAGAATTGGCTGCCATAATATAATAATTTGAACTATTTTGAGAACTATTGTCTAAAATAATCCAGTATGTGGTGCCAGAATCAAGCTCTGGATTTGAAGGTAAAACAACTTCTACAGGCCCCCAATTAGTTAAGCTGACATTTGATGCTAATAAAGTGCCGTTGGTAGTTAATAAATTAGTAGTGCTCGGCGATCCTCCAGAATCAGCAACAATTCTGACAGTTATATCAGCAGGACTTCCAACTTTTTTTATATAAAATTGAATTTTACTTACAGGGCCTGTTGAAGAAACGGTAAAGCTTTGAGCAAAATCCTGTGTAGCTGAAGCATTTCTAAAATTAATTGAATTTGGTGGAGTTTCTGGAGTGTTATTAACTTGATCAGCAACTAACGCAGAACTATTCGCGGCTATTGCTGTGCCAGTAATAACACTTCCATCTGTAGCAATAATATTTCCATTAGCAAATGCATTGCCAACGATCCTTGATCCACCCATTAAACTAAAACCGCCAGAACCAGCTTGGATTCCATAACTAAAAGCAACACCGCGACCTGTGGTAAGATCTATTTTTTCTTTTCTCACAAGTGACTTAATGGAACTTTCTGTAGAAATAGACTGACCTCCGACAATATTGCTAATTGTCGTTGTTGCTGTGTAGCCATCAAGAATAAGAGTCTCAGGAGAAGCTACTGTTAAACCATTTTTTATCCTATAAACCACATCTTCTATCGCTCCTTCTGTTAAATAAAATCCCTGAGTAGAAGAAATATAATCACGGCTTACCTGAAATTCTCTATTCATAGGAGCAATTATTGAAAATATAATAGTTAGAGAAATAAGTAAAAAGAAAATTACAACAAAAAGAAGAGTCTGCCCATTATTGTATTTATTTTTGTTTTTTAAATTAATCATTGAAATTAATAATTATTTCGCAAAGTAACAGTCATATAAATCTTTCTAGAGGATGATGCGATACCGCTTCCTCCGCCAATACTCATTTCAATTTTTACAGCTTCAGCGGAACTGCTTGCTATTCTTCTAAAAATTAAATTATCAATTCTAGATTGAGTCGAAATAATAGGTCCTTTATCTGAAATACCTTCCATAACATGAAGCGAGTTCCCTACAACATAAAAAGTTGTAGTTGTTGCATTACCAAAACTATCAATACCATCAAGCACCAATTTCCCAGGACTTAAATTAAAAATGCTACCCGCAACATTGATCGTTTTTGCTCCTTTTATTTCTCGAGTCATTCTTTCAAGTGTTACAGTCGTTGAATGCATTATATTTCTTTCAACTTTTATACGGCCATAAGATTTTGATAAAATCAGCATCATATTTATAACTGACAAAAGAATAACAACAAGAATAGCGATGTAAATAATCATTTCTATGAGTGAAAATCCTCTTTTTGTTTTTGATGTTAAATTATTCATTTCAATAATTCAAAAACCTTAATTACTTAACAAATTAGTAATATATGACGAAACTGATCTAGTGGTTGTTCCATTTCCTGGATTCCAAGAAACACTAACGGTTACTTTTCTTATGTTTGTATCGAGAGTTCCGGATGAAGAAATATCTTTATTGGCGTCCCGATAAACATTATTAAAAACAATTGTTCTTTCAAAAATATTATCTACAAAAATTTTTGTGGTGGTTGGCACCCAATTTGATCCGTCAAAACTTAAATAATAATTACTACCAATAGTAAGTGGCACTATTTTTGTATTCCAAGAAGAATCACGCCAAAATCTGACCGTTTCAAAACCTTCCGTAATAAGAGCGTTCGCTTCTATTTTTTGATTATTCAAAGAAGCAGACATAAAAAAAGCGTTATAAAAGGAAGTAAAACTTGTAATTGTTAGTAGAATAATTGCAGAACCTATCACAACTTCCAAAAGACCCATTCCTTTTTTATTTTCAACTGCTTTTTTTTGCATTAGATTAATTGGATTCAATTAAACCTGTTTGATAAATCGTTATAGTTTTTGTTTTTGAAGAATCTGCTGTTTCTAAAAATGTGATAGTTCCATTTTGACTTGTGCTTCCTTTAAGTCTATCAAAAACCACATCGACACCATTACTAGATAAATTAATATCTGCAATTCTAACTTTATTATCAAGAACGGTGATTTCATTAGAAGGAGAAGAAGATGAAAAAGAAGCTCCATTAAAAAATATAAAACTATTACTCTGGAAACGAACACCGTATTGTGTAGAATCTTTAGAAGAAAGAGTTAACGATCTTGCTTTTTCTAAAACTGAAAGTGCTGCGTCTGTTTCTTTTTTTAAAACTTGTTGATTATTAAAACTTGCGAATGTAGAAATAACGATAAGCGAAATCAGGATAGTGATAGCTATTGAGACAACTATCTCCACAAGAGTAAATCCTTTTGATTTTAGCATTTTGTTTATCATTTCTAGATATTATTCATCACAGAATACGTTGGTGATATCATAGCCACTGCAAAAAATCCTACAGCGACACCAATAAAGATCATAAGGAATGGTTCTATGATTGTAGACACATCTTTTGTTTTTTGTTCAACTTCATTTTCATAAAAAACCGCAACTTCCATAAGCATATCGGACAATTTTCCAGTTTCTTCTCCGACGCTTATCATCTCACCAACAAAAGGAGGATAAAATGTATCATTTTCCAAAAATACATTAGCTAATGGCTCTCCTTTTTGGATGCTTTTTTCTGCTTTTTCAAGAATATCTTTATAGTAAGAATTCTGAATAACCTCTTTTGTAATTTTTGTGGCAACTACAATATCAACTCCCGCCTTGAGTAAAGATGACAAAGTTCTAGCAGTTCTAGCAGAATTTATTTCTTTAGAAATTTCACCTACAACAGACATATTGAGAACAATGTTATCAATAAAACGCTTTCCAACATTCGAACGTATAAATAAAAATCCGAGAAAAATTAAAATGGACAGTAAAAGCAATATGTGCGGAAAATAATTTTGAAACGCATCACTTATAAAAATAATAATTCGGGTTGAAAGAGGAAGTGCTACATTCATATCCTTAAATGTTCCGACTATTGTAGGCACTACAAATTTAAGCATTATTATTCCAATAACTGTCATTAAACAAAGAATAATAATAGGATAAATAAAAGCGCCTTGAATTTTTTTTCTCAGGAGATAGGATTTCTCGGTTTGAATTGCCACAACCTTAAGAGACTCGGCCAAACTTCCACTCTCCTCACCTGCCTTAACCATAGATACAAACAAATTTGAAAAAAACTTTGGGTGATCCTTCATTGAATCACTTAATGAATTACCTTTTTTAATACTCTCATTAAGATCATCATAGATCTTTTGAAGCTTAACTTTTTTTGTCTGCTTTTTTAAAACAGCAAGACCACGAGAAATCGGAAGTCCTGCATCTATCATAGTGCTCAAGTTTTTTGCAAAAATAATTTTATCGAAAGTTTTGATCCCAGTAAAAAGTCCGGAAATTTTTTTTATTATTGAATTTTGTTTTGATTTTATTTCTTCCGCACTTACAATTGTCTCGCCTTTTTCTTTTAGATCACGATACAAAACCGACTTGTCTACAGCTTCCGCGATAGATTCTTTAGTTTCTCCTTGAGAATTTATAGATTTGTATTTAAATTGCATAAATTTTTATTATTTTTTGTTTTGTTATTTCGACGAAATTTTCTGTCATTCCCGCGCATGCGGGAATCTAGTTCTTCTCTGCTTAATCTGGATTCCCGCATACGCGGGAATGACACCAACTTACGACTACTCTGTAATCACTCTCAACACTTCCTCTATTGAAGTAATTCCTTGCACGGCTTTAAAAATTCCGTCTTCAAACATCGTGAGCATTCCCTCCGCCTTAGCCTGCTTTTCTATTTCTGCTGAGGTTTCTCCTTTAATGATTAAATCCTTAATTGTTGGTGTAACTTTTAGCACTTCGTGAATACCTATTCGGCTAGTATATCCATCATTACCTTCTTTCAGAGCCCCTGGTCTATAAAAAGGTATTTTTTCCCAAACAGCACCCTTATCAACAATTTTTTCATCTTTTAAGAATTTTAATACCCTGTCTAGATCAATATTCTTTGCTAGTGACGCAATTGCTGGCTTAGTCAAAAAGTATTCTTCTTTGGTATCATTCAATTTTCTTATAAGTCGCTGAGCGATAATAACATCAATTGTTGAAACTAAAAGAAAGGGTTCTATTTTCATATCAATAAGCCTTGGAATAGCTCCGGCCGCTGAGTTTGTGTGAAGAGTAGAAAGAACCAAGTGTCCTGTTAACGAAGCGTTGATCGCAAGAGAAGCGGTTTCGTTATCTCGAATTTCACCAACCATTATGATATCTGGGTCCTGACGAACAAGACTTCGCAAACCATTAGCAAAAGTAAAACCGATATCAGAACGAACCTGAGTTTGATTTACTCTGTTCATTTGATATTCTATCGGATCTTCAATAGTTGAAATATTAACATCGGGAGTATTTAAAATATCGAGCAATGTATAAAGCGTTGTGGTTTTTCCGCTTCCTGTTGGACCTGTAGTCAAAATCATTCCTGTAGTTTTTTTAATAGCTTCATGAATTATCTCAAGACCGCTACCGTGAAATCCTAGAACTTCCAAAGTAAACCCATGTCTTCCCTCTTTCAAAAGTCTCATAACAATTTTTTCTCCATAATAAGTCGGCAATACAGAAACACGGAAAGAAACTTTTTCATTATTCATTTCAATTTTAAATCGTCCGTCTTGTGGAAGTCGCTTTTCATCAAGCTTTAAATTTGAAAGAACTTTGATACGAGCTGAGATACTGGCTCCCGCTTCTTTTGGCAAAACCATCGCATCGCGCAATAATCCATCTATTCTGTAACGAACAAGAACTTCCGTTTCCATAGGTTCAATATGAATATCAGAAGCATCCTGCAAAATAGCATGCTTCAACAAAGTATCAACAATGCGAACCACCGGGAGATCTTCTGCCACTTTCTTAAGATCGGCCTCAGACATATTTTCAATCCCGCCTTCTTTAGCGGCAATTGTTTTAAGCTGTATAGATTCTGTGTGAATAATATCTCCGAACTCTGCCTTTAAACTTCTCTGATATTGAAGAAGGGCTTTTTTAATGGATTCGGCATTTGTAAGTCGTGGTAAAATTTTCAGTCCAACTTTTTTCTTAACAAAATCGATTGCCTTTAAGTCATCAGTATCAAGCATCGCAACTTCAAGACCTTCATTGGTTTTTTTAAAAGCAACAATATTGTGATTGCGAGCAATAGGTTCGGGAATCATCGAAAGAATAGCAAAATCAATTTTTTGATTTGCTAAATCAACATAAGGAATACCTAGAATGTATGACTCCATCTGACGCAAATCATCTTCTGAAATTTTTCCTTTATTAACTAGCGCTTCTCCAATAGAAACGCCTTTCTTTTTACTTTCTTCTTCCGCAGTAGATAGATCAGCCTTGCTAACAAGCCCTGTATCATTAATAAATTTTTTAAGTTGTGATTCTTCTATGAACATTGGGATTTAATCTCTATAAACTTTTTATAGATTTTACACTTTTGGATGCAGTTCGAGGCGCGAGCGAGGAGCGAACCGAGCAATACTTAAAGTATTGTGAGGGAGCACCAGAGATCGCAACGAAGAAATGCGCCAAAAGTGTAAAATCTATTTTAATTATATCAATATTTAGAAACAAAAACCTTGTTCTAATGTGAACAAGTTTTAAATATATACATTAGTGTGTATAAACATAATCTCTAAAAAATAATCATGATACAATTAAAGTAATTAACTTTTAAATTTAAATATGATTTTTAAATCTCATTCTAAATTTTTCACGTCATTAACACTTTGCTTATTATTAGTATCCTCTTTTACAGTCGTAAAAAGCGCGGAAGCAGCCTTTTTTGCTAGAGAACTTAAAATAGGTTCACAAGGAAATGATGTTTTGGTTCTTCAAAGAATATTAAACAGCGATACAGCAACTCGAGTAGCATCTTCAGGCTCAGGATCTCCTGGAAATGAAACAACATATTTTGGACAACTCACTAAACAAGCACTTGTTAAATTTCAAGACAAATATGCTGGTGAAATTATTATCCTAGCAAATCTCGAGACAGCATCCGGATACGTAGATTCTTATACGATGAGAAAACTCAATGCCATCATTGTAAAAAATCCTAAATTTATTGAAAATCTGGTTACAGAAAGCAATCCTACCCCAACAAACACAACAGAAACTGCAGTGAATGTCGTTCCTAAAGTAACAAGTGTGCCAAAAACAACCACTGCGACATCTGGTAGCGCATCACTCTTCCCTTTCAATGGAACATTTACAAGGACCCTAACTTTAGGAATGAGCGGATATGATGTCCAGATGTTACAAAAATTCCTAAATTCCAGTTCAGATACTAAAATAGCTTCGACTGGAGCAGGATCTCCTGGAAATGAAACAACATATTTTGGACAACTCACCAAAAATGCTGTTATTAAATACCAAAATAAATATGCTACTAAGTTAGTTTTTCCAAAAGGCTTTTACAGTGGAGACGGAATATTTGATTCAACAACAAGAAACATGGTGAATCTTGCAATCGCAAGCAATCCTCAAATATTGGCTCAATCTACTCAAAACACTTCGAATAATTCAAACTCTCAAACACAAACATCTACTACAAACACGGGTTCACAAATATCTACAGAAAATGCTCCTGATCCAAAATACATAGATCCAATCTCAGGAAAACAAGGAGACATAATAACTATTCATGGAAATAACTTAAATTTAGTAAACGGAATCCTGCTTAAAAATGATATCAGCTTTTATTATATTTGGGATTTTACTTCTCAAGACGCTAACAAAATTAGCTTTATGTTGCCTTATGATATATCTACCGGAGCTTATAATCTTTCTCTTTTTGATCAAAGCACAGATTATATAAAAAGCACTCGACTAACGATTTTAAATTAAAAATAATAAAATCAACCAAATATGAATAAAATTTTAAAAAATATTTTTATAACGACACTATTTATTACAATCTTAATACTAATACCTATTTATAGTATTAGTAACAAGGCTGAAGCTGGTTATTTTGCAGGAGTAGCGTCCGCACCATTACCACTTTGCACTTGTAATCCTCAAGTTCAATTACAACCAATGAAACCTACCAAAGGTCCAGCGATGCTTATGTCAACTCCTGGTAATGCTCCACCTCCAGGCACTTGTGTAATTGGTGAATATGGAGGAGCTGTGCCATGTTTAATGAGAATTGGTCCAATATGCATTCCTATAATGGTCGCTCCTATGATAACTCAAATGAAAGACTCCTCATCAGGATGTTCTCCTTCTAGTAGTGGAGGAGGTGGAGCTGAAAAAATGATGCAACAACTACAAAAAATGGCAGAAAAAGCAATGAGTGGTGGCGGAGGAGGTGGAGGAGGCTCAGGTAGTGGTAGCGGATCAGGCAGCGAAAGTGGAACAGGTAGCGATAGTGGTAGTGGGTCAACAACCGGCGATACGACGGGTGATAGTAGTGGATATAATTACACTGATCCTAATTTAACTAATATTGGATCTGACACCAATTACACCACTGCAATATCATTAACATTTTCTGCATCTCCAACAACAATAACCTCAGGCGATTTATCGATACTAGCGTGGAGCTCAACCAACGCAACATCATGCACAGGCACTAACTTCGATGTATTTGATACATCAGGAACAACATCAGTATTTCCAACAGAAACAACCACATATACAATCATATGTGCAGGATCAGCAGGATCAAAAACAGCATCGGTAACAGTTAATATTAATGGGGCTGGCAGTAGTAGCAACACCACATCAGGCGGTGTTGAAACAAATGAATACTTTAATCGAGAATTAACAGAAGGTATGAGTGGTCCTGATGTTACTGCACTACAGCAATATTTAAATATGTATACTGAGACTCAGGTTGCTAGTAGTGGTCCTGGATCTTCAGGGGAAGAGACCGATTATTTTGGTCCTGCAACAACCGCAGCTGTAAAAAAGTTCCAAGCAAAATACCATCTTCCTGAAACTGGCGTTTGGACAGTATTAGAAGACACAAAAGCAGCTGAATTATCAGGAACAGACACAACAAGCGATGGAACAGATGCGGTAGACACAACTGACCAAACAACAGACACAAACGCAGTTACAAGCACAAGTGTGCCAATAACTATCCGTGGAGATTTTATTTATAAAAACGCAAAAATAGAACAATATTCTGGGCCAGCAACTTCAACAGAAGAATATTTTGCAGCCTTCCCTAAATCACAAGATCGTCCTGAATATCTTAAATCGATGACACCTAATGATTTTACTTCTTACTACGTACAATTTGTAAACGCTGCAAATCCCACAAAAGTAGTAAACGCAAAAGTAAGATTTCTAGGAAGAAATACACCTGGTTCATTTGTAGTTTCTAGAGGTGTAATGGAAGCTTTAGGGACTTCCAAAGGAATAAATATAACTCTTGTTCCTAGATCTGGAGCCGCTTTCGGTCCACTAAAATAAAATTTTTTAAATTTTAATCTCCTCACAGATAATTTTGTGAGGAGATTTTTTGTTATGATATAATAATAGTATTAAATTATTTCTATACTATGAAAATTTCATTGAATATTCTATTTAAAGTTTTTTTTACAATCGCAATCATTTTTATTGGAGTTAAATTTTCATACGGATTTACGTTTGAACGAAATTTAAGCATAGGAATGTCAGGTGAAGATGTAATAACTCTTCAAAAAATATTAAACAGCGATCCTGCAACAAAAATTACTTCCGAAGGCGCAGGGTCTCCTGGAATGGAAACCAATTATTTCGGTCCCGCAACACTAGATGCTGTTAAAAGATTTCAAACCAAATATTACAAAGAGGTTCTCTTCCCTGCCTCGCTTTCTGAAGCTACAGGTTTTGTAGGAACACTAACTCGAACAAAATTAGAATCACTTTCTGTTTCTGTTTCCTTATCAGTATCACCTTCTCAAGATCCCCTTCAAAGCCTAATCACACCTGAACTAGATTTTCTTTCTTCAATAAGCGGTAAACCTGGAGATATAGTGGTTATTTTTGGCAAAAATTTTAAATCCATTAACCCTGATCAATTAAGTGTTTTATTCTCCTCTAATAATCTTAGTTATTTCGTATGGGATTTAACAATAATAGATAATGAAACTCTTACATTCACTGTGCCTTCCGACATAGATCTAGGAATATATCACGTATATGTAACAAACAATGGCGACCAAAGCATGAATTCTGCAACTTTTACCGTTCTATCAACAAATGTTAATTAATTTTTAAACAATATGAAATATTCTTTTTCAAAATTCGTTATTTTAATAAACATTTTCATCTTCTTAATAATTGGATGTGTAGCACAAATTTCCTATGCTTCAACAATTTTACCTGCAAGTTATCAACTTTTAGCACAAGCAACTGGAGCAAGCGGAAGCAGTTCTTCTGGAGGAAAAGATTTTGGAGGTAAGGTTGTAGGGGTTATTGAATGCACTTGTAAAATGCCACCACCTGACGGAGCATTACCTGGTTCTAAAATAATATATATTACTCCAATGGCAGGAGGTCTTTTACTAGATCCTAAAACTCCAAACGCTAAAGATGCAGTTAAAGGTAAAAACGTTTTAGGTAAATACAATCCCGCAGAGAAAAAATTGTGTTATATTCAAAAATCATCTAGTAGCCAAAGTTCTTCTGGCCAATCTTCATCTAGTGATTGTGAAAAATTACCACCTCCACAAGGTAAAATTACAGAAATACGCGGTGAACAAAGCAGTCAATCTCAAAGTTCAGGAGGAAGTGGCGATCAGTCAGGTAGTGGAAGTGGTAGCGGTGATTCTTCAGGAAGTGGCAGTGAATCTGGAAGTGGTTCGGGTGATTCTTCAGGTTCCATAGAAGATCCATTAAAACAAATAGAAGATAAGATATCAGAATTAGGTTCTGGAGCTGGAGGAGGTAGTTCATCAGGAGGAGGATCTTCAGGTTCAGGTAGCGATCAATCAGGAACGGGTTCAGGAGCAGATTCAAATGATTCAACTGGAAATTTTTCAGATCTTTCAAATCCATACTACCAAGACAATCAGAACAACCAACTTTTACCTGTTAGCGACTTACCAGAAACAAATCTTTCAAATGCCGAAACTCCACAAGATCTTAATAATTCATCAGGAACAAACTCTTCAAATGACCAATTAGAAACTTCAAAAATAACTCCTTTTGAGAAAAACTTGTACCCTGGTTCTGAAGGAGAAGGTGTTAAAAACCTCCAAAACTTTTTAAACGAGAATGGTGCAAATTTAAAGGTAGATGGGATATATGGACAAGCCACAGCTCAAGCAGTTAAAGATTATCAGGCAGCTAATCCACAAATCTTAAAAAATGCAGGAATAGAAAATCCTACTGGTAATTGGGGTCAAGCATCACGAGATTATGCCAACAACGAAATAAAATCATTAAATGATTTGCAATCCTCATCTAATCAATCTAAATTTCAAGACGTATCTCCATTTACAAACAACTTAAGCACTGGCTCCACAGGAAGTGATGTAAAAAATCTTCAGCATTACTTAAATGAAAATGGTGCAAATATAAAAGAAGACGGCGTATATGGTTCAGCCACAGCTCAAGCCGTTAAAGATTATCAGGTGGCTAATCCACAAATTCTAAAAAATGCAGGCATAAACAGTCCTACTGGAAATTGGGGAACAAATTCTAGAGAATATGCCAATAACACATTAAATAGCGGCAACTCATCAGCAACACCTTCGTCTGGTGGAACATCTAGCGGATCAACAAACGGAATTAAAATAGCTAGCGTTCCTCTTGCAGGAGAATCAAATCAAACTCTTAACAATTGGCAATCAGAAAAAGGTTTAACTCAAACTACTCAACCTAATTATGCAATTCAAAATTATAATGGAAAAAATTATGTATCAGCAAATGTCGCATCATTAGGAGGAAAAAATGATCCTTATGTAAGCGCAACTGAAACTGGAACTGTTAATGGAGTTTTATTAAAAAACCTACCAGACAATCATCCATATATAGCTGGCATTTGGGATTACAGTCAAACTCCAAGAAGTGAGCTTGTAAATGCAACTTTTGAAGCTGTAAATCCAGCAACAGGAGCAACTGTTAAGGGCCTAAAAGCCGCAGATTGGGCAAATCCTACAAAAGGTAGAGGCTGGGAAGTTTCTTCAGGGGTAATGGCAAGTCTCGGAGCGACAACTAATACTAAAATTTTAATAAGAAGAACTAATTAAAATCTTAACAAGATTTAAATAAAAACCTTGCAAACGATATATTTTGCAAGGTTTTTATTTTTATACCTATTGACTTATTTTATATTGTGTGATAAGATTGTAACAGAAAGAGGACATTGACCTATGAAAACAATAAAAATACTAATTTCTTTTTTACTTTGCGTTTTTATTACACAAATCGCAGAAGCCAAAAGGTATAAAGCTGGGAAATCCCCGCCTAGTACTAAATCCAAAGTAACACTAAGGATCACCTACTATAGTCACGATGAACCTTCTGCTGACTCGGATACAAAAAAATTCCGATCTAAAATCGGAGAAAAACTTAAGTATCCAGACCAGAACGGCGGTTTATACCATGTGGCTGTTGACCGCAATATTATTCCTTTAGGGAAGAAATTACGTGTCGAAGATCCAAAAAGTGGAAAAAGCTTCGTTGCTCTAGCAGTTGATACTGGTGGAGCAGTAATAAGACGAATTGATGTTTTTAGTAGGGGTCTAAAACGAGTACTACCTTCTGAAAATGTGAACGTTTACGTTCTGTAAAAAAGAAAAAAAATCCAAAAGCCCTGTTAACTTCGTGTTAGCAGGGCTTTTTCTTATTTTAAAATAAATTATCTGTAATTCTTTAAAAACAAACAGAACGATTTCCATTGTTCAAGTGAAATATCTTCGGCGCGAGACTTTACAGAAATATTATTTAAACCGAACATTTCTTCAAACTTTTCTTTAGATATATCTTCAAAATGATCTTTAAGATTGCTTATTAAAAATTTTCTTTTATGAGAAAATCCAGCTTTAATTACTTCAAAAAACAAATCAGAAGAAAAATCTCTAAAAAAATCATGACTAATACCATTGATCTTTAAAACTGCAGAATCAACATTTGGCTTCGGATAAAAATTTCCCGCCTTAACTGTTTCTATATAATGCGGTTTTCCATAAGACTTAACACTCAAAGAAAGGATGCTTTCCTTTCCATCGCGAGCCAAAACCCTTTGTGCAACTTCCTTCTGAACCATTAAAACCATCAAACTAGGCGATGAAACCTCGCTTAAAAATCTTCTGAAAATCTCACCAGTAATATAATAAGGAATATTCGCTACCAACTTGTATTCCAATTCAATAATTCCATGATCTTTTGGATCAAAACTTAAAATATCATCATTTAACAAAACCAGTTTACCTTCTGAAATTTCTTTGCTAAATTTTTCTTTAAGAAAAACTGCAAGCTCATCGTCTTTTTCAACAGCAAAGACCTTTCCTGCTTTTTCTAGCATCAGCTCTGTCAAAACTCCCTTTCCAGGACCGATCTCAAGAACTACATCTTCCATCGACAAATCAGCCGCTTCTACAATATCGTAAGCGATTTTTTTATTTGCTAAAAAATTTTGTCCGAGTGATTTCTTAGGTTTCATATTTTTATTAAAAATCTATATCATCTCTACTATCTCTCCCTCTAAAATCGATCTTTTTAATTTCATTTTCTAAATACCTGTCATCAATATCAATAATAAATTCTGAAGGAACATTTACCTGAGAGGCTCCAAAGATTGTTCGCATAGAAGCATAGGATAGAAAAATCTTCTCTTTTGCTCTAGTGAGAGCTACATAAAACAGCCTTCGCTCTTCTTCAGATTCTTCGAGCGTTATCTTATCTTCATTTATCTTCTTATGAGGAAAAAGTCCATCTTCAAGTCCTGTAATAAAAACATACTCAAATTCAAGTCCTTTCGCAGCGTGCACAGTCATCAACTTCACGCCTTTAGTATTTTCCGTCAACTCATCCTGATCTGATGCCAAAGCTGATTCCTCAAGCATTTTTTCCACACCATCTGGCATTGGCATTAAATCATATTTCTTGGCTAATGTCGCCAATTCTCTTACGTTCTCCAAACGATCATCGTCATCGCCCACAGATTTGTCTTTCTTCAAAAATTCCTCCATTCCGGATTCTTGTATAATAAATTTTACCAGATCTGACGGCTTCATTGTATTTGTAGCCTCGTTTATTTTTTTGAGAAGCGCTCGAAAATCAGCGATTCTATCTTTCATAGCTTTTGTTAATGTATTTTCCTGACCTGCAAATATTTTTATTAGCGTAACTTTGCCGATTCCTCGTGCCGGAACATTGATTATTCTCTTTATGTCTCCCAAACCATCAGGATTCACTGCAGCCTTGATATAAGAAAGCACATCTTTTACTTCTTTTCGCTCAAAAAATTTAGTGCCAAGAAGCTGATAATGAACGCCGTACTTCAAAAAAGCTTCTTCTAAAACTCGCGATTGAAAGTTAGCACGATACAAAACAGCAACCTCATTTGTAGAAACTCCTTGTTTCATCAATTCCTGAACTTTAGAAGCAACAAATTCCGCCTCATCATTTTCATTATAGGCTTGATAAACACCAATCTTTTCACCCTCCTTATTGCGAGTAAAGAGATTTTTATCCCGCCTCATTGTATTTTTCTCAATAATCCGATTAGCCACTTCAAGAATAGTCTTAGTTGAACGATAATTCTCTTCAAGAAAAATCACCTTGGCGTCAGGATAATCTTTTTCAAAATTTAGAATGTTTTTTATGTTTGCTCCGCGCCAGCTATAAATATTTTGATCTATATCACCCACTACGCAAATATTTTTATGCTTTTCCGCTATAAGCTTTGAGATAAGATATTGAACCTTATTAGTATCTTGATATTCGTCTATATGAACGTATTGCCAAATATTTTGATAATGTTCCCTGACTTCTTTGTTATCACGCAAAAGCTTGGCGGTCTCTAAAAGTAGGTCGTCAAAGTCCAGCGCCTTTTCTGCTTTTAAAATTCTTCTATAAGCACTCCAAACCTCCGACACAACCCGTCCTAGATAGCCATGACTGTTTTTCTCTTCGTAGCTATCCGAATCTTCCATATTCCCCTTTTCTCTCGAAATAACATTTTGAATTTTTGCAGCATCCCACTGCTTTGGATCATAATTTAAAGACAAAATAGCCTCTTTTATAGCCCTACGAGAGTCGTTCTTATCAAAAATGGTAAAATGCCTTGATAAATTTAAAAGTTCAGCATTTTCCTTAAGAATATGAACTCCGAGCGAATGGAAAGTGCTTACAAAAGGTCTTTCAAAAGAAGAAGTTGGAAGATTAAGTTCGCGATCTTCTTCAAGAAGTTTGGAAACTCGGTCTCGCATTTCTTTTGCAGCTTTATTGGTAAAAGTTATAGCAAGAATATTTTGAGGAGCTACCCCTTCTTTTATCAAATGCAGGATACGATGAGTTAAGGTCTTTGTCTTGCCTGCTCCAGCCCCTGCGATAATAAGTAGTGCACTGTCCTTATACAAAACTGCTTCTCTCTGCTGGTCATTAAGATTTTCTAGGTGCTTAGACATAGGTAAAATATATCACAAAAATATTTTTTATAAGAATCTGTTCATAACCCAAGTATAAAATTACTTTTTTGAGCAATTTTTAGCATTTTTAGCTATCCACACCCTCTGTTTTTCGTCAATTGACTCTGTTTTTCAAGGAAGTATAGTTAAAGTATCGGTTGTATGTTTAATTGAACGTGGCTAATTAAAGCCATATTTTCAGAAAATCCTGATTATCCACTAAATTTAGGCTTATTTTAAACAACTCAAAAAACACCTTGCCGTCGCAAGACGACCAATCAAGGCAAGGTAATACTCATTTCTCTATTTCAATGAGACTTTTAGCAACAAAGCTCTCTACTACAGCTGCTTGTCTTATCGCTATTTTGATAACAACCCCTATTGCACACGCAGGGGTTTTTTCTTTTATTACTGATTTGTTTACTTCAGATAATACTTCAACGGAAGAACCTCAAAATAACTTAAATTCCCAAAATATGGCATTGCTTCAAGCGGCAGTTAACTCTGATCCAAACCCATCTAAATCCGAAGGCGACATGCCAGTAGTAGAAGGCACCTCCCTTCTAGCAGAAAATGGCCCAACAGGTTCAATGGCTGATGTTAAAGATAATGCTGGCTCAGACACAATTAGCGTTTACACTGTAAGAGAAGGAGAAACATTGAGTCAGATAGCAAAATCATTTAACGTTTCAGTAAACACAATCTTGTGGGCAAATAGTAATGTAAAAACTAATACAACTCTTAAAGCTGGCCAAACACTTATCATATTACCAATCTCTGGAATCAAACACACAGTTAAAAAAGGTGAAACTTTGAAAGGCATCGCCAATTTATATAAAGGTGATCTAAAAGAAATCATGGAGTATAACAACCTTTCTTTAGGAGATCCTATTAATGTTGGAGATGAGATCATAATCCCTGATGGAGAATTCTCACCACCAAGCCCAACTAAATCAACATCTAGCACAAAACCTAAAACTTCTACATCATATAGTGGACCATCTTATGAAGGTTACTACTTAAGACCTGTAGCAGTAGGAAAAAAGACTCAGGGAATTCACGGTCATAATGGTATAGATATTGGAGGGGCTATTCCAGGAAAACCTGGCACACCAATTCTTGCAGCAGCAGATGGTATCGTTATTATAAGTTCAACCACTGGTTGGAACGGAGGATATGGTCATTACATAGTTGTCAGCCACAATAACGGAACTCAAACACTATACGCACACTTAAGCGATAATGATGTTTCGGTTGGAGATCATGTAAGCAAAGGACAAATCATTGGAAACATGGGCGCAACTGGAAAAGCCACAGGCGTTCACTTACACTTTGAAATACGTGGTGCTAAAAATCCATTTTAATTAAACTTTATATATTTGGCGCATTTCTTCGTTGCGAGCTCCGGTGTTCCCTCACAATACTCAGAGTATTGCTCGGTTCGCTCCTCGCTCGCGCCTCGAACTGCATCCAAATATATAAAGTTTTAAATAATATTATATGTTTAGAATAATTTTGGACATAATTGAAATGCTGATCTCTATTTTCCCTAAACTTTAACGAATTATCGATTGTTTACTAAATATGGACTTTGAAAGAAGTCTGGTATAGAATATTTTTTTAATTAAAACCTGCTACTCAAAAATATCATTGGGTAGCAGGTTTGTAGAATCATGAAACCAGAAAAAATAGCTAAATTATTACTTCATATATTTTTAGGAATTGTATTCTATTTTCCAGTTACTATTTTTATGCATCTAACCTACGATTGGTGGGTTAGTTTAGGAGAATAAATTCGCAATATAAAAAAGGCAGCTTCGACAAAAAGTCTTAGCTGCCCAAATTGAAATAGTGATTAGGAAAGCAGAATCTTAACAGAACGGACTTTGATCCATCCCACAATAAGGCTAACTACCCTATCACCTTTTCTTGAAGTGAAAGTGATGTGTCCAGTACCTTCTACTTCACGTGTACAAACATCGCTGCGTATTCTTAGTTTTTTGCTAAGTTTACGCTGTGCTGACGGTGCAATCCACTTATCACAATCACCAAATATGTGAAGTGTCGGAAACTTATATCCCACAAATCTCGGTGAATTAAATGCAAGGGTGCGACTTTCTATGCCAGAAATTGACCGACGAGAGGCGAGAGTTTCAGCTCTACCTTCCTTTGCTAAAGGAGCAAGTAATGTTTCAAACTCCTCTTCGGTAGGGTTGATAACCTTTCCAAAAAGAATTTCCGCCCAGCGTTTCTTCATAATATTCCATAAAGGAAGAGTCATGAAAAATATTCCGAATGGCATCGCCGGAGAAAGCAGAATAACACCCGCAAGAGGTTTGCCTTCTTTCTCCAAACGCTCAGCTGCAATACGCACCGCACTTCCACCTGCCGACTGACCAAGAAGAAACACATCAACACCAATATGAGCACCGATGTAATACTTGTCATACTCTTTTAGAACCAATTGAACTCGATCCTCATGAGTATTAATATGGGAAGTATCAAGAATAATAACTTCATGACCTTCCTGTTCAAGCCTATCTTTTATAGGCTTGAACGTTGTTTCAGGGTGATGACCAAGACCACCCACATAAATAATTTTTGCCATTTAAGGCCTCCTTTCGTTAATCTGCTTAATAGACTAACACAATTTTAATAAAAAGTCAACTAAAATAGGAAAAGTAGTAGCTTTTAATTTTAAAAGCTAATTTTTAAAGAAACTTTTATAGACTATAAATAGTATCTAGGCTGGTAATTCTACAAAGAAAGTAGAACCCATACCAGCGCCAGCCGACTCCGCCCAAATACGGCCATGGTGAACCTCAACTATATTTTTGGAAATAAAAAGACCAAAACCCGTGCTGTGAGGATTAATTCTTATTGAATCCTTACCTTTACCACCTTCAGTAAAAAGTCTTTCCTTATCTTCAGGAATTATACCAACTCCTGTATCTTTCACAGAAAAGAGAATTTTATTATCTTTCTTAGATAAATTAACCTTCACTTCGCCCTTGAGAGTATATTTAATTGCATTATCTACAATATTTTTTAGAACATGCTTAATGTGCTCAGAGTCCCCTGTAATCTTGTAGTCCTCACCATCTTCAATATTTAAATTAACTGCCAAACCTTTTTCTATAGAATTTCCTTTTTGCTCTGACAAAACTTCTTGTAATAGAATTTTAATATCGAAAGGCTGCATATTATATTTCACTGTTCCTTTTTTAATATTTGCAGAATTTAAGATCTCTTGAACCATTGCTATTCCATTTTCTCCAGATTTTAAACCTTCCTGTGCAGTCACTTTCAAATAAGCAGGTGTCGGACCATGATCCTCATCTAAAATAACAGAAAATATATCTCTAGATTTAGATAAAAACCCTTTAACTTCATGCGTAATAAAGTGAATAAGAGCAATCTGTTGTTGATTAGCATTATCAAGATCTTTCGCTAAAGCTTCAATTTTTTTACGCTGTTCAATTTCTCGATAAACTCCTTCAATTAAAAGATAAGCGAAATAAGAAACCACTATCAAAACGACTGTTTTTAAAATTACTTCTTGAATTGAATTAACAAAGAATATTTCAAAAAGAAGCAAAACAATAATTGCTCCGCTAATGAGTTCCGTAAAAATTAATTTAATATCAAACAAACCATATTTAGTAATAGCTAAAAATATAGAAACGACCATAATCAGTGTAAATAGAGGTCCTGTCCAGGTATATTGAAAAATATTGAAAAATGGAAATAATAGATCTGGAATTATAGCAAAACCAGATGAAATTAATGCACCCATAAATACATATAAAACTTGTTTCTTTTCATTTCTATCTACTGCCAAGTTATATTGTTTATCAATAAAAATAAAACCTAATATAAAGAAAAGAATAAAAGCTAAACCATAAAATATATAATAAGGTCCAATCTGATAGCTAAAAACAGAAAAATCAATAACGGGACCAACAATTTTATCAGAAAATAAAATAAAATAAGAAATTACAGTAAAAACAATAAGAGCAATAGAAGTTAAAACTTTGTTATTTTTTACAATTTCTCTAGGAAAATAGTAGGAAAAAATAAAAAAGGAGAAAGCAATGCAAATAGCGGATACATGTGTTAATGCAATCCAATTATCAATAAAATTTTGATTTGAATAAAAACCAATAATTGCCAAACTCCAAAGTGCAGTGGCAAAAGCAATTAATCCGAATAAAATATCTGTGAATTTTTTTATTCCTCTTGAAAAAATGACCCCTCCAAGAATAACGTTCATTACAGTAATTACAGATAAAATTGGTATGATTATTTCATTCATAATTTTTTATAAGCTTTATTTAAAACAGCTTGATTAGAATAAACTAATTGATTGTCACTTATTTTTTCAAAACCAGACTCTTTCAACAGTTCTTTCTGCTCATTTTCTTTCATAAAATCATAACTGCCAGAATTGTTTTCTTTTTTTATAAGATAATTATAATAAAAGATTTTTATCGTAGGAATACTCATCTTTACAACCTTAATAATCGACTTAATTATACCATTTATTTCTATTTCTCTGTTTATGTGACTTATATAAATATAAGTAGGATTAAACCCCTCTTTAATATTTGAAACGACTATAATACCACCTGGTTTTAGAACACGATTTAACTCTTTAAAAAGAAAAGATCTGGCTGATTTAGGTAAAGTATATATAGTATTATTTGAACAAACTTTATCAAACTGAAGATCTTTGAAGGGTAAAGGTTTTGTAAGATCTCCTATAAATACATTAGCTTCAGGAATTTTTTTCTTATGAATCTGAACACCAACTTCTGAATTATCAAGACCAACCACCTCAGCTCCTAATTGATGTAGTTTATGAGCTAAATTTCCAGTTCCTGATCCGGCGTCAAAAATTTTATCGCCACTTTTTACTTCTAATTTTTCTATAATACTCGAAAGCACCTCCTGATATGGCATGAGTTCATTCAAATAATCGTATACTTCAAAATATTTTTTCCAAAAATTATTAGAAAGCATTTTATATAATTTTTAACATTTTTAAAAAATCAGTGTAAAGATTAGTCTTTAAGGTAAATTTGCCATCACCATCATCACTAAACATCCATGAATTATGTATTGTTTTTTTAGTATAGTCTGAAAAATCTTTGGTCAAAAAATATACAGGGATAACAGGATCATCGGGTTGATTAAAATAATTGTATAAAACTCCATCTTTCGGATAATCTTGTTTATAATCTTTTATTTCACCAACAGGAATATTTAGTTTTTTTAGTTTTACTTCCAATGTTTTCTTAATAAAAGAATAACCACCATAAAGATTATTCTTTGTGGCATAAGCACTCAAGGTATCAAAAAGAAAAAGCATAACTAGACCTCTTGGTAAGAAATCTCCCTTTTCTCTATCTGGAGGAATTATAATAAGTCTTCCTAACTCACATCTATTTTGAATAGGTATTGATTTTATCTCTTCTGGTTCATTAAAATGAAAACATTTCTCGGTTGGAAGTGGATTATCTGTTATCACTCTTACACAACCTATAACCTTTTCCTCAATTTTTGCTATAAAATAATGACTTTTAGAAGGAATATCATAGTCATCAATTTCTAAACCATTTTTATAATTTTCTTTATTTATATAATTTCGATACGAATAAATCTCGTAACGCAATTTAAAAACTTTCTCCAATTCTTCAGGAGAAGTAACTTCGCCAAAAAAAACGATTCTGTCTCTATCTTTTTCGTGTATTTTTAATTCTTTATAGATATCCATAATAAATAAACTTCTTAATTATTAGAAATATTATTGGGGAGCATTTTCTCTATAATATTCATGAGTTTTTGCGCTGCAATTTTATATGCTTCAGGATTATCAAGATTTATATTATTCAAAAGTTCTTGAGTAGTTATAGGCTTTCCTATGGAAAGTATTATATGCCCTTTACCCGTAAAAAAATCCTTGAAAGTAAAATTACGCGAACCTGAAATAGCAACAGGCACAATTGGAGCATTAGTTCTATAAGCCAAATATGCCACCCCACCTCTCGCTTCACCAATTTTTCCATCAGCTGGTATTTTTCCTTCAGGAAAAATCATTATATTTTTTTTATGTTTTAAGAGTTCGATATGATTAACTAAAGATTTTTCATAATCATGTAATCCAAAATATGCAGGATGAGCCCCCCAAAGCTTAAAAAACATACCGCCATATATTCTTTTCTTTATTCCATCAGCATCATAAAATTTTTTTTCACGAGAAACATAAAATATCGGCAAAAACCTTGATAAAAGTGGAAAACTTGCCGGCAATAGAATAGGATCTAATTCACTTGAATGATTCGATGCAAATATAATTCCATTAGGAAGATTTTTTATATTTTCAATACCTCTAACTTCTAGTAGCCCAAATAAGATTAAAAATGGCCTTATAGGCCACACAATGGTCTGAAAAATCAATGGTGTTATGAAATAAAATTTTTTCACTTAATTTAATAAATTTGTAAGATACAAATTTGATAATAGTAGGTTTTTATCTATATATCTATATATTATAAGGGTTTCTAAAAACAAATCAATTTTATTTAAAATTTAAAAGTCTTGCATTTTACTGCAAGACTTTTAAATTTTGGCTATAAAAATCAATTATCTTCCTATATGGACATGATCCGCATGATCAGAAACATAACCGCCAAGACTAAATCCTGAGCCATTAGTTTTCCAATTTTGAACATTCTGACCAGATGGCTTAAAAATAATCTGTCTAACTCCATAAAGATTGCCTGTAAGTCTCATATCATTTACGAGTTGTAATGCTTGAGTTTGAAATGCACTACCGCCAGAACCTTTTACACAAGCATCGAGCGCCTGACCTCGAAGATGAGCTGACGTTGGAGATCCTCCAACTTTAGCGTTATGTGCTGCGCTGCGACAAGTGCTACAAACTGTAAGAGCAGGATATTTTTTTTCAATGTAATCTTTAAGACAAACTATTTCTGCTGAATCAGTGCATGTGTAACCACTATTATCACGTTTTGTAACTGATTTATATCCGCTACAATTAGGAAGACTTGATGAACCTGATGGAACGCTAGAATTTGTTGGGGTTGAACCTAAACCAGTATTACCTGAACCTGATGTGTTCGTGTTACTCAAACCAGAATTATCTGAGCCCGACGATCCTGTATTACCTAAACCATCAGAACTGCCCACACCCGATTCAGAACCACTGCTATTATCAATACCGCTTATTCCATTTGTTCCACTCGTTCCATTTATCATTGAATTTAATGCACTATATAGTCTGCTTAAAAAAGAAGAGGGATAATTATTACTTGATAAATTATTTGTTCCGCTATTTGTTCCATTTGTAGAATCATTATTATCCGATGAATTAGTTCCATCGTTTGAATGGTAAACTGGATAACTAATGTTCGTATTAGTTGTTCCTGTGCATGTAATTGTATATGTTGTGGTTGTATTTGGAGTTACAGCCACTGTTCCCGAAATTCCATTTGCAGTGAAATTTGATCCTGAACATGATTTTGCATTAGTTGAACTCCATATAAGATTTGATGATTGATCTTGTTGAATTACAGCTGAACTTGCTATGAGCGTAACTTTTGGTGCAGAATTAGAAACTGAGACATTAACTATAACCGACGATGAGTTTGAGCCTCCTGTTCCTGTGCATGTAACTGTATAAGCTGTGGTTGTATTTGGATTTACAGTTATTTCTCCCGAGGTTTCATCTGTAGTAAATAAATTAGTTCCTGTGCATAATGCTGCATTCTTTGAATTCCAATTAAGAGTTACTGAATCTCCTGAATTTATTGATGTTTGTGATGCTGTTAATGTCACTGTTGGAGCTGAGGAAGAATATGCACTTATTACATTAACAACAAATGACGAATTACTTGACGTATTAGCAACATAATTTCTAGAAGCAGTTCCCCAATATCCTGTTGGGCTAGTTACTCCTGCATTTTTTAAAATTTGCGGATTTTTAGATTGAAAACTACTAACCGCGGCTTTAGTTAAAGCATCAAAGATTCCATTTACTATTAAATTTTCACCATTTCCATTTAAATAATTTTGAAGACAGGAAACATCTGATCCTTGAGAACCTAAACCAAGATTCTGATTGGTAGGTAAATTATTATAAGCATCTAATAAAGCATTACCTGTTCCAGAATTAGATGATGATATATTGGTTGGCAGAGAACTTACTGTGTCTGAAGAATTAGAATTGTTTGAATTATTTAAACCACTTGAGCCATTATTCTGACCACTTTGGGAAGAAGATGCTCCAGCTCCAACTTGTTGCATAGTGCCATCTGTTGTTGTAGCAATATTTCCAACTTTAGGATCTTTTACATAACATTTATTTATTTCAGCAACAAAATTACCGAAAATATAATTACCAATCTTAGTTGGATCACCTAGTAAAATTTTAGTATTTTCAGGATCAAGTATAAATCTTTGATGAGCTTTCGTGGCTGTTGTTGTCGCCACTTCTAATTCTATAACTTTTAACCCTTGAACATTTTTTGTTCCAGAAGTAGGAGCGCCATTACATTCAGTAATTTTTTTTACTATTCCGCCAAAACCATTAGCTACTGGCTGCAATACTGCTTTTTCTAATATACTTGAACCAATGTCTTTAGGTTGAACACCTGTTCCAATATCAATAAGTTGCGCATATGAAACACCGCTAAAACCTAAAAATATTAGAACTGAAACACAAATTTTAAAATTTATTTTCATAGTTTATAGTATTAAGGTTTTATTAGTAAATCTAATTCGTCAGTAGAAGATGATGCAACGGTCGAATTCGTAGAATCTAAACTAAGAAGATCTTCGCCATCTTCGTTTTGATTAACTATAGATACTTTGTAATTTCCTGGAACCACATCTGCACCAACAATAAATGTCATTCTAGAGTTATTAAACTGAATTGGAATATAGTAAAAACTAGATAAATTTCCTTTTGATATTAACAAGGCATTGAGTTGAGACATTTGATCAAAATTTTCATTAACAATATTAAAAGATACGATTTCTCCAATCTTGGCTTCGCTTTTATCAAGTGAAATTGAAGTAATAGGACTGCCTACAAGACGCGTCTGTTCCTTTTCAAAAACATCTAGTGATTTTTCAATATGTGACTGAAAAGCAGGATAATATAATTCTTCAATCTTTTGTCTTGTCTTTTCTCCAACAAATCCAGTGCCACTTGATAATCCTAATGGAGTAAGAACATCAGAGGCGTATTTATTCTGAAAACGGATAACCGCGTTTTTGGTAAGATTACCAAAATAGCTTGTTTCCGAACCTAATGATCCATCTCCGGAATTTGCCACAACTGTATCTGGATCAAGATTTAAAAACTTCTGGAGTATAGCTACTTCATCGTCATCAACGCCTTTTTGCAAATCTTTCGAAAGCACAGATGCGTGAACGCTAAGTGGAATAAAAAACAAACTAAAAGATAGAATCAAAATTAAATTTATTTTTTTCATTTAATAAATTATACCACGCTCAAGAATTGTTGAACAAGAATAATGGTGTACTAAATGAATTTCACTACTGCCTTTTTGGTCTGTATTGTAGCGCTTCTAAAATATGTGCCTCTTCTATTTGCTCTGAACCGGCAAGATCGGCGATTGTGCGAGCAACTTTTATTATTTTATGATATGCGCGAGCGGAAATTCCTAATCTTTCTGCCGATTTATCGAGGATTTCTTTTACTTTTTGCTTAAGAACAATAAATTTTCCAATATCTTTAGCGCTCATCTCGCTATTTTTCATACCGCCCCTTTTATCTTTGAAACGATCGGCTTGAATTCTTCTGACTTCAAGAATTCTGTCTTGAAGAATTTTTGTGGCGCTTTCTTCGTGTTTGTCGCTAGAACTTTCGGAAAGCTTACTGTGTTCAACTTTTGAAACCTCGAGCCAAATATCTATTCTGTCTACGATCGGGCCAGAAATTTTATTCTTATATCTTGAAATTTGTATCGGGGAACAAACGCATTCTTTTTCTTTATTGCCAAAATTACCGCAAGAGCATGGGTTCATCGCGGCAACTAAAATAAAGTTGGCAGGAAATTTTGCAGAACCTTTTGCACGAGAAATGCTTATAAATTTTTCTTCAAGCGGTTCCCGAAGCGAATCTATCGCCCGTTTTTCAAATTCTGGGAATTCGTCAAGAAAAAGCAGACCTAAATGAGCGAGAGTAACTTCTCCAGGCTTTGGCACAACACCGCCACCAACAAGCGAAATATAAGAAGAAGTATGATGAGGAGATCGAAACGGCGGATAAAGAACCAAATCATCTTTAAGAGTTCCTGCAACAGAGTGAATAGACGTAGCTTCTAATATCTCATCAAAAGAAAGCGGTGGCAAAATATGCGCAAAAGCTTTAGCTAGCATAGTCTTCCCTGTTCCTGGAGGCCCCCACATTAAAACATTATGACCACCGGCGGCAGCAATTTCTAAACCGCGTTTCGCTGCTTCATTTCCTTTTACATCGGAAAAATCTATAAAATCGTCCGAAAGTTCTTTTTTAAAAGTAACCGTAGTTTTTTCTTGAGGAATAAGTCTGAAAATTTCGCAATCGCCAGACTCCAACTCGCTTTTTTCCTTTTTCGTATTTAAATGGTCAACAACTTCTCTAAGAGTCTCGACTCCGTAAATCGTAATGCCATCAATAAGCGCGGCCTCGCGAGCATTTTCTTTTGGTAAATAAACTTCTTTCATACCTTTTTTCTTTGCTTCGCATACAATCGGAAGAGTTCCGTTTATTTTTCGCAATTTTCCATCAAGCGACAACTCTCCCAAGAAAATTCTATCTTTTGAATCAAAAATTATGTCGCCAGAAGCAAGTAAATATGCCAAAGCCATAGCAAGATCAAAGAATGGCCCTTCTTTTTTTACATCCGACGGCGCCAGAGAAATCACAACTTTTTGATTTTTGCTTTTAGGTGATGTAAAACCTGAATTTTTTATTGCTGCAGAAATTCTGTCTTTTGATTCTTCAACTGCTTTATCTGGCAAACCTACTATAGAAAAAGCGTGGAGCCCTTTTGAGAGATCCACTTCAACATCCACAATATGAGATTTTAAAAGTGCCACTTGGGCACTGTATACTTTTGCGAAACTCATTTTAAAAAAAAATAACACATTTGGCGCCATTCTTCCTGCCCGCAACGCTTTGCTTGCAATAGCAGGCGGGTTGAATTGCATCCAAATGTGTGAATTCTTTTTTAATTTAAAATACTAAACAGAATGTTCGAGCTCTGTATCTTTGTGTTCCATACAGGTTCGTGCGGAAGAATTTGCCTCTAATCTGCCAGCTTCTATGGGTTCACCACAGACCTCGCAAATACCATATTTATTATCTTCGATTTTTTTCAATGCATGTTTTACATCTACAAGCTGCGTTTCAAGCTCCTTCAAAACAGCAGAGTTACTTTCGTAAGCCTCAACAAAATCACCTCTATCAGTGCTGTCTCCTTGAACAACGTCGGCTTCTTCTGGTTTTGCTTCCCAATCGCCAGGATTTTCCGGATTAACACGTCCAATAGTTCCGAGCTCTTTTTCAAGTCGTGTTTGTTCTTTTTCTAATTTTTCTTTGAAGTGGTTAATATCTAGTTCGCTCATAAAGTTATATTATCAAAGTTATAATTTAAATCAATCTTTAAACTTAGGCTCTTTGTGTCAAAATAGAAGTTTTAATGTTCATATAATCGTCTTTCGATACAGACCATACTCCAGGCCTATATGGATTACCAATATCTTTAACAAGTTGAATAACAAGACTTGTGATAAAAGCAATATTACCTAAAAATACAGCTTGAAAAAACAAATTTGGAATAAGTAATAAAAAGATAGCTATAAGAAAATTAATAGAAGCTGCGTAAAGGGTCATTGTTAGTAGTTGTGGAAATGGTTCTTTTACTTTTTTCAATCTATTTGCTCTAAGAGTAGTAAGGTCGGTTGTTCGTTCAATAAGTAATCTGAAAATAATAAGATCCTTATCATCTAGATCTTGCAGATTATTTATTGAATTCATAATATTTCCCAAACACAAAGACGTGTTTTCGTGAGAATGCTTGTCTGCCATATGCAACCACTCATCATTAGCTACAGATATGCCGTATTTTTTTACATTTTCGACAATCTCTTCTTTTATTTTATCCTGATCTAAAATATAAACCGTCAAATCTAATATATCTCCCATACATGCAAGTTCTTGATTAATAGTATTTTTTAAATCTTGGAAACGGTTAAATGCAATAAGAATAGAAAATCCAGCAATAATGGAAAAAATATTTGCAGAAACGGTAGCAAAAACAGTAGGAGGCGCTGTTAACAATTTAATTGAAGTAAAATTATATAAATACAAGCCAATTACGCACACGGCTACAGTAATAACAACGCTGATAAATAATGCTTTAATTGTATAGAAAATAGCCATGTGTTTTTTATTCATAAGATTTTTTAAATTACTAATAATTTACACTTGATTTAATTTAACACCATAACACTATAACTAAGATAACTAGCAAAAGTAACCCAGGTTATATAAGGCAAAAGAAGATATGCTGCCGGACGAGAAATTTTATAAAAAGCAACCATTGTCCAAATAATTACCAACCAAAGAATAATAATCTCAATAAACGCCCCTCTCAAACTATGTAAACCAAAAAAGATAATTGACCAAAGAGTATTAAGTGCAAGCTGAAACGCAAATATATAAAGAGCATTTCTTACTTCTTTTCGTTCAAAACCCTTCTTCCATATTAAAAATGCAGAAATACCCATCAAAAAATATAAAGTTGTCCAAACTGGCCCAAATATCCAGTTAGGAGGATTTAATTGAGATCTTTGAATAGTTGTATACCAAGTTGGAATAGCAGAAACAGTAAAAAAAGAACCTATGATGCCCGCAAACTGTGTAACAACTACAGCTATTACACATTTAAAAAAATTATTTATTTTCATACCACAAAAAATATCTTATTATGCGTTTAATTTCGTCTTTATCCTCTTCACAACATCTTCGATCTTCCAATCAACTTTAACTAGATAATCGCGAACACCATCGCCTATTGCATCAGCAATATTTAATGGTTCGCTTAAATTACTCAATATAATAACCGGCACATCTTTACCCCACGGATCTAGACGTAATCTTTTTAGCATCGTTAATCCGTCCATTTTTGGTAAAAGAATATCAAGTAATATTAGATCTGGTTTTTCACTAAATGCTAGCGCAAGACCTTCCTCGCCATCTTTTGCCTTTACAATATCAAATCCTGCTTGAATAAGATTGTCAGCGATAGTTGAAGCTAAGATAACATCATCTTCTACGATCAAAATTTTCTTCATAGTTATATTTAATTAGAACTTAAGAATTTGGGTGCAATTCAACCCACCCGCAACGCCTCGCAAGGCTCTGCTTGCGTGGCGGGCGGTGGCGCGAGCTAGAGAGAAGTGCACCAAATTCTTAAGTTCTACTTTTTAATTTTATTAATACCTTTTTTAATATAAGCTCCCATTTTTTTAATATTTTCCTGAAGTTTACCGAGTGCATACTCATCATCACCTTCGGTTGGAGTTTTAAAAGCATCCGAAAGTTTTTTAACATCATCTGAAATCAAATTAAATATTTTTGAGGTTTCTGATTCGGTAAAATCAACTCGCATATTTAATTTCGCCTGTCTCTTTCTGTAAAACCATACTCCGCCACCAAACCCACCCACTAACAACAAAAGCAAAAGTATTATCGCCCCACCCATACCAAGCTGAAATGCTCCAATCTGGATTATAGGCTTTGATTTTACATTTATTTTTGAAGATTCAACAGCAAGACTCAGTGCTCCGCGATCATCCTGACTTTGCGCTATTACAACATATTGCCCATTCCTCAATGGTTGTTGTCCGAAAGTAAACTCCCAGTTTCCCTTTTCGTCTGATTTAGTAGAGCCATTAGCGATAACCTCACCTTGATTGTTATTAGCTACTTTCTGTAATTTAAGAAGCACATTAATGTTAGGTAAAGCGGTTCCTTTCACTACCACACCCTGTTCATCTTCGGAAAAAATCTGACTTGGAACAAAAGTAATCGCAGGAGAAGCAATAGGAAGAATCTCCATATCTACACTACTTTCAATACCATTGTCTGCCTGATCAACAGCCTTAACAAAAACTTTTTGTTTTCCGGGAACTTGCAATGGTAATTTGAAACTTCCTTTAAATCCAGCTACTGGAATTTTTATCAAATCCCCACTGCCAACTCGTACTTGATATTCTTTGAGTCCAGAACGAGCGTCAGAAGTTTTGAATTGCAAAGTCGGAGTAGGATTATCTGTCTGATTTCCTTCAATGATAGAAAGGTCAAAACCTGCCGGCGATACAGTATCAACTGCTAAACGATAATGCGCAGTAGGCCCCCAACCAACATTATTTTTGAATCGCACATGAAGATAAGAGATACCATCTGATAAAGCGTCGAATGTTTTGTTATTAAAAAGACCTTCTGATTGTTCTCCAGGAATAAAACTAGGATTTTTATTAACTACTGTGTTAATACCAGAAATATCAAGTGGTAAATCCCAACTTGCTGTAAACTGCCCTACTATGTTATACCAACTGGTCTCATCAGGATAAAGCGAAACCTTAAGATTTGGTTTTGAAGGCAATTTTTCCGAGGCTACTGGAGTACGAACTATCTGTTGCGGTTCTGGAACTTTTGGAACGACTCTTTGAGACGACACTGTAATTACCGCATCATTTGTTTTTGATAAAACATTTGTTCCACTTCCGTCAGATGCTGTAACTGCAGTTTCTAAAAGCGAAACTGTGCCGTTGCCATTTCCTTTTGCTTTAAATTCTATATTTAGAACTTTAACAGCGCTACCTGAAACTCCGTATGGAGTGCCTCCGGTAAATGTTATAACTCCATCAGTATTAGAAAAAGTTGGTTCATCAAGCCAAAAACTAAAAGCTGACGATGTTTTATCTAACGAAACTACCTCCAATATATCTTTTGGAAAACGAATTGTTGCTTGTGCAGCATTGATGCCTACTCCTTCACTATCAATTCTTACATTTATAGTAATTTTTTCTCCGATTCCAACATCAGAACTAACAGGGGTCAAAGAAAGTGTAGCCGCATTAGCTACAGAAAAAATACCGAAAGTAAAAACTGCGACCAATATTGCCAAAATTGTTTTGAATTGATATTTCATTTTTTATTTTTTTACGGTACGAATAAACATACTAAAATCTAAAATATCCACTTTTCCATCACCGTTTAGATCGAGAGCCTTTTTCTGACTCTCATCTTTAGAGTTCCATCTTGAAAGAAACATGCTCCAATCTTTAATATTAACTGACCCATCACCGTTTAAATCAGTTTTTGGTGATGTAAGATTAGAAACTATAAAAGTATTTGTTGGCGAGTAATCACTTTCTCGTTTTTGAGTTGGATCAATTTGTTTTACTCTTATACTGTGCGTACCAAACTCCAACGCGCCAGTTTCCATAGCAACTTTATATGATCCATCATTTCCTGCATTAACTTCTTTTTTAATTTTATCATCTATTTCTACAGAAACAATATTTTTAGGTGTGGCAAAACCAACAACAGTAACATTGCTTCCTCTAGTAATTGTTCTTTCAGGTAAACCGACTGTTGGCGAAACAAAAATATCTTTTTGCGTTAAGCTATTTGATACCGTATCAATATTAAAGAATTTTGTTTGTGTAGTTCGTCCATCTTTATCTTTAATCACAAGACCAAAACTGTGCTGACTTTGAAAGATTCCTGAAAAACTCGCGCTGAAAGAACCGTCTTTATTAACTACCGAGTCTTGACTAACAACTCCTTCTGTATGAATATCTTTATCAACGATAAGTACACTTGCCCCAGGAAATGCTTTACCTGAAAACTTTACTGTTGTTGGACTAACCGTGCCCGTCGCTGCCCCACCGCCAGTTGAAGTAGGAGTTGGCGTAGGCGTTGGAGTTGATACAGTAGTGTTTTGCGTTGATGTGTTGTTTGAAGACACAGGGTCATCCGCATCGCTTGATACAGATGCAATGTTTGTTATAGTTCCCGTCGTGCCCGAATCAACAGAAGCTGTAACCGTTATGCTTGCAGAATTGCCGTTTGCGATGGTACCAAGATTACAAGGAAAAGCTGAACATGAACCTTGGGAAGAAGAAATGGTTGTAGAAGTAAGAGCGGAAGGCAAAGTATCTGATACCACCACATTTGAAGCATCATCTGGTCCACTATTAGCAACAGTTAAAGTATAAGTAAGTGAATTGCCTGCAGTAACTGGATTAGGACTGCTGGTTTTTGTTATAGATAAATCAGCCGATGCTGTAGGTAATGTTGCATTATTCACAGTAACAGCTGCCGAACTAGAAGCTGTGCCATTAGAACCCGAACAAGCAAGAACATAATTCTTCGTTCCTACAGAAATAGGCGTAATGCTTTCCGTGCCTGTTGTTGCTTTACTACCTATCCAATCACCAGAAGCATTACACAAAGTTACGTTTGAACTAGACCATAAAATATTGAAAAACTGTCCTAACGTAATTGTGGTTGGATTTGCAGAAATACTAACTGTTGGCAATAGAGGTACAGAAGTTGAAAGGTTTGGCACATTTGATAATCCTGATACATTACCAACAGCATCTGAAGTTTTTAGAGCAAAATAATAACTAGTTGAATCAAGAAGTCCTGAAACTATCATTGACTGCGCTGTACCAGCAATCAAAGGAGCTGGTTCTCCAGAAACTGGAGTAGATGAAACCCAATTACCTTCGGTTATATTACTCGTTGAGTATCTAATATCATAAGAAGCTGCTGTCCCAGAATTTCCATCATTTCCAGGTGACAACCATGTAAGAGTAATCGTAGAAGTAGTTGGACTTGAAGCTGCTAAATCAGAAACCGCAGACGGAGCTGTTGTATCGGCAGTAGCGACAGTTGTTGTACTTGGAACATTAGAAATACCTGAAATATTTGGAACTTCATCGGAAGCTTTAATAGCAAAATAGTAAAGAGTATTTGGACTTAATCCTGTAACAGTGAAATTTTCTCCAACACCAGCAGCTGAAGGACTTGGTAATCCTGTTACCTGAGTAGCAGCTCCAAAATTAGCAGAAGTTATTAAAGATAAAGAATATCGCAAATCATAACTAGCTGCTGTGCCTGTATTGTTATCATCACCTGGAGCCATCCACGATAGATCAACGGAATTAGTAGTTGGGTTAGAAATTGTTAAGTTAGAAATATCAGCTGGTGCAGTTGTGTCAGGAGGTAGCACCACCGTAAATGTCTGTGCATTAGAAGTCCCTCCACCTGGTAATGGATTAAATACTGTAATGCTGTAAGTTCCTGCTGTTAATAGATCAGATGCAGGAATTGAGACTGTTACTTGTGTTGGAGAAACG
>JBAYLF010000006.1:0-58157 GCA_041664205.1 Minisyncoccota bacterium | reverse complement strand
CTTCGCTACATGTCGGAGTGCCGGGATTTGAACCCGGAGTCACACGAACCCGAATCGTGTATGTTACCGTTACACCACACTCCGTAACAAAGTAAGCATAATACTTTTAAGATATATTTCCAACGTTATATTGAGTCTTTGATAAGTTCGGTGTTTTTTGATATAACATTTAAATAAAGAGGCCTAATGGGCCACTAGCTCATTTGGTAGAGCGCATCCATGGCATGGATGAGGCGACCGGTTCGATCCCGGTGTGGTCCACACAAGAGGGCGGACGTTTGGCTCAGGGGTAGAGCGTTCCCTTCACACGGGAAAGGTCACAGGTTCAAATCCTGTAACGTCCACAGTTAATTTAAGGGCCTATATTTCAGTGGTAGAATAGGGCATTCGCATTGCTCAGACGGCGGTCCGATTCCGCCTAGGTCCACCACAAGCGTTAAAAAATCTTCTATAATTATGGATTTAAAAAATAAAAAAATTTTATTGACTGGAGGCAGGGGATTTTTAGGTTCCTACGTTGTTGAGGAATTATTAAAACAAGGAGCTACTAAGAAAAATATTTTTATTCCAAGCTTTGAAGAACTAGATCTAAGAAAAATGGAAGATTGTCAGAAGGCGGTTGATAAAAAAGATATTGTTATTCATTTAGCTGCGAAGGTTGGAGGAATTGGAGCTAATCGCGAAAAGCCGGGAGAATTTTTTTATGACAATTTGATCATGGGTATTCAACTTATGGAATCGGCACGTCTGGCTAAAGTTGAAAAGTTTGTCGCTATTGGCACGATCTGTGCTTACCCAAAATTTACCCCAGTTCCGTTTAAAGAAGAAAATTTATGGAATGGATATCCTGAAGAAACAAATGCGCCTTACGGTCTCGCCAAAAAAATGCTTTTGGTTCAAGCTCAGGCATATCGCGCTCAATATGGTTTTAATGCAATCTTTTTATTGCCGGTAAATCTTTACGGACCTCGCGATAATTTTGATCCGGCATCTTCGCATGTTATTCCTGCATTAATAAAAAAAGTCGCGGACGCTAAAAAGAAAGGCGATAAGTTTTTGGATGTATGGGGAACAGGGAAAGCAACCAGAGAATTTTTTTATGTAGAAGATGCTGCGAGAGCCATCGTTTTAGCAACAAAAAAATATGACAAATCTGATCCGATAAATATCGGTTCCGGAAATGAAATTTCCATTAAAGATTTAATAAAAATTATTTGCAAATTGATGGATTACAAAGGTGAGCTAAAATGGGATAAAACAAAGCCTGATGGTCAGCCACGAAGGAGACTCGATACATCTAAAGCAAAAAAAGAATTTGGTTTTGTTGCTAAAGTTGGTTTTGAGGAAGGTTTGAAGAAAACAATTTCTTGGTATTTAGATCAAAACAAATAAAATAATTTTACTATCTATTTGTTCTGTGTTTATAAGTTCGCTATAATTAAAAAATATTAACATTTTAATTAAATAATTTATGAAAGAATCAGCAGAAAGCATTTCACTTAATGATCAAAATGAGGAATTTAAAGAATTTGAGAAAAGAAGAGGACCAGAATTATCTCCTGAGGAAAAACTTGAAAAAGTAGAAATTCCAAAAGAAAAGATTTTAGAAATGGAAGGCGACGTTAATGATTTTTTGTTTACATACGGGAATGCTGCAAGAATAGCAAATGAATTAAGAGATAAAATTCTCGAACTTCAACGATATCAAAAAACGGGTGATGATTCTCATGTTATGCATACGCAAGTCAGAGATCTAGTAGAGGATTTTAATAAAGCTATAGAAAATGTAAATTCATCAAAAATATCTCCTCATAAAATAGAGATCCAGTAATTTAATTAGTATTTATTTTATCATTGCCAAAATATAATTTTGTGGTAGAATTTACGAATGCAAAAATTCTACGTAATTGGCACACCTATAGGAAATTTGGAAGATATAACACTCCGTGCACTAAAAACGCTCAAGGAAGTGGATTTGATATTGTGTGAAGATACTCGAGTAACTAGAAAACTTTTAGACAGATACGAAATAAAAACTTCCACTCTTTCTTATCACTCACAAAGTAAAATTTCAAAAATTGAAAAAATTTTAGAGCTTATTCAAGAAGGCAAAACTTTGGCTTTGGTTTCAGATGCTGGCACTCCATGTATCTCTGATCCAGGAAGCCTGCTTGTCTCAAAAATTCGTGAAGCTTTTCCAGAAGTTCAGATAGTTACAATTCCTGGTCCGAGCGCTTTGGTCTCTGCATTATCTATTGCCGGCGTTCCATCATCAGATTTTTTATTCTTAGGATTTTTACCTCACAAGAAAGGACGAGAAACTTTATTTAAAGAAATTGAGGAATCAGAAAGAACCGTCGTTTTTTATGAATCACCACATAGAATTATAAAGTCTTTAGAGTCTCTTGAAAAAAGATTGCAAGCTGATAGAAAAATTATGGTTGCTCGGGAACTTACTAAAATTTACGAAGAATTGATTTCAGGAAATGTTGAGCATCTTTTGAAACATTTTAGAGAAAATCCAGAAAAAGTTAGAGGAGAATTTGTTGTTATAGTTTCTGGAAAATAGTTATCGAATTTAACTAAACACTATTTATCATATATAATGATAAGGATTTCTATTAGTTAAAAAAAATATTATGACAAAAAATCTAGCAATTTTTATTTTAGCAATACTCATAGTTTTAGTTCCTTTTTCTGGGTTTCCAAGTGGTTGGAAAACTATATTTTATATTATTGCTGGCCTTGCTATTGCGGTTTTATCTTTTCTATCTTCTCGCAGAATGAGCAAGGAATGCAGATCAATTGGTGAAGTTAAAAATAGAGTGTATGCTGAAAATGACCAAGCACAAAATGAACCTAAGAATTTTTAATTCTAAACATATTGATTTAAATAATGAAAGAAAGATTGAATAAACATAAAGGAAAATTTTTTACAGCAGGTGTTATGGCTGTAGCTTTTTCTGCATCTTATTTTATTTTACCTCAAATGTTGTCGACTAATTACGGAACAATAAACACAGCTTCGACAACGACAAATGATATTAAAGAAAGTGACGTGGCAACAACGGAAACTATTCCAGAACCGCCGAAAGTAACTCACATTAAAGTGCCTGATCAAGTTAAAGCTATTTATGTTACAAGCTGGGTCGCTGGAACAAAATCACTCAGAGACAAGCTTATAAAACTGGCTGATGATACAGAGGTTAATGCTGTTGTAATAGACATCAAAGATTACACCGGAACAATTGCGTTTGAAGTTAACGATCCAGAATTAAAAGCATATAACGCAGACTCAAAAAGAATTGCCGATCTAGATGCACTTATAAAAGAACTTCATGAAAAAAATATTTATATCATAGGACGCATTGCAGCTTTTCAAGATCCTCATATGGTAAAAGCTAATCCGGGAATTGCGGTGAAGCGAGCAAGTGATGGTGCTATTTGGAAAGATCATAAAGGCATAACTTGGATTGATGCAGGAGCTAAAGAGAATTGGGATTATCTTGCCTTAATAGCCAAAGAATCTTATGCGCGAGGTTTTGATGAAATAAATTATGATTACATAAGATTTCCATCTGACGGAAACATGAATGATATCGCTTATCCTTATAGCAAAGGAAAAGTTAAGCATGTTGTTCTCGCTGAATTTTTCAAATACATTACAGAAAAAGTTAAATCATACGGAGCGTATGTTTCAGTCGATCTTTTTGGAATGACAACTACAAATTATGACGATTTGAATATTGGTCAGGTGTTAGAAGATGCTTTACCATATTTTGATTTCGTAGCACCGATGGTTTATCCTTCGCACTATCCTGCTACATGGAATGGATTTAAAAAACCAGCTGAAAATCCATACGAGGTGGTTAAAATTTCTATGACTCGTGCCGCAGAAAGAGCAACAGAAATGTCCGTAAGTTCTACAACTCCGCAAGAGTTAAAATCCCAAGTTTATCCGCTGAAACTCCGCCCTTGGCTTCAGGATTTTAATTTAGGAGCAACATACACACCAGCAATGGTTCGAGCTCAAATAAAGGCAACCTATGATTCAGGTCTTAATTCGTGGATGATGTGGAACGCTAGCAATGTTTATACAAAAGCAGCTTTACTACCAGAAGGTTCAGCTCCTGATGTTATAGCCAATTAATTGGTTTTCAAAACGGTATAATAGGCGTATAATTGACTTATCGTTAAATAGTTTTTTAAAATCTACTTAGTTAAACAATGGAGCAACAAAACGAAGGTGAAAAAATAACATATTTTGCCGAGACTGATGCTCGCAACAAAAGAGTTCCTTTTGGAATAAAAGCCAAAGATCGCTCTCGTCATGTTTATGTAATAGGAAAGACAGGTATGGGAAAATCTACCATGCTTGAAAATTTAGCTATCCAAGATATTAAAGACGGTAATGGTATGGCTTTCATAGATCCGCATGGAAAGACTGCGGAGCTTCTTCTTGATTATGTTCCTAAAGAAAGAATTAAAGACGTTCTTTATTTCGCTCCGTTTGATCTTGATTATCCTATTTCATTCAACGTGATGGAAGACGTCGGTCCGGACAAAAGATATTTGGTTGCTTCCGGACTTATGAGTGCATTCAAAAAGATTTGGGTTGATACTTGGTCAGCTAGAATGGAATACATTTTGAGTAATGTCCTTCTTGCACTTCTTGAATTTCCAGGAGCAACTCTTCTTTCTGTAAACAGAATGCTTACTGATAAAGAATATAGAAAAATGGTTGTTGATAATATTTCTGATGTATCTGTAAAATCTTTTTGGGTAGATGAATTTGCAAAATATACGGACAGGTTTGCAGCCGAAGCAACACCAGCAATTCAAAATAAAGTAGGGCAGTTTGTTTCTAATCCTTTGATCAGAAATATTATTGGCCAACCAAGATCCAGTTTTGATATTCGAAAAATGATGGATGAAAAAAAGATAATTATAATTAACCTATCCAAAGGAAGAGTGGGTGAGGCCAATGCAAATCTTTTAGGAAGTATGCTTATCACAAAGATTTATCTTTCTGCGATGAGTCGTGCTGATGTTAGCGAATCTTTGATGAAAACATTACCAAACTTTTATCTTTATGTTGATGAATTTCAATCCTTTGCAAACGAATCATTTGCTGATATTTTATCTGAAGCTAGAAAATATAAATTGAGTTTGACTGTTGCTCATCAATATATAGAACAAATGTCAGAAGAAGTGCGAAATGCTGTATTTGGAAACGTTGGAACAATGGTTACATTTAGAGTTGGGGCTTACGATGCTGAAGTTCTTGAAAAAGAATTTGCTCCTCAATTTACTGCAGAAGATCTTGTAAATCTCGGGGCTTTCCAAGTTTATCTAAAGTTAATGATTGACGGCATCGGTTCACCTCCATTTTCTGCTAACACTCTACCACCTATTCCATTACCTGAAATTTCTTATAAAGATGAAATTATCGCTGAGTCGCGAAAGAGTTTTGCAAGCAATCGTGCGGAAGTTGAAGACATTATAAGAAAATGGCACGAACCTGTTAAAAAGGCTGTTACCGAGTCGAAATATTTGGGCGAAAAAAATGATGCTGGAAAATATGCTCAAAAACCAACATATAATAATGATCGAAATTTCAGAAATGACAGAGGTCCAGAAGGCGGTAATGATCATTCTTTTAATCGCGGTTTTAACGCAAATACAAATACAAATTACAGTAGCAGACCGCCGGTTAAATTTGAGCAACCTTTTAAAGAGGCTTTTACAAAGAGTCCTGTAGATTCAAACGAAAAAAATAGTGTGTCGCAAAAAGTAGAAAATGAAGCAATACCTGTGGAAGTTGAAAATAAAGAGAAAATTTCTTTAAACACTTTAAACAGATCAAATTTTTCAGCAAATGCGTCTTATAAAAAAATGCCTTCTCAAAGAAATGTTTCAGATCTTAAATCTGCGCTTGATGCTTTGATAAAAAAAGATGTAGTAAAAGAGACTGCAAAAGAAGAAAAAAAAGTTGTTGAAAAAACCGAAACGATAAAAAAAGAACCGGAGGATGAATCAAAAAATCCAGGTGAAATAAATGCAGAAGAATTAAAAAAGGTGCTCGAAATTTAAAAATTAAATTTATTATAAAAAATGCCCTGACTATGTCAGGGCATTTTGATTTTTACACTATAAATTTTTGTTAGACACAAGTCGAGGGTGAATGTTATCTTATTTTATGCTCAAAAAATTACTCACTTCAATACAGATTTTAATTGCTTTTTTCGCTATGTTTTTTCCAGTGATCGTGTTTGGTGAGGTTTTTATCAATGAAATAATGTATGACCTAGAAGGTTCTGATACTGATAGAGAATGGATTGAAGTTTGCAATAATGGAAGCGATCCAGTAGATATTTCTAGTTGGAAATTATTTGAATCAAATTCAAATCATACGCTTAATAAAATTCAAGGAGACGGAATAATTTCTGCCGGTGGTTTTGCTATTATTGCTGATAACTCTCAAAAATTTTTAGTTGATAATCCTCAATTTAGCGGAACGCTTTTTGATAGTAGCTTTAGCTTGAGTAATGAAGGGTAAACAATAGAGTTAAGAAATAAAGACCTTGTTACTGTTGATAACGTAAATTATTCTTCCGGAACAGGAGCGAACGGAGACGGCAATTCTCTACAGAAAGTTGATGGAAAATGGACGGTTGCAGCCCCAACGCCAGGCGTAGCTAATTCGGTTGTTAAATCTAATAATACGCAAAGCGAAAACTCTAACTCGAATAGCACTTCAACAAGTGAGAGTGCATCAAGTTCAAATCAGACCGTTGCTACCGTTGATAATAGATCAAATTTTCCTGTTGATCCGCAAATTTTTACAAAAATATATGGAGAGAATTTGATAGTGGTTGGCGCTCCGATAGAATTTAGCGCAAAAGCCTGGGGGCTTAAAAAAGAACTGATTATTGCAAATCGTTTTTTGTGGAGTTTTGGCGACGGTTCTTCTTCTGAAAATCAAAAAGTTTCTCATGTTTATTCTCATCCTGGAAAGTATGTTTTGGTTGTTGATGCGCAATCTGGTGAATACAGCGCATCAGATAGAATGACTATTTCTGTAGTTCCGTCGGAGTTGATAATTTCTAATGTGGTAACAGGGACTTCAGGGTTTATTGAAGTTTTTAATAATTCTCAATACGAACTAGATCTTTCTCATTGGATGCTACAAAGCAATAAAAAATATTTTGTTTTACCTCTGCATACGATAATTCTTCCTAAGACAAAAATAATTTTTCCAACAAACATAATTAAGCTTGATATAACGAACGATACGCAATTGTTATATCCAAATGGCGAAGTCGCTTATGATTTTATTAAAAATCAAAATCAGGTGAAAGAGGCGACTATTCAGACCTCAGATAATAAATTGATTCAAAATAGTAATGCAGATCAGCCCAAAATATCTTCAGAACCAAGCAGTGTAAAAGAGTCTAAACAAAATGTTGCCGCAGTTGTTAATACTCAAGTTTTTGAAAATAACTCTGATGATCAAAGTGAACCGGTAAAAAATAAAGAAAATACTTCAAAATGGATATGGATCTTGATAGGAATTTCTGTTATTGCTTCTGCTTCGATATTGTTTGCAAAGAAAACTAAAATTAATAACGAAGCAGATGAATATAAGATAATTGAGTAGTAATATTTTGTAAATCAAAGGTTATTTGGCAGCAGGTCTGTTTTAATATAATATTTAGCTATGGCTAAAAAAAGAGTATTAATTTTTTCCTTGGTTTATTACCCCCGATTTATTGGCGGGGCTGAGGTTGCGCTAAAAGAGATAACAGACCGTATTTCTCCAGAAGAAATCGAGTTTGATATGGTTACCTTGAGACTTGATTCTAAACTTCCTAAATTTGAAAAGGTTGGAAATATAAATGTTTATCGTTTAGGTTTTGTGGGAAATGTAAAAGAAACATCCGATTCTTTGCGCTGGCCACTTCATTTAAATAAGTATCTTCTTACTTTCTTAGGATTTTTTAAGGCTTTATCGCTTCATAAGAAAAATCACTATGATGCTACTTGGAGTATGATGGCAAGCTATAATGGATTTGCTGCACTTTTTTTCAAATGGTTTAAGCCAGAAGTGCCTTTTTTGTTGACGCTTCAGGAGGGTGATCCAATTGAATACATAAAAAAGCGAGTTGGTTTTTTTCTTCCAGTGTATGGCGCGATATTTAAAAAGGCTGATTTTATTCAGACTATCTCTAGATATCTTGCAGATATCGCGAAAGATATGGGTGCAAAATGCGTGATTAGAATTGTTCCAAATGGTGTGGATGTTAAAAAATTTGAATTTTCAATCGAAGAACATCAAAAAGAAGATCTAAGAAAAGATCTTGGAATTCAAGATGGAGACAAGGTTTTAATAACAACTTCGCGTCTTGTCGTAAAAAACGCAATAGGAGATGTGATCAAGGCGATGGAATTTTTGCCGAAAAATATCAAGTTTTTAATTTTAGGAGAAGGTTATCAATTAGAAGATTTGAAAAAGTTGGCAGCAGATATTAAAGTTTCGGATCGCGTGAAATTTTTGGGATTTGTATCTCATAAGGAAATGCCGAAGTATTTAAAAATTTCTGATATTTTTATTAGACCTTCGCTTTCTGAAGGTTTTGGTAATTCTTTTATTGAAGCGATGGCGGCAGATGTTCCTGTTATAGCAACTCCAATCGGAGGAATTTTAGATTTTTTAATAGATAAAGAAACTGGACTTTTTTGCGATATTGAAAATCCAAAAAGTATCGCAAACCGTGTTTCTTTGTATTTGAGTGATGATGCTTTGCGAAATCAAATTATAAAAAATGGAAAGAAAATGGTAAAAGATAGATATGATTGGAAACAGATCTCTCAAGAGATGAAAGAAAAAGTTTTTGATAAAATTTTATTATAAAAAATAAAAACCTCGTTGTTGTTGAATTGAATCAATAACAACGAGGTTGTGAAATTTATTTTTTAAATATTTTGTAGTAAGGTAACACGACCCCAAAAACAAATCCGATAATAAGAACCAAGATACTTAGTAAAATACCGTATACTGCTGAAATAGTAGCAAGATTAAAAATAACTGGTTCTTGTTCAACTTTTTCGCTTACGATTAGGTAGTATCCTACAATAAATCCAAGCGATGAAATAACGGCTAGCGTAAATCCTGATCCAATAAAAATTAACCCCCAATCCCATTTTTTAAAGGTTTCTTTTAGGTATTGGTAGACGCTAATAAGTCTCTGTTTTATATCCATTCTAGCATTATTTATACTTGATAAAAAGGCTAGTGTCAAATTATTGAGTATCGTCAAATAATACAAAAATTGGTATAATAACTTTAATGCCTCAAAAATCCGGAAAAATAAGGCTTTTAATAACTACCGGTATTTACCCGCCCTCTATCGGCGGGCCAGCAACTTACTCTAAGTTGCTTTTTGACGAATTGCCAGCGAATGATATTGAAGTTGGAATTGTTTCTTTTGATAGTGTAAGGCGTTTTCCTAAAATAATTCGTCATTTTTTCTATTTTCTTTTGGCTATTAAAAACGGTAGAAAGCATGACTTGTTATATGCGCTAGATCCTGTGAGCGTTGGACTCCCTACTTTTTTTGCTTCTAAAATTTTGCGCAAAAAATATATTATAAGAATTGCAGGAGATTATGCTTGGGAGCAATTCAATCAGCAATCAGGAGCTAGAGCTAGAAAATTTGTAACTCTTGATGAATTTCAAAATAAAAAATTTGATTTTTTTACCGAACTCAGAAGATATGTTCAAAAATTTGTTACAACTCATGCGGAGAAAGTTATTGTTCCTAGTGAATATTTAAAAGGGATTGTAACTATATGGGGAGTTCAAGAAGAAAAAATAAAAGTTATTTATAATGCTTTTACTGAAAAAATTAATATTGATAACAGTAAGGAAGATTTAAAAAATATTTTGAATTTAAAAGGTAGAGTAGTGATAAGCGCAGGAAGACTTGTTCCGTGGAAAGGGTTCGATGCTCTTATTGGTTTGATGATTCCACTTATAAAAAAGTTTCCTGATATTATTCTTGTTATTATCGGAGATGGTCCAGATGAAGCTAGATTAGAAAAAACGATCAATCTTTTAAATTTAGAAAAGAAAGTTTTTCTTTTAGGCAGACTTTCTCAGGAAATTCTTTCTCAACACATTAAAGCTTCGGATGTTTTTGTTTTAAATACAGCTTATGAAGGTCTTTCCCATCAGCTTTTAGAAGTAATGGCTATAGGAACTCCAATCATCACTACTGATGTCGGTGGAAATCCAGAAACAATTGAAAATAATAAAGAAGGATTTATTGTAAAATATGGCGATAAAAAAGCATTGGAGCGATCAATAGAAAAAGTTTTAACAGATGATACTATTGCGATGAAATTTTCGGAAAATGCTTTCCAAAAAGTAAAAATGTTCAGCAAGGATAATATGATAAATAAACTGATCTGCGAAATTAAAAATATAAATTTAAAATAATTATTTATATGAAAGTTTTAATGATATCGACAGATAGAAATATATTTGATGAACAAAGCGCTGTTAGGATGCGAATGGTTGATTACGGAAAGTTGTTTGATGAACTTCATATAGTAGTTTTTTCTCAGAAAAAACCTCATGTTCCAATAAAGGTTAAAATATCTGAAAATGTTTTTGCATATCCCACAAATTCTTTTAATCGATGGTTTTATATTTGGGGGGCATACAGACTTGGCAAAAAAATAATTAAAAAATCAAAGGACTTTATCGTTACTGTTCAGGATCCGTTTGAAACTGGTTTTGCAGGTTGGCTCATTTCCTCACATTTTGGCCTCGGTCTTAATTTGCAGGTTCACACTGATTTTTTAAGTAGTTATTTTGTTAAGGATTCATTTTTAAATAAAGTTCGTGTTCAGATTGCAAAATTTCTTTTGACGCAAGCTAATTCCATTCGTGTTGTTTCAGAACGTGTAAAGCATTCACTTGTGACGAAACTTAAAATACCTGAACAAAATATTATGATCTTACCGATATTTACAGACGCTCACAAGATCAAGGCAACTCCGGCAGTATTCAGTCTTCATGAAAAATATACCGAATTTGATTTTATAATTTTAATGGTGGGAAGATTAGAAAAAGAGAAAAATTTTCCGCTTGCTTTAAAAGCTTTTTCTTTTGTTGTAGATAAGCATCCTAAAACAGGTCTTGTTATTGTTGGTGTTGGTAGCGAATTGGATAATCTTAGAGAAAAAGCATCTGAGTTAGGAGTTCAATCAAATGTTGTCTTTGAAGGTTGGCAGGATCATTTAATATCATATTATAAAACCGCTGATCTATTTTTATGCACTTCAAATTATGAAGGATACGGTATGGCTCTTATAGAAGCCGCGATCTCTGGTTGTCCGATAGTTTCGACAAATGTAGGTGTTTTAAGTTATGTTTTTAAAAATGAAAATTCCGCACTGATATGCAATCCTGGAGATTTGGATTGTCTTGTCGCGCATCTTCTTTTGGCTAGAGAAGGCGAGAAGTTGAGATTCAATTTGAAGGAACAGGCGAAAAAAGCACTCGAGGATAATATTCTTTCAAAAGAAGAATATTTAGAAAGATATAAGAACGTGATATTAAACAAAGAATCACTTACTAAAGATTTTATGGAATAAGATTATGAACTTATTACAAAAAGTTCAAAATTTGGTTTTAAATAATTCGCTAGTTAAAAAATATTCAATAATATTTAGGTATGTTATTTCTGGCGGCACCGCTGCTGTCGTTGATCTATCATTACTTTATTTGTTTACAGACGTTTTTAATTTTTGGTATTTAATATCAGCTACGTTGGCATTTTCAATAGCATTTCTGGTAAGCTTTACTTTGCAGAAATTTTGGACATTTCAAGACGTATCAAAGGATGGCATGAATAAGCAAATGTTGGCTTATTTTGTAATTTCAGCAACTAATCTTTTTGTTAATGCCGGACTGGTGTATTTATTTGTAGAATATTTTAATATTTATTATATGTTATCTCAGATTTATGCTGCACTTTTGATTGCTTGCACCAGTTTTATACTTTACAGAAAATTTATTTTTAAAGGAGTAAATTTATAAAATTCAAAAAAATGATTTTTATGAAATTATCAATTATTATACCGGTTTACAACGAAGAGAAAACTCTTAAAGAAGCTTTAAGTTGTGTTGAAAGATTTAATATTATAAATAATCTTGAGAGAGAAATTATTATTGTTGATGATGCATCAACTGATGGCAGTAAGCATATTATAAAAAATCTTCCTTCGTCTTATATAGTCATCTCTCATTCAGAAAATCAAGGTAAGGGAGCTTCTGTTATAGATGGTCTAAAAAAATCAACAGGAGATATCGTTGTTGTTCATGATGCCGATCTTGAATATGATCCGGAAAATTTAAACGATCTATTAAAACCTATTTTAGATGGAAAGGCGGACGTTGTTTATGGTTCGCGTTTTATAACTTATAAACCGCATCGCACTTTGTATTTTTGGCATTATATGGGTAATCGCTTTCTTACATTTGTTTCCAATGTTTTTACGAATTTAAATCTGACAGATATGGAAACATGCTATAAGATGATGACGAGGAAAGTTGTAAATGATATCAAAGACAAACTAACATCTAAGCGTTTTGGAATTGAGCCTGAGATCACGGCTTACATAAAAAAATATCGCGTATATGAAGTCGGCATCTCTTATTTTGGAAGGGCATATGGAGAAGGTAAAAAGATAAATTATTGGAAAGATGGCCTTTCAGCACTTTGGTGTATAATTAAATTTAATGTTTTTAAAAAATAATTATGAGACTTTTAATCATTACACAAAAAATAGATGAGAATGATGGCGTTTTAGGCTTCATGCATGACTGGATTGCTGGGTTTGCTGAGCAATTAGAATCAGTTATTGCTGTTGGTTTGAGCGTCGGAGAACAGCATCTCCCTTCAAATGTTAAAGTATTATCTTTAGGAAAGGAAAGTGGAGCATCAAAAATAAAATATTTGTGGAATTTTTTCAAGTATATTTATCAAGAGAGGAACAATTACGATGAGGTTTTTGTTCACATGAATCAGATATATATATTGCTCGGTGGTCTAGTATGGAAAATGATGGGAAAAAAAGTTTCGCTTTGGTATGCGCATGGTGCTACTCCAACATCTCTTAAAATAGCAGAATATTTTACAGATATTATTTTTACTTCAACAAAGAGCGGTTGCAGACTTTCAAGTAAAAAGATCAAGGTAGTTGGTCAAGGAATAAACGTAAACAGGTTTTTACTTAGCGAGGAAAGATTTACCAATAAAGATAGGCCATTTCGAATTGTTACAGTAGGAAGAATATCGCCTGTTAAAGATTATGAAACTTTGATAAATGCGACCAACGAAATATATTTGATCTATAAAAATATCGAAGTGATAATTGTTGGCGGTGTTGGAATAATGGAACAAAAAGAATATTTGGATAGAATGCAAGGATTAGTTACATCTAAATCTATCGATCACATTGTTTCATTTAAAGGTTCTATTTCAAACAAAGAAATACTACCATATCTTTATAATGCCGATTTGTTTGTAAACACAAGCCTTACAGGAAGTTTGGATAAGGCGATGCTTGAAGCTATGGCGACGGGTTTACCAGTTTTTACATGCAATGAATCCATGCTTGAAGTTTTGGGCGATTTAAAATATAGAATGATGTTTAATAAGAGAGACTATGTGGAATTATCTGAAAAAATATTAGAATTCTTAGAATTAAATACGGAGGTAAGGCAGGAATTAGGCACATTACTTCGAGATATTGTTGTAAAAGATCATAGTTTGAAAGCTTTTGTGAAAAAAATAATTGATAATCTAAATACTTATCATTAGAAATTTTAGTAAAATCGATGCCTAATTCTGAAAGTAAAATAAACTGCACGGTTGGAATACTCACATTTAATAGTGATAAGGTTTTGCGTCGTGCGCTTGAATCTGTTAAAGAGTTCAATGAGATAATTATTTGCGATGGTGGAAGTAATGATGAAACTTTAAACATTGCACGAGCTTATGGATGCAAGATAATTTTTCAGAATCCTGATTTTAAAAAGGAAAGTGGAAGGATCAAAAATTTTGGTGGAGTGCGTAATCAAATGCTAGACGCTTCGACAAATGATTGGTATTTATATCTGGATTCAGACGAATATATCGGAGAGGATCTTAAGGAAGAAATAAGAGATATTATTGAAAACAATATTCCTGCTGTGTATTGGATGTCTAGAAAATATGTTGTTTCTGGAAAAATAATAGATTGCGCAACTACTTATCCAAATAGGCAGGTGCGTTTTTTTAATAAGAAATCAACTAATCGATTTATAAAAGAGATCCATGAAAGAATTGAGACAAAATCTGATGCGCTTATCTTGAATCTTAAAAATTGTATGTATGTTCCAATGGATGTTACGAAAGAAGAAGTTAGAAAGAAATGGAATTATTATATAGATTTGGAATGTGAAAGAAGGGGAGATTTATCATTTTTTCAGTGGCTTTGGACCTGTTTAAATAATTCTAAAATCTCCCTGTTGTTTTTTTACAGGCTTTTAAGAAATGCTATTTTTTGCAAAGGAAATAAAATGCCTTTATGGTTTGAAATGGAAAGGCATATATATCATCTAAATATTTGCAAAAGATTTTTTAAGAAAATAACTAAACTATTTTAACCTTTGGAACAGGAATGATAAATTTTATTCCTTTTTCTCGCAATAATTTTTCTTTTTCTAGAATTTGCTCTGCGTAGTTCCACGATAATAATATAATATAGTCTGGTTTACATTCAGCAATTTTTTCTGGCGGAAATATTTTTATATGAGTTCCTGGTGTGAATAAGCCTTGTTTAAGAGGAGTTGTGTCGGTAATAAAATCTAATAGATTGCTATTGATGTTGAAATAATTTAAAAGGGTATTTCCTTTTGCAGGTGCTCCATAACCGATAATTTTCTTATTTTGTTTTTTTAGATCAGAAAGAAGTTTATTCAATTGCTGCTTATTTTTTTCTGCCTTGTTTTTGAAATTTTTATATGTCGACAAATCAGTTAGTTTTAGCTCTTTTTCTTTTTTTAGTAGATTTTTTACAAACTGAGATTCTTTACCTTTTTTACTTATGTAAAATCTTATAGATTCTCCATGAATTGGAACAATATTCACGTCTATTACAGTTAAGCCGAAAATTTTACATAAATATTTTACTGAGTGTAGAGAAAAATATGATAAGTGTTCATGATAAACTTGATCAAAGCCCCCGTCGCTTATAAGGTTGCCTACCCAGTGAGCTTCAAAAATAAACACTCCATCTTTCGAAAGAAGCGACTTTACCCCCTTAAAGACGCTTTTCAGGTCATCTATATGGGCTATGACATTGTTTGCAACTATTACCTTCGCATTACCGTGTTTTTTAGCTATTTCGTCTCCAACTTCAGAATTAAAAAACTTACATAGTGTATCAACACCTTTTTCTTTAGCTATGTCTGCAACATTTTGAGCTGGATCTACGCCAAGCACTCGGCATCTATCTTTTATACGTCCAAGAAGCACTCCGTCATTGCTTCCAATTTCAACTACCAAATCATTTTTTTGTTTTGCAAAAGTATCCGCTATTTCATCTGCTAATGCAGTAAAATGCTCAACTAGAGGTTTGCTTGCTGAGGTTAGATAATGATAATCAATAAATAATAATTTAGGATCAACAATATGAGTAAGTTGAACCAGAGAGCAGTTTTTACAGAAGTTTAATGCTAGAGGAAATGTTTTTTCTTCGGATTTTAAGTCTTCTGATTTTATAAATGAGTTTGCTAAAGGCGTTTTTCCTAGATTAAGAATTTCAACAAGATCAGTAGAATCACATATCCTGCATTTTTTTCTGCGATAATAATCTTTATTTGAGTTAAGATAAGGTTCCCAAGATTCTTCTAAGTATTCTTTCAAAGCTTCTTGCCAAGGTCGCATCAAATTTATTTTTGATGTCATAGATTCATTTTTTACTCGTTTTGCAGGAAGATTAAAATAATTACCATCTACAGGAGTTACTTTAACAGAAGGATTGAGCGTTTCAACAATTAATTTTGCCACATCATATCGCGTGCATACTCCTTTATTTGATAGATTAAAAGTTCCAGTTTTATTTTGTATAAGTAATTTTTTTATAGCCTCTATCAAATCTTTTCCGTAAGTAGGCGAGCCTTTCACGTCATTAAGAGCTTTTATTTCAGGCTTTTCAAGCTGCTGAATAATTTTAGCGACGAATTTCTTATCTTTTTTTGGTCCACCTCCAAACATCCAGCAAGCTCTTAATATCAAGTGATCTTTTATCATATCTCTAACTATAATTTCTCCCATATATTTTGAGTGCCCATAGTAATTTTGTGGATTAGCTTCATCGTTTTCTTTATAAGGAGTTTTCTTTTCTCCATCAAAAATTCCAGCAGTTGATATGTAGACTAATTTTGCATCAACTTCTTTTGCTGCTAAACAGAGATTATATGTTCCTACAGTATTTACCATATAGGCATGACTAGGATCACTTTCGCATTTTTCTAGGTCGGTTTCAGCTGCTAGGTGAATAATTACTTGGGGTTTATATTTTTTTATCATGCTTAATACATCGTTTAAATTAACGATATCGAGATCTCTTATATCAGTTTTTATTCCGAAATCAACATATGATCCTACCATACCATCTGCGCCCGTAATTAAAATTTTTGAAAAATCTATTTTCATTTTATTTATTTAGCTTTATTTTGCATTTTTGCAATGCGGTTGCTTGCTTCTAAAAGAGAATCAAAAGTTCCAGCGTCCAACCATTCGCCATTTATAATTGAGAATGATAATTTTCCTCTAGATAAATAATTGTTGTTTACATCGGTCAATTCCAATTCTCCTCGTTTAGAAGGTTTTAGTTTTTTAGTTATTGAAAAAACGCTGTTATCAAAAAGATAAAATCCTACTTGCGCATAATTCGATTTAGGTTTTTCAGGCTTTTCCTCGATTTTTATGAGTTTCTTTCCTGTTTTATCGAACTCAGGCACGCCAAATCTTTCAGGATCGCTCACTTCTTTAAAAAATGCCATCGCGCCATTTTTAAACGCTTTTACTTCTTTTTTGAAATCTTTTTCAAAAATATTGTCGCCTAAAATTACAGCAACATTTTCTTTGTCTACAAAATCTTCTGCACAGCTTAATGCGTCAGCAATTCCGCCATTATCTTTTTCTTGAATAGCGTAAGATAGTTTTATGCCGCAATCTTTTCCTGAGCCAAGAAAACTCATAAAGTGTCCTGCGTGTTCTTTTCCACAAACTATTAAAATATCATTTATCGAAGAATTTTTTAGTGTTTCTAATGCATACGTAATCATCGGCTTATTGTAAACCGGCAATAAGTGCTTATTGGTGATTTTTGTTAGAGGGTATAAGCGAGTTCCTAATCCTCCAGCTAAAATAATTCCTTTCATGTTATTTTATTTTATGAGCTTTCCACAAATCGATGTGGGGATTAAAAACTCCAGTTCTTTTTCTGACGTCTTCAACCCAAGCTTTGTTAGTAATATACCAATCAATAGTTTCCTTGAAAGCTTTTGAAAACTTGTAGGATGTTTTCCATCCTAAGTCGCGAGTGATCTTTGAGCTATCGATTGCGTATCGTCTGTCGTGGCCTGGACGGTCTGTTACAAACTCTATCCAAGAGCCATCTCGTTTGAAGTGCTTGAGGATCATATCAGAAATTTGTAGATTATTTAATTCATTATCTGCTCCTATATTGTATACTTCTCCAGGAACGCCTTTTAATAATCCTAATTCCAAAGCTTTACAGTGATCTAATACGTATATCCAATCTCGGACATTTTTTCCGTCCCCATACATCGGTATTTTTTTATTTTCGAGCATTCTTAAAACTAAGAAAGGAATTAATTTTTCAGGATATTGATACGGTCCATAATTGTTTGAGCAGTGTGTTACAACTACAGGCAATTTCCATGTAGTGTGATAGGCTCGGCAAAGCATGTCTCCTGATGCTTTTGTTGCAGCATAAGGAACATTTGGAGCAAAAGCCGTGTCTTCTTTGAATTTCTTTTTTGAAGATAGTTCTAAACTGCCGTAGACTTCGTCAGTGCTGACTTGAAGATATTTTTCAACAAAAGGAGAAACTTTGACTGCTTCTAAAATATTAAAAACACCTTCGATGTTTGTTTTTATAAATTCGAGTGCTCCGACATGTATGCTTCGATCAACATGAGTTTCAGCAGCGAAATTAATCACAAATTCTGGTTTGTATTTTTTAAATACTTTTTCTATGGCGGTTTTATCGGAAACGTCGCCTTTGACAAAAATATAACGCTTGTCTTTTGAAATATCTTTAAGATTATTTAAATTTCCAGAGTATGTAAGCTTGTCGAAATTAACTATTTTTACGTCTGGATATTTTGACAATATATGCCTAATGAAATTAGAGCCGATAAATCCAGCCCCGCCACAAACCAGTATGGTTTTTTTAGTAAAATTGATCATAAAATAAGCCTTATTTGTATCAGAATATAATGCCACTTTAAGGGTGGAAAATCAATGTTTTCAAAATATAAAAGCGTTGCCTGTTTAAAGGGTTTATTTTGTTGGTTTTTTAAAAATTTTGGTTTGTAAAAAACCAATTCTGGCAAGAAAATATTGAAAAATAACTTTAAAAATACTCAAAGAGTAAATAATGCTCTTTTTTAAGCTGGCGCCTCTTTTGTTTCCGGTATAGTTAGTGTCTACAGGAACTTGTTTTATAGAAAGATGATTGTACGCGGCCTGTGCAATTATTTCAAAACTAAATAAATAGTCATTTGAATTTTTTTCGTAATTTGATTTTTCTAAAAGATCTTTCGTGTAAACTCTAAAACCTTGATGAACATCATCGACCGGAATATTCAAAGCCCACTTTGCAAATTTATTTAAAATATAAAGTGGAAGAAGTTTATATGCATACATTCCGTTTTCGGTCGGCTTATGTGAATCATAAAATCGATTTCCTAGAACTAATTTTGCTCCGTTCCTAACTTCTTTTAACGCAGCAGGAATTGCAGTCGACTTATATTCTCCATCAGGATGGATATCTATTATTACATCTGCGCCATGTTCGAGTGCTATTTTGATAGCCTGCTTCATATTGCCCCCATAGCCTAAATTGATCGGATTTTCAAAAGAAGTAATTCCTAATCTTTGGGCCAATTCGAAAGTTCCGTCGCCTGAAGCGTCGTCCACCAAAATAATTTCATCACACAATTCTTTGGGGAAAGTTTTATAAAAATCTTCAAGCGATTTTACTGCTTTGTAAGCTATGAAGATTGCAATAACTTTCAATTTTTTGTCCATTGATATACGATACGTTAGTAATGCTTAAATTAGAGAATGAAAAAACAGCAATATGATAAGTATAGATCAGTCTTGTCTTTTTTCAAAAAAAGATTGTTTTTATGATGATTTTAAGCTGTGATTTGTTATAATATCTACAATATGATCAAACTAATGAAATCAAGTTTCTATAGAGAAGTAGAAACTAAAAATAAATTGGCCGAATTTATCTTAAAAACAGATATTTTAAGCATGAATGAGCAGTGTAAAAGATTTGAATTGGATTTTGCTAAAAAACAAGAGAGAAAATTTGCTGTTTTTGTAAATAGCGGTAGCAGCGCTAATTTGATTTTAATACAGTCTTTTCTTAATTTGGGCCTATTAAAAAAGGGTGACAAAGTTGGAGTTTCTTCGTTGACATGGCCTACTAACATGATGCCATTAATTCAATTGGGTTTAGTTCCAGTATTGTTGGATTGCGAACTTGATACTTTAAATATATCACCTGAAATTTTATCCCCATATTTGAAAGATATAAAAGGACTATTTATAACTAATGTGCTCGGTTTTTGTGACCAACTTGATGTTATTCAATCTCTATGTAAAGAAAACAACGTTTTGTTATTTGAAGACAATTGTGAGTCGTTAGGATCAAAGTTTAAAAATAAACTATTAGGCAACTTTGGCATTGCTTCAACATTTTCTTTTTTTGTTGGACATCATCTGTCTACAATTGAAGGAGGAATGGTCTGTACTGATGATGAAGATCTCTATGATATGCTAGTTATGGTTCGGGCTCATGGGTGGGATAGAAATCTATCTTCCGAAAAACAAAAGGTTTTGAGAGATAAAAATATGATAGATGATTTTTATTCTAGATATACATTTTATGATTTGTCGTATAATTTTCGTCCAACGGAGATAAACGGCTTTTTAGGAAATGAACAATTAAAATATTGGAATGAAATAGTTGAAAAAAGAGAGCAAAATTTTAAGAATTTTCAAAAAGTAATTTGTGATAATGATGATCTTTTGATTTTAAATTTTGATCATATGGATGTTGTGTCTAATTTTTCTATGCCTGTGATATGTAAGAATAAAGAAATTTTTAATAAATACAAAGAGAGATTTGAATCTAAGGTTGAAATCAGGCCTGTTATTGCTGGAGCTATGAATAAACAGCCGTTTTTTAAAAAATATATAGATATTGAACAGACAAAATGTTCGAATGCTGAGTTCGTTCACGATTGTGGTTTTTATTTTGGCAATAATCCCGAACTTACAGAGGAAGATTTTGATACGATCTTTTCTCTTTTGAAAAAATAGAAAATTATGAAAAAGAACTCTAAAATATTTATTGCCGGACATACTGGGTTGGTGGGTTCTGCAGTAGTAAGAAAATTCACCAAAGAAGGATACAAAAACTTATTACTTAAAACTAGGAAGCAACTGGATCTGCTCGACGCTGTTAAAGTTAAAAAATTTTTTGAAAAAGAAAAACCCGAGTATGTTATTCTTTGCGCCGCCAAAGTTGGAGGCATAAAAGTAAATATAAAATATCCAGCTGAATTTTTATTTGAAAATTTACAAATCCAAAATAATATAATTTGGCAGGCACATCTTAATAATGTAAAAAAGCTTCTTTTTCTTGGAAGCTCATGCATTTATCCGAGAAGCTGCCCTCAGCCAATGAAGGAGGAAGATTTTTTAAGTGGATCGCCAGAACCTACAAATGAAGGGTATGCACTCGCAAAGATCTCGGGTATGAAGTTATGCGAAAAAATATTTGAAGAATATAACCAGTGTTTTATTTCTTGCATGCCTACTAATATCTATGGAGAAAATGACAATTTCGATATTGAGTCATCTCACGTGATTCCATCGCTGATAAGAAGGATGTATGAAGCAAAGAAAAAAAATATGCCGGAAGTGGTTATTTGGGGAAGTGGTGAAAGTAAAAGAGAATTTTTATGTGTTGATGATCTGGCCGATGCTATATTTTGGATGATGAATAACTACAACGATAAGCAGTTTTTAAATATTGGAACAGGCGAAGATATGTCTATTAAGGAACTTTCTAATCTTATAAAAGATATTGTTGAATATAAAGGAAAGCTAGTTTTTGATGATACAAAGCCTGGAGGAATGCCTAGAAAGTTGCTAGATGTCAGCAAGATACATAAATTAGGATGGAAGCATCAAATTGATCTAAAAAGGGGCATATCAGAAAACTTTAATTGGTTTATAAAAAAATATGTTAACAAAGTTAACTGATATTTGTTTTAAAAAAAATACCTTACATTTTATAGCGGTTGCGATACTTATTTTTGTTGCAGGCTTGTCTTTAATGACTCTTACAACAAAACCGCGATTATGGATAGACGAAGGGCTTTCGCTTGAACTTGTTAGGAATTTTTTAGATAGCAGTCATTTAGATATTCAAATATCGCCAGAACATTTGTCGGGATTTCCAGAACTCCTACAGGCTACAGGGTATCCAGTAACCCTTTCCTTAGCCTTATTTCTTAAATTATTTAGTTTTGGCGCCGTGCAAGCCAGACTTTTTATGCTTATGTGGATGATAGGCGTTCTTATTTTTGCGTATTTTTTGGCTAAAAAGTTTTTTAACGAAAGAACAGCTCTGTATTCTTTGGCTTTGATAGCAACTTTTGCGACTTTTCATGCTATTGGTAGAACCGTAACTGGGGAGATACCGGGGTTTTTACTATTACTTATAGGAATTTATTACTGGTTAGAAAAAAAACAATATTATGTTGCAGGTTTTTTTTGGGGACTTGCTGTGGTTGCAAAACCGTCGGTGTTTATTTTGATTATTCCAACTATTTTTCTAGTTCTGCTTTTTGAGAGAAAAGAATTTTTTAAGAAGATCTTTAAAATTGGTCTTGCTATGATTCCGTCTGCAGCGCTTTGGATCTTCATTGTCTTAAATCATCCTTTTGTTTTATCTACTTGGCAAAAACTTGGAAATTTTTATAAAAATCCTTACGATTCTTCGATAAGCGAAAATGTTATAAGAAATCTTTTAATGATTCCAAAATCGACAACTTTCATTTATTTTGGATTTCTATTTTTGTTTATTTTAGCAGCAAGATACTTTTTGTCTGAACCAAAATTAAAATCAGTTTATAATTTTGTAATTATATATACCGGCTTTGCTTTTATTTATTATCTCCGAAGCCCAGGATGGATGAGGTATCTTCTTATAGCAGAACTTCTAATTTTGTTTGTTTTACCTCATGCTGTTATGGTTGTAAATGATTTGCTTAAAAAGAGATTGGGCGAAAAATACAAAACAAAAGCGCTAGATATTTTTCTGTGTTTGTTGATATGTATTCAAACGTTTCAATTTTTTACAGAAGCCCAAATAGTGAGCTCTGATAGTCCAGTTAAAACTGCTGAATATTTAAATTCAAATTTTTCAACTTCGTCGATCGCTGTCTTCAAAATATTAGAAGTAACAGCATTTTTAAATACTCCATTGAGGTATAATATTTTAGATCTTACTGGCATACCAAAATCAGATCCAAACTTTGTCTTTGATAAAAATTCTCCAGAGATAGTTGTTTCTGAAATAACTAATGATGATTTTATTTTTGTAAAAAGTATTATAGATTCAAAATATGAAAAAATAAATCAGATCGGTAAATACTCAATATTTAAATTAAAAGTTAAAAATGGACCAATCGAAAATTAAAAAAATATTATATTTTGGGATATATAAACCAACTGCGCCTCGGGATAAAATTTATCTCGATGGGTTGAAAAAGCTAGGTATAGAAATAATAGAATGTGTTGATAATACTTCGGGTTTTAAGAAATTCATTAATCTTTACAAGAAACATTCAAAATTGAAAGGGCAGTATGATCTTTTTTGGATCGGCTATTCAAGTGGAATTTTATCTGTATTGGCTAGATTTATATCGCAGAAAAAAATTGTATATAATGCTCTAAATTCAATGTATGAATCATACGTTCTTGATCGTGAACGACCAGCTAAAGGATCGCTTGGATCTTTCGTTATTTGGTTCGGTGATTTTTTAGCTTTTCATTTTGCTCATATCTCTCTTGTAGAAAGTGAAGAACAGAAAAAATTTATCTCTAATTTTTTTCTTGTAAATCCAAAAAGGCTTTTTGTTGTATATACAGGAGCCGATGAAGATGTTTTTTATCCTGATCCAAACATTAAGAAAAATGATACTTTCACAGTATGTTTTAGAGGAATGTTTTTGCCAGCAACTGGTGTTGAGTATGTAATTGAAGCGGCACGAATACTTAAAGATGAAGATATAAATTTCTTAGTAATTGGATGGGGTGAGCCTATAGAAGAATGGGTAAAAAATAAGATAAAAGAGTATGATTTAACAAAATTAACTTTAATTACAGTTTTTCTTTCAGTGGATGATCTTCGTCAAAAAATGTTGAGTTCCGATGTCATATTGGGTCAATTTTGCGCAAATGAGCGCATGGATAGAACTATTCAGCATAAGACCTTTGAGGCGATGGCTTTGGGAATGCCATACATTACTCGTGATTCAAGAAGTAATCGAGAAATTTTGACCGATAGGGAAAATTGTCTTTTTGTTAAAGTAGAGGATCCTCAAGATATTGCTGACAAGATTTTAGAATTAAAAAATAATAAAGATTTAAGAGAAAAAATAGCTTCTAATGCTTATAAGCTATATCAAGAAAAACTAACGCAAAAAGTATTAGTGAATAAAATAATAAAGTGTTTGTGATTTTGTATTTTTATTAACTACATTGAATTCCATCTATATTTTTAGAACAAAACGTATCATAAAAAAGTGTTTTGTCAATTTTGTTATAGAAACCCAAGTCTGTTATATTGTAAGGACAGTTTTTGATTATAAGGCTGATTTTAATACTATTATATTTAATTTATATGACTACAAAATATAAGGACTTACAGGCTGAAGCGCTAAAACCTCTATATAAGCTGAACACTAAATGTCGCATGTGTAAAAGCACTAATTTGAAGCAGTATTTAGACTTAGGTATGACTCCTCCCGCAGATCAGTTTCGAAGACCTGAAGAGCTTGATATTCCAGAAATTTCTTATCCGTTAAGAGTAATGTTGTGTATGGATTGTGGTCTATCCCAACTTAGTCATATCGTTGATCCAAGAATTCTTTATCAGTTTGATTATCCTTACGAACAATCAATTACAAAGACAGGCCAGAGCCATTGGGATGGTTTTGCAGAACAAGTTAAAAGGGATCTTTCTTTGTCAGAAGGAGATCTTGTTGTTGATGTTGGAAGCAATGTCGGAACGCTTCTTGAATCTTTCAAAAAAATAGGTATGAAAGTATACGGTGTTGATCCTGCACCAAATATTGTTGAGATTGCTATTAAAGAGCACGGCATTGATACTTATTGCGATTTCTTCAATGCAAAGTGCGCATCGATCGTAAAGAAAAAAGCAGGCAGTGCATCTGTTATTGTCGGTACGAATGTTTTTGCTCATATTAACGATCTTCACGAAGTTATGCGAGCAGCAAAAGTTTTGCTAAAAAAAGACGGTGTCTTTATTTTCGAATCTCCATATTTTCAGCATCTTGTAGACAAGCTTGAGTATGACACTATTTATCACGAGCATCTTTCTTATTTATCTGTAAAACCTCTGATCCCATTCTTCAAGCAATTTGATATGGAAGTTTTTCTAGTAAAGCAGACAGATATTCATGGCGGATGTTTTCGAGTTTTTATTGGTAGAAAAGGAATGCACCCAATAGATGAAAGTGTAAAGAAGTTTATAGATCAAGAAAGTAAGAATAAGCTTCACGATATGAAGACGATGGAGAAATTTGCAAAAAGAGTTGAACAGAATCGAAACGAGATAGTTTCATTGGTTGAGGATATTTTGCAGAAAGGTAAAAAAGTGGCAGCTATAAGTGCTCCAGCTAAAGGTATGACCCTTCTTAATTATTGCGGTTTTAAAACTCGTCAGATCTCTTTTGTTTCTGAAAAGGCCCGTTTAAAGATTGGAAGAGTAACTCCTGGAGGATATATACCTATAGTTTCTGATGCAGATCTTATAAAGGCAAAGCCTGACTATGCTTTAGTTTTAGCATGGAATTTTTCACCAGAAATAATTGCAAATATGAAAAGTTTTTCCGATAAGGGAGGTAAATTTATAATTCCCATTCCTACTCCACGTATTGTATAATAGATTATAATTATAATTATAATTTATTGTAGATAATAATCATGGATATTAAAAAGACAAAAATTAATTTTGAAGATGATCGAGGTGTGATACGCGATATATTTAGTCACACTGAAATTGACGCTGGAACTTTTATAACTTGCGCAAAAGATTCTATACGAGGAAATCATTATCATGAAAAAACAATGCAGTATGATTACATACTAAGCGGATCATTTACCGTCTATTCACAAAAAGAAAAGGGTGCAACTATAGAAGAAGCTAAGGTTGAAACAGGAGATTTCATAACCCATCCATTTCCTTGTAGACACGCATATAAAGCGCTTGAAGACTCATCTATGATAAGCTTTACTTTTGGTCCAAGACAAGGAGAAGAATATGAAAAAGATACGATTCGTTTGGAAGGAGAGGATAAAATAGCTTCTTAAAAATAAAGTTAAATCAAAACAAAAAAACCTAAGCTCTAAGCTTAGGTTTTTTTGTTTATCTCTGTAACTTTTTAATAACGCTAATTACTTTTTTTATTTGAGCCGAAGTAATGGCAAGTCCTGACGGAAGATACAATCCTCTTTCTGAGATATATCTTGTGTTTGGAAAATTTTCTCCTTTTGTGAATTTTTTGAATGCCAGCTGATCTTCTGGAGGATAGAAGAAATCGCGAGTATCAATGCCTTCGTTTTTCAATTCTTCCTTAAGTTTGTCTTTGCTCATTCCGAATTTATTTTCATCTATAAGTATCGCATACATCCAGTAGACATTTTTTATTCCGGGCAGAGTTTTATGAGTTTTTATTCCGGGAATATCCTTTAGACCTTTTTCATAAAGTTTTGCCATTTTATTTTTTAATTTTATGTATTTGGGAAGATTCTTAAGTTCTCCGCATCCGACTGCTGCCTGCAAACTTCCGAGGCGATAGTTATAGCCAATATCGTCATGAATAAATCTTTTAGCCTTAGAGAAATGATAAGTTTTTAACTGTCTTGCCTTGTCTGCTATTTTTTCATCATTTGTGATAAGCATTCCTCCTTCACCAGTAGATATTATTTTATTTGCGTAAAAACTAAAACATCCCACATCTCCCATTGTGCCGCATAGTTTTCCCTTATATTCTCCTCCGTGCGCTTCTGCTGCATCTTCGATTATTTTTAAATTATGCTTTTTGGCGATTTTTAAAATAATATCCATTTCACAAGCATGTCCGTATATATGTACTGCAATTATCGCTTTTGTTCTAGGTGTTATTTTTTCTTCAATCTTTGATGTGTCGATATTGTATGTTTCAAGTTCACAATCAACAAATACAGGAGTTGCTCCAGTATAGATTATTGCAAGCCATGGAGCCGCCATTGTAAATGCTGTTACTATCACTTCATCTCCTTTTCCAATTCCTAAAGCAAGAAGCGCTACATGAAGGGCCGCTCCGCCATTTGTGACAGTTACTGCATAATTTATTCCAAAGTATTTTGCAAAATCTTCTTCAAATTTTTTAACAAACGGTCCTTCAGAAGAAAGCCAGCCATCATTCATTGTTTGGATAACATTTTTTTTAGCTTCTTTTGATATTATTGGTTCATTTACTGGTATTCGCATATTTTTTTATTTATTATGTGTTAATTCAAATTCTTGAATAATTTTTTTTACAAGTTCTGCAACATCTTTTTTTGTCCAGCTTGCGAGTTTTTTGTTTCCATTATTGATCAGAGTTTTGCGCAATTCCTCATTACCCCAAAGCATTTGTATTTTATCGGCGATATCTTGCGGATTGCACGGATCGGGAAATAGGGCAGCATCGCCACCTTGCTCTTCGCAGCCCTTGGCAGTCGAATAAATTACAGGGCATTCCATAAACCATGCTTCCGGTACAGGAATATATGTCCAGCCCACGAAAGCGGTCATTAGCATTGCTTCCGCCATGCTATATATTACTCTCATTTCTTCGTTTGGTGTGTATCCTAGAAAATAAATTTGATTATGTAGCCCAAGTTCCTCTGTTAATTTTATGACTCGTCCAGATTCTCCCCAAGTATCCTGTTTTGAACCAACAAACACCAATGGTGCGATAATTCCACGATCTTTCAAAATTTTTACAGCTCTCACTATATTTTGATGATTTTTGTGTGGCCAAAATTGTGCAGGATAGAATAAGAATTTTTCTGGCAGATTATACTTAGCACGAAGATCATCTTTTTCTTTTTGCGAAACTTCTTTTTTTAGATAATTTGGTCCGAGTGGGGGAAAAACTATAATGTGATCTTTTTCTACCCCGTAATATTTTATAATCTCACCTTTACCTGTGTTTGAATCCACTAAAATCTTCCATGCACGTTTCGTAATATTTTTGAAAAGATATTCTCGCTTGATGTATTGTCCAAACTTCGTCATTTCAGGAAAAGGGGGAATGTTTCTATGGTGGAGATCGTGAATCGGTACAACTCCAGGAATATTAGTAAGAAAAGAAAGTTCGGAAGGACCGTGGTAAAACATTAAGTCTAAATCTTTAAAATTTTTGACGCGATTCGATGAAGATTTACGGGTTAGAAAAATTTCAAGTTTATAGAGATGTAAATAACGAATTACTTTAAGGATCCAAAGTTTGAATTTGCGAAGAGGGGTTTGTGTTTTAGATCTAGGATCTAGCATTCCTTCTTTTTGTTGAGTTTTTTCACCTTCTTCCAGTCTTATAATATTTATCACTTTCCAATTTGGAAGTTTGTATTCTTCAAAGGGAAAATCAGGAGAAATATTAAAAATCGTTACAGGATAGCCTGTTTCCCTAAGTGCATCTAAAAGATTAAGTGCATACTGATATGTGCCTCCTGATCTCTTAAAGCATTCAAAATAGAACCCAATTCTCATAGTATTTAAAATTATCATATTTTTTGTATTTTTGCCATTTTTTAAAGAAAAATTAGCCGTTTGCGCAGGTTTGCGCAAACGGCTCTATATTCCTATTAAAATATTGATTTTTACAGCAATTTTCCGTAATCTTCTGGAAATGGGTAATCATCAAGACTTACCTCTTCGGCTTGTTTACTAAAACCTTCAATAAATTTCCGAAGAATTTCTAAATAAGGTTTTGCTAAAGACTGAGCTTTAGGAACTCGGAGCATTCCTTCCCATTCTAGAGCGTATCTAATTGCATCAAGTGCTGTAGGTGCTGTTGCGTAAGTGGATCCAGGAGAAAAATCTCTAGTATGCATTAAATTGTACCCTTGTCGATCATGGTATGCTTGTCCATTTCTTATCACCATATTTGGACCAAGATTTGCAAGTCTATCTGCATCCTTAAGGATCATTGTTACATGGCTGTCTTGATCACTATTAAGTTTACTGTGTTCCATTACTGCTTCCGAGATCAATTTTTTTGGAATTTTGCTTAGAAGATCTTTTACACAATCTTCCAGTAGATCTCTAACTTTACAGAAAACAATATTTTCATTTTCATCTTTTGTTCTGCTATTATCCCAGATCAATCTGTCTGTGTTATGAAGCAGAGCCGCTAGCCATGATAACTCCTCGACGATTTCATTTTCAGTAAGCCTTATGCAATATTGGCCCACCATAAGAACATGAGAGAAGTCGTGAGCTCCGCATGTGAGAGCTTTAGAATTCTTATGCATTATTCTGACTTCTTCAACAAGTTTGGAATATTTTTTAAGATAGCGTTGGAGTTTTTCTTTTAAAATAAATCGCTCAAGATCCTCAGATTTTGATATTTTTGGTTCGGTGTTTATACTCATTTACAGTATCCTTTTCTTCCATGAAGATATCATAATAACATCAAAAGTCAATGTTTTTGGATATCTTAATGTGTGACACAATAAAGAAGTGAATTATTCAAAAAAGCCTAAAGTTTTATATATTTTTGCAGGAGAAAGGCGAAGGGTTGAGGAATTATGGAAGAAGGGTGAAGGCCCGGATACTTCTTTGATCGGTTTTAATTATCTGAAAGATTTTGGTATTGATGCGGAATATATCGAAACATCTTTAATGAACCGTTTGCGCAAGATAAATTACAATCTTGCTAATTTATCTTTGATATTTAAGATACGACAATACGATGTTTTATTTTCTGGAAGCTCTCTTTTTTTGCCGTTTGTGTCGAAAGTTTTATTTCACTTCAAGAAGCCGAAATTTGTCTGGTACAATACTTTTTTTACCAACGCTTTAAAACGAAACCAAAAGGGATTAAAAAGTTGGGCGATTCGCAAAGCTATTGGAAGTCTTGATGCGATAGTTTGCCCAACAAAAAGACAAAAAGAATTTTTAATAAAAGAAGGTTTTGATGAGAAAAAGATATTTTGCATTCCTACAAGCGTAGACGCAGATTTTATTGAGAAAAAACAAAATAACACAGAACCGTCTGCTAAAAAATATATTTTAAGTGTAGGGAAGGATAATGGCAGAGATTACAAAACTCTTATTGAAGCGATGCGAGGTTTAGATGAAGTAAATCTAATCATTGTTGCGTTACCAAGAAATCTAAAAGGGATAAATGATATTCCTAGCAATGTTACAATAAGATACAATGTTCCATTTAATGAACTTGTCGGAATTTATAAGAATGCGAAATTTATAATTATTACTACAAAAAAAGAAGATCATACAGACGCGTCTGATTGTTCGGGACATTATGTGCTTTTAGATTCTATGGTGAGCGGAAAGGCAATTATTGTTTCGGATCGCTCAACCCTCAGAGAGTATTTTGAAAATGGATCAGACGGCATCATGGTTCCACCAGAAGATGTTGTTGCGTTAAGAAATGCTATTAAAGAATTGTATGAAAATCCTGAAAGACAAGCTCAAATGGGTGCTCGTGCAAAAAATAAAATTCAAGAAGGTTTTACTACCAGAAAAATGGCAGAAAGCTTATCTGACCTTTTTAAAAATATGTTAAAATAAATTATCTATGAATTGGGGAGAAATAAAAAAGCGCAAGATGCCCGTAGCTATAGTTTTGATCGTTGTTACATTTCTGGTTTATATTCCATTTTTTATCTTTTTTTTAAACGTAAGAGAAGATCAGCTTAAAAATGGTGAAGAACCAAAAACAGTTCTTCCTGTGTATGGATCTGATTCTATCGGATATGGAATACTAGGAAATGCAATTTTGCACAAGGGTGTTTTTTCCACAAGTAATGAATCACCATATAAGCCAGATACATTTAGAACTCCCGGATACCCATTGCTTTTGGTAGCATTTATTTTTCTATTTGGTTCGTATACTTTTTTTCCAATTGTTCAAATTTTATTTGTTATTGGTACAGCTTGGCTTATATTTAAAATTGGGCTCAAGCTTTTTTCATTCTGGGTAGGTTTGATAGCTGCTCTGTTCTTTATTATTGATCCTGCGGTCATTCTTCATACTCTTCTTATTTTGTCTGATATAACGTTTACTTTTTTCCTTATACTTTCTGTTTATCTTATGTTCTTTTATGAAAAAAAGAATCCGTGGATATTTTTCTTAAGTGGTCTTTCTCTTGCTGTTGCTACTTATATAAGACCTATAGCGATGTTTGTTCCGTTTGTGATCCTGCCATTTTATCTTTATTTGAACTGGTCTCATCAATGGAAAACACTATTAAGAAATGCAGGCTTGTTTGTTGCAGCGCTTATCCTCATACTTTCTCCTTGGGTGGTAAGAAATAAGATCGTCTCGAACACTTGGGGGCTTTCTTCTGTTCAGAGTTTCAATTTCTTTTTTTATACTATGCCAGAATTTCTTTCTTTTAAAGAAAAAGTATCTCCTGATGATATTAGAAAAAAATTCTTTGAGGAAATGGCAGTAAAAGGCGTTAAGCCAGAAGATTTTTCAGATCTTTCAGTTACAAGTAAAATGAATGAAATTTCTTATCCGTATCTTAAATCAAATCTTCCAAGTTATGCAGTGTGGCATGCTGTGAAGATGACCCCTTTCTTTTTCTCAAGTGGGATCAAAAACTTTTTCTATGTCTATGACGATATGATTCATTACAAAGCATATGAGACAAGCAATTCAAACCTGACCAATTTTTTGATGAGAGGCCAGTTCAAAAACTTTTTCAATGTCATTAAAGGTCAGGCACTTATTACCATCGAACAGCTGTTCTGGGTTTTTGTGTTTATTCTGATGTTTGTACCGCTATGGATCAAAGAAAAAAGGTTCTATACGCTATTGCTTCTTGCACTTATATTCTATCTAGCACTTCCCACAGTTCCTGTGGCTTATTCTAGATTTAGAATCCCTGCAGCGCCATTTATGTTTATTCTTGCTGTGGAGGGCTTTTTAATACTATTGTATGCATTAAAACGAACGAATATAATCCACGAGCTTCAAAATCGTTTACAGGCAAGTCAAAACGTAATAAAATGAGTGAATTACAATATCTAAATAATAAATCAAATGGAATCAATTTTAAAAATAATCAGTAAATCATTAAGTGGTGACAATAAAAAAACAGTTTTGGAACTCGGATGTGGCAACGGTAACCTAATTAATGCTGTTGCTCGAGAGTTTCCTAACTTAGAAAAAATTGTAGCGATAGATTTCTATAACGAGCCTAAAAATCTTTCTTCTAAAGTTAAGTTTGTTAAGCAAGATATTGAAAATCTTAATCTTGATCAGACTTTTGATTTTGTTATTATCAACCATGTTTTTGAACATATCAAAAATCCACTTGGACTAATAGAAAGAATAAAAAAGATACTCAACAAAAATGGCAGGATACTTATCGTGGTTCCAAATAGAAAAGGTTTTAATAATGAAGCTCGAGTATATCTACCAGAGCATGGTAAACATTATTTTCTTTGGGATCAGGAAAGTTTGCAATTTAGTCTCGAGCGTTTAGGATTTACTTGTCGTTTCCATAATCTTTACGGGGCTGGAAGTCATAACTTATTGCTAAAATATATTCCTATTTTACTTAGAATTCAGAATCCAAACTTAACCTGTGTGGCAATGTTAGAAAATAACTAATTGTATGAAGTTAATATATCTTACTCCAAATTCATATCCCTCTAGAACAGCGGATGATTTTTACACGAAAGAAATGGCAAGGGGTTTTAATTCTGTTGCTGAAGATAATTTTTTACTCGTGGTAGCAATGAATGAATCAACCGAGCTAGATGGTATTCGTTTTGCAAGTCCTCAATTGAGATTTCGCAGAAGTCAGCATTTGTTTCTTTTTTATGCGCGTTATTTTTGGTGGATTATTTTTAACTTATTAACGAAGAAAAATTTAAAAGATGTCGTTTTTTTTGTTGGAGATCCAAATCTTTCTTTGATTTTATTTTTTTTCAAAAAAATCTTTAGATTTAAATATCGGATATGTACTGATTGGCATTTGTTTTACAATTCTTGGAAATATAATTATTTAGTTAAAGAAAGCGACTGTTTAATTACGACTTCTGAAAGATTAAAAAATAATCTAATAAAGCAACTTGGAGCACAGCCAGCTAAGATTAATGCTGTATATGGTGGTGTTGATTTGGAAAAATTTAATGCATTATCATCAATATCAAAAATAGAATTAAGAACGAAACTTAATTTATCTTCAGATGATATTTTGGTGAGTTATGTGGGGTTTTTTAAAACAATGGGAATGGAAAAGGGTATTGATACCATGATTAAGTCGCTACCGTTTATTGGAGAAAAAAAAGTTAAAATGCTTTTGGTTGGAGGCAAAGAAGAACAGATAGAAGAATATGCGGAGTTGGCTCAAACTCTAGGAGTTTTGGACAGAGTTATTTTTGTGGGAGTAGTTCCTAATGAAATCATACCCACATACGAGAAGGCTTCGGATATTCTTGTTATTCCATATCCTGACAAACCGCATTTTAAAGAATACGGATTTCCTATGAAGTTGTATGAATATATGGCAGCAAAAAAGTCTATCATTTATTCAAAATTGGAGATTATAGATGAGGTTTTATCAGACTGCGCATATTCTTTTTCTCCTGACGATCCTAAGGATTTGGCTCATGTAGTGATGGATATTATTAGAAATGAAAACGATGCAGCACTTAAAGCACAAGCTGCGTTTGAAAAAACAACTTCTTATACTTGGACAAAAAAAGCGAATAATATTTTACAATTGTTGCAAAAAGGCTCTTAAATACTATTCAAGCTACTTTTGATTAAGAATTTTGTAATTCTTAAGAAGTTAATTAGATCAAAAGGTATTTTTCTTGAGAGTTCTGATTTAAGAAATGTTTTTACTATTGGTATGCCAATTTTGGAATTTACTATGCAAACTTTAAGCCATTCTTTGGACAGGACTTTTTCTAAAGCTTTGTTGTCGTAATATTTTACGGTTTCGTTGTGTTTTTTTATTTTTGTCAGCCAATTTTCGGCGGTTTTAACCTCACTCATTCCGGTAATTGAGAAATTGCTTATTGCGCGATGTGTATGAAGTTCTTCGTTATTGTATTTAATTCCAAAATCTTTTAATAGATTTTCTTGTATCAATGTTACATTATTTTTTCGCTGTTCTTCTTTTGTATTGGTGATATTTTTTTGATGTACTCTATAAAATAATAAAACTTTTTGAATGTTTGAAATTTTTGTTATTTTTGAAACCTGTGTCCATAAAGCATAATCATCAGCTGGGTCGTATTTCTTTTCATAACGAAGATTATTTTTTGTTATAGCTTCTTTTCTTATTATTGTCGATGGGTGAGCGAGGGAAGTGTGAAATAGTAAATTAGATTTTATTTCTTCTGAATCATTTAAATATTTAATAGCATGTCCAATTTTTGAGTTTTTAATTGTTTTTATCCATGAACCACAAACCCCTATTTCAGAATTTTTATCCATAAAATCAACCTGTGTTTCAATTCGATTTGGAAGGCTTATATCATCGCTATCCATTCGGACAACATATTCTCCCTGAGCAAGTTCGATGCCTTTGTTGAAATTATCAGCCATTCCAAGATTTTCAAGATTTTCTATTAGACGGATTCTTGAGTCTTTGTATGACTTTATAATTTCAGAACTTTTGTCTGTTGAGCCGTCATTGATTATTAAAAATTCAAAGTCTTTAAATGTTTGATTTAAGATACTATCAATAGCTTCACGAAGATATTTTTCGCTATTATAAACTGGCATTAATACTGTTACTTTTGGGTTTAAATTGTTATCCATGATTCTGGTATTAAATCTTTTGAATTACGAACTGAATCGGCAAACCAATCTTTTGGAGCGATAACGATTTTTTCAGGATTATTATTAAGCCATGCGCCCCACCAGCTAAATGTTGAGTTGGCGATAATATGATTTTTGCACATACTCATTAAAATTAATTCTTCATAATCAAAAATTTCTTTTTTTGATACAAGAATTGAGTTTTGTGGTAGGGAAATATTTACTTTTACCCAAGGAATGTCATCAGAAAAAACAAAAAAAGAACTTGGGCCAATCTTTTCTTGGAAAAACTTTATGGCTTTTTCATAATATTCAGGATCGCATGTTCCATGAACTTTACTAAATTTTTCGTTTGTTACATAGTCGCCTCTGCGAATGTGAATTGAGATCGGGTTGTATAATAATTTAATTTTTTCCGCAACAACAGAAGCTTCTTTTCCTAAGGTTTTTTTAAGAGTTATTTCTCTACGCAAAACATCTTCAATACCATCAAAATATTTTTCACTTGGCCAGACTCCAGAAAGATAGATGTTATCTTTGAGTTCTAATATTTTTTTATCAAAGTCATAAGATTTTTCGTTTACAATATTTTTATTAGGAATTATTTTATTAAATACTTTGTGAAAAATATCATCAGGTTTTATTTTATTAATTTCATTAACTGAAGCCACTTCACCCGACGTATTGAATTTATCTAAAAGGAAACGGCGGTCAACTGATTTATCAAAAAAAGAAGTATCAAATTTAAGTTTAGTTCTATTTCTTAATGCAAGATTTCGTCCCAAGCAATATTGGAACAGTTGATTTCCTAATCCACCATGTATTCTAACGATAATCATTTTACTTTTTTAAGATTAAAAATGGTCCCATAGCAAGATATTTCAATCCAGAATCTTTTAATGTATGAATTGCATCGGCTGGGCTTTCAACGTTTGGTTCACCGTGCAAATTGAAAGAAGTATTTAGGATTCCTCCTATATCAGTGATTTTCTTGAATTCTTCTATTATTTCGTAATAGTCGGGATTATTTTCTTTTTTAACTATTTGAGGTCTCGAGGTTTTGTCGTACGGATGAATTGCTGCGATAAGTTTGTTTTGTGCTTCATCCTTCGTGCTGAAAGTAATATGCATATAAAAACCGTTGTTAACTGCTGAATTTTTCAAATATCTTTCTTTATCAGTATCAAGGATTGATGTTGCAAAAGGCATCCAAAAGTCTCGATTTTTTATCATTTCATTTATTATGCGAACATTTTCGTAGCTTGATGGGTTTGAAAGAATTGATCGATTCCCAAGCGCTCGAGCTCCAAATTCCATTCTTCCTGTGCATCTTGCGACTACTTTGTTTTCAGCAAGAAGCTCCGCAATTTTTTTGTTTATATTTTCTGGTTTGGAAATGTTGAAAGTTTGATAACAATTATTTTCTTTCAAGAATTTTTCTATTTCATCGTTATTATATTCTGTACCAAGATATAAATTATCAATTGGTTTTAATTTAAAATCGGTGCCATTTTTTTCAGAGAAATGTTTATAACCAAATGCGCATGCTCCGATTGAGGTTGATTCGTCTCCTGCGCTAGGTACGATGGACACAGATTTTATTTTTGGAAGTTCTGCGATCTTTTGGTTCATCTTAACATTCATGAATACTCCGCCGGAAAGTCCAACATGATAAATTCCAGTTCTATCCAGCCATCTTTTTATCCATTCAAGAGTGATGTTTTCTGTGAAATCTTGTAATGCTCCAGATATATTATCAAATCTGTTGTAAACGAAATTTTGTCTCAAGTAATATTTTGACAAAGGCATAGGGATATCTGATTCAAACTCATCTTGAGTGTTTAGCCATAACAATTTTTCAAATAAGGGAATAAGTTTGTCCGAATGTTCTTTTTTTGCATAAGGGGCAAGACCCATGACTTTAAATTCATGTTCATCCGGTCTCATCCCTAGGAATGCTGTAATTTCCCTATACAGATATCCAAGAGAATGAGCCTTATGAACTTTCGATATGGTTTCGATTGAACCATTGTGATAAATATTTACCGTTGCGCATAAATCGTCACCTTCGCCATCTAATGTAAAAAGTAAAGTTTTTTCTTCCGGATGACTCAAAAAAAACAAATTTGAAAATGCGTGTGACAAATGGTGATCGGCATACAAGATTTTCTCAGAATGTTCTTTTATCAGATTGGAAAAATATTCTTTCATTTCGATTATGTCTTTATCTTTAGGTTCAACTGATTTCATTGCTTTCATTTTTTTTCCATAAAAAATTTTTGGTGCAAATCTAAGAAAGAGTTCTGTTTTTAAAGAAATTTTTTGTTCGTTTTTTGCGTAGTTTACAACCTCTGCGTATGAGAATGATTTGAAGCCTCGTTTTTTGTTGAATAAGTATCCATAAGGTTTTTCTTGTGAGAATACATAGTAATCTATTTTTCCCGCAGCTTTGTTTTTTATGTAATCGAAGGCTAAGGTTGGAAAACCTACTGAATTTTTGATTCGATTAAATCTTTCTTCACTTACACAATCAGTAATTTTGCCGTTTTTAAGTAGCGCGACAGTTGCGTTGTGTCCGTAATGTATTCCGATTATGTTTACATCCTTCATAACATTAAATTTTATTAGCTAAAAAAGAGAAATCCGACTCTCTTTAAGAGTTTGATTATTCTCTATTAAACCATAATTTTAGGCTATTTTACAGACTTCTCAAAGAAAAACCCTTGTGGTATATTAAGCCTGTAAACTTTCTCGGAAAAGTCTAATTTTTATTATTTTTTACCATATTAAATTATGAAAAAGACGAAAAAAACTAACAAATTGAGGGTGCCGTATGCTCTTACTGTGTACGGAAAAGAGGAGATTGCAGCAGTAAACAAGGTGTTGAAAGATCCTACAAAAATTGTTTCAGGTCCAAAGGTTAAAGAATTTGAATCGAAGATTGCTGTTATTTTTGGCAAAAAACACGGTATTATGGTTAACTCTGGTTCGTCTGCAAACCTGATAGCTCTCTCTGTGCTAAATATTCCTAGGGGCTCAGAAGTCATAACTCCTATTTTGACTTTTGCTACCACACTTGCGCCTATCGTTCAGCTTGGTCTAGTTCCTGTTTTTGCGGATGTAAAAGAAGGCTCTTATCAGATCGATGAAAATCAGATTGAGTCTCTTATTACTGAAAAGACAAAGGCTTTAATGATACCATCTCTTATCGGTAATATTCCAAATTTGGAAAAACTACAACAGATCGCTCAAAAGCACAAACTTTTTCTTATAGAAGATTCATGTGATACTCTTGGTGCAAAATATGCAGGAAAACCTACAGGTCATTATTCCGATGTTTCAACTACAAGTTTTTATGCATCACACATTATTACAACTGCAGGACTAGGTGGCATGGTTTGTTTTAATGATAACGATTTAGCTAGAAGGGCAGTAGTGATGGCGAACTGGGGAAGAGAGTCAACACTTTTTGGTTTTTATGAAGAATCAGAAGCTTTGAAAAAGCGCATGGCTGGAGTTTTGGATGGAGAAACTTATGATGCTAAATTTATTTTTAGCGAGATCGGATATAACTTTCAAGCAACAGAACTTAACGGCGCATTTGGACTTGTTCAACTTAAGCGTTTGAAAAAGTTTTCTAAAATTAGACACGATTCATTTAAGGAACTAATGAATTTCTTTAAGAAGTATGAAAAGTTTTTTATACTTCCAGTTCAAGATAAAAAGGCAGATACAAACTGGTTATCTTTTCCTCTTGTTCTTAAGAGTGATGTAGGCTTTTCTCGAGCTGAGATTACAAAATATCTTGAAGAACAAAATATCCAAACCCGACCTATTTTTACAGGTAATGTATTAAAACAACCAGCATTTAAAAATATTGAATCACGAACAAGAAGTGAAGGATATCCTATTGCAGAACATGTGATGAAGAACGGTTTTCTTATAGGATGCCATCAAGGTCTTACAAAAAAACACATTGCTTACCTTAAGGAGAATTTTGTAAATTTTCTCAAGGATAAGTAATTTCTAAATTTATGCGAATATTTATTGCAGGAGGTGCAGGATATGTTGGATCAAGACTTATACCTAAGCTTCTTGAAAGAGGCCATGAGATTGAGGTTGTTGATTTTCTTTGGTTTGAAAACAATCTTCCAAAAGGAGTAAAAATTAACAAGATGGATCTTTTTGATATTCATCCTGATAAACTTAAGGGTTTTGATGCAGTTGTTTTTATTGCGGGTATTTCAAACGATATAATGGCGGAAACTTCTCCTTCAATGAATTATGTTTTAAATAGCGCCGCACCTGCATACCTTGCGCATGCAGCAAAACAAGCCGGCGTTAAAAAATTTGTTTATGCCGATTCTTGTTCTGTATATGGATTTACAGACAATAAAATTCGCACAGAAAATTCTGAGGCAAAAAGTAAATATCCGTATGGAATCTCAAAATTACTAGGCGAGTATGCAGTAATGGAATTCAATGATGAAAATTTTTCTGTTACATGCCTTAGAAAAGGAACTATTTGCGGATGGAGCCCTAGAATGCGATTTGATCTTATAATAAATACTATGTACGCAAAGGCGATGACCGAGAAGAAGATCACAGTTAATAATCCTAAGATATGGAGACCGATCTTAGCTATTTCTGATGCTGTGGAAGCTTATACGAAGGCAATAGAGGCGCCATTTAAAGTAAATGGAATATTTAACATTCATTCGGAAAATTACACAGTGGGTGAGATCGCAAAAAAAATAAAAAAACATTTTGCAAAGAATCATTTTGATATAGATGTTGTAGTTAACAATGTTCCAGATCCTAGAAACTATAAAGTTTCAAGCAAAAAAGCGGAGAAAGTTTTGAAATTCAAACCAAAGGGAACCGCAGAGTCTATCTTGAAAGAGCTCGACGAAAATGTCGGCAAAAATTTTAATTTTTCAGATGATAGATACTACAATATAAAAGTGTTCAACAAGATCTACAAGCGGGATCATTAGAATTCTTAAATATTCTTTTTATCAATTTCTTTTTTGATGTAATCAATAATTATTTTATGAGCCGAAAGTGTATTGTCGGGAATCTTTGAAATTGGAAAAAATTTTCCGTCGATTATTTTTAGATCATCTTTTGTATTGGCAACATATATAAAACTGCATACCTGCCCTCGCGCAAGTTCTCCTTCTTTGTCTCCTTTCATAAATTCAATGAATTTTAGATATTTCGGCGTTGAAAGTTTTGCGTTATTTATTTCATCTTTAACGAGTCGTTTTAATGCAATTTTTTGAGTTTCTTTTGGGCGAATAATTGTTCCAGGTATATGGAAGCATTTATAATACTTATCGTCTCGCCAGATCAGAAAAATTTCTTTTTCATCTACACCTTCGCGAAGTATGATGAACTCAACAGCGTTTTGATAAAAATTTTGCGCCCAAGCATAAAAAATATCTATTCCAATGGGGAACTCGATTTTATTTATTAATTCACTAAGAATTTTTTCTTCCTTAGGCGTTAGCATATTAGTTAATTTTTGCGTTAGGAAATAATTTGTTATAAACAAAAGGAATGCGACGAAGGAGGCGAAGTATAGATCTTTTAATTTTTTCTTTAGGATAGATTACTAATTTACCAGTATGGCCAATTTCTCCGCTTTTTAAATGTATAGCTTTTCTGTCGCGAGATGTGAACCAGCTTCTGCTGCCTTCATAACTTTTTAAAAATTCAGCATCTTTTTTATCTAAAAGATCAAGGAATGGTTCGATCATTTTTGTAGCCATAAGCGCTCCGTCTTCTAATCGTAGCTGTTTCGTTGTAAGCGAATCGTAGCCATATCGATGATTATAATAAGTTCCGGGAGTAACTAACATCTTTGCGCCGTTTGCTAAAACTTTAAGCGTAAAACCCCATGCTTCATGAAGGCCTTTTCCATACTCCCATATTCCGCCGACTTTTTCCCAAATATCTTTTGTATAAAGATAATTTCCACCGTGGCTTGGATTTATATCTCCTTCAAGAAAATCTGCTAAAGTAAAAATTCCAGGGATGGAAACAAACTTATGAGTAAAAACTTTTCTTCCTTTTTTTGTATAGAAAAAATGAGTTTCGCCAAAACCTGCCATATCAGCCTGTTTTTTTATTAAATAATCTTTAACTTTTGAAACGGTACCAGGAACTAATATATCATCAGAATAAAGCGTAAAGATAAGCGGGTTTTTCGCTTCTCGTATCGCAGTGTTTCTTGCAGCGGGACAACCTTTATTTTCTTGAGATATGAGTTTGAGTCCAGAATATTTTTTTTGCAATTTTTCCACCACTTCTTTTGTTTTGTCAGTTGATCCGTCATTTACGACTATTACTTCATCTCCTTTTTCGAAATTTCCGTTAAAAATAGAATCAATCGATTCTTCTATAGTGATGGCAGAATTAAAAGCCGGTATTGTAAATGTTATGTGATCTTCTTTTGTTGTCGGTCTTCTGTTTGTAATCATGTGATTAAATTATTTTATAATATTAACTTTTCTTAAAATATTCTATTGTTTTTTCTAAACCTTCTTCAAGCGAATATTTAGGCCGCCATGAAAAATTATCAAAAACTTTTGTCATGTCTGCCTGCCAAAAATCACTATCATATATTGATGCTTTATTTTCTTGCCACACTATCTTGCTTGAAGATCCTGTTTTTTTTAAAACAAAATCGGAGAATTCTTTGAGAGTTGTCTTTTTCCCACTTCCAGCATTAAATATGGAACCTTTTAGATTTTTTGCTTTTTCTGAAGCTTCAAGAAGAAGCGTAATAAGATCGTCTATGTAAATGAAGTCTCTTGCAATAGATGACTTTGTCAAAAAAATATCCTCATTTTTAAAAGCTTTTGTAATTGTTTGTTCAACGAGCTTTCCTTTTTGTAAAAATGGGCCAAAAGGCGTGAAGAAACGAAAAACTATAATAGGCAAACCTTTTGTATCCGCAATCATTTTTGCATAAAGAGTTGAAGCAAGTTTTGTTAATCCATATATTTCTTTTGGTTCACAAAGATCATCTTCTTTAATAGGTCGAGGTATTGGAGCATACTCTATGAATGTTCCACTCTCAATAAAAAAATCAAAGTCGTGATTTTCCAAAACATTTAATATATTTATAGTTCCTTCGAAATTTGAAGATATCATTTCTTGTTCAGGTGATTTAACCCCTAAAACTACAGTTTTTGCAGCAAGGTGAAATACTCCTCTTGGTTTAACAGAATCAATGATTTTTTTTAGATTATCTTTATCTAAAAGATCGCCTTCGTGGATCGTTATTTGGGGAATAATATCTGTTAAACGCGATGTGTCTGAAAGAGGACGTACAAGAATATGTACATCTTTATGTAATGTTACTAAAGTTCTCGCAAGATTTGCTCCGATAAATCCTGTGGCGCCAGTTATGAAAATCGAGTCTTTACTGTTTGATTCCATATTATTTTCCTAGATTTTTTTTCACTAATTTTTTAAATATATTTTTAGGTTTATTTATTAACCTTAAGATTTTGTCAGTTTTTTTGATATGATTGAATTTTTCAGAAGTTTGCCTGAGTGTTGCTTCTTTCATCTCAATAAAAATTTGATCATTAAATAATTCACATCCTTTCAAAGCTATTTCTATTGCGAAGCCATATTGTTTTTTTATTGTTGCCAAAACCCACATAAGTAGAAGGTCTCTTTTGTCGAAATTTTGACCATCAAGATTATTCATGTAGGACACTTCTGCCCAACCAGGAGACCATTTTGATGTTCTTGAAATAGCATTAACATTTTCTTCGTTTAGTTTTTTTCTTGTTTCTTCTCTAAAACGACTAACTCCTTTTACTGTTATATCACTCATCCAAAAATTTTTGTCTTCAAAATATTCTATTAGTTGCCATAGTTTATCCTCGTTTTTGTATGCATTCATGATTCCAGGTTCAAAATCTGCTGTTAAAACCTTATTTCTGATATTTTCTGGTATATCCTTAAAAAGTCTAAGATCTGTGCCTTGAGCATCGGTTTTAAACCAGTCTATGTGATTTATAGAAAGTTCAGATAAAATATCGCTTATTCTTTTTGTGTGGAATTGGACTGTTTTATTAACTTTAAAGAACTGATTGTGCGACCAGTCTTTAAGTTTTTTTTCATCTGGCTCTAAGGTGCTTGAACAAAAAGGATTAGATGTTAAATAAAATTTTTGGGTAGGAGATTGTTCTGTGGTTAATATAGTTTTATATATGTAAAAATTTTTATAGAAAGAAGATTCTTTTTTGGCGTAAGACATTTCTCTTTCGTCGGGGTCAAAAGCAATGCAAATAGAATATTTCGCTATTTCTTTCCAATCTTTGTTTAGTTCCCCAGACGCACCAACGTCAACCAGTACCGGTGGTTTTTTTACGAACTCATTTCTTTGTAATATTTTTTCTATAATTTCCATATTAAAAATTTAACACATTTTTGTACTTTATAAGTATGTCTGCCTATTAATTTTAATTTAATATCCTAAAAAATAATCATAACAAGTATACCAATAAATATGCAAATTGTTGCGATAATCTTTTTACCGATATTTTTTTCTTGTAAAAAAGTTCCTGCAAGAAATATGGTCCAGATTGCTTGGAGTCTTTTAAGACTTGCGGCGTAGGCTGCAAATGAAAAACTAAGTGCTTGATTGGTAAGTAATACTCCAATTGCAATCCACAAGGAAGTTAGTCCTAAATGAAAAGCGTCTTTTTTAAAAATTGAAATTAATGTAGAACCCGATACTTTTTTCTGCGATGAATTTAATAAAAGAGTTAGTAAACCTATGCTTAAAAATATTACAGCAGAAGCAAAAAGAGCTGATGAAGCAACAATGGCTTTTTTATCAAGAGGAAATGAAATAGCAAATAGAGTGGCACCTAGCAATCCTAATAGTACCCCTTTTTCATTTTTGAGTTGTGTCAATTTTTTAAATGAAAAAGGTTTATCAGAAAATAATAACATCCATAAACCTATAAGAGTTAGTATGATACCGAACATTCCAGTTACCCGAGGTATTTCTTGAAGAAAAAAATATCCAGTTATAATTACTAACATTGGAGTTAGAAGTCGAAGTGGAGCAATTAAAGAAATATCTCCTAATTTTAATGCTCTAAAGAATACTCTCTGTGAAATTATATTTAATGTAACTGTGCCTATTGTTGCTATCCAAAATCCATCTTTAATTTCAGGTAATGGTATAAAAATAAATGGTATAAAAAGAAAAAAACCAGCCAGAGCAAATGAAATACCTAATACAAACTGTTCGTCTATATTTTTATTGAGAAGTTTTTTAATTTCAATATCACTAAAGCTCAAACTTAGTGTTCCGACCATCATAAGAATTAAAAATAGTAAAGTTTGATGCAAAATTAAAAAATTTATCATATTTTATTTAAGTGTCAGTATAGTCGGGTCGATTTTTTTGGATTTGAGAATGAAGTCGGCGAGATCTCGGATTGCGCCATCACCACCTCTGCGTTGCGCGATGAATTTAGCGATTTTTTTAATTATTTGTTCAGCTTGAGCAGGGGCAGAAGGGAGTCCAACTTTTTGAAGCATTTGATAGTCACCTAAATCATCTCCCATGTATACGCATTCTTTCCAATCCAAATTATTTTCTTTAAGCCAATTTTCTATTGCAATAATTTTTCCCTCTCCGCTTGCTTGTTCACCTAAGAAAACTGCAACTGGTGGCCAAGTGCCGTTTTTTACAGAAGGAAGATTGTTCATTCTTTTGCCGATTGATTCTACAAAACCTGGAATTCCTCCACTTACGATTGCTATACGAAGTCCTGCAGCGCGAAGTAGGGAAATGCCTTGTCCATCTATATGGCTTCGCTCTTTGTATTTTTCTCCTTCCTGATCCACAAAAGCGCGACCTGTGAAAATTACTCCGTCAGCATCAAGAATTACTGCTTTAATGTTTTTTGCGATCTTTGTTATTTTTTTATTCATTTTTTTTACGATTAATTAAGTATTCATAATATTCCCAATCTTTCATTGAATTGATGCCAGAATAAGCTTCGTTGAGAATAAGTGGAATAATTTTATCTCCAGTCATTTGTTTTTTTTCTGCTATTGTTTTGTGCCACATTACATCAACATATCCGACATGTTTGTACGTTTTAGGAAGTTTTTGTTGAGGTAAGTTAAATGATTCGGTTTCGCCATCAATTTTAAGTAGAGGCTTTAAAAAACCGCCTTCGTTCACAGAGTACATTTTATAAGGGCTTTGTTCAGGCTCAATGACTGTTCTAACAGAATCGGCATCTGGATTTTTAACTAAAAGTTCTATAGCATCATCTATGTGTTGTGTTTCTCGTAATGGGGAAGTTGGTCTTAATTGAACGATAATATTAGGTTTGTAGTTTTCATTATTAAATAGCCATTGAAGCAGATGTTCGAATAGTGGAAAATCAGTTACGTGGTCTTCTGCAAGCTCGGTGGGGCGCATAAAAGGTACCTCAGCTCCATGTTCTAAAGCAATTTGAGCTATTTCTTTATCATCTGTAGAAACAATTATTCTATCAATGTATTGTGAATTTTTTGCGGCAGAGATTGTGTGTGTAAGAAGGGGCTTTCCATCAAGTTCTTTGATGTTTTTTCTGGGGATTCTTTTTGATCCACCGCGAGCGGGGATTATTGCAATTACAATATTATTATTAATCATGTTAATTTTGATTTAAAACATCTTCCAACTTTCTTCTAGGAAAAACATCAAGAAGGCTTCCTGGTGTTACATTTGTAACTTTTATATTAAAAGCGTCTGTGTAAACTTTTATTTTTTTGTAGGTTTTCCATAGTCCGATATTTGAATTTAGAACTGCTTCAAAATCTTCATTTATTACTGTTTTAGTGTTTTCGTTGTAACCTGCAACGACCATAGCACTTTGTTTTTCTTCGTAGAAGTGCATGCTTTTGCCTACATGAAGTATCCAGTCATGGTCAAATCCAACAAGATTTAAATCTTTAGATCCGGTAAAAATTCCCAGATACATTGCAATATGAGCGACAGTTTTTATAGTAGGAATATGTCTTGTAAAATCTATTTTTCTTCTGGGAGAAATATCTTTCTTGTAATTTATTTTGTAATAAAATACATTTTGATCGGCAAAAAGATTTTCTCGGTCAATTAGATATTTGTCTGTAAGTGCAACAAAAACATTTTGACCTTTCTTAAAATGTTTTGCAGCATCTTTCCACCACGCTATGATTTGTTCATCCAATATTGGAGTATGTGATGCGGCGAATACGTGAAATACAACATTAAGTTTAGAAAAATCCTGATGTACAAAAAAATTACTGACTGTTATACAAGGATGGTTTCCAATTTGTGAAAGGTCCTGGTTTTTTATGGATGGACCGCAGGCGATTACAAACACTTTTTTGTCCGACAATGAATTTTCTATCTTTGCGTTTTTAAAAAGAAATTTTCTGGCTTTTAGATAATAAATTTGGTCTTTTATTAATCCTCTATATTCACGATCAAAATCCGCAAGTTTTTTTGCTATTGTGCCTATGAACGGTAGATTTTTTATTTTTTGTCTAAGATTTAACATGTTTATGGTTTTATAATATATGACGGTATATGCGATAATGACAATTTTTTGATCTCAACTTTTTTATCTTTGAAAAATTCATCAACCGCTTTTGTTTCTCCTGGGAATGTTCCGTAATCATCAAATGCAATTATTCCACCTCTAACTACGTGTTCGTACATATTTTTAAGGATTGTTACTGCTGGTTCATATACATCTGTGTCTATATGAAGAAATGAAATTTTAAGATGGGGATTATTTTTTATATATTCTGGCACTGTTTTGTTGATATCACCCTTAACTAGTTCAAAATTTTTAATTCCTTTGAATTCAAAAATACTAGCTAATTCTTTTTCGTCTACACTATTTTCTCCAGCACCTTCAACGAACTTCTTTAGATATTTTTTATCTTTTTCAAATTTAGTAGCAGGGAATTTGCCATACGTATCAAAACCTATAATTTTTCTTGAATGAGGTGTTTCCAAAAGATTTCTAAACGTTGCAAGACGAATAAGTGATGCGCCCTTAAATACTCCACATTCAACGACTGCTCCAGGGAGGTCTTTTATCATTTTGTATAACTCGTAGTGGGCGAGTAGTTTACCCAATCGATCAATACCTCCTGTAAGATAAAAACCATTTTCATAATTGAATGAGTCTTCTGTGTTGAATTGATTTAAAAATTTCATTTTATTTTTTTATCCCCTTTTTTAATTTTAATACTTGTATTGGTGATTTGCTGATATTTGTCACAGGTTTTTTGTATTTAAGTTTTTTTCTTTGTTCGTTTTCAATATCAAGAATTTCTTTGTTTTTAAATTTGAGTGCCGAATAAGTTGCTCCAAGATTTCTTGTAAGGGTTGCCAGTCCTTGTGGTTCCAGAGATGCGGCATGATCGGTGCCTTTTAATGTTCGATCTTTGGTGAAATGCCTTTCAATCCAAGTTGCTCCCAATGCATAAGCTGCTATATCAATGGCGATTCCTAAATGATGACCGGAAAAACCAATTTCTTTAACTCTATTACTATAGTTCTTTTTTATCCATTCAATTTCAAGAAGACAAATATCTTCAAATGGTACTGGATAACCAGATGTACACGCGTATAAAACCAGACGTTTTTTTGCTTGTTTTTTTGCCTCAAAGAATTTAACGACTTCTTCTTCCTCTTTTTTAGTAGTCATTCCAAATGGTATATGTACTTCACCACGATAATTATCTCGCAAAATTTTTAACATATCAAAATGGTTATTGCAGGCAGATGGTACCTTTACATACAGAGGATTAAGCGCAGTTACTTCTTTTGCAGAAGTTAAATCCCAAACTGAAGTAGAGTAAATCATACCTAATTTTTCGGTATATTTTTTGAGTTGCGCATGTTGACGAATTGTTAATTCTAGAAATTCTCTATGGGCACCGTACGTATTCCCATAAGAATGATGAGAGTCTGGATGCGGAGCATAGTATTGTTCTGGAGTTAAAAGTTCTTTAGGGGTTCTTTTTTGAAATTTTGCAACATGAGCGCCAGATATTTTTGCAAGTTCAATTAATTCTTTTGCTGTATTAAAATCGCCCATATGATTACATCCGATTTCTGCTACTACGATAGGTTTTTTATATTCAGTCATGTTTTTGATAATAAATATTTATAAAATTATTTTTCTTTTAAAATGTATTTTCTGTAAAACTTTTTTCCAAAATTATAGGCTTTTTCATTTTTTTTAGCTAATTTCATTATTGAATTTATTGCTATAGTCTTAGGAGATATTTTTTTTATTTTATAGATATATTTATACCGTTTAATTTTTCGTAAATAATTTTCAACGTCGATACTTTTTTCTTTCGTAATTGAAGAAATTGAGGGATTTTTTTTAAATGCGGATTGAATTGTTTCGTTTCCATATATCAGTTCAAATCCAACTTTTTCTGCAAGCGTTGTTAATGTTTTCAATGTGAAGTGATAAACATGAGCGTTTTGTAAGAACGATTCAAGGTCTGTATATGTAGAATGAATACTATAAATTCCTGGAACTCCAATATAAAGAACCCCGTCTTCTTTAAGTAAAGTCCTGATTGTTTCTAATTCCCCAATAGGATCTAGTAAATGCTCTAGAACATGGTTTAAAATAATAATGTCAGCTTGCCCGAATTGTTTTAGGTCTTTTGAAGTTCCAACAATTAGATTTTTCAATCCTTTTGTAATGCCATATTCTATATAGTTTTTTCCAAGGTCACAACCGTAAACTTCGTTATTGTTTTTTTTGAAAAAGTTTAATATTCCACCTGCGCCGCAGCCTATTTCATATATTTTTTTATTTTGTATTTCGTTTTTTAATATATTTTCTTTCAAAAAGTCGTAAATATACATACCAAAACTTTGTTGTTCTGCAAAAAAACTTTCCTTTGATATCTCATTGCTACCGTAGAGTTCTCTGTATTCGTTTGAATAAAATTCTTCTAAGGTTTTTGGAGTGTAGTATGGGTCCGATCGCATTAAGGCGCAATTTTTGCACAATACGGTGTTAATCGGTATTTGATAGCGATCTTTTGATGCTATTGCTATATCGTCATTTTTTCCGCATATACAAGGATTTTTCTGCATATCATACACTCCAGAATTAATTTTCTGTATAAAAAGGTCGCGACTTTTTGTTTGTTTTTCGGTTAATTTCATTTTTTAAAAAATGTATAGATATTTTTAAAGAAAGATTGTATCTTGGGAGTTTTATTTAAAGCTTTTGATATAGAAGATCTGAATTTTACCCAAAAGAGTTTTTTGTTCTCTGGTTTTAGTGTGTTTTTTTTGTATTCTTTGTTTTTATATTCAAGTTTATTGCATATCTCAGAAAGCATTGCAAAAATATTATGCTTATCAAGAGCTAGGTTTCGCGCCTCTGTCATTGCAGCTTGATTTTTTTCATAGAGATCGTTTGCGATAACTTTTTCAATTGTTGCTATAGATTTTTGAGGATCATTTATATCTATTTGCGTAAGAGAGTCTTTAGGAAAATAATCAAGTATATTTGGTGCACCATAATATATTGGATATGCTCCTGCTAAAAAAGCGTCGGCAATTTTTTCGGTCCAATAATTATCCGCTGAAGCGTTTTCGAGTGTTATATGATATTTGTAAGGAGCAATACCGTCCCATTTATCTTTTACAAAAATCTCGTTAACTCCAAAAACGTCCAATTTTGATCCGAAATGTTTTTTAAGTGCGTCAATGAAATTAAGCCTTTTTTGTTGTCCTTCTGAACGATTTTTTCCAGATGAAAATACAGAAATTAATTTTGTTTTATCGAATTTTTTAATTGCTTTTAACTTTTCATAAGGAATAAAATGCTTTGAAAAATCTTTTGGGTCTACTCCAGAAAGGCTTCCCATATGTCCTATCATCCATTGGAATGCTGTTTGTGTTTGTATGGCATTTTTATGTTTTAAACTTTTTTGACATGTGATGACTGTTGAGAATTGATCCAAAAATTTCTGATCATATTTTTTTATGAATTCGCATTCCTGAGCTATTAAAATAGTATTTTCTTTAGGACAGCGGACGGTTTCTTTTTTTTGCATACCGTCAACTACCACCCAAAAATCGCATTCGGGAATATCTTTATCAACAAAAAATTGGCAATTATTAAAAATGCCTTTAGATTCTGGAGTTTGTCGAATCAATGGAATATGCGGATTTGCTGTGGTTAATTTTATTCGTATCATATCTTTTTTATATTCCAATCTTCTTTGATTATAATAACTGATGGGTTAGATGATGTTGGTTCTGTAGGGTGCGTAGTATTGAATTTTGATGGTTTTGAAACAGTAATAACTTTATGGATATTTTGCTTTCCTAAATAGTCAATAATGCCATATCTGCTTGCGTGAAGAACTAAGAAATAATTGCCATTCATAAGAAGTTCGGCAGGGAATTTTAGATGAGCTTCGTATTTACCTTTTTCAATTTGTTCACAGTCTGCATTCCAGTCAGAAGAAAGAGATCGAATAATAGTGTCTCCAATAGAATTTTTTAAGAAAAAACCTATTCTAAATTCTGACAAATCAGCAAGAGTTTCAAAACCTACTCTAACTTCAAAAGGGTAGTCGTTGTCTATGTAATTTGTCTTAGAGTCATTTTGATAAATATCAAAATTATTAACAGTGAAATCTTTAACAGTCAAAGGAAACAATTGAGCATGCTCATCGCTCTGTTGGTATTCGCTATTTAAATAATGTTCAACTACTTCTTCTGTGTTGCCAAACATTACAAGTTTACCTTTATTTAATAGTGCAGTTTTGTGACACAATCGTTTGATGGCTGACATGTTATGACTGACAAAAAGGATGGTTCTTCCTGCACTACCTGTAACTTCTTCCATTTTTCCTAGACACTTTTTTTGAAATTCGGAATCACCGACTGCGAGCACTTCGTCTACAAGTAAAATATCTGGTTCCATATGAGCTGCGACTGAAAAGGCGAGTCTGACATACATTCCACTTGAATATCGTTTAACTGGGGTGTCGATAAATTTTCCGATTCCAGCAAATTCAACAATTTCGTCAAATTTTTTCACAGTTTCTTTTCTGGTCATACCTAAAATGGCAGCATTTAGAAAAACATTTTCTCTACCAGTAAGTTCAGGATGAAAACCAGTTCCAACTTCTAGAAGTGATGCAACTTTTCCTTTTATCTTTATTTCTCCTTCTGTTGGAGGTGTGATTCGAGTTAAGATTTTTAGAAGAGTTGATTTTCCCGCTCCGTTTCCTCCTATAATTCCAATAACTTCACCTTTATTTACTTCTAAATTTATATTTTTTAGCGCCCAAAAATCTTCTTGACCAGAAATTCCAGCAACTTCTAGCGCTTTATTTTTTAGAAATTTAAAAGGTCTTTTGATTATGTTAGTCAGCACATCACGTAGGGCGATATATCTCTCACGTCGCTGGTTGATATTGTATTTTTTGCCGATATTTTTTATTTCAATTATTGGTTCCATATTTATTTTTTTTATATTATATCTGCAAAATATCTTTCGGTTTTTTTAAACACATAGATTCCGATTGCAAGAAGAATGCTTGTTGATACGAAAGATAATCCTAATAATGTCCAATTGATCGGGGTTGTACCCAAAAGCGCGGCTCGTGCAGCTTTAATCACTCCTGTCATTGGATTTATTGCGAGTATCCAAGAATATTTTCCGGCGATACTTGATGGATAAATAACAGGGGTGATAAAAAGAAGAATTTGAATAAAATAAGGAAGAACATATCGCACATCTCTATATTTGATATTTATAGAAGAAAGAATAAGTCCTCCGCCAATTGATGCCATGAGAGTTATAAGAAGTAGAAGGGGCACAATTAATAATCCCACTAAGTGAGATGCATAGCCGTAATAGATCATAAGGCCTATAAGAAAAACAAATGAGATGCCAAAATCTACCATTTTTGTGATAGTGTCTGACATTGGCAAAATCAATCTCGGAAAATAAACTTTAGTGACGATTGAAGCGTTACCGATTAATGTATAAGAAGTGTCAGATAGGGCACTTGAGAAAAGTTGCCAGAATAGAAGTCCTGTAAAAACGAAAATAGGATAAGGGACTCCATCAGAAGGCATATTTGCGAGCTTGCCGAATATAACGCTAAACACCACCATAGTCATAAATGGCTGAAAAAGTGCCCAACCAATACCAACAATTGTTTGTTTGTATCTAACCTTTAGATCACGCCAAGTAAAGAAATATAAAAGCTCCTTATATCTCCATATTTCTTTTATATCGTCAATGCTAAAAGTTTTTTTCGGTTTTATTATTGTTATATTAGACATTATTTTAAATTTTATTTTATTTTATTTTTTATTTCTCTAATATCGTATTCAACCATTTCGTTAATTAATTCTTTAAATGATATTTTCGGCTTCCATTTTAATTGTTTTCTTGCTTTCGTTGCATCTCCGCATAATGAATCGACTTCGGTTGGTCTGAAATATTGCTTATCTATCTCAACTACTATCTTACCAGATTTTTTATCAATTCCTTTCTCATTTATTCCTTTTCCTTTCCATATTATATCAATTCCTGCTGCTTTGAATGCTAACTCAGCAAATTCTCTTACAGTATGTTGTTCTCCTGTTGCAATAACATAATCATCGGGCTTTTTCTGTTGAAGCATTAGATACATTGCTTCAACAAAATCTTTGGAATGTCCCCAATCTCTTTTTGCACTTAAATTGCCTAGATAAAGTTTATTTTGCAATCCTAAACTGATCTTTGCCACAGCTTCGGTGATCTTTTTTGTAACAAAAGTTTTTCCTCTTCGTGGACTTTCGTGATTAAAAAGAATGCCGTTCGATGTAAAAATATTATATGCTTCTCGATAATTTATCGCTGAGTAATATGCAAAAACTTTTGCGCAACCATAAGGGCTTCTTGGTTTAAATTTAGTATTTTCGTTTTGTGGAGGTAGGGCAGCGCCAAACATTTCAGATGAAGACGCTTGATAAAATTTAATCTTTTTACCAGTGTGCTCCTCAAAATCCTTTATAGCCTCAAGAATTCTGACCGCTCCTAACCCCGTGATGTCGCCAGTGTATTCGGGCATATCAAAAGAAACTTTGACGTGCGACTGCGCGCCTAAAGCGTAAATTTCATCAGGACCAATTGTATAGATAAGTTTTCTTATGTTTCCAGCATCAGAAAGATCACCATAATGAAGAAATAGTTTTACACCTTTATTGTGTTGGTCCTGATAGATACCTTCTAAACGTTCTGTGTTAAAAGTGGAAGAACGCCTTATCAATCCATGAACCTCATAACCTTTTTCCAAAAGAAATTCAGCAAGATATGACCCGTCTTGTCCTGTGATTCCTGTAATGAAAGCTTTTTTCATAAAATTTTTATAATTAATAAACTTATTAAAAATTACCAATCCTTTATTTTTCTGATGATCTTTCTTTTTAGATCCAGATATTTTTTTTCAGCTTCTTTCTCGGTCTCTGGCGATACTATTCGTAGAATTTCTTTACCTAAAATTCTGTATTGCTTTCCAACTTTATTCGCATTTATCAAGCCATTTTTAAGCATTCTTTTAAGAGTGCTGTTGCTGACTTTTAGAAGTTTTTGCGTTTCTTCAGTCGTGTATATTGCGTTAGATTTGATTTCTTCATGCATATTAAGCCATTTTAATTTAGGTGTCAGTAGGTGTCAATAAATACCATTGGGGATAATTGTGGTGTAATTAGTTAGTGCTGTAAATAAAAAATCACCAGCAAGTTTCCTTGCTGGTGATTGTAACACTTTTTACTTAAAGCATTACACAATTTTCTATTTTTTACCTATAAGAAGGTGGGTATAGAATTGAGACTTTTTTTACACATCGTGCCGCGATTCTCCTGATAGACCGAAGTTCAGAAGAAAGAGAGGTAGCAGGTGAGGAAAATCTCCTCCTGAAGTCAAGTTCATCTTCGACTACTCGACGATAAAGATCTTCCTTATCTTTTTCATCCGGATTTTGTCCACCAAGAGCATAGATAGCGGTTTCAACGAGTGTTTCGTATTCACGCGCCTTATCCAAATCTCCGTAGCAAGGACGACGATTTTCCATCACGATAAGGATTGTGTTAACTGAACCCCTTTCGAGATTACCTTCTGATGTCCGAAGTCTCTCCTCGATCCATTCTTCAATGGTTTGCGTTTGTTCTTTCTGTATGTTCATTCTGTGTCTTTCTGTGTTTTCTGTGTATTGGATTGCCGAAACCTTCATTTTTTAAAAGTTCATTAATCCTGACAAACCATATCATTTTATAGTAATGGTGTCAATGATTTTTAACAATAACCGTAACAAATTCTTTATTTTTTTAAATTTTCAAAAATATGATATATTTAGTCCCATATGCAAAATATAAACAAGTTTTTTCGTTACTTTATTTTAGGCGGGATTTTTTTAATCCCATTCGTTCCATTAGTAATTTTTAACACAACATTTTTTCCATTTATAACTGGAAAAAATTTCGCATTTAGGATAATTGTAGAGTTGATATTTAGTGCATGGGCTATTCTCGCGCTTCTCGATGAAAAATATAGGCCAAAAAAGTCTTGGATATCGATCGGACTCTTTTCGTTTATAGTTGTTATGGGCGTAGCAGATCTATTTGGTGAAAATCCATTTAAGAGTTTTTGGTCAAATTATGAACGTATGGAAGGATACATAACCCTTCTTCATCTTTTTGCTTTTTTTATTGTTACAACAACAGTTTTAAATACAGAGAAATTATGGGAAAGATTCTTCCAAACTTCGATCGGAGTGAGCGTTATTATGTGTTTTTATGGGCTTATGCAACTTGCTGGGAAGATTGTTATAAATCAAGGTGGTGTGCGTCTTGATGCAACCTTAGGAAATGCCAGTTATTTGGCAGTTTACCTTCTAATTCATATATTTTTGACCGCATTTCTGTTTGTTAGAAGTAGGGGATTTTTCAAATGGATTTATGGCGCAATAATACTTTTTCAGATGTATATTTTGTATTTTACAGAAACCAGAGGTTCGATTTTAGGTCTTATCGGAGGAGCATTATTAGCAACTCTTCTCGTCGCTTTTTTTGAAAAACCCGCCTGCCATGCTTGCGCAGATATAGCGGGCAGGGAAAATAAAAAATTACGCAAAATCTCGATTGGTATTTTGGTTGGCATAATCGCTGTTATCGCTCTGTTTTTTGCCTTCAAAAATACGCCAATTGTTCAAAAAAGTGGCACTTTGAATCGTCTTGCCTCAATAAGCCTTAGTGACAAAACAACAGTATCTCGCTTTATGGTTTGGAACATGGCGTTTCAAGGATTTAAAGAAAGACCAATCTTAGGCTGGGGACAGGAGGGTTTTAACTTCGTTTTTAACAAGTTCTATGATCCCCAAATGTATTCACAAGAACAATGGTTCGACCGCACTCACGATGTGTTTTTGGATTGGCTTATAGCGGGCGGAATATTAGGGCTTTTGACTTACCTTTCTTTGTTTGCGTCAGTTTTGTATTACTTATGGCGTAGAGAGAATAACAAGCTCTCTATTCTAGAAAGAAGCATAATTACCGGACTTTTAGCGGGTTATTTCATTCATAATATTTTTGTTTTTGATAACCTTATGAGCTATATATTATTCTTCATGGTCATAGGTTTTATTCACTTTAGCAATGCGGAACCTATAACTTTTGCAAGGATTTCTGATAGAAAATTTGATCAAAATAAAGTCATAAATTTCTCTGTTCCCATTGTAATTATAATTTTTGGTTGTGTTTTGCATTTTGCTAACATAAAGCCAATTTTTGCGAATATGACGCTTATAAAAGCTATGTCTGCGGAAGGACAAGATCCTGCGAAATCGCTAGATCTTTTCAAACAGGCGCTTGCTTACAATTCCTTTGGAATTTCAGAAATTCGCGAACAATTGCCGAATGCTGTCTTTAGTGCGGTTCAGAATACAAATTTGTCGAATGAACTTAAATATTCTTATGTTGAATTTGCAAAAAACGAGATGATAAAACAAGCGGACTGGCTTTCTACCGATGCTCGATATGCTTATTTTGCAGGTTCATTTTTTAATCGAGTCAATCAACCCGATCTCGCAGAAAAATATCTAAAAAAAGCTGTTGAAATGTCGCCAAAAAAGCAGACAATGAAATTTGAACTCGCAACTTTTTATTTAAGCCAAAAACAATATGACAAAGCGCTCGAACTTTTGAAAGCGGCATACGATCTGGCTCCTGAATATGACGAAGCAATAAAATTATATTCATTCGGATTAATTTATGCTGGTAAAGAGAGTGAATCAGATCAACTTTTGATATCAAAATTTGGTAGCACTATCTTGCCTGACAGCAGATATGTTACGGTCTATGGAGGTGTTCAAAAGTTTGATAAGGCAGCAGAAATTTTGAAGGTTCTTATTCAAAAAGATCCTTCAGATATTCAATCTCGTTTATCACTTGTAGCAGCTTATGTTCAGCTAGGAAAGAAAAGCGAAGCTATTTCTGAAGTAAAAAAAATAATTGAAATAAATCCAGAACTTAAAATCCAAGGAGAAAATTATATAAATCAAATAAGATCGAGTAAATAATTACATTTTTAATCTAGATATTCTCTAAAAATTAAAATTTCTCGAACAGCTCGAAACTTTGAGAAAAAACATCAAAATATTTAATCATTTTGATGTTTTTTTATTCATGCATCTAATTTATCTTATGGCGGGCATAATCTTGCACGTCAGGGCATATTTTTGGTTCCTGTAAAAAGTGTATTTTAGAGATTTTTTGAAATACAAGATAAAAATTTTTGATTTTGATTTTTAATTTATAAATTTTCAAAATCCCCAGAATTATACACAGTTTTTTGTTTTTTTAAGTATTGTGCGATGGTATAATTTTAATGTTGTTGTGATAAAAACAGCAGCTTAAAAAAGGAGAAAAGTTTGAATCCGATAACGTCGGATAGTTTGTGTTATTTCGAATGTATTTTCTATGTCCGAAAATTGTAAATCATTACTAATTTCGATCAAAGGTTCGCTCAAAAAAGTAAGCCAGTTATTTCTGGCAACCTTATTGATTTTTTCACTTTTCTCTTTGGGTTTTTCTTCCTCAATTGCGAGCGCCGCTGGAACTCCAAACATCATCAGCTATCAAGGAAGACTAAGTAATTCAAGTGGCGATCTTTTAGGCGGTTCTGGAACAACTTATTATTTTAAATTTTCAATTTGGGACAATGCCACTGTAGGTTCAGGTAGTCAGCTTTGGCCAGCATCGGCTCCAACATCTTTTACATCTTTAGTTCGACAAGGTGTGTTCAATGTAAACATCGGCGATACTGCAAATGGTTATCCTGATACACTGAATTATAATTTCAATTCAAGCAAAAATATTTATCTTCAGGTTGAAGTTTCGTCTGACAATGCAACTTTTGAAACCCTATCTCCACGTCAGCAAATTACAGCTTCAGCTTTTTCAAAAATTTCCGAATCCGTAAGTGGAGCCGATCGCGCATCCTCTTTTGGAACAACAACTCCAATCGGCAATTCTGCAGTAACCATCGAAGCATCTTCTACCGATGCTATTCCTCTCATAATCCGAGCAGCCTTAGGACAAGTAGCAGATCTTTTTAAGGTCCAAAATTCCTTAGGCTCGGATATTTTTTCCATAAATAAACTCGGCAATGTCTTTTCTTCGCAATTTTCTGCTTTTGACAGGATTTATATTGGTGGAACTGCAACAACAACGATTGTAGGAAATAATGCAACATCAACCTTTAGTGGAGGTTTGACAGTTACTGGTGGAGGGCTTAATTCTTCAGGCGGAATTACAATTACAGGAGGATCACTTCTTTCAACCTCAAACGCAACATCAACTCTTGCTGGTGGATTTGATTTGACTGACGGATGTTATTCGATTAACGGCACATGCATAGGTAATTCCGGAGGAACAATCACAGGTTCTGGCGCTTCGGGACAACTATCTTTTTGGAGTAGTGGTTCTGCGATTTCAAGCGATCCTAGTCTTTTTTGGGATAATTCTGGCAAGCAATTAGGAATCGGAACAATAACCCCGTCACAAAAACTTGATGTAGCAGGTATTGCTAATGTCCAAAATTACTTAAAAACTTCTTACATCATCGCAACTTCGTCAGCAACATCCACTTTTGCGGGCGGACTTTATGCATCTCTAGTTTCCGCCCCATACTTTCATGCCACATCAACAACAGCTTCATCATCATTACAAAATCTATCATTCACTAATGGACAAGGTTCATCTCTATCTCTATCAGGAGGTTTATCACTAGGCACAGCATTAGCTGACACATATATCGCATCAGCTTCAACATGGAACTCTAAACTCTCTCCATTCTCTTACTATCCATTT
>JBAYLF010000005.1:0-75365 GCA_041664205.1 Minisyncoccota bacterium | reverse complement strand
TATTTAAACTGAAACGAAAGAGTGTAATCTATCTCCGTTTCATCGAGTGTAACTTTTTCAGATTTCAATAATTCTGCAATTTTATCTTTTTCTTTTGTCAAAAAATTCTCAGGATCGATCAAATAATCAGAAACTTGATAAATAGTATATTCTTCTGAAATTTTCTCCTGACCTCCATATTGTTTAGAAAAAGCATGGCATGAAGATAATATCTTAGTTTTAAGATCTAAAATTGAGTCTGTGAAAATATCGGAAACTTCTATAGAACCTTCTACCAAAACAATATCTGGCTTATACATCTTTGCGACTAATTCAATAGTATTACCCTCAATCTCAACTTTTTTATTTCCCAATAAAAATTGAGCTGGAATTGATTGCGAGAAATAATGAGGTGCGCTTTTGTTGGATGTTAAAGGTAGAATTTCTTCATTACTCTTTAGACCTTTTTTAGATTCTGTGATAACAAAGGAAGTTATTTTGTATTTCATATATAAATAAAATATTGTTTAGTTAACAATATTTTACCTAATTTTATAAAAAGAGTCGAATGAGTATTAATTTTCAAAAACAAAAAGCTTGTCTATTGTTGTTTTAAGAGCTACCGCCACATCGTGAGCGAGCTTTAATGATGGATTATATTTCCCTTGCTCAAGAAAAACAATTGTCTCTCTTCTAACACCCGCCATCTCAGCTAATTTTTCTTGAGTTATATTTAATTCTGTTCTTAATTCTTTAATTTTATTTTTCACGTTTTTTATTTACATTCAACTAACGGCGCTGGAAAATCAGGCTGACCGTGTTTTACCCACTCGCCATTTTTACACATCCAATCATCTTCGCCAGAAAAAAGACGAACACCCACAACTGCTAAAGCAAGAAATAATCCTAAAACAAAAGCGGTATACATAAATTTTTTATCAGTAAGACTAAACTTATTGTAGTAGCGAAATATTACTGCATATAAAAGCATTAAAACACAAGTAGAAAAAGCTAAGGTTACAGCAATCGGCTCATAAGCTGGATTAAAATCTTGTAAACCAAGCATTATAAACATAGAAACAACCGCTATCCAAGAATAAATTTGAATCGCTAAAATAGCAGCCTTACCACCAGTAATATAATCTCGTTCATCTGCCATAACACCTTTAACTTTACGTCGTAAAATTGTAAGCACTAAAGTGCCAACTATCATAACCGCCACGGGTATAAAATAGTTTTTAAAAATAATCGACTGACTAACGATAATTGCTATTACAATAACAAAGCCAAGTTTTATTTGTTGATATTGTTTTAAATTCATAATTTATTATTAAATTAGTATATTCTATATGTTATATTTTTCTAACATTGCTGTCAAGTAGTTTTTAAATTTTATCTAAGAGCCTGTTTAGAATCTAACCGCAAAAACAAGAAGCAAAATCAATGCTTGCATGCTAAAATGCTAAAATTTTGGCTGCAAATCACTCATTCCTCCTCGCCGTATCCCCGATATGTCTCGTCAGACTTCATGATTTTCGCTCAAAATTTTAGCATTTTTGCTACGCATTAGATTCTAAACAGGCTCTAATTAGATTTCATATTTTTATAAAAAAATATTATTATATAGATAAAGTAATAGTATATTTTATTTTCTATGTGTTTCTCCGCAACAGCTAGTTTTGCTACCAGTGCCGTTTTAGGAGCGACGGGTGTCGCAACTCTAAGTAAAACAAAAAATCGCAAAGCGTATTTACTATCCTCTATTCCTTTGTTGTTTGCGATACAGCAATTTATAGAAGGATTAATTTGGGTATCAATAAATAGCTGGCCCAGTCTGACGCTTCCTCTAACGCGCATATTTTTATTTTTTGCTTTGTTTTTATGGCCAATCTATATACCTATGATGATTCTATTGATTGAACCAATAAAAATAAGACGAATCATTATCTCTTTTTTCTGTGCAGGCGGTGCGATCATTGGCACTATGTTTTTTATGAATTTTTTGCAACAGCCTGAGGCTGCCAGTGTTTTAAACCATTGTATTTATTATCCTGATCAAGTTCTTCGCTCAACATTATTAAATTGCATCTACGTATTTATTGTTGTTTGTTCCGGACTAATTTCCAGCAGACCAATTATTAAAATATTAAGCTTACTGGTTTTTGCCAGCTCAATAATCACTTATGTTTTTTATGTAACTAACTTTACTTCCGTCTGGTGCTTCTTTGCGGCTATCATCAGTTTAATTTTGTTTTTTAATCCACAGAAGTAGAATTTTATTCTTTCTTATTGACTTTATAAAAAGATAAGTTATTGTTACTCACGGACAATAACAACATATGAACAAAGTAGTAAGTACCGGCGTGTTTGATCGTAATGGAAACGACTCAATAAGTTCTCAATCATTCTATGCAACATTAACCTTATCACTGCTTTGGGGACTAATCGCAACAGCGATAATAGCCTACAAAGCTATTGAGGTAAAATATATGCCAGGGATTGGAGCAATTATTGTTTTTGGTCTTATTATGCCGATCATTGGGATATTTATAGCGGTAAAAAGTGATAATCCCGCGATTTCTTTTCTTGGATACAACTTAGTCATTGTACCATTTGGAATCATTATAGGACCATCTGTAAATCATTACAGTCCAGATGTTATACGAAATGCTTTTGGAGTAACGGCATCAATTACATTTTTTATGGGCTTTATGGGAACATGCTTTCCTAACCTGTTTAAAAATCTTGGCATGCCATTATTTCTGGCACTTTGTGGGCTGGTTCTTGTGCGAATCGCGCAACTTTTTATACCAGCCCTTGACCTCACAATCATAGACTACATTGCGGCAGGTATTTTTTCGCTCTACATAGCATTTGATATGTATCGAGCAAGTGAAATGCCAAAAACTATAGACAACGCTATTGATCTTTCGGTTGATCTTTATCTTGATGTCATAAATCTTTTCCTAAACATTCTTAAAATAATGGGTAGTAAAAACGAAGATTAATTCAAGATATTAGAGAAGTTTTGAGCCCTGCAGAAACAATTCTGCAGGGCTCTTTTTATTTATTAGATTTTCAGAAAAAGAATTTTTATGAGATTCGAAACTTACAGTTTCGGTACAGTTTTCGCGTCGTACTCGCTTCGCTCCGTGCGACATGCTCAAACTTTTCGAATCTCACACGCAATGTGCGAAGGCACATTGCTACCCTCCGCAGTTTTTCACTGCGTTCAAAACTGCGGAGGGTATGAGATTCGAACTCATGAGGGGTTGCCCCCTACTCGCTTTCCAAGCGAGCGCACTCGGCCACTATGCGAACCCTCCATTTTTAAGACTAGATTCCCGACTTCTCGGGAATGACATCTACTTCTCTATAAACTTACAACAAAAAACCTCGATTGAAAAGACGAGGTTTTTTGTTAAAAATTTATTATGCGTGCCGATAAGTAAAGATACTTAAAAGAGAAAAAATTATTGAAAGATATAACATATAAGTTGCTGCAACAAGAACAACTGGAGAAGGAGTCATTACATAAATAAGAAGCAGTAAAAGCCCCATTGACTGCAAAAACATTTTTACCTTTCCGGCAATTTTTGACGGCACTACATATCCTCTGAATTTCATTTGATAAAATGCATTCACCATCAAAATAATTTCGGCAAAGATAATAACCGCCGCAACATACACGCTTATGTATTGAGAAACTACAATAGCAACGACAGTTCCTATTAAAAGCTTATCTGCAAAAGGGTCGAAAAACTTTCCCCATTCTGTGATCTGATTTCGAAGACGTGCCAGAGCGCCGTCTATTATGTCAGTAAAAAGAGCAAAAGCAAAAAGCATAATACCTGTATCGTATATGCGATTAAATAACAAAATGCCCACGAAAGGTATCATAACAAATCGAATCAAGGTAATATCGTTCGGTCTAATCCAATAAGGTATGATCTTCAAAAGCACCCTATCCAAAAGCCCATCGGTTGATTTTGGTAAAACTTTTACACCAGAAACAGCTTGAGAATAATTCATTTTTTGGAGAATTGCTAAATTACTAATCATTAGCCAACTTTTTAAATTCTAAAACCTGCAATTAAATTATATCACCCTTTTAAAGCTGATTCATAACACAGACTGTGGGTAACTAAAGATAAAATTCTTGAACATGCTGTCATTCCCGCGAAGGCGGGAATCTAGTTTTCATCTTAATTCTCTGGATTCCCGCCTTCGCGGGAATGACATCTCCTACATATTGCGTAAAGCCGCGATACGTTCTTCTACTGGTGGATGGGTCATGAATAATTTAGCCATTCCTTTAGTTCCTTTTGCGCCAAATGGATTTGAAATATAAAGATGCGCTGTTGCATTATTTGCATGTTGCATTGGCGCGCTAAATTTACTTATCTTTTCGAGAGCGCTTGCAAGTCCTTCAGGATAACGGGTCAAAAGCGCGCCAGAAGCATCAGCTAGAAATTCTCTTTTTCGAGAAATTGCGAGTTGAATAATTGTTGCAATAATCGGAGAAAGAATTGAAAAAATAACTCCGAGCAACATTACTACTATGCCCAAGTTTCCCTCTTCTCTATCTCTTGATCCACCACCCCAAAATGACATTCTTAAAAACATATCTGAAATTAGCGCAATAAATCCGACAAGAACGACAACGACTGTTGAAAGTAAAATGTCTCGATTGCCAACATGTGAAAGTTCGTGAGCAATAACGCCTTCAAGCTCGGTTCTGTTCAAGTCTCGAAGAAGTCCTGCTGTTACAGCGATAGCTGCATGTTCTTTGTTTCTACCGGTTGCAAAAGCGTTGGGGACCGAATCATTGATAACAAAAATTTTTGGCATTGGAAGTCCTGCGGTTATCGCAAGATTTTCAGTAACGGTATACAAATCAAAAAATTCTTCGCGCGTAGCAGGCCTTGCTCCAGCGGTCGCAAGAGCTATCTTGTCCGAATACCAAAAACTTACAAAATTCATTATTATGCTGAATAAAACAGCACCATATAAAATCACCTGATTGTCATAAATATAACTGAATCCCCACCCAAGAAAGATTATAACGACGAAAAAAAATGTCATTAAAATCCAAGTTTTTCTAATATTCGAAGATTGTTGTGTATATAATGTTGCCATATTTAAATGTTTAATGTAGTAAAATTTTACAATATTTTAATAAAAAAGCAAAAACTCCGACCTCTAGTGGCCGGAGTTTTAAATGAAGTCTTCTTCTTGAATTCCATTCTTTTTCCATTTGGCATGAACAGCTATTAAACTATAGCCATCACTCACAATTGAAGCTGTTTCATTTTTAAGCCTGTGTTTACCAATAGGACGGAGATACTTAATATTATTAAGTCCTGAGAAATAATTCCTTTCCTGAAAAGACAGTGGTTTAAGGTCTTCTCTGCGAATACAAACTGGTATTGGTATCAAAAAATTATCACCCACTGTGTATTTCCCTACTATATCGACTATCCAAACCTGCTTTTCATAAAGAAACAACACTCTAGTGCATCCGCCTTCTTCATTAAAATAATATATTTTTGAATATCGACAAAGAACTTTTTCGTAATCTAAAATAGCTACTTGTGGAGCAGGATCCCAATCAATCTCGCAAACAACTTTTAAATTTTGCCAGCTTCTTTCAAAAAGCCATCGCGCAACACTACAAGGAATAATTGGGTATCGATCTCCCAAACCTTCTGCAAATATAATCATAATGTCCACCTCCTTTCTGACATAACGATAGCACCGCCGTTATTCATGTCAAACAAAGCGGTATTGTTATTTGGCTCGCAATTTTTTATCTACCATTTCTATCTCTTCCAAAATCCCATCAATGAGATCGTGACTCTTTGCTTCTTCTACACTTACCCATTTAAAATCTATGCTTTCTTCATTAAGCACAACTTCACCTGAAGAATATTTAGCGTAATAACTCAAAACAAGCACAGGAATATTGTCCGGTCTTATAAAAGTTAAATCTGTAAGATATTCTGGCTTTTCTATTTCAAGTCCAACCTCTTCCTTCACTTCTCTTCGTAAAGTTTTTTCAACAGTGTTATACCATTGATTTTCGTGAGTCTTCGGAGTATCAACGTAATCATCGACATTTAAACCACCTCCAGGCACTGTCCATTTTCCAGGAGAAGCTTTTTTGTTTAAGTTTCGTCTAGTAATTAAAAACCGACCATCATCTCTATAGATGATGGCGGTTATAGCTATGCGATGAAGTTCCTTATCCATTAAAGTAAAAAATTAAAACTTAACTTCAACAGGTTGCTTTTCAGCTTCGTTTTCAAGCTGGAAAAATTCCATTTTTGAAAAATGAAATGCACCTGCAATAATGTTTCCTGGGAAAACATCTATGCTGATATTTAGATCGCGAACATTGCCATTGTAAAATCTTCTTGCGGCTTGGATCTTGTTTTCTGTATCAGAAAGTTCTCGCTGAAGTTCTAGAAAATTTTGGTTCGCCTTTAAATCAGGATAAGCTTCAGCTACAGCGAAAAGATTTTTTAATGCACCGGAAAGCATATCTTCTGCTTTAGCTTTATCTCCTACATTTTGCGCACCAATAGCATTAGCTCTTGCTTCTGTTACTTTCTCAAAAACTCCTTTTTCGTGTTCGGCATAACCTTTTACAGTATTTACTAAGTTTGGGATCAAGTCATATCGGCGTTTGAGTTGGACATCAATGTCCGCCCAAGCTTCTTTAGTTCGAGTTAAAAGAGTAACAAATCTGTTATAGCTTGAAACTAGCCACAAAACCAAGACAATAGCTATTCCTAAAATTATCCATAATGTAGTGTTCATATATTTAAATTATTTAAAATAATAATTGCATTATATCAAATTACTGGCAATAAAAAAGCTATCGGATAACCGCGCAAAAGATAATGCATTTATAAAAACTTAAAAGTTGAAACTATGCCATCTATGGCTTCTAAAAACTTTTTCATATCAGCAGCATGCTCGTCGTCGATTTTCTTTATTTCAACTGGATCATCTATATAAAAACCTGCGCCATTAGTGCTATGTGTAAAAATATGGATTGAATAGCATAGTCCGTTTTTTAAAGTCGTATAATCGGCACCGACATATAATTGCCCCGCTCCAACTCCAGACCAATTATCCTTTTTAAAAACAATGTCGCCTGATTTTATTTCACCTGCAGAAACTATTTGATCACCTTCCGATTGCGGACATTTTGAAGAAGGTTTGCTAATAGTTAATCGCGCTTCATTTGCAAGTATAGTATTAAAATAATTTTTTATCGGAATATCAAATGTTTTTGTATCATCGGTTTCTATCATAGAAAAATCTTTGGGATAATAAATCGAATAACCATTTGTCTTATCTTTGTATAAAATTGAAGTTTCAGACAATGAATAATTTTCATTGGGCGTCTGATTAATTTTAGTTTTTACAGTATTGATAACGCCACTTATTAAAACAATAAGAATTAGAGCTACTCCTAAAATTGCTGAAAAATTCTTGTCCATATTCCACTATTATACATAAATATTAAAAATCTAGCATTTCAACATGAAAACAAAATCATCCGATTATTCGGATGATTTTGCCTTAAAAAATAATTAGCAGAGAAATTAATAATCCATTCCACCCATTCCTCCAGGACCAGCTTGATGCTCATGCTTTTCTTCTTTTGGTTCTTCCGTAATAGCAACCTCTGTTGTAAGAAGTATCGCGGCGGCCGATGATGCGTTTTGAATTCCAAATCGAGTTACTTTCACTGGATCTACAATTCCATCTGCTATCATGTCGCTTACTATTTTATCGGTAAGCGCGTTATACCCCGCGTTGTTTCCCTTCATTTCTTTTATCTTTTCCACAATAATAGAGCCATCTCCCTTTCCTGAATTGATCGCAATTTGTCGCAATGGTTCTTCAAGAGCTTTGAGCACAATTTCAAAACCTGCTTCAAATTCTTTGCTCTGATTTTGATGCTTTCTTGAACGAATTACTTTTACGACTTGAATTAATGCACTTCCGCCTCCAGCAACTATTCCTTCTTCAATCGCCGCTTTAGTTGCATTAACAGCGTCTTCAATTTTCAATTTGAGATATTTCATTTCGGTTTCTGTCGCTGCTCCAACTTTTATAACAGCAACACCTCCAGTAAGCTTTGCGATTCTTTCGTCTAATTTTTCAACATCATATTTTGATTCGCTCTGATCCTTTTGTTTTTTGAGTCGGTTTACGCGAGATTCGATCTCAGACTTTTTACCTTTACCACCTACAATAATAGTATCGTCTTTTGTAGCGATAACTTTTCTAGCTCTTCCCAAAACTTCAAGTCCAACATTTTCAACTTTTGTGCCAAGCTCTTCTGAAACAACTTTTGCACCAACAGTAACTGCAATATCTTCAAGAATATCTTTCTTTTTATCTCCATATCCTGGAGCTTTGATCGCAAGAACATTGAAACCTCCGCGAAGTTTGTTTACTACGAATGTTGTTAGTGCTTCACCATCAACATCATCTGCAATTATCACAAGTTCCTTTTTTCCGCTTTGTGCTATTTTTTCAAGCAATGGCAAAATTTCCTTAACTGTAGAAACTTTTTTGTCTGTAATAAATATCGGAACATCTTGATACTCTGCTTCCATTCTTTCTGCATTAGTTATCATATATGGAGAAACGTAGCCCTTATCAAACTGCAAACCCTCAACAATCTCAGACTCAATTCCAAAAGATTGTGATTCTTCTACAGTAACAACACCGTCTTTTCCGACCTTATCTATAGTATCTGCAATAATTTTCCCAACTTCTTCTGATTCTGCAGAAATAGTTGCTACTTGCCTTATTTCCTCTTTGCTTTTTATTGGCTTTGCAATATCTTTCAAAACTTTAACAGTCTCATCTGTTGCTTTTTCTATACCAGATCGTATTTCCATTGCATTAAGACCCATTGAAGTATATCTCATACCCTCGGTTATAATTGCTTGAGCTAATATAGTAGCAGTTGTAGTTCCGTCGCCAGCTACATCGTTTGTCTTGTCAGCAACTTCTTTTATTATCTCGGCACCCATATTCTCAAACTTATCTTTTAATGTAATTTCTTTTGCGATTGAAACGCCATCATTAGTAATAGTTGGACTTCCATATCCTTTATCCAAAACTACGTTCCTTCCACGAGGACCAATAGTAATTTTTACTGCGTTAGCTACTTTATCAACGCCTTGTTTTAATAATTTTCTAGCCTCATCACCAAAAATAATTTGTTTTGCCATATTATTTATTAGAACTTTACGCGTTTGGATGCAGTTCGAGGCGCGAGTGCGGAAGCGACTGAGCAATACTCTGAGTATTGTGAGGGAGCACCGCAAGCGAGCAACGAAGAAATGCGCCAAATCGCGTAAGTTCTGTTACTTTATTATTGCTAATACACTTGACTCACTTAATATAAAATATTCTTCATCGTCGATCTTGATTTCATCAAATCCATATTTTGAAAATAAAACTCTGTCGCCAACTTTTACCTGCATAGGAATTAATTTTCCGTTGTCGTCATATTTTCCTTCACCTACTGCGATAACTTTTCCTTGTTCTGGCTTTTCCTTACTTATAGTGTCAGGAATTATTATTCCTGAAGCAGTTTTTTTGTGCATATCTTCTTCAGATAGCGGTTTTACTAAAACTTTATCCCCTAATGGAACGATAATACTTTTTGATGCGAATCTTTCTTCTTTTTTTTCTTGTTTCTTCATATCTTATTTAAAGTTACTAATAATTTTAATTAATTTTGCCTCCCAGATAACCTCTGAAGAGGCCTATATTATACTTATTTGCCAACCTTTTGCAATTTAAAAAAACCCACCTTTTATTAAAGGTGGGTTATATAAAAAGAACTATGAAGAAGCATTCGGTCTACGAAATGGTAAATTTACAACGTAATTGTGATGTTTAAGATACTCATGTAAATCCAATTTTTTTGGCCTCATCATTAAAAAAGAAGGATGATGTTCGTCTAAATTTACGATCACTGCCTCATTAGGTTTTACTTCGAAGTTCCTCTTGAGTTTCGATCCGAAAACTTTATTAGCAACGAACACTGGAAATTCAGTTACACAAAGATGATGTGTTACTAAAATAATTACATTCGCATCATGTTTATGACTTAAATTTCTGATCATAGAAAAAACTTTTTCAAGTCTCTCGTGATCCTGATTAGCATCATATAGTAATTTACTCTTCCTTAATTTTACTGAAAAACTTTCTGCAACAAATTCTGCGCTTTGAATCGCATGTGGAGTAGTAGAAGATATTACAAGTGGCACCCCACCATCAAGATACGATTTCAGCATTTCTGTTAACAACTGAAGTTTATGATGATTAGGTTCATTTAAACTTCTGTCGTGTTTAATTAGGACAATTTGATGTGCTCTCATTACGTTTTCTAATTTAGAGAATAACATCAAAATCAATAGGGGTCAAAAAAATTCAGGACGTTCGTACTATTGACAAAATTTTAATATTACCTTACTCTTTTTTATAGAAGATATGAAAAAGAAAAAGTATGTATATTTTGTTGCGTTCCAAGCAGATAGTAGATTTGGCAATGCATATGTAACAGAAGATGGAAGAATTACTACTCAAGAACAAATTCATCAGTTAGGAAAAAGAATTGCTGATAGCTTTAATCTAAAAAAGCATGATATAGTAGTAATCCTTAATTTTCAACTTCTTCGGATAGAAAATAGCTAACAAACACCGTAACCACGCCCCCGTCTCATTTTTTATGAGACGGGGGCTAAACTATTGCTCTTTCAAGTATTTCATGTATACTATTATTACTTATGAATTTTATAATCCCATTTTTACCATATATTCAAATTGGGCTTTCAGTTTTATTGATAGTTGCCATTTTGCTTCAGCAAACATCTTCAAGTGCAGGAGGAGCTTTTGGTGGTGGAGACAGTTTCAGCAGTGCATATCACACCCGACGCGGATTTGAAAAGGTGCTTTTCAATGCCACAATCTTATTTGCAATTTTGCTTACAATTTCTTCATTCTTAGCTTTAACTATAAAATAATAGCCAAACTTAAGGCTTCTGACGTAATTAAAAACATATAAAAATTTACAAATTTTATTGTTTACTTTTCTGTCTTTAAATTTGATTCGATCTATCTAATTCATAACTAAAATATAAAAACTCATTTTGTTTTTAATATTTTACTTATTCTTCAATTAAATAAACTTGTTATTAGTTTCTCGTGAACGAAAAAATTAAAAAAATTTTAAATAAGGAAATTCATGTAGACTATTTAGATAAACTAAATGGCGTTGTTTCCTATTTCTCAGTATTCGAAAAGCTCATATTCTTTGTGTTTGTTGGAATTTTTTCTTTAAGCGCATTTTGGATCGCGATCAAACTAAATAATAACTTTCTTATGGAAATACCTTCCAGAGGAGGCACTCTTACTGAGGGCGTCATAGGATACCCACCCTTCATTAATCCCCTTCTGTTCGGTTCAGAACCTGGCAATGATTTAACTGCTCTTGTTTATTCAGGACTTATGAGAACAGATGAGAATGGCAATCTTATTCCTGACTTAGCAAAAGATTATACTATCTCTTCGGATGGACTAATCTACACTTTTACACTTAAGGACAATATCTATTTCCATGACGGAACTCCAGTAACAACAGATGATATTGAATTCACGATCAAAAAAGCTCAAGATTCTACTTTAAAAAGCACCAAGCGAGCAAACTGGGATGGTGTTACGGTAGAAAAAATAAATGATAAACAAATAAAATTTACATTAAAAAGCCCTTATGCACCCTTTACAGAAAACACAACATTAGGAATATTACCAAAGCATATTTGGGGGAATATAACATCTGATCAGTTTACATTCAGTCAATTCAACATAGAACCGATCGGTTCCGGTCCATATAAAATTTCAAAAATAAAAAGAACATCCTCAGGTTTACCTGAATACTATGAACTTACCGCTTTTAATAATTTTGCTTTAGGAGAACCTTATATAAAAAATATTATTATCAAATTTTACTCTGATGAAAAAAATCTAATAGCTGCATATGAAAGAGGAGAAATCGAAAGTATGAACAGCGTATCACCATCAAATGCAAAAATTTTTGAAAAAACTGGCGCACGAATCGAAACATCTCCACTTCCAAGAATATTCGGATTATTTTTAAATCAAAACCAATCGCCAGTTTTATCATATAAAGAAGTGAGACAAGCCCTAGATATGTCAGTCAATCGAGAACAAATTATAAACGAAATCCTTCAAGGATATGGAGTAGAAGACAATAGTCCTATTCCAAGAGCTGTTTTAGAATCATCAACAGATAAAGCAAAAGGAACTGAAAACAATGATCAAAACATAGAAAATGCAAAAACGCTTTTGGATAAAAATGGATGGAAAATTAATTCCGATGGAGTAAGGGTAAAAAATATAAGTAAAAAAGAAACCAAGACTTTGGAATTTTCAATATCAACATCAAATTCACCTGAATTAAAAACGGTTGCTCAAATACTCAAAACACAATATGAAAGGATCGGAGCAAAAGTTGATGTAAAAATATTCGAACCTGGAGATCTTAACCAAAACGTAATAAGACCTAGAAAATACGATGCCCTTCTATTTGGTGAAATAATAGGAAGAGATTTAGATCTTTATGCATTTTGGCATTCATCACAAAGAAATGATCCCGGATTAAATATCGCTCAATATGTAAATCCTAAAATTGATAAATTACTGGAAAATGGACGCCTAATATATGATAAGCAAAAACGACTTAATCAATATAAAAATTTTGAAACAGAAATAAAGAAAGATATTCCTGCTATTTTTCTTTATTCACCCGATTTCATTTACATAGTTCCACAAAAAGTAAAAGGGTTTTCAATTGGAGGACTCGCAATTCCAGCAGAACGATTTAACAACGTATATAACTGGTATATAGAGACAGAAAAAGTGTGGGATATATTCGTTAAAAATAAAACAATTTAAATTAATAATTAAAAAATGAACAATAGAAATCAAAACAATCAAAGACAAGACGGAGTTAATCGTGTAAGAAGATTTACAACACGAACATATTCAACAATTAGCCCAGAAGAAGAAAAACGAGCTGCTAATTTAACTAAGCAGACAACTAATCACTCGGAACCATATTCCGCGTTAGCTAGATCATTTAGTCCTAAACCACCAATAAATAATAACAATCCTAGAACCGCCAATAAAAATCCAAATAGAAATTTCAACAAAAGATTATCTCCTCCTATAGTTAAACGTGAAGTATCCACCATAAATATCAAAAGCAAAGACTTAGGAAAACGCGCTCATCAAAACCCAAAACAGCACAGAGATCCAATAAACAAAAAAGAGAGTTCTGCGATAATTCCACCTTTAGAGAGAGGAAATATAAGAATTATTCCACTTGGCGGTGTTGAAGAGATAGGCAAAAACATGACTCTCATAGAATACAATGATGACATTGTTGTTATCGATGCTGGATTTCAATTTAAAGAAGAAGAAACCCCAGGAATTGACTACATACTACCGAACACAAAATATCTTGAAACAAGAAAAAATAAGGTTCGTGCACTTTTCATAACTCATGGACACTTAGACCATGTTGGTGCAATTCCTTACATTATGGATAGAATTGGAAATCCTCCAATTTACACAAGAAATCTTACTTCTTTAATGATAAAAAAAAGACAGTCAGAATTTCCACACCTAGATCCTATTGATTTTAAGGTTATAGAAAATAATGAGGAAATTTCGATTGGAGGCTTAAAAGTAAAATTCTTCGGTGTTATGCACTCAATTCCTGACTGTATGGGAATTATTATCAGAACTCCTTATGGCAACATCGTAACTCCTGGCGACTATAAACTTGATCATGAAAATGGAATACCTACAGAAAATGAGGAAGAAGTTTACAAAATATTTGATAATGAAAAAAATCTTCTTCTTCTTACAGATTCTACAAACATTGAAAATCCAGGCTTTTCTACTCCAGAAAAAATTGTTCAAAAAAATCTTGAGGATATTGTAGTAAATACAAAAGGACGCTTAATCATGACAATGTTTGCTTCACATATTCTTCGTATTGTTAGCGTTATTCAAGTTGCTGAGAAGTATGGCAAAAAAATATTCCTCGAAGGCAGAAGTATGAAAAATAACGTTGAAATAGTTATCCAAGCAGGACTCCTCACTGTTAAAAAAGATACTATTGTTTCTTCACAGAATATGGATAGCTACCCACCCGACAGAGTTGTCATTCTTGCTACTGGTGGACAAGGTGAAGAATTCGCAGCACTTATGAGAATGGCAAATAAAGCGCATAAAAATATCCGAATAAACGAACGTGATACTGTAGTGCTTTCGTCATCGATTGTTCCAGGAAATGAAAAGTCAGTTCAAAAGCTTAAAGACAACCTTGCAAGACAGGGAGTAAAGATCGTTCATTACAGAACATCAGATGTATTTATTCACTCAACAGGACATGGAAACAGAGGTGAAATTGAATGGCTACATAAAAAAATCAAAGCAAAATTCTTTATACCAATTCACGGTTCACATTACATGCTTAGATTACATGCAGAACTCGCAAATAATCTTGGAGTGCCATCAGAAAATATAATAGTTCCAGATAATGGAAGTATTATTGAAATTCAAGATAATGGAAATAAAATGGTTAAGCTTCCTGTAAAAGCTCCGTCTGGAATTGTGATGGTTGATGGATTTGCAATTGGAGATATCCAAGAGGTTGTTATACGAGATCGCCAGATGCTTGCAGAAGATGGGTTCGTTGTCATAGTAGCAAGCATAAACACAAGCACAGGCAAACTCAAAAAATCTCCGGACATTATTTCGCGCGGATTCGTATATCTAAGAGAATCACAAGATTTGCTAAAAGATGCCCGCAATCTAATCAAAAAAACTGTTGAAGAATCTACTGAAGGAATGCATCCTATAAACTTTGATTATGTAAAAAACATCGTAAGCGATAATCTCGGCAGATTTCTTTTCCAAAAGACAGCAAAGAGACCAATAGTCATACCTGTCCTGATTGGAGTATAAAACAATTTTTAAAAATAAAAAAACCGTTACATTCGTAACGGTTTTTTTAACAACTCGTTATGCATAAAACACTAAATTTTATATAATTAAGGAATGGAAAATAAAAATTCTCACACTGAAAACGGTTTTCTTCTTACGTTATATATTGCAACATTTTTTCTGTCGTTTCATTACTATTTCGTTTTTTTCATAAACTCAACTTTTTTAAGCACCTTCATTCCAGATCAATATGTTGGTTTTGCATATGCAGCCGCCGCAATAATCAATGTATTTCTATTTTTATCCGCACCTAAACTTCTGCAAAGATATGGCAACTTCAAATTTTTTATGGTGCTTCTATTTCTTGAAGCAACTTCCTTATTAGGATTAGCTTTTGGAAAGACTCTTGGAATCGTCGCCCCACTTTTTCTAATTCATTTCGCCACCAATCCACTGCTTATTTTTGGAATTGATATATTCTTAAAAAAATATTCTAAAGAAAAAAATGTTGGCCGTATTCGAGGTGTTTATCTTACAATGTTGAACTTACCTGTAATTGTTGCACCTTTTATATCAGGAATTATTTTGGATAAATATTCATTCTCATACCTATATATAACAGCCTTTATTCTTGTCATTCCTTTGTTTTTATTAATATATTTTAAATTCAAAAATTTCGAAGATGAATCGTATCAAGAAATATCTATTTTTAAAACCTTAAAAAAAGTAGGCAAAAATCAAGATATTTTCGACATTATCGCAAACACATTTCTTTTAAACTTCTTCTATTCATGGATGGCAATTTATGTTCCTATCTATCTAGTTCAATTTGTGCATTTTACATGGACAGAGATAGGAATAATGTTCAGTATAATGCTGACGCCATTTGTTTTATTCCAATATCCTTTAGGATATCTTGCCGATAAAAAACTAGGTGAAAAGGAGATTTTAATTACGGGATCAATTATTGCTGGAATATCGACTCTCGCTATCCCCTTCATTAGAGAAAATAATTTTATTTTATGGACGGTTATACTTTTCGCGACAAGAACAGGTGCAAGTTTTATAGAACTCGGCACAGAATCATACTTTTTCAAAAAAATTAAAAAAGATGATGTTAATCTTATAAGCTTATTCAGAATGTTGCGAGAACTTCCATACATAATAAGTCCCATAATAGCCTTCTTTGTTCTTGCATTTCTTTCTTTTCAGTATATTTTCATAGTTCTTGGACTTTTAATGCTTTTAGGAGTGTATTATGCTTTCGCTCTCAAAGACACGCGATAAAAAATAGAATTTTAGTATTTTGATACAATTCGAGTTATAAGTATGATATAAAAAAACAGAGATATTATCTCTGTTTTTAAATTTCACTAATTATAAATTTTACTGCCAAATCGTAGTATCAAGTCTTGGCTCGATAAGCATTTGATTTACAGACAATAATGCGTTTGAGCATACAGATTCAAATATACATTTTTCATCACCATTCACTCTATATCTTTTTGGAAGTGTGCAAGAAGAATCACAAGATTTACAGTGCGGATGTTCGCGACTGCAACAATTTCGTATATGATTCCAAAAATAATAATGCAAACGTGATGGAGAAACATCTAAATATTGCGCAATGAACTCCAACGCCCTTCTTACAGCGAGTCGAATTTCAATATCTTCTTCGTCTGTAATATTTTCTCTCGCCATTATTTTGCGTTTAAGCTCTTCATCTGCAATAGTCACAGTGCCCAATCTAAAACTCCCCCTCTGTTCGTGATAATTAACCGGCGCACTTAAATTTAACTCATCCTTGTAAGACCACAAACCTTGATTACGCATGATCGCTAGAAAATAAAAAGTTTTTTTCTGCACAGGATCGCTATAAGCTCTAGTTTTAGAAAGTATCTGCGCAATACCCTTCCCGTCACTTCGTATAATAAAACCTTCGGATATTAGATATGCGTAATTTATACTTTCACACTCAAGTTCATTCAAAAGTTTTCCCAAACCATTAAGAAGAGAAGCTCTTGTGCTAATCTGGTTTAGAGTATCACCTACTTCTTCATCGTGATAAATTTTTCGCAATTCATCCGGCGAAACTTCCAAGAGCCATTTTTTCGTAAAAAGTTCTGAATTTTTGTTTGAACAAAATATAGCTTTTTGAAGCAAATAGTCCCATCCTCGTAATTTTTTCCCCATTACACTACCGCATAAAGGCAAACCTGCAACAGGAGTAGTTTGCTGATTGATAGCTACCACCGCCCACCAAGCATTATGAACAATATTGCTTGGAAAAGAATAAGCCATTGGATCTTCAATATCTAGAGGAACACCTCCTACTGTTTTGATATACTCTGCAATTTCAATGCATCGAGCTGTATTTACTCGTATTTTCATAATTAGAAATATCTTTTGATCTTCCTGAAGATTATATCAAAAATCTAACTTATACAAGTTATACATTACACACACAAATAAATAATCTCTACCAGTTGGTAGAGATTATTTATTTTGTATTTAAGGCTAATGTTTTGTTGGTATTATTACGCCAGCATTTTGCTGAAGAGGTCCAAGGTTTGGTTCCTTCTTTTTCGTAAAGCTTTCTAGCATATCGCATATTTCCTTCAAGAGTATATATATCTATATCGTGATCATTAGCTTCTTCCAAGTGATATTTCTCATTTATTTGCATTACTCCGACATCTTGGTTGTTTATCTTTCCTCTAATCACTTCACCGTCAGGTGTATAGTGTCTAAATTCAGATTCACAATTTGCGATTTCGATAAGTATTGGAATATCTTTGAAATATTTTCTAACGAGAGCTTCAATTTCTGATCTTTCTGGTAAATGATTTTTTAGGGCTTGAACATCAGTTTGTTCATAAGCTATTGAAGTTGTAGAAGCAAGAGATACGGTAGGATATGTGGTGTTTTGAAAAGGTGCAATATTATTAGCAATAAACAGTAAAGATAGTGTTAAAGATAAAATAAGCCATTTCTTAGTTGGTAATAACGCATCCAAAACTCATTCATATTGCGCTAGATCTATTAAATAAATAATCTTTGTTAGAGTTTAATTAAATAACAAATCATTAATGTTCCCATCTGGTTTACAGACAAATTAAAACTCGGAATTACTCCGAGTATCTATCCTAAAGATTAGCATTTTTAGTAGCCGAAGTCAAGCAAATGTAATATTTTATGCACTTTGTCAATAGTTAGCCTGATGGCTTAAATAAAGGGTTTTTTGTTTTTTTAGCCTTTACATTATTACTCAAATGTAGCATAACTCTGATTATAAAATTTGATACCCGACCGAGAAAGGAATCTGCTACAGACCGCTACAATTACTTGCCGGAGTATACCCAGCATTTTCCGCCTCTTTTTTAGAAGCAAACTCAATTTTATTCTTCTCACTTATCCGATTTACTCCAGAACACCATGGTAAATAGTATTTTTTGCCATTTTTTGAAGCAACAACAACCTCAGAATTTGTTCCGATTGCTTTTACAGAGCTATTAGTAGTCTTTTTCGAGGATCCTGCAATAAAATTAGAGGCACTGGCTGTGCTCGAAGTATTTTCGTTATACTCAATACGGACTGGAGACTTTTTTTCTTCTAAAACAGAAAGTCTTCCTAGTCCAAATGACCCGAAACTCACTAAAACTATCAAGATTACTACATAATAGTCGCCTTCTATATTATTTAGAAGATTTTGTCACAACCCCTTGATTTTATAAGCAATTTCTCGTATACTCATTGTAAGTTTATATATATCATAAATTCATTTAAACCACTATGGCACATAAAGCAGCTGGAGGTTCAGCTAAAAACCTAAAAGATTCAAACCCTAAATACTTAGGAGTTAAGCTATATTCTGGAGAACAAGCAAAAACTGGTTCAATTTTGGTGCGCCAAAGAGGAACAAAAATACTTGCAGGACGCAATGTAAAAGTTGGTAAAGACCATACTTTGTTCGCAATTAAAGCTGGCACCGTTTCCTATAAAGATAAAAGAAAAAAGAACTTCAACGGACAAGTTTTGACCAAGAAAGTTGCAGAAGTAATATAAAATCTCAAACAAATTAAACAAAAACACCGGCTTGAAGCCGGTGTTTTTGTTTAGATTTTTGAGTAGCTCTATTCAACTAATGCTTCAACTTTTACTTTGAACTTTCCTGTCTTATTGCCAATTTTAACTTCTACATCATATTCGCCTACTTCTTTGATCGGCTTTTCCAAGTCTATGTATTCAGCAGGAATATCCAAATGAGTTTGCTTTTTAAGTTCTTCTGCAATCTCTTCTTTGTTGACTCCAGCAAAAAGGTGACCTTTTTCGTTTGCCTTTTCTTTGAACTCAATTACAACTGAGGAAACACTTGAAAGATTCTGGGCCAATAAAGCTTCCTGAATTTTTCTCTTTTCGTCTTCTACTTTTCTGCTTTGATCCATTTTCTTTAATGCTGAAGGAGTAGCATTTTCTGCTAAACCTTTTGGGATAAGAAAATTTAATGCATGTCCTTCCGAAACATTTTTTAATTCAAACTTTTTTCCAATCTTTGGAACATCTTTAAGTAGTATTACTTTCATATTATTTTTTATTAATACTTTTAATTAAACTTATTATTAAAAACTTACTTATTCGCTGTCATTCCCGCGAAGGCGGGAATCTAGTTCATCTCTGTTTAATCTGGATTCCCGCCTTCGCGGGAATGACAGAAAACCGCCAGAACAACATGCGTATTCTTACATATTCTTAACAACCTCTATAGCCTTATCCATTTGAGGATCTTTGCCATTTTTAAAATCTTCTTCTGTCATTTTAACTTCAAAATCTGGCGTTAATCCCCCATCTGAGATTGATCTGCCTTTTGGAGTAAACCATTTAGCAATTGTTACTTTTAGAGATGTCTCAGGCGTTATACTTACCAATTCTTGGACTGAGCCTTTACCAAAAGTCCTAGTTCCAACAAGCTTTGCTATACCATACTCCTGCAACGCTCCAGATAAAATCTCGCTAGCAGAAGCGGAACCATTGTTGACTAATATAACAAATTTAAGATTTTTGTTAAATATGTTGTATCCTTTACTTCTATAAAAATCTGATTCGTGATGTCCTCCATAGTTTTCACTCACAATAACCTCACCTGATGGTAAAAACCAACTTGCCATATCAACAGCTGCTTCCAAATATCCACCTGGATTGCCACGCAAGTCCAAAATAAGCTTATCATCTTTAGAAATAACAAATTCTCTTAAAGCCTTCCTAAAAAGATCTGCTGAGGTTGCCGAGAAACTATAAAGACTAATCACGAAAATACCATCGCTTCTTTTTTTAGTTTCAACAGTAGGTATATCAACAACATCACGTGTAACAGAAAGTTCTATCGATTCTTTTACTCCTGCTCTTGTAACTGTAATCTTAACCTTTGTTCCTTTATCTCCACGAATAAGTTTTACAGCATCCTCAACGCTTGTCTTAATAACATCTTTGTCATCAATCTTAATTATCTTGTCTCCTGGAAGCATTCCAGCTTTCTCAGCAGGCGATCCTTTTAATGGAGATATAACTGTAATTAAATTATCTCTAATTCCTATTTCCGCACCAATACCTTCAAAATTACCGCTTATCTCACTTTTGAAAACTTTAGCCTCCTGTGGTGGAAAGAAAGTGGTATATGGATCATTAAATGATGATGCAAGTCCTTGTATAGCACCCCAAACTTTTGTTTGATCAGGAGTTGTAGTTCCAGAAATATGCTTTTCTTTTAAAATATTCCAAGCTTTCCAAAAAGGAGCGAAATCAACGGGCACTGTAACGTCTTCTTTATTACTCAAACTAGCAACTCTGTCCACATCAGAACGAACTTCAGCTCCTACAAACACACCAAGAAAAAAAGAACTTCCAATAATAAGAAGTGCGAATATTATAACTAGACTTTTCTTTGAGAAGAGTTCTTTTATTTTCATTCTTAATGTAAATTATTACAAAAAACAACAATATGGTCAAACTAACAAAATCCACCTTTTGCACATTGCTCGTTACACATCAAATTGTATATAATGATAAGTATGTTAAAAAAATATACTTACAAAAAACTCACTTGGATTGATCTAGAAAATCCAACATCAGACGATATCAAAGAAGTAATGGAGGAATATTCTTTGGCAATTATCGTCGCTGATGAATTAATGATACCTAGTCCAAAATCAAAAGTTGATCTTTATTCAAATTATATCTACTTAGTGTTGCACTTCCCTCCTTTTAGATACATAAACGCTAATAAACATGGGACTGAGATTGATTTTATTATTAGTAAAAATTTCATCATAACAACTCATTATGGAGAAGTAGAGCCATTGCATAATTTCTCTAAAATTTTTGAAGTAAGCTCAAGAATTGATCATAGTAATATCGGAGATCATGCCGGATTTATCTTTTATTACATGATAAGAGAGATTTATCATTCTTTGGAATCAGAAATTAATTATATTGAAAAAGACATAAAAGATATAGAAGAAAAAATATTTGAAGGAGAGGAACGTGAAATGGTATCTGAAATATCTCAATTAAGCAGAGACCTTTTAGACTTCAAGCAAGCATCATCACTCCACAAAAGTGTATTAGAATCTTTTGTTGGCGCATCAAAAAAGTTTTTTGGTGAATCATTCAGCTATCACAGTGAAGCAATACTTAATGAATATTTAAAAATAAAACAAGCAATTCAAGATAATAAAGAATTTTTAGACGAATTAAGAACAACCAACGATTCCTTACTGACAACAAAACAAAACGAAACAATGAAGGTTCTTACTATTCTAGCATTTGTAACTTTTCCACTTTCTCTTGTTGCGTCAATTTTTGGAATGAATACTACGCATTTGCCAATAATCGGAATGCATAATGACTTTTGGATTATTATGGGTATAATGCTAGCAATAATTACCGTAATGTTTGGGTTCTTCAAATATAAAAAATGGCTTTAAAACAATAGCGAAATAATGGACATAAAAATTCACAATACATTAACAAAGAAAGTCGAAGTATTCGAACCCGTTAAACCCGGGTTTGTTTATATGTATCATTGCGGACCTACTGTTTATAACTACGCTCATATTGGCAATCTTAGAGCGTACGTTTTTGCCGACACAATAAGGCGAGTTTTTGAAATAAATAAATATCAGGTTAAGCAAGTAATGAACATCACCGATGTCGGACACCTCACTTCAGACTCAGATGAAGGCGAGGACAAGATGACCCTTGCATTGAAACGCGAAGGAAAACCGCTCACATTGGAAGCGATGAAAGAGGTGGCAGATTTTTATGCAGAAGCATTCGCAAAAGATACTAAAAAATTAAATATTGAAATTCCAGACATAATATCAAAAGCAAGTGAACATATTTCCGACAACATCGAACTTATAAAACGACTTGAGGAAAAAGGCTTCGCTTACAAAACAAGTGACGGAGTTTATTTTGATACTTTTAAATTTGAAGGATATGGAAAACTTGGAAATATAAATATCGAAAAACTTAAGGAAGGCGCGCGAGTAGTAGCAAACCCAGAAAAAAAACATCATACCGACTTTGCTGTTTGGAAATTCAACGAAAAACTAGGTTGGGATTCTCCTTGGGGAAAAGGTTTCCCTGGCTGGCACATCGAATGTTCGTCAATGAGTATGAAATATCTGGGAGAAACTTTTGATATTCATACTGGAGGAATAGATCATATTCCTGTTCATCATAATAACGAAATCGCTCAAAGTGAAGCTGCTACCGGAAAGCCTTTCGTTCACTATTGGATACACGCAAACTTCATAACAGTCGAAGGTCAGCGTTTCGCAAAATCCCTTCATAATGAATTTTATATTAAAGATCTAGAGGAAAAAGGTTTGAATCCTCTCGCCTATCGCTATTGGCTTCTTACAAGCCATTACAGCACTCCTGCAAACTTCACATGGGAAGCAGTAGAAGGTGCGCAAAAAGCATTTGATAAATTGCTAAATACTTACAGTTCTCTCGGCGACACAGCGGGAACTGCTGATAAAAATTATTCTGAAAAATTCCTAGAACATATAAATAATGATTTCGACACCCCACAAGCCATCGCGTTGCTTTGGGAATTAATAAAAGATGACAACATATCTCCAGCTGATAAAAAAGCCACGCTAGATTATTTTGATCTGGCGCTAGGACTTAATATAAAAGTAGAAGCAGAAAAGAAAGCTGCTTCAGTTGAAGAAATTCCTGAAGAAATAAAAAAGCTCGCAGAAGAAAGAGAAGAAGCCAGAAAAAACAAAGACTGGTCAAAAGCCGATTCACTACGCGAAGAAATAAAAAATCTTGGATATGAAGTTGAAGATAACTCGTCAGGAGAAGATTTAAAGATCAAAAAAATATAACGATTCAATAAAAAACACCGACAATTAGTCGGTGTTTTTAGTTTCCTTATTTTATTGACTATTCTTTACCGTAACCCAGACGTATTTAGGATTTACATCAACAAAATTAAAGTAAGAAGGATGTAAAATATTTTCTTCACCAATAGGTATCTTATAAGTTCCATCGGTTCTATCTTTAAGATCAACCACAACCTTAACAGATTCGTCGGTAGCAGTGTTAAAATCTTTATTGCTTCCAGCCAAGGTAACCTTTATCTCCTTAGTGCTAGTATCAGAAATTACATAATTGTTAGATAAAAATTGATATTCAACGGGAATAGAAAAATCTTGATTTACAACACCAGTTTGAAACGCAAATGAAAACCATAGAACAATAGCTAACAAAATAGCAAAAACTTTTTCCAAAAAGTTTTTTGCAAAGAAATAACTCCAAAAACTTTTTGGCTCATCAATATTTTCTTTTAGGAATTTTTTTACTATTTCAAATAATTTATCTCTATCGTTAATAACGGTCATTTGTCCATCTTCCATAATCGATACTTCACCTCTCTCTTCAGAAACTACAATTGCTAAAGCATCTGTTCTTTCTGTTATTCCAGCGGCCGCTCTATGACGTGTTCCAACTTTTGTAATCCCCTTAAAATTCTCTGCTAATGGTAAATGAACTCCATATCTTTTTATAAGCCCATCTTCAAGAATAACAGCTCCATCATGCCCAGGAGAATTTGAATCAAAAATACTTAAAAGTATAGGAACAGAAACCATTCCATCTAGTGCAAAACCCCCCTCCATTAAATCACCTAAAGGATAATCCCCTGTTAATACCATTATTGCTCCAATTCTTTTGTGAGCCATTTCCATAGCGACGGTAACTATCGGTTCAGAAATTTCGGTTGAGGTTTGTTCCAAACGAAGTTGATTATAAATTGGTCCTCTGGAAGCAAATGACCATTGAAAGAAGCGACGGATTTCTCTTTGAAAAACAATAATAAAAATAACCAATAAGAAAGTAACTATCTGCTGAAAGAATTGCCTAGTCAGCACCAAATTAAAAACCACGGAAAGATAATACAAGATAAAAAGTAAAAAAGTGCCAAAAAGAACAGAGAATGATCGCGTTTGTTTTATAAACAAAAATATAAGGTAAATAAAAAATGCTACGACAACTATGTCGAAAATATCTTTAACTTGGATATTAGAAAGCACTACTGGCATAAATTCCCAGATCTTTTGAATATCTACTTGTAATAGAGAATTCGTTAATGATGTTAGATAGTTCATATTTTTGATTTTTAATTTTAAATTTTTTTAATTAGATCCGACACAAGAATTAAATTCTTTGACCTCTTTATTATACGTTGAAACCTTAATTTTTGTTTCATTTACTAGATCGTTATATTTTGCAACTAACTGATTATACAAATCGAGCATCTGGCTATTTGTTTGCTTATCATTCGAAGTAAGTTTGTCTATATTATTTTTTACGATCTGTAATTGTTTTTCCATATCACTGATAATTTTAGTATTATTCTCAATTGTCATTTTTAAACTCTGATCAACTGCGGGGCATGCGGAAAGCGGAGTGCCGAATGTTTGAACTGCGAGCCACACATCTTCACCTTTAAATTTTCCTTTCTTAACAGCAATACCTATCTCTTGGAAACGTGAATTTAAAATGTTTGCGCGATGCCCAGGACTTGCCATCCAAGCATCAACTAAAGCTTCATCGTCTTTAAAATCTCCGGAAGCAAGATTTTCTCCTAAAATAACATACTCGTAGCCTGCTTCTTTGGCTAAATCGGAAACTCCTACTCCAGATGGCGATATGTGTTCAAAATATCCTTTTTCAAACATATCATTCGTCTTTTTTAGAGCAATAGCATTTAATGTTTTATTAAACGTAAGAGATTTCTCTTTATTATCAATTCTAGCTTTATTTGTCGAATCTAGAACGCCTTGCTGTGTAAGAACTGCTGAATTGTTGGTTTCATCTTTTGAAGTAGATTTTAGAGGAGAAGGAGTAAAAATTTGAGATTTTATCTTTTCTAAATTTTGTCCAAAAAATTTATTTGTCGTGCTAGAAATATCATTATTTAATTTTGAAATATCATCTTTTATAATAGCTAAATCACTATTTGTTGAAAATATCGAAGAAAATCCAACATCATTCCAATAGAAAACAATTCCTCTTACAAAAAATAGGACGAGAATGATAACAATAATTTTTTTGACCATATTGATCATAAAATTATTTTACAATATAAATAGATAAACAAATAGTAATAAGTTCTACTTAAATCTAATAGGAATTATTATTTCATCATTATTTTCAGGCAATCCTGACGGATTATCTTTTTCTAAAATCAGTGTGCCATAATCAGTGGAAGGTATATTAAATTTTAGTTCTGCTTTAAAAGGCACAAAATTCTCCGTCATCCACTCGCCTTGAGCTTGAGCTGGCACACTAGCAACAACATTTCCATTAGCATCGATTAATTTCACAGGAAAACTCGCTTCAAAATACCAGGTTCCTCTAGCCTCTCCGGAAATAATTAAGGGGCTTTTAATAACATCATTTGCTTTTGGTGCACCAACTCTGATCAAGTCAGAATGTTCTACTGAATTTCCCACGTCTTTAATATTAGTATTTAAAACTGGCATTACCTCAACCTGATCTTTTTTAAAACAAACAAAAACAGAAAAGCCGACTAAAGCAATAATCATTAATAAAATTACAGTAAATATTTTCTTGTTTTTCATAACCTAAATAATAACACACTATAATAATGATGTCTTTAGAAGTTATTGGCTAATAAATTTACTTAATTTTTTTATCAGTATATAATGTAGTCAACATTTTGATCTTTAAAAAATTCACATAAAAACACAGGGACAACTCACAAAGAAAGGATGAACACGTGAACGACGAAGTGCCTCACTATAGAAAACCCTTAAAATTAGGGGGAGATAAAAGCAAAAAAAATACCTCTTGGGTTAATCTAAACAAGAAAAAAGCTTGGTATATAAACTTTGGCAATAAAGATCCTTTACAAGTCATAGATGAAATAAATGAGCCTTTTCTCGATCTTCTATATATTTTAATTTTAATGACGAAAGAAGATTTTTTAAAAGAATATGGAAAAGATGCCAATCCTCTTTCAATAGAAAAAGACAGAATCGATCCAGATATTTTGCAAGATTTCATTAAACGCCGAGAAGCTAAGAGCGATGAAGAAGCAGAACCGAAAAGCACTAAGCACCACAGAAGGCCTAGATATCTCTTTAAAGAAGTAAAAAAAGAGAGGCGCCATAACAATAATATTTCTAAAAAAAGATGTGCGAAAAAACACAGCGCGTGGCATTGTATTTTTGATGTAAAAGATGTTCCTGAAATTGCAGATGACCTGAATACTATTTGGCTAGATCCTGAATATATAGTAATTCCGGTTAAACTTTAGATAAAAAATGATAAGATCTTTTTTAAAAATTTAAAAACGAGGATTAATTAATCCTCGTTTTTATTTTTAATACAAAATAAAAAACAGCGGACTAAATATGTCTGCTGTTTTAAATTAACGAATTTTTCTATGTTCTGCTTTAAGCAGATAAATATCTAATTTGCTTACAATATCAAATGCGATGAACTGATTTTTATTGAACAATTCCCAAAGTGCAAAATCATCTATCACTCCAAATTCATTGGCAAGTTCTATGTGATGGTGAAAATAACTCCACTTACACCTTCTATCCCTTCTTTCTTCCGGACAATAAAGTGTGTTAAAGATAATTTCTACACATTCATTAGGTGTAAAGTTTGCAGGTTTTTGAAAAATCTCGGACACTGCTTCTTTGCATTCTCGAACTCGCAGATCGTCCCTGGGAACAAATTTAAACCTAGCTCTCCAATAAATTAACCTTCCGTCATCAGTCAATAAAATAAAATGAGACAGCAATCCTTCATTTTGAAGTGATATTATTCCGTCACATTTAATTTTTTCAGAAACCTTAGAATCATCATTAATGGTAAGAAACAAGCAAAGTGTATCATAAGAAATCTCTCCGATATCAGCTTGCCTTAATTCAGTTTTAACGCGATAAAACTGAGTATCATTATCATTAATATAAAGAAATGGTAAATTATTCAGCTGAAAAAGAATATTTCGTATAGAATAGAATCTTAAATATCCTTTGAAATGTTGCTTTGTAAATACAATAGCATCACGAACAACACTAATTTGTTCTTTTAGATCCAAAGCTTCTTTTGATTTTAAAAGAAAACTTCTCAATGGCGAATTAAAAGTAATAGGATCAAACATAAATCACCTCTGTGTAAATAATACTCCAGATTATTTAAAAAACTAGCGCCTAATCAAAGCTATAGTAGCTTAGTCGCTCCGATGCATAAAAACATCGGAAATTCCTTTCTAGCAGTATCTTCAGACTTAGCACGAGGTCCTGGTTCGCTTTTTTTGTGAGAGATCCACTCTTCAAAATTAGTTAGACAAAAACCATTTTTTATAAGAGCTTTTAAATACACTTGGAGCGATCTGTGAAAACTTATCGTGTGTTCTTTTGATCTTTCTCCTGGATGCATTTCTATTTGCGAACTATATTCACTAAGATAGCTATCTAAGCGACGATACTGAATTTTATTTTCATCATCCCAGCCCCAGCTGGATTTTTTAGGTAATCTAAAAACTGGATGATTAAGCACAAAAATAAATCTTCCGCCTTTTTTCAAAACTCTGGAACACTCTCCTATTACGCCATTTAAATTTTCAATATTTTGAAGAGCTAAAATTATAACGGCTCGATCAAAAGAGCCGTCTTTAATAAAAGACAGCTTGTCTGCTGAAGCAACTTCAAACCTTACATCTTTTGGAGATTTTGTTTTTGCTATTTCTATTAATTTAGGAGAAATGTCTACACCCGATACTTCTGCGCCTGCATTATAAAATTCTCTGGAAAAAAAACCTTGTCCGCAAGCAAGATCAAGAACTTTATCTCCCTTTTTAATATCAATAATCCTTAAAATATTGGGTAGTATAACTTTTTTCTGAAAACTATCTTCAGAAACTTCCAAATATTCGTCATACCATTCAGAAACGCTGTCCCAGGAAGAATTTTTTTGAGTCATAATTATATTCCGAGCTCTTTAGAGATCTGATCTTCATTAAAACCAACAATTATCTTTCCTTCTATATCTATAACAGGAACACCCATCTGGCCAGACTTATCAACTGCTTCTTTTCTAGACGCTGGATCTGCAAGAACATTTTTTTCTGTGTAAGTTAGATCATGAGCCTTAAAAAAATCTTTTGCTATTTTGCAATAAACACAAGTTGGAGTTGAATAAATAGTAATTTTTTTCATAAAATATTTCTAATTTGATAATAATGCATATTATATGACTGCGCAGAATATGAGTCAAACAAAAATTACTCTAGTTAGACCGTTATCAAATTTAATGGTATAAATAAAAAATCCAAATATGGTACTTATTAAAAACAATCAAGAAAATGATGAGCAACTTATCATTGACTACTTAAATGGAGACAATGAAGCATTTTCAGAACTTGTTAAAGATTACTTAAAACCTATTTATAATTTTATTTTTCGTCTAACGAAAAATACTCAAGAATCCGAAGATATAACCCAAGAAACTTTTTTGAAAGTATGGAAAAATATCAAAAAATATAGAAAGGGAGAAAATTTTAAAACTTGGATCTTCACTATCGCAAGAAATACAACAATAGACTGGCTGCGTAAAAAGAAAAATCTCACATTTTCCGATTTTGAGAACAAAGACGGCAGCAATACTTTTGAAGAAAATATTACCGATCCGGAACCATTATCAGATGAACTGATTGCAATAATTGAAGATAAAAAACTTATAGAAGATTTACTAAAACAACTATCGCCTCTTTATCAGGAAATACTTTTCCTTCATTACAACGAACAGCTGACTTTCAGCGATATGGGGAAAATACTAAACAAATCCACAGATACAGTAAAAAGCCAGCATAGACGAGCACTTATAATGCTTAGAAAAATCATAGACAAACAAAAAATACAAAAAATTATTAATTAAGTCGAAAAAGCACCAAAACACAAGTCTTTTTCGTATAAGTATATGTATATGGACAATATGGATAAAAAATATGAAGAATTGTTTGCAGATTTAAAACAGGCGGAACCTTCACCTCTGTTATTTTCTGCTATTTTACACAGAATTGAAATCGCACAAAGAAGACAAGCAATTATACAATTAGCCTTCTTTTCATCTGTGACTTTAGTTTCTTTAGTTCTTATTGTTCCTGCATATCAATATTTAATGATCGGATTTAGTCAATCAGGATTTTATCAATACCTTTCACTTTTATCGGAAGGAACATTGATTTTGAGCTATTGGAAAGAAATCGCACTATCACTAGTTGAGTCTCTTCCAATATTAGGCTTTGCAGCATTACTTTCGGTAATATTCGTAATGCTCGGCTCATTAAAATTTGTTGAAAAAAATACTAAGGTATTATTTTTATCAAGTCGACCAGCTTAATAATCTTTAATAAAAATTAATTAAATTATCATGAAAGAAATCTTTGAATCAAAAAAATTTAAAATAATCATTTATTGCGTAGGAGTATTAGTTTTAATTCTTGTTGTTTTTCAAGCAGGAGAATTTGTTGGTTACAAAAAAGCAGAATTTTCATACATGTGGGGAAATAACTATTATCAAACATTCGGAAATCCTCATAGAGAACCTATGATGAATTCACCTATGGGAGATGATTTTCCAACATCTCACGGAGCAATAGGAAAAATTATAAAAATTGAATTACCTTCAATAATAGTTTTGGGACCAGATAATATTGAAAAAATAGTTCTTATAACAGACGATACCTTAATCAATCAATTCAGAGAAAAAATAAAACCAGAAAATCTTAAGATTAACGATTCTATAGTTGTTGTCGGAGAACCTAATAGTAAATCACAAATCGAAGCAAAACTTATCAGACTCATACCAACTCCACCAATAATGGGAACAAGTACACGTAATAAATAATTTTTTAAATTAATAAATAAATTATGAAAAATCTTTTCTTAAAAATAAAAACCTACGCTATTGCACATAAGATTATAAGCATCGTCGTTCTTATTATTTTAGTCTACGGAAGCTATTGGTCATATAACAAACTAACAAGCACTAGCGGAGAAACACGCTATGTTTTAGATACCGTTAAAAAAGGAACGATAATTTCTTCTGTAACAGGAAGCGGTCAAGTATCAGCTTCAAACACAGTAGAATTAAAATCAAAAGCATCGGGTGATGTTGTTTATCTTGCTAACCTTGAAGGCCAAAGCGTAAAATCTGGAACATTGATTGCAAGACTTGATACAACAAGTGCAGACAAAACTGTGCGTGATGCTCAAGCAAACCTTGATAGCGCAAAACTTTCGCTTGAAAAAACCAAACAACCTGCGGATACACTTTCTTTACTTCAAGCTCAAAATGCTATTACTAATGCGGAACAATCAAAGAAACAAGCACAAGACGATCTTAACAAAGCCTACGATGATGCCTTCACTGCAATTTCAAACGCCTTTCTAGATTTACCAACAGTTATCACAGGAGTTCAATCAGTGCTTTATGACAATGACTACAGTAGTAGTCAGAGCAATATTTCATATTACAACGACCTTGTGCAAAGCTGGGATACAAATGTATCAAACTACAGAGACAATGCAGCATCAACTTATCAAACAGCCAGAACTGCATATGATAAAAATTTTCTAGACTATAAATCAACCAGTAGATATGCTGACACTCAAACAATCGAAAAATTATTAAACGAAACTTATGCTACAACAAAATCAATTTCAGAATCAGTAAAAAGCAGCAGTGACCTATTAAGTTTTGTAAAAGATCAGCTCACAACACACAATAGAAATTTTCCTTCTCAACTAACCACTGATCAAACAAGTCTTGGAACATATACAAGTAAAGCAAACTCGAACTTGTTATCGCTTTTAAACATGATAAACACTATTAAAAACGATAAAAACTCAATCGCAAATAGTGATCTTACAATTCAAGAAAAAACCGAATCTTTAAAAAAACTTCAAGCTGGAGCCGACACATTAGATATACAGTCTTCAGAACTTTCTATTAAACAACGAGAAAATGCGCTTCTTGATGCTCAAGACACTCTTGCAAATTATTACATCAGAGCTCCATTTGATGGCGTCGTTGCAAAAATAAACATAACAGCATTAGATTCAGTATCAAGCGGAACTTCTGTCGCAACTCTTGTAACTAAACAAAAAATAGCGGAGCTATCACTTAATGAAGTTGATGCTGCAAAAGTGAAAGTTGGACAAAAAGCAACATTAACATTTGATGCCATTTCCGATCTAAGCATTGCCGGACAAGTATCTCAAGTAGATTCAATCGGCACAGTTAGTCAAGGAGTTGTAACATATGCCATAAAAATTAATTTTGATACTCAAGATGACAGAGTAAAATCAGGAATGAGTGTGTCTGCTTCAATCATTACAGATTCAAAACAAGATGTTCTTGTAGTTCCAAGTAGTGCTGTAAAATCACAAAATGGCACATCTTATGTTGAAATATTTTCTCCGGCACTAACCGCAACTTCTGGTACTCAAGGAACTCCTTCTGCAACAGCACCTAAACAACAAACAGTAGAAGTAGGATTGTCTGACGACACATCAATTGAAATTATTTCAGGTCTTAAAGAAGGTGATCAAATTGTAACCAAAACAATCACAGCTTCTTCAGCTACAACAAAAACAACAACGGCCACAAGTTTGTTTGGAGGTGGAGGCGCAAGAAATGGAGGTAGTGCAAGTGGCGCCGTTAAAATCCCAAGAGTTGATTAAACAAAAAAAATGATTGAGATTAAAGATATAACAAAAATATATAAAAGTGAAGTTTTTGAAACACAAGCTTTAAAAGGTGTGAGTTTCAAAATTGAAGATGGAGAGTTCGTTGCGATCATGGGACCATCAGGTTCTGGTAAATCAACACTCATGCATATTTTAGGTGCGCTTGATAACCCAACTGCTGGCACATATTTTCTAGATGGAAAAGATGTCTCAAAATTAAGTGACGATGAATTAGCTGACATCAGAAGAGACAAAATTGGTTTCGTATTTCAGTCTTTCAATCTTCTTCCCAGAGCAACAGTATTGCGAAACGTGATGCTTCCTTTAATTTACGCTGGTGTTGATGAACAGGAACGAAATGATGTTGCTAAAAAATCACTCAAAGCGGCAGGACTAGACGAGGAACATTTTCACCATCTTTCAAATCAGCTTTCAGGAGGACAAATTCAGCGTGTCGCGATTGCCCGAGCTCTTGTAAACAATCCGACACTTATTCTTGCAGACGAGCCAACAGGAAACCTAGATACTCAAACTGGAGAAATTGTTTTGGGAACATTTCAAAAATTAAATAAAGAAATGGGCAGAACGATCATACTTATTACTCACGAACATGACGTTGCAGAACATGCCCAAAGAATTATTCATATCAGAGACGGTCTTATAGTAAGCGATAGTAAGGATCATAAAAGAAGATTAATTAACCACAACAAATAGATGACAACCTTAGATATACTACAAGAAACATATGCTGCCCTATCAGCAAACAAAATAAGGTCAGGACTTACAGTTCTTGGTATTGTTATTGGTATTAGTTCTGTTATTGCATTGGTTGCAATCGGACAAGGCACAAAAGATTCCATACAATCAAGCATTCAATCAATTGGTTCAAATCTTATATTAGTTACTCCAGGAACTCAAAAAGGGCCTGGAATGCAAGTGAGCTCAGGAAGAGGTTCGGCCCAATCACTCACTCAAGAAGATGCTAACGCAATCGCAAAAGAAATAACTTCCATAAAAGCTATCGCTCCTGAAGTTTCAGGAAGATACCAAATAACAGCAAAAGGAACAAACACAAACACTTCCGTTACTGGAACAGTTTCTTCATATCCTGAAGTTAGAAAGATTGAAGTAGATCAGGGTTATTTTATAACTGATCAACAAGTTAGTAGTATGGCAAAAGTTGCTGTAATAGGACCTACAACTCGTGATGATCTTTTTGGAACCGACACAGATGCAGTAGGTCAAGTATTACGTATCAAAGGAATAGAATTTAAAGTAATAGGAGTAACCAAAGCAAAAGGTGGATCTGGCTTTGGGAGTCAGGATGATATAATTTTTATTCCAATTTCAACTGCTCAAAAATTTCTAGCGGGAAATACTTATGTAACTACAATAAGCGTTGAAGGACAGGATTCGGAAACATTATCTGAAGTTCAACAGCAAATTACTGATCTTCTATTAACTCGCCACCATATATCTGATTCAACTCTCGCAGACTTCAGCACAATGAACCAAGCTGATATAGTTTCCGCAGCTTCAAGCATGGCGACAACTTTTACAACACTACTCGCGGCAATTGCTGGCATCTCGCTTGTAGTCGGCGGAATCGGAATTATGAACATGATGCTTACGACAGTCACAGAAAGAACAAGAGAGATCGGATTACGTAAAGCTATTGGTGCAAAAAAACGCGATATAAATTTACAATTTTTAGCTGAAGCTGTTGCGCTTACATTTCTAGGAGGAATTCTAGGAGTAATAATAGGGTGGCTAATATCTTTTGCTGTAACTTACTTCAATATTATTACAGCTTCAGTTTCACTTTATTCAATACTTTTAGCATTTGGAGTTTCAGCAACAATAGGAATTGTTTTTGGTTATTATCCTGCTCGTCATGCCGCATCATTGAATCCAATAGAGGCATTACGTTACGAATAAATTATTAACATTATCAATTAATAACAAAAAATATGAATAATAAAATATATGGTATGGATAAAAAAATATTAATTTCAGTCATTATAAGTTTAATAGTTGTAGGAAGTGGATCTTTTTATGCTGGCATGAAATACGACCAAAGTAATCAGTCAGCTACTAGAGGTCAAAAATTCCAGCAAATGGGTGGTGCGGGATTTAATTTAAACCAAAAAGGAACAGCTCACAACGGAAACAATATGATGAATGGAAACGGAGGTTTCGCAGCAGGCGAAATACTTTCCAAAGATGATAAAAGTATAACAATAAAACTTACTAACGGCGGATCAAAAATTGTCTTCCTTTCTGATTCAACAAAAGTTACAAAAGATACCGAAGGTTCAAAGAATGATCTATCTAATGGTGTTCAAGTAGTTGCCTCAGGAAGTGCAAACTCAGACGGAAGCATAACAGCTCAAACCGTTCAAATTAGAGCAGCACAGCCACAGCCACAACCACAACCACAACAACCAACAGCAAATTAACAATCACTTTTTAACATCAATAATCAATTAGCCACAACTTTGAAAATTAAAGTTGTGGCTAATTAAAAGAATAAAACCATAATTATGTCTATGAGGTAAAAATTTATAAATATTTTAGAATTTTTAACTTATACTAAAATTTAAAATCTGATATAATTTAACAAATAATATTTAACCTTTATAGTAAATTTAAATAAATGAAAACACTTACTAAAAAATACAAACTCTATCTTTCTAATAAATCGTTCATGCTATCTTCTTTTTTAGGTTTGGTATTTATTTTAATTAGTCTCGTTATAAATTACTATGCTGGCACTTATGCTTCAGAAAGTGCTAGTAGTCCTGTGCAAGACATAATCCTCAGTAATACGCCAGTTTTTAACATGAATACTATATTCATTTATGGACCTTTGATTTTATGGTTTTACGTTACCCTCCTTTGTGTTCATGAACCAAAACGCATACCTTTTATCTTAAAAAGCATTGCGCTTTTTGTTATCATTAGATCTGTTTTTCTTACGATGACACATATCGGTCCTTATCCAGATCAAATAGCGCTTAATCCAGAAAGTTGGATAAACAACTTCACTTTTGGAGCAGATCTATTTTTCTCCGCTCACACAGGCTTGCCGTTTTTACTGGCCTTAATTTTTGAAAAAAATAAAATACTTAAAATATTTTTTATAGCGAATGCGGTCTTCTTTGGCGCTGTTGTTCTTCTGGGTCACCTTCACTACACAATTGATGTATTTGCAGCGTTCTTCATCACTTACTCAATTCATCACATAGCAGAAAAATTCTTTGAAAAAGACAGGAAAATGTTCTATGAAGGCGTCAGATCTTAATTTAACAAATCAAAAAATGAGCCCGACGCATAGCGTCGGGCTCACTTTTTTTATTTTACAAATAAGCTATACTGACCTCAGAAAAAGAGAGTTAGATATGGAACAAACACAAACTGCTATACCTATAACGGAAGTTGACACGCTTATTTTTTCTGACGTTCATCTAGGTTCTGAAGTAAGCCGAGCCAGCACACTTCTTCAAGTTCTAAAACGTTATCGTTTCAAACGATTGATCATTTTAGGCGATATGTTTGATGATCTTAATTTTAAAAGATTAAAAAAGGAGCATTGGAAACTTATTTCTTATATCCGTCTTCTTTCAAATCCGAAAAGAAATATTGAAGTTGTGTGGGTATTAGGAAATCATGACGAAGCTCTTGCTGACGTAATGGCACACCTCGTTGGTATCAGAACTAAAGTAGAATATTCCTGGGCTTATCAAGGAAAGATTTATTTTGCTATTCATGGTCACCAATTCGACAGCTTTATGAAAAATAATTGGTTGCTTAGCGAATTGGCAACAATTTTTTACGAACTTCTTCAGAAGTTGGACAAAAAAACTCATCGTTTCAGCCGTTATGTAAAAAAGATGAGCAAAAAATGGCTGAGAGTTTCTCGTAAAATTGCCGAAGGAGCAGTTCGTCACAGCAAACCTTATGGAGCTGATTTTGTTTTTTGCGGACACACTCATCAAGAACTCCATTGGACAATCAATGGGATTGAATACTACAACACCGGCGACTGGACAAGCATTCCATCAAGTTTGATCACCATCGATGAAAATGGGGTTAAAATAAATCATGAAAATTGATACCTTTTAATTTTATAAACCTTAGAGCCCGACGCTATGCGTCGGGCTCATTTTTTTATAAAAATTATTTCATCGATTTTTCTAAACGATCCAACGCAACAATAAACGCTCCCCTTCTCATATCTGTTCTGTTTTTCTTAGCAGTATTCCAAACATTTATCGATTCCCTATCAATAATTTTCTTTAGTTTATCTAAAACTTTTTTCTCACTCCAATGCTCGCCTTTTAAATTCTGTTCCCATTCAAATGTTGAAACGATCACTCCGCCAGAGTTCGCTAAAATATCTGGGATGACTTTTATTTTTCTCTTAAATAAAATATCATCTGCTTCCGTTGTTGTTGGACCATTAGCAAGTTCCAAAATAACTTTTGCCTTAATTTTTGAAGCGTTGTTTTTTGTTATCTGATTTTCAAGTGCTGCAGGTATTAAAACATCGCATGAAAGTTCTAAAAGCTCTGCGTTGCTTATCTTTTTAAAATTAGGAAACCCTGCAAGCGAGCCATTGGCCTTTTTATATTCTTCAACCTCATTTACATCAATTCCATCTTTATTGTAAATTCCACTTTTAGAATCTGAAATTGCAATAACTTTGTGTCCGTTCTTGTTAAATATCTTTCCGGCATTTCCTCCGACATTTCCCATTCCTTGAATAACAACCGTAGATTTCTTAGGCAACTTTAATTTCTCTCTCAACACATCAAAAGCATAAAAACCTCCCAGTCCTGTTGCAACACCTCTTCCTTCTGATCCGCCTCGCTCAACCGACTTTCCGGTAAATGTTGCTCCACTTTTGTCTCCTGACAGCTTTTCATATTCATCTGACATCCACGCCATTATCTCTGGCGTAGTATTAACATCTGGAGCAGGAACATCTTTTTGCGGGCCAATTACAAGATGAAGCATCTTAACAAATCCGCGTGAGAGTTTTTCAAGCTCCGTTTTTGATAATTTTTTTGGATCAACTGTAACTCCGCCTTTTCCCCCACCCATAGGAATTCCTGCTACTGCACATTTAAGCGCCATCCAAAATGCCAACGCTCGAACTTCGTTTATCTCTGTATCAGGATGAAAACGAATCCCTCCTTTATATGGTCCGCGAGCATTTGAATATTGAACTCTGTAGCCTTCAAAAACCTTAACATTTCCATCATCCATTTTCACAGGGATAGAAACTTTTATCTCGCGCTCAGGCAATCTAAGTTTAGTAATAAAATTTTCATCAAAAACTTTTACTTTCACAACTCGATCAAGTTGTTTAAGTGCATTTTCAAAAGGGTTCATAAATTTATTTATAGGTTATTTTACGACAAGTCTATTATAAGCCCTATAACAAAAACCTCTAATTTACATTAGAGGTTTTTTGTTTTGGTATTAAACTAGAAAAATATTCTATTGAACAGAAGCTGGAGTAGTCGTTGCTGTATTTACCTTGAATGCTTTTAACTCTTTAACAATAAGGGTTGCATCTTGTCTGGCCTTCTTAAGATCGTCATTGCCCACCTTAATCGATGTTCTTGCTTGTGATAAAGCAGTTTTATTTGCTTGAAGTTTCGCCGTATCTCCTTGATCTGGAGTTAACGGAGCAACTTTAGCATCTGCATTCTGCGCTTGAACTTTTGCATCAGCAATTTTAGCTTTCATATCGGCAAGAGTCGATTCCAAAACTGCTACATCATTTCCTGCTGATTTTGCTACGACTATTTTAGCTTCAAGCTTGGTAACTATAGCGGTGAACAGATCGGCCACAGTATTAATTTTATCTGCAGAAGCAACAATATGTCCTCTAGGAATAATAAGTGCAAAAACCCTGTATGTTCCTGTGATTGATTTAACATCAGCGCGCATAGTTTCTATATCTGTATCTGCGGCAATTTTAGCTTTTAGACTTACGAGAATGCTATTTTGAGATTGAACATCAGAAGCAATTGTTGCTTTTTCATTATCTGAAACTTTTTTCATTTCCTGAACTCGAGCTGCTAAAGCATCAAGAGCTGTAACTCTTCGGTCTATTTCCTTGTTAGCACGATCTATTATCTTTACCATCAACTTTTTTTCACTGGCCAGTTGTTTAGCAGTTTTGGTAGTCGATGCTACATTTTCAGTTTGAGCTCCAGCATTAGGTACAAAAACTCCTGCTACAAATAAAATAATTGTTAACGGGATCAATGCGATTATACTTTTTTTAGTTTTCATATATTTTTAAAATTAAAATTAATATTTTTATTCCGCCTGAGAGACAGGAACATCATTAATTCCGCTATCGATATTTTTTACATCTGAATCAAGGGTCTTTAACTGATTATCAATAGTTGATAGATCATTATCTATTGATTCATCAGAATTATCTAAAGGAGCACTTTTTGAGTTATCTGCTGTTTGTTGTTCTGAGCTTATATCTTGAGATTGAACATTTACATTAGGATTAGCTTCTGGCTGATTAAAATACCACAATATTCCACAAGCTAGCAGTATAATGACAATGAAAAATACTATTACTTTTGATATTGATGACATTGGGTTTTAAATATAATTTAATAATGATTTTTAAAAACATGCTCACTAATAACATTTTAAATTAGCGAACATATATTATTATACACTAATATAGACGCTTACAACAAAGCTTTGAGTCACTTAATAATAAAACGCAATATACCGAATTTTTATCAAATCTGATATACTTTGTTATCGTTAAAAACAATCCTTGTTTATGAAAACAAAAACAATCGTCCAAATTTCAGACTTACATTTTGGCAGAGTAGAAAGAAAAGCGATCCAACCACTTATTAGAAATATAGAAGCAATAAACCCTGAGCTTGTCATTATTTCTGGAGATCTTACCCAGAGAGCAAAAGAAAGAGAATACCTTGAAGCTCGCAAATTTATAAAGTCGCTAAATAGACCGACTTTTATTATTCCTGGAAATCATGACATACCTTTATATAATATTTTAGAACGCTTTCACTCTCCTTTTAGAAAATATTCGAAATTTATTTCTCCTGACATATCACCTTTTTATCGCGACAACGATATAGCTATTGTCGCCATAAATTCAGTAAGAAATTTCACTGTCTCTTCAGGAAAAATCAGTAAAGAACAATTGGAAGAAGCTGAAAAAATCTTGCAAAATGTTGATTCTAAATTAATTAAAATAGTTGTTTGTCATCATCCTTTTGATATACCTATTAATAAAAAAACGACTCATAAAGTAGTTGCTCACTCAAAAATAGCAATGGAAAGATTGTCAAAATATAATATTGATGTTTTTCTATCAGGACACATTCATATTTCTCATATTGGAGATACTGCCAGCCGTTATAAAATAGATGGTTACAATGGAATAATTGTTCAAGCAGGCACTGCGATATCAAAAAGATACAGAGGCGAACCTGTGTCTTTCAACGTTCTAAAGATAAGACACAAAGAAATTGTTGTGGATAATTACGCCGGAAATGAGTCACTTTCAAACTTCGACATAGCTTCAACAAAAAAATTCGTTGAAAAAAACAATGTCTGGAAAATGCTTGATAAATAAACATTGCAAATATGCCTACATTTTGCTAAATTAGAACTTACCTAATTCTGAATTAACCATTCAGAATATTTTTATTAAAAGTAATAAATAAGCCATTTTTTGGCAAAATTATAGAATGAAAATCATAACAAAATTGTTTTTCACACTCTTTCTTTTATTAACCTCCTTTAATACCGCTCTCGCGAGCGAAGCCGACTTAAAGATACCTGACCTATCTAGTGGCCAGCAAAACCTATTTAAGATCGGTTTTGTAGTGTGTATCTTGGGAATTATCTTTGGCGTCTACCAATACCTCAAGGTTAAAAAAATGCCAACTCACGAATCTATGGGCGATGTTTCCAAAATTATTTTTGAGACATGCAAAACTTATCTTATTCAGCAAGGTAAACTTATCCTTTCACTTTTTGTTTTGATTGCAATATTCATTGGCTTCTATTTTGGATACCTCCAATCAGTCGGACTAAAAGGAGTAGCTTTGATATTGTCTTGGACAACTATCGGAATTCTCGGCTCATACGGAGTCGCTTGGTTCGGCATCAGAGTAAATACTCTCGCAAACAGCAGAATGGCATTTTCATCACTTGAAAGAAAACCTTTGAAGCTCCTAAACATTCCCCTACGTTCAGGAATGGCTATCGGAGTTCTTCTTGTTTCTGTTGAACTCTTCTTGATGCTTTTCATTCTTAATTACATTCCAAAAGAATTTGCCGGCGCATGCTTCATAGGTTTTGCTATCGGTGAATCATTAGGCGCGAGCGTCCTTAGAATCTGCGGAGGCATCTTCACAAAGATCGCCGACATCGGATCAGACTTAATGAAAATTTTCTTGAAGATTAAAGAGGACGATCCAAGAAACCCAGGAGTTATTGCAGACTGCACAGGAGACAACGCAGGAGACAGCGTCGGACCTACAGCAGACGGTTTTGAAACTTACGGAGTAACAGCTGTAGCGCTTATCAGCTTCATCGTTCTAGCAGTAATTCCACAATACCAAGCAGAATTAATTACATGGATTTTCGTTATGAGAATACTCATGGTCATCACATCTATTTCATCATTCTGGCTGAACAATGGATTAAGCAAAGTTCTTTATGGAAAAACTGACGACCTTGATTTTGAAAAGCCTCTAACAAATCTCGTTTGGCTTACCTCAATCTTTTCTATCATTGTGACTTTCATCGTCAGCAAAATGCTTCTTGGAGCCTTACCAAATAATCTTTGGTTTGTGCTCTCAATAATAATAAGCTGTGGAACATTAGGAGCAGCAATTATTCCAGAAGTAACAAAGATTTTCACAAGTCCAAAATCAAAACATGTTAAAGAAGTAGTTGAGGCCTCCCGTGAAGGCGGAGCATCTCTTACAATTCTTTCCGGATTAGTCGCTGGTAACTTCAGCGCATTCTGGAACGGTTTAGTATTTTTCGGCCTTATGTTTACAGCATTCTACGCAAGCACTTTCGGACTCGCGACTTTCATGATCTACCCTGTTGTCTTCGCCTTCGGATTGATCGCTTTCGGATTCTTAAGTATGGGACCAGTTACAATCGCCGTTGATAGCTATGGACCAATAACAGACAACGCACAAAGCGTCTACGAATTATCTGGCATAGAAAACAATATCAGCAAAGCAACATATGACATCGAAAAAGAATTCGGCTTCAAACCAGACTTTGAAAAGGCAAAATATTATCTTGAAGCAAACGACGGTGCAGGAAACACTTTCAAAGCCACAGCAAAGCCAGTGCTCATCGGCACAGCCGTCGCAGGAACAACAACAATGATCTTCTCTTTGATCATCTTGATAAAAAATAAACTTGGAGTAGAACCAGAAACTATCTTGAACCTTCTAAATCCGTTCACAATCTTCGGATGGCTCTTGGGCGGTGCAGTTATATATTGGTTCTCTGGTGCATCTATCCAAGCAGTAACCGCGGGAGCATACAGAGCAGTTGAATACATCAGAAAAAATATCAGCCTTGATGAAAAGCAGGATCAGGAAGAATCGATAAAAAAATCAAAAGAAGTTGTAAAGATCTGCACTCAATACGCACAAAAAGGAATGATAAATATTTTCGTCGCGCTATTTACATTTACCCTCGCGTTCGCTTTTTGGTCAGCACCTTCTGCAACTAACGCACAGCCGATCGCGCTCTTCGTAAGCTATCTCATGAGCATCGCATTCTTCGGATTATTCCAAGCGATCTTTATGGCAAACGCAGGAGGCGCATGGGACAATGCAAAGAAAGTAGTTGAAGTAGATCTAAAAGAAAAAGGAACTCCTTTGCACAATGCCACAGTAGTCGGCGACACTGTCGGAGATCCATTCAAAGACACAACTTCCGTCGCGCTAAACCCTATCATTAAATTCACCACGCTATTCGGACTTTTGGCGATGGAAATAACAATCTCTGAAGGATTCCGTTCAATCGCTCCTTATGTAGGCACGCTCCTATTTGCAGTCGCACTTGTATTCGTTTGGAGAAGTTTCTATTGCATGCGAGTAAATTCAAAATAATCGACCGCTAAAAATACTTATAAAACAAAAACCTCCGCAAAACTGCGGAGGTTTTTGTTGATTAAAAATTATTTTATATTTCCCGAGGTTTTTTATTTTTTTTACTAACAATAAGTTCAATAACTTCTTTTGAGACAGTCAGGTCAGTAATTTTTGAAAGATGCTCTGCTTGTTCATCATTAATAGAAGCAAGACCTTTAAGAGAAACTGAATAATTAGATCTTGATCCTAAAGACTTGGCTTGCTCATCAGTAATAGAATCAAGCCCGTCAAGGTAAAGACAACCACCTCTGCGATTTGAAAAAGACTGCGCCTGTTCGTCGGTAATAGATTTAAGTCCTGAAAGATCAAGATCGCCTTCATGTTTTGATAAAAACTCTGCTTGCATGTCGTTTATAAATTCAAGCCCAGAAAGATCAAGTCCGCCTTGGCGTGGAAGAAGTTTTCTTTCATAAAGACCTTCCTCATGTTTTGATAAAAGTTCTGCTTGCCCATCAGTGATAGATTTAAGACCTCCAAGATAAAGAGGGCCTTCGTGTTTTGAAAGAAGTTCAGCTATTTCATTATCATTACCAAGAGAAGTTAATTCGTTCACATGATCAAAATCCCCTCTTTTTATTTCTTCCAAAATTTTAGTATTTTCTTCTAAGTTAATAACTTCTTCTTCATTTTCTCCTTCTTTATGATTTAATTCTGAATCTAATGATTTTTCCATAATAATTTTTAATTAGTAATTTATAAGATACCTTTTAAATATATTATCATATTAGAGTTTTAATTAAAAAAATCTCACAAATGGTTTTACTTGAATAATTACCGAATTTAAAGTATTTTAAGTATATTGCGGGTTCGTCTAATGGTAGGACGATCGCCTCTGGAGCGATTAATTGGGGTTCGAGTCCCTGACCCGCAGCCGAGTTGAGCTAAATTCGAATAACTAAAGAGTTAAGCTAATAAAATAAAATGAGATTTGAACTTAATAACAAAATTGAACATCTCTTAATTTTGGGTGCGGGAGCTTCTGTAGAGTATGGTTTACCTACATGGAAAGAACTGGATCAGTTAATCAAAGATAAAATTAATAGTGATAAAGAAGTCCGATATAAATATCATAAAGAAATTTTGGCTTGGATAGATAAAATTGGTGAAAATAAAGAATATAACACTATTGATGAATGTATAGCAAAAGAATCGGTTAAACATCATTCCGATGGTGATAAAATAGAAGATCATATCTTTTTAATAATGGAGGATATCTTAAATGAGAGATATAAAGATAATAATAATGGTTGGATAAAAGTGCTAAACGAGAAAATTCTGCATAACACACAAAACAGTTTGGAACACCGGATTGCATTTATAAATTATAATTATGATAATGTTTTAAATAGAAATTTTCTTAAGTTTGGACATTTATCAGACAAAGAGAGACGCCTTACACACAAACCAAGACTAAGTTACTTATCCGGAGTAAATGTTCAATCTATTCATCCTCATGGTCATATTTCATATAAAGAAGAACTATATGATATCTCCCAAATATACACACAGTCAGATACCATAAAAAGTGATAATAGAGAATATATAAATATGGTCTCTTGTCATGATAGCAAAAACCATTCCATCTTTAAAATCAATTATGTTTCAAATATAAAATTGTATTTTCTTGGTTTAGGAGGAGGTTTACAAGTCAATCTTGGTAAAATTAACTTCGAAAATCAAATATCTGAAATTCATGTAACAATTAAAGATACATCTAAAAAAGCTGATATACTTAAATTTCTAAGTGAAGAATATGGCAAGCCAGAAACAGAGATAAAAGTATATTCTACATGTATCGAACTAATTGAAAAATGTTTTTAATTAAAGTTAAAAAATAACATAGATGATTCAACTTACATTTATTCAAATTTTAACAAGTAGCTTAATTATTGCCTTTTGTCTTGGGTTGGTTCAATGGCTATTAACTAAGTGGGTATCAGCGAGGTTGGAAAAATCAATTCAACATGAATACGATAGAAAATTAGAAGAGTATAAATTCCAACAATTACAACGACAGAAAGCAGAGACAATTGCTCGTTTGTTTGCAAGATGGATAAAATATAGAGGTAATGAGTCAACTTATTTGAATAAAAGTGAGCTTATAAATTTTTATGAGGAGTTAAATCAGATGTCGATTGAAATATCTCTTTGGATTAAAGACAAAAAATTACTAACTGATATTATGGCTAGATTACAAATGAAAGCTGATGCGAAGGATATCAGAACTCTTTCTGGTGAAATCAGAAAACTAATCCTAGATATTGATGACAAATTTGATCCGTTGGAAATAGTTTTATGGCCCAATCCAGAGATCGAAAAAACCCTATTTAATAACATTCCGAAAAGCATCAAAAAAGTGAAATAAGTTAAACTTTTTTATAATATACTTTTGTTATTTCTGTCAACAGTTCTAGGAGTGATACAATAACAAATATGGACTTAAGGAAATTTTATACAGGCAAAACTATTGGCTTTATTATCGTTTTAGCTGTTGTATTTCTTACTGCTGGAATCTATCAAATACACACCTTACAAATTGCTCATAGTTCATTTACAAACTATTACAATTTCAGAGGCTGTTTTCAGCTGGTTGAAAAAACTGACGAATACGGCATTTGTAGAACTTCATCTGGAGAGACAATCAAATTAGTCCGAGTTAAAGATAAATGGTTTCTGGACGGTGATATAAATGGAATTTAAACAACATTACCCTACTAATATCAAAACGTATATGCAAAAAAAAGTTATTATCAAAGATAGAATATACGGGACTCACATAATTACCGAGCCATTACTTATTGAATTATTGGAATCGAAAATTGTTCAACGTCTAAAAAAAATAAGTCAGTTTGGAATTCCAGACAAATATTATCATCTGAAAAGTTTTAGCAGATATGAACATTCTGTGGGTGTTATGATATTAATAAAAACACTTGGAGGATCTCTTGAGGAACAAGCTGCGGGTTTGCTTCATGATGTATCGCATACCGCTTTTTCTCATATTATAGATTGGGTTATCGGCAACGAAGCTTGCGGTGAATCATATCAGGACAATCATCATAAAAAAATAATCAATTCTGAAGAAATAAAAAATATCCTTGAAAAATACGACTCCAGTTCAAGAATAATATCTAATTATCATAATTTCTCGCTACTTGAGAAAGATCCGCCTGATCTGTGTGCAGATAGAGTTGATTATGCCTTAAGAGAATTACCTATTCCTGTTGCTAAATTATTATTCAAATCGCTTATGAATAATAATAATGAAATGATATTTAAAGATAAAAATTCCGCATATATTTTTGCCACAAACTTTTTGAAATTACAAAAAGATCATTGGGGTGGTTTTGAAGCAGTCTCAAGATATAAATTATTTTCTCATGCATTAAAGCTCGCTATTAAAGAAGGCACAATAAATCTGGCTGACTTTTCTGAAAATGATCAGCATGTTATTAAGAAGCTTTTAAAAACAAAAAATCCAGAAATCAAAGCTATTCTAAAGATTCTTTCAAAAAAGAAAATGTTATTCTCATCTACTGAAAATGAGATAACTCATAAAAAATTCAGGCACACAGATCCAAAGTTCATGTCTTCGCATGGCGTTTGTAGATTAAGTGATGCTAGTTCGAAGTTTAAAGATTATTTTGAAAAGCAAAAACAGCATAATGAAAAAGGAATAAGTGTGCCAATCTTTTCGTTAAAATAATTAGACCGCATCAAGTTTCAGCATAAAACAATATTGATTTATTAAAGATAACTAATTAAAATACAATTATATGGAAAAAATAAAAATCGAAAATAACGTATTTTCAGGAGGTTTGTGGTTAGGAGCATGGCTATTTACTATAGGATTTTTAAAACTATCCTTCTGGCAAGGAGTTTTAGCTATAGCTATTTGGCCTTACTATGTAGGCGCAGCGCTAAACTATCTTATTCACTAATCTTCACTAATCCTTGAAAAGTTCTCAATTACCATGTGTGCAGGCCTTTAATGCAGGTTCTGCCGTCTTTTTCGAGCTGAACTGGAATTTCTTGAACATCAATTGATCGATCTTGATTTATTGTCAGACGCAACGTCAAACCCTCCATAACATTATCGTCAAAATACTGATCAAAGATAAAATTACCTAGCGAGTAATAAATTTTTTTGCCTTTATATGTTTCGTTTTCCTGCACAATATGAGGATGCGAGCCAACAACAATATCAGCACCAGCATCAACAAACTGACGTGCCAAATCTTTTACACGCGGTGGAACAGGTAAATATTCATCTCCCCAATGAGTATAAACAATTACAATTCCTCCAAGCTTTGAAGCTTCTTTTATTCTTTCTAAAACCCGCTCTTTTTTATCGCCTCCGAACTCGTTGTAATTAATAAAAGTTAAAAAAATCTTTTTTGTCATCATTTGAAACTCTTTATAATTGTCATCGTAAGGATCTCCGAAAAATCTTACCCCTGCGCCATTAAGCCAATTTCTTGTTTCTAAAAGACCATCTTTTCCAAAATTTAAAATATGATTGTTGCCTATGCTTACAATTTTTATATTATTTTCAATCAAAAGTTGTGCAGTTGAAGTAGCAAATGTGAAAGTTGTATTGTGATTATCACCTTCGTGAGTTGAACGGCTTAAAGAATCGTTTGAAGTTATCGGACCCTCAAGATTAGCTAAAGCTATATCGCTACTTGTAAGCAGATAATTCACGCATGAAAAAATATAGTCCCCTCCTCTTTGTTCAGAGCTTCTTCTTATGTATCTATCAAACATAACATCGCCTGCAATAAGAACAGTTAGAGGCTTTCCGTCATAAGATGATAAACTATCATTCCCAGATTTATTTGCATTACTTGATCCATCAGATACATCTAAAGAAGAATCTGCCAATGAGGCTCCTTGATCAGCACGAATTCCAAAAACATACGGAAAACGTATAGCAAAAAAACTAAAGAATACTGATATCGTGAAAATATAAAATATTATTATTTTTTTATATGTCATTTGATTGAATTAAAAAATTACAATGCGCTAAACTCTCTTTGCGCAGTTAAATTTAAAAACTGTTTAAAGTAGAGTTAGACCTTTAGATGTTTTCTAACTGCTAGATAACTTGAGATGGCTCCTATAAAGATTCCAGAGCTCATTAGTATAAGAAAGATTTGTCCAAAATTTGAAGCGTAATACTTAAATACATTCATACCTGCAAAAAAGTCCTGCGTCTTGGGCCCCAGCCAGAATGTAATCGGATAAAGCAGAATAAGAACTATGAGTGCTGATAGAAAGCCATACACCACACCACTCACAACAAAAGGCCATCTGATATATCTATTGCTAGCCCCCACAAGCTTCATAACTGCGATTTCGTCCTTAGAAATAAAAATGGCGAGTCGGATAGTGTTGAAAGTAATAGCTATTGAAACAATGATAAATAAAAGAGTTAGAAAGTATCCTATTCTATCGGCGGAATTAATGAAGTTAGATAGTCTGTCAATAACGAGCTTATTTTTTTGGTAATTTACTTTTTCAACTATCGGTATTCCATCTTTCGATAGAAGATGCTGATTTTCCAAGAAAGTGGCAACTCCTGCATATTGTGAAGGCTCTTTGGCTTTTATATTGAGCCTTGCTCCAAATGGATTATCTGGAAGCTCTTGAAGAGCCTGTAGGTTGGTCTCGTCATCTGCGTGAGCTGTTTTGAAATTGTCTAAAACATCTTGGCGAGAAATGTAATCTACTTTAGAAACTTCTGGTAAATTTTCTATTTGTTTTTTAATTGCGATAATATCATCTTCAGGCGCTTCAGGAATAAAATATATGTTTATGTCAACTTTATTTTTTACTACATCGAGGGTTGATTCAAATGTGGCTTTAGCAAATATGATACCGCTGATCATAAAAAGAGTAATAACCATTATGAGTATAGCTGCCAATGATACATAGCCATTACGTAAAAAGCTTATTAGACCAGATTTTATACCACGTTTTATTTTTACCCAAAGCATAATTTTATTTGTTGATTTTATTATAAAATGTAATGACCCTTTTTATCATCTCTAACAACTTTTCCTTTTTCAATAGTAACCACTCGTTTGCCAAGAGAGTCGATCACGCCCTTGTTGTGAGTAGTTAAAATAACTGTTGTTCCAAGATCGTTTATTTTTTTTAGCAATCTGATTACATCTTGAGTATTTACAGGATCTAAGTTTCCAGTTGGTTCGTCTGCAATGACAATATCTGGATGATTGACGATAGCACGTGCGATTGCAACTCGTTGCTTCTCTCCACCAGAAAGTTGATGAGGGAAATTTAGCATTTTATCTCCAAGATCAACTAAATCAAGAACATGTGGAACATCTGCGGCTATTTCTTCTTCGGTCTTTCCTGCAACTTCCATAGCAAAGGCAATATTTTCATAAGCTGTTTTGTGCGGTAATAATTTAAAATCCTGAAATACGGTGCCGATGCGCCTACGAAGATTATTTATTTCTTTATTTTTCAAATCGTGAACATCAACTGATTCAAAAAAGACTCCGCCTGATGACGGTTTTTCTTCTGCAAGAAGCATCTTTATAAGAGTTGTCTTTCCAGCGCCAGAGTGCCCAACTATAGATACAAATTCTTCCGGTTCGATAGTAAAACTCACGTCTTCAAGCGCAGTTGAACCGTCAGGATAAATTTTTGATACTTTGTCGAAATATATCATAATAACAAGTTAATTAACCTCACAATTTTTATTTTGTGAAATTATTACGAATGTAATCCTATTATACAACTAATCAGTAGTGAAAGAAAAGCCTGCATAAGCACAAATAAATAGCACTTACAGCTTATTTTCAGCCTCAATAAATTCATCTAAATTTCCTCTTTCCAAAACCGATTCTACGTCGCCTGTTTCTACATTAGTTCTGTGGTCTTTAACCATTTTGTATGGATGAAGCACGTATGAACGTATCTGATTTCCCCATTCTATGTCTGTTGTTTTTGAAATATACATACCCTTTTCTTTAGCAATACGTTCGTCTTCTCTCATTTTATATAGTTTACCCTTAAGAATTTGTATTGCTTTTTCTTTATTTTGAGCTTGAGATCTTTCTGATTCAACGTGAATAGATATTTTTGTAGGCTTATGAACAACTCTCACGGAGGTCTCGCGCTTGTTTACATTCTGACCGCCCGGCCCGCTTGATCGTGCAAAGCTTACTTCGAGTTCAGATTCTGGAATATCTATATCGATTGTTTTTTCAAATTTAGGAATAACCTCAACAAGCGAAAACGATGTGTGGCGCAATTTCTTTGCATTGAAGGGAGAAATTCTAACTAAGCGATGAACTCCTGATTCATTTTTAAGTGTGCCATATACATTATGTCCAAGAACTTCAAAAGTAATATTCCTAAAACCGCCTTGATCATTCTTATTTTCATGAATTAGCTGAACTTCCCATTTTTTATTCTGGATATATTTAAGATACATTTCAACAAGCATTTTTGAAAAATCCTCTGCATCATCACCGCCTGCGCCAGAAAAAACAGTAATTATTGCTCCACCTTTATCATACTGACCCACACCTTCTGCTTCCTGCTTTAAATCTTGAAGTTCTCTTACTGAAGCTTGTGCCTTCTCCTTATCTTGCCAAAAATCAGAAGACTGCATTTTCTCCTCGATTTCCCTTATTTTTTGTTGTATGTCCTTATTTTCGTTTTCCATACGCGTATTGTAGCAAAATTTATAATTATGTTAAAATGATTAGAAATACATAACTAATATTAATAATATGGAAAATGTTGAAAAAAAAATTGATTTTTTGGGATTCGGCGATATCGTAACTGATGCTTTTATTTTACTTAAAGAGGCAGAGATCGAATATGATGATGCAAAATCAGAAAAAAAATTATGCATGAGTTTTGGAGACAAGATTCCTTATGAATCCGTTGAAGTAGTGCCAGCAGTAGGAAACAGCACGAATGCAGCTGTGTCAGCACATAGATTAGGACTCAATTCTGCAATCGTTACACACATAGGCGATGATGATAACGGCAGAGAATGTTTAGAACAATTAGAAAAAGAAGGCATCAACACCGAATTTGTCACGACGCAAAAAGGCGAAGAAACTAACTATCACTATGTCTTACGTTTTAAAGATGAACGAACAATTTTGGTAAAACACCATTTGTATGATTATAATTTCCCCAATATTGCTATTCCTCCACGTTGGATTTATTTAAGTTCCCTTGCAGAAAATTCCCTACCATACCAACAACAGATTGCTGATTATGTCGAAGCTCATCCAGAAACCAAAATGGTATTCCAACCAGGAACTTTTCAAATAAAAATAGGTTACGAGAAACTTAAGAAAATTTATAAAAATTCTGAATTATTTTTCTGCAATAAAGAAGAAGCTCAAAGAATTTTAGGAACATTTAATAAAGATATAAAAGATTTACTGATCGGCCTTAGAAATCTTGGACCTAAAATTATATCGATAACCGACGGACCCAATGGCGCTTACGCTTATGATGGCACTGACATATGGTTCGGACCAATGTATCCTGATCCAAGACCACCAATAAGCCGAACTGGCGCAGGTGATGCTTTTTCATCAACATTTACAAGCGCAATAATTCTTGGAAAATCAATTCCAGAAGCATTGCAATGGGCTCCGATAAATTCCATGTCCGTTGTTCAACAGATAGGCGCACAAAAAGGACTTCTAACACTAGCGCAATTAGAAAAATACTTAGCTGAAGCGCCAGCAGATTATAAACCAAAAAAATTATAAATTTAAAAAATAAACTAATATGACAAATAAACTTGAAGGTATTGAAAATAATCCAGTTCCACAAGAACAAGTAAAAAAAACGCCTGAATCGACACAACAAACGCCAGAAAACAAGGACGCTAATTACAGAAAATTAGCAGTAGAACAAGAAAAACTAAAAGAACAACTAAATGAGATCAAAGCGGAAACTGATAAAATTATCGCTGATATGAATGATGCCACAGAAAGATATCTTGATTTAGTTGCAAAAGAAGAACCCACACCAGAAGAAATATCTGAAAAAACTCTGTTAAATAGAGTAATCGAAGATTCAAAAAAAGATCTGAGTGAGGCACTCGCACAAGCGGCTCAAATAGGAAATGAATTAAACGAACTTGCTTCACAATTAAGATTAGTAGCACAAAGATTTTCTGTAATCCATTCTAAAAAAGCAGGCAAATAAATCTGGATTAAAGATATAAGTTAGAAATTTAATAAAATGACAAAAGAAAATTTTGACCCGCAAGATGAACATGATAATGAAAACGAACTTTTAAAAGATCCTCGAACACAAAGCATACTTAGAGAAGCTGAAAAAATTAAATCTGATACTGAAAAAGTTCTTAGAGGAGAACAATTAAAGAAGGATCTTGAAACTGCCATAACAGAAGCTCAACTAATTCAAACAAATCTTGAGCATCTTGAAGCAGAAAGAGATGAAATTATCAAAAATATAACCAAGATTTATGATCAGTATGGCGATGATATAAAAAAAATAGACGAACTATCTAATGAGGAAAAAGAAAGAATAGAAAAATTAAAAGAACTATTAAAAGACTTTGAAAATAAAACTGATGACGTTTTATTAAAAGAGGTAGATCTAGAAAAACGTTTAGGAGAACTTAAAAGAGAAACCGAAAAAATAATGATCGAGATCAATTCATTAATTATCACAAGGATCGGTCCTATAAAATAAATTAAATTAAAAAACTCTGACAAATTCTGTCAGAGTTTTTTGTATTTTATTTTATGAATTTAAATCTTGGCTGTTTTATACCTTCATGCTCCAATTCCTCACAAAACATTTTTATTGGACGAACCCAAAATTTAACTTCTGATTCATACTGAGGTTCGTATATAACAACATCCTCCATAGTCTCGCTGTTCTTGCCAACGCCTATGACTTTATAAAACTTTTTGTTTTTGAAATGTTGATAAATTCCACCTGCGATTATTTCCATATCTCGGTATAGTTTAATAGAATTACTTTCTTTTCACAACCTTTTTAACAGCTTCAATAATATGACTCTCACCCATTCCGTAAAATTCTAGAAGTTCTTCTGGTTTTCCAGATTGTCCGAATTGATTGTTAACACCCACAAACTCAACTGGAACTGGATTATTCATTGTTAGAACTTCGCACACCGCACTCCCCATCCCGCCTTGTATCTGATGTTCTTCTACAGTGACAATCGCACCTGCTTCTTTTGAAAGTGAAATAATAGCATCTGCGTCTATCGGCTTGATAGTTGAAAGATTAAGAACTTTAACTCCCATTCCTTCTGCTTCTAATTTTTTTGCCACAACCAATGCCTTGTAAACTAAAGTGCCTGTTGCAATTATCCCTACATCTACCTTTCCAGAAGAAGGCTCAAAAAAAACTTGTGCCTTTCCTATCTCAAAAGGAGTTTCTTCTGTAGTAATAATTGGAGTATTTTCTCTAGCCAACCTGATATATGTCGGTATGTTGGTTTTTGCGCAAGCCATAGTTGCCTTTTTTGCTTCTAAAGAATCGCAAGGAGAGATTACAACCATATTTGGAAGAACTCGCATCATAGCAATATCCTCAAGAGCTTGGTGCGTTCCTCCGTCTTGACCAACTGAAACACCAACGTGAGAACCTATTATTTTTACCGGCACATTATTGAAACAAATAGTCGTGCGTATTTGTTCCCAATTGCGTCCAGGATTAAACATTGCATAAGAAGCAATGAATGGTATTTTCCCCATTGCTGCCACACCAGATGCAACGCTGGCAAGATTTTGTTCTGCAACCCCAACCTCTATAAAACGATTGGGAAATTTCTTTGCAAAGAGGTTCATTTGAGTTGAATTGGTAAGATCTGCGCAAAGCCCCACAACTTTTTCGTCCAATTCCCCCGCCGCAAGTAAACCTTGACCAAATCCAACGCGAACAGATATTCTTTCAACATCGTTGTCAAAAATTTTTGGATTAAGTTTTTTTGAATCTGGAATCATATTTATTTTATTGATGTTCGCTTATAATCTTTCCACCCAACGTTCGTAGTTCAGTAAGAGCCCTCTTAGCTTCTTCCTTACTTGGAGGTTTGCCATGCCACTCAAAATTGCGTTCAAATTCTGCTACGCCTTTTCCTGGAATAGTGTGGGCAATAATTACAGAAGGCTTTTCGAATTCTGCTTTTGCTCGTCCAAATGCAATATCAAGAGCTTCGAAGTTGTGCCCATCTATTTCTTGAACATGCCAATTAAATGATTCCCATTTTTGAGATAACGGAGAAAGAGGCATAACATCTTCGGTAGAACCACCTATCTGAATATAATTACGATCAACAATCGCAATCAAATTTCCAATCTTCTCTTTTCCAGCAAGCATAATCGCTTCCCAACTTTGTCCTTCATCAAGCTCACCATCGCTCATTATGCAATAGAAAAAATTTTTAAAAGTATTTTTTCCATTATCAATTCTAGAGGCTAAAGCCATTCCTACAGTCTGAGAAAGACCTGAACCTAAAGGACCCGAACTTGTTTCAACAGCAGGAAGCTTTTCGCGTTGAGGATGACCTTGAAGAATCGAACCAAATTTTCTAAGAGTTAAAAGTTCACTATATGGAAAATATCCAGCAGCAGCCATAGATGCATAAAGCACTGGGCAGATATGACCGTTTGAAACTACTAATCTGTCACGATCAGACCATAATGGATTTTTAGGATCATACTTTAAAGCATGAAAATAAAGATATGTGAAAACGTCTGCCATTCCTAGTGGACCTGCAGTATGACCTGAGCCAGCCTCAAGCAACATCTCTATAACAGATTCGCGAATAAGATTAGCTTTAATTTCCAATTCTTTTATTTTTTTATCATCGATAGACATAATTATTATAAGCGAGTGACAAAGAGATGTGTCAAACTCGTAAATCTTATTTATAAATTTTTAAATTGTTCGATAGAATCTTCGACGTCTCCGCTTTCGAATATTGCAGAACCGACAACAAAACGTGTTGCTCCAGCATTGCGAAGTTCTTCTATATTTTCAAAATTAACTCCACCATCAACACTTATCGGAATGTTAGGATATTTTTCTTTTAGATCTGCAACTTTTGAAATAGCCTGTTCATCAAAAGTTTCCCCTTGAAAACCAATCCTCCCAATTCCCATACACTGTATAAAATCGATCTTCTCTGCAATAGGATCTAAAATTTCTGCTGGCGTGCCAATATTTAAAGCGACTCCAACTTCTACACCCAACTCTTTTAAATGATCAATAACGATCTCAGGATTTTTTGTGCTTTCTATATGAAAAACTATTCTTGAAGCTCCTGCGCTTATCCACTGCTCGATTTTATCTTCAGGATATTCCACCATCATATCAATTTCAAAATTAATTTTATCCCAAAAAGGCAGTCCTTCATCACCATTTACTATGCGATTAAATTCTTCACCATTATCATCATATGGCCAACTTTTTGAGTGAACAAAATGTCCATCCGTAACGTCTATCTGAACAAAAGGAACACGGTCAACAACAAGCGATAATTTTTCTCGCAGATCATCTAAACTTTGTGGTATTATAGCAGGAATAATTTCCATCCCATTAATTTATTTTAAAAGTTGATCTATTTTTCCAATTCTGCGAACATGTCTTGGATCATTACTAAAATCGGTTTCTAACCATAACTTAACTGCATCTAATGCCTCTTCTTCTGAAAGAAATCTTGCACCAAGAGAAAGAATATTTGCATTATTATGCTCTCTAGAATATTTTACGATATCGATATTTGAACCATAATATAGTGCGGCATAAACACCTGGAAATCTATTTGCTACTATAGCTTCGCCTTGGCCTGAACCTCCCAATACAATACCTCTATGTTCAATGGGATTCTTTGCAACTTCTTCTGCAACCAAAGAAATGAAATCTGGATAATCATCATTCTCATCAAGAGTTAAAGCGCCCTTATCTTCAACGTCATAATTTAGTTCGCGAAGATGCCCAATAAGTTCTTTTTTTAAATTAAATCCGGCATGATCACTGGCAATAAAAATTTTCATATGTTTTAAATATTTTATGGCTAATAAAAATTATAAGTATTGTCCTGTCTTTATAACATGCTCCACCAACGTATACGTATACCCCATTTCATTATCATACCACGCCAAAACCTTTACCAAATTTCCATCAACTACGCGAGTAAAAGACAAATCGGCAATTGATGCATAAATGTTGCCTCTGATGTCCGAGGAAACTATTGGCTCGTCTGTAACTGTAAAAATATTTTTCCATCTTGGATCTTGTGCAGCCTTTTGCAAAATTTCGTTTACTTCTTCAGAACTTGTATTTCTTTTAGCAATAAATGTAACGTCAACTATTGAACCTACGACTACTGGCACTCTCATTGATATTCCATCAAATTTTCCCAAAAGATCTGGCAAAGCTTTAGTAACTGCAATCGCGGCACCAGTAGAAGAAGGCACAATGTTTTGTGCTGCGGCTCGTCCTTCTCTTAGATCTTTTTTGTTAATTCCATCAACTATTGATTGGCTTGCAGTATAAGCATGAACAGTATTTAAAATTGCTTTTTCAATACCAATATTTTCGTGAAGAATTGCCATAAGAGGTGATCCTGCGTTTGTTGTGCAAGAAGCATTTGAGCTAATAACACAAGTTTTTAATTTTTCTTCATTGATACCCAAAAGCACTGTTGCTTCTGTCTCATCTTTTGAATCACCTTTTACTGGAGCTGTTATAACAACCTTTTTTGCACCAGCATTAATATGTGCTCTTGCCTTTTCATATGTTGTAAACAAACCTGTTGATTCTACAACAACATCCACATCAAGTGCTTTCCAAGGAAGATTGTTAGGATCCTTCTCACTTAGATATTTTACTTCCTTACCATCAATTATAATCGCCGTCTTATCTTTATTTACACTCACTGATAAATCACTTATGCCATATGCAGTATCATATTTTAAAAGATATGCGACAGATTCAATACTTCCTAGATCATTTATCGCGACAATATCAAGCCCCTCTCTTTTGTGAGCCATCTTACAAAATGCCCGACCGATCCTTCCTGCACCATTAATTGCTACTTTTAGTTTTGCCATATTGAAATTTAATTTTAAATATAAATTATTCCTATATTATAACTAATATCTTTAAAAGACTTAAGTGTTGACGAAGTTAATATCTTTTGTTGAATATTTTAAATTATTTTAATTATTCCTGTCTATGCCTTATAATGACATTGGAATATCGTAGATTAAATTTTAACGATAAATCTAGCCTTAGGAGGTTAAAACATGAATGATAAAGATAGATTAAAAGAAGCTGATAAATCATACAATAATCAGCTGAGGGACAGAATTGAAAGAAATGCTCCGATTGGTGGAATAATATACATAAGAAGTGGCGAATATCGCGGAAATAGAGCTGTAGTAACGAAACATTTAGAGTCAGATGCTAAAAATCAATTTGTAAGAATAGAAGTTGAAATAATAGTAAATGGCAAAAAAAGTGTAAAGAAAGAGTTATTCAGTCTCGAATGGTGCAATTCAGAAGAATGGCAAAAGCAAAAAGAAATATCGTAATACAAAAAGACCGACTATTACAGACGGTCTTTTTTTATTTTAAAAATCTGTCATTCCCGCGAAGGCGGGAATCTAGTTTATCTCTGTTTAATCTGGATTCCCGCCTTCGCGGGAATGACAAGAGAAAGTGAAATGACAGAAAAAATATTTTTTTAATTCTTCAATAATTCCATAAATATCTTTCTGAGAACTTGAGGATTTGCGCTTCCTTTTGTTTCTTTCATTCCTTGTCCGATCAAAAACTGAAGAGAAGATTCTTTGCCTGCTTTGTAATCGGCTGCGACTTGAGAATTAGCTGCAATGATTTTTTCTGCAGTCGCCTTAAGTTCTTCTTCATTGCTCTTTTGCAATAAGCCTTCCTTGTTTGCAATTTCTTCTGGATCGCCACCATGACCATACATAATTTTTAGAATATCTTTTGCTCCACGAGAAGAAACCATTGAATCCTTCGTCATTTTTATAAGTTTCGCAAGCAACATTGCTTCTGGAAATTTTGCTTCACCTATTGATTTAATAAGCCCAACAAGATCTGAAGTGATGTAATTTGATGCGAGTTTAATAAGCTCAACATCACCCTTAAACTCGGCTGTAACTTTTTCAAAATAATCTGCCCACTTTTTATCGCGAACGTATATTTCAACATCTTCAAGCTTTATACCGTATTTTTCTTCATAGCGCTTTCTTTTTTCCCATGGAAGTTCCGGTAATCCTTTTTTGATTTCTTCAACTCTAAACTCAGGAAATTCTGATAATTTAAATTTTGGAATATCAGGATCAGGAAAATAACGATAATCGTGTGAATCCTCTTTTTTTCGCTGAGAGAAAGTTGCTTGCTTTACTTCGTCCCAACCTCTTGTTTCTTGAACGATCTGCTCACCGTTCTCCAACGCTTCGATATGTCTTTTTACTTCATACTCAATCGCCTTTTCAACTGTCTTAAATGAGTTTAGATTTTTTACCTCAACTTTTGTGCCTAATTTTTCATCTGCGCTTACAGAAATATTTGCCTCAACTCGCATCTCGCCCTTTTCCATATTGGCCTCACCTGCGCCCAAATAGCGCAAAAGAAGCTGAAGTTCGCGGGCAAAATCCGAAGCGTCTTTGGCAGTATGAATTACTGGTTCAGTAACAAGCTCCATTAAAGGAACGCCTGCACGGTTGTAATTTAATAGAGAGTAATCGCCTTCTTCATGAAGTGAGGTTCCTGTATCTTCTTCAAGATGAACGCGAGTAATTTCTATTCCACGAAGCATTCCTCCGCTAACAAGCGGATATTTGTATTGGCTTATCTGATAGCCCTTAGGAATATCAGGATAAAAATAGTTTTTTCTATCAAACTCTGTGAAATCGGCAATTTTTCCACCCACAGCAACTCCAACCCTAAGCACATGCCTAACTGCCTCTTTATTTACAACAGGCAAAGTTCCAGGATGACCCATACATACAGGGCAGATATTTACATTAGGTTTGTCTTCATCGGGATCGTTCTTGGAATTACAAAACATCTTTGTCTTTGTTTTGAGTTCTGCATGTATTTCCAAACCAATTGTAGTTTTATAATCTTTCATAAAATTATTTTATCACTTTCTTAAACAGAAGAAAGATGACTAGTAAATTTTAAATTTTTCTTAAAATCTTCACCAATTCGTCTTTTAAATTCTTCATAGCTTCATCATCTAAAATGGAAACGGTAAAAACTTTTTTATTTCTCTTTTTTATCTGCTTAACTTTTTCTTTTAATTCTTTTTCAGTAACAAGATCTGTTTTTGTGAGAACCACGACTTCTTCTTTTTCAGAAAGATCTTTATCAAAATCTTCGAGCTCTTTACGGATCACATCATATTTTGATAAAACATCATCCTCTTCGAGTGAAATAAGATGAATAAGAAGTCTTGTTCTTTTTATATGACGTAAAAATTTATGACCCAAACCTTTGCCTTGTGAAGCGCCTTCAATAAGTCCTGGAATGTCAGCTAAAATAAATCCGTGCATATCTCCCAAGTTCGGCTCAAGAGTCGTAAACTGATAGCTTCCAACTTTTGCATTCGCATTTGTAAGATCATTAAGCAAACTTGATTTTCCAGCATTTGGGAAACCTATGAGTCCTGCATCTGCTACAAGTTCGAGCTCAATAAAAAAATCTGCATCTTCGCATTCCTTACCTAAGGTAAATTCTATAGGTCGAACATTTGTTGATGCTTTAAAGTGTTCATTACCAAGTCCACCGTTTCCACCTCTTAATATCATAACGGTTTCTCCTTCAGAAAGAAGTTGGATTTTTTTGCCAGTTTTTAAGTTAGTGATTACTGAACCTACAGGAAGATCGATAGTGATGTCTTTGCCATCTTTTCCGTGCATGGAATTTTTTCTACCATCTTCGCCACGTTGCGCCTCAAAACTTTTTTTGTTTCTGTATTTAGCAAGAAGACCGATATCACGTATAGCGTGAACATAAACATCGCCACCTTTTCCGCCATTACCTCCTGAAGGACCACCGAACTCTTTCCCTTTCTCATGAAGCCAGCGAACTACACCATTACCACCTCGGCCTGCTTTTATATAAACCTCTAATTCATCTATTAACATATGCTTAAAATATAGCTTATTTTAGCAGTATTGCAAAACAAAAAGCGAACCGTTATTTCGGTTCGCTTTTCTTCACATACATAGCAAGAGTTTTGATTTTTATATCAGTGCTTGGAACATTCGGAAATTCCTGCTCCAAAATTTCCATTAATTCTTGCAAGGTTATATCTTTGAATTTAGGCCAAATTGAAACTTCACCATCTTCATTTCGACAAACAAAGCAATTTGGATTATTAACCTCATTAACAGGATATTTATTCACCTTTCTCCTTTCTTTTCAAAAAATCAGCGTATCTTCTAAGAAGATCAGAACTCGCTTGAACTTTACCTCCGACCCCTACACCGAACACCATTTTACATCCAATCTTCTCACAAACAGGAATCTCTGGAATATTTTTGTCTGTGCGATCTCCACCGTTAGCGAAAATATCAGGCTTGATCTTCTCAAGTTCAGCGCAAACGCTCATGTCGGTTGGATTTGGACCATGTTCGGAAAGCGCAACTTTATCAACACCTTTTATAGCTTTAACGATCTCCATTCGCTCCCCTTCGTCGATAAAAGCAAAACCTTTCTTCTTTCGAAGCCAGTTGTCATTGTTTACAATAACGATAAGTTCATCTCCTAACTCAGCCGCTTCATGGATCATTCTAATGTGACCAACATGAATTGGATCAAAACCTCCGCTTATAACTACAACTTTTTTCTCTTCCATAAATATTCTAAAAAAAGATTATATTAATTAATAACTTCCGTCAATTGCTTGTATCGCTTTTTTTGCCATTTCCAATGCGCCTTCTTTAGTTTCTACAACAGCAAAATGCCTACCTTTATGACAAAAAATAGCGTCAGGAATACCTGATGCCAAAGCTAACTCTTCTTTTTCTTTTCCACCCCATTCTACAGGCATTTTTACTCTTGTATCAAAACTTTTTTCTTCCACAGGAACGGCATGAACACCATAATTTTCAAAATAAGGAGCGATAACAAAAAGAGGTTCTGGACATTTTGTAATAAAATTTTTCCAAGGATAATAATGATCTAAAATTATAATTCTTTTATCAGAAGTTTCGTTATAAATCTTTTGGACAATTTGATAAGCTTCAAATTTCGAACTTTCGTGAGCGATTTCCCTTTCCAAGAGTTGTTTAGCAAAGTGAACCATATTTAAAAATTCTTTATCTAGATCGTAGTGCTTTTCTTTCCAAGTGTTATTAAAAGCTTCTATAACATCTGAAATTTCATACTCCGTGATTTCGTCAAACAGACTTTTTGCAATAACAACACCGTTGTCTCCTGCGTCTACGGGCTGAACCAGATTTTTATCGATAGCGTCTATTATTTCTTGATGAGGAATGATTCTGGAAGCAAAATTTTTCCAAACCAAACCAAATGATGCATAAGGAATTCCATTTTTTCTCATTAAGTCATCTCCTCCTTGATGATGATCGAAACGATTTTTTTCAACATCGTATATATGACCAACATCAAAAACAATGTTCGCATTTTTTATGATCTCAGGATCACGTGTTCGGATAACCTCAATATTATCCTCTCCAAAAACTATAAATAGTGTAGCTGTTGCAAACACATCGTCCGCGTGAAATCCGCCACAGTGAGTAACAACTTTAAGAGACTTTTTTCTTTTCCAAAACATAATTAAAATTTATTATAGCATCTTTAAACTGTATTTATAAGTATCAAAATCACATGAACTCAACATAGCTACTTGACAAACATACATATATACTATAATTTATTTAACAGCAGAAATAAAAATATGCCAAAAGAAACACCTGATATATTGAAAGGTAACGTGGTTGAAGCCGGAGATCCGATGCATCAACACGAATTCGAACACGAAGAGTGGAACGAAAAATACGGTCCCGAGTATACTAAAACCAACGGCATCAGAACAAACCATAATCTTTATGGCTGTTCATGTGGCAGAAAAGTAGTGACAAGCACCAGTCCTCTGATCTAGAGATCTGGACGCACATTACAACCCAACAGGCTAATCTCATTTAGAGATTAGCCTGTTTTTTATTCAAATAATTTTATATAATTTTCGCCGTTTTTATAAGCCTCAACAGCAAATTCCGAAAACTCAAAAAGCGGTTCTGGTAAATTGTCCAAATCATACCACTTCCACTCTTCAGACTTTTCAGGCTCCATTATTTTAGGCTCGCCACTTTTCCAATCTGCAATAAGTCCGATGTGAATATAATGCTTCGGAGTATATTTTTTTGAATTTGTAACATAAGAAAATCTTAGATTCTGAATTTCTATACCCGCCTCTTCCCTCGTTTCTCGTCTCGCACATTCTTCAAATGATTCCATATATTCCAAATGACCTCCTGGAAATGAGTATTCGCCAGCGCCATGCGCACCCTTGCGCTTAGTTAGTAAAATTTTTCCATCCTTAAAAATCATTACTCCAACGCCCACTCTTGGTATTTGATCATTCATATTATTTTATAAAACTTTAATTTTTATTCACAGTTTTCCAAACATAAAAACATCAATCATTATATAATAAGTAGCAAGATTATAAAATAATTATCAATTAACATGAACAAAAAATCGATTACAATCTCCTCAGTGGCTATTGTAATAATTATAGTTTTTTCGGTCGTAATTTATTTTTATCTGGTAAATAAAAATAATATCAAAACCAACATTGAACAAAATGCTGACAAAGCAGCAAGTGAATCCGCTAAGGTAATTACTGACTCGGCCTCAAAGGGAGTTTTACCTTCAGTCACAACAAACCCTCTTGAAAATAAGCCAGATATTAATCCGGTTGACAAAGCAAATCCTTTTAAAGATGTAAAAACTAATCCTTTTGAATAAAAATATGAATACAAAAAATTTAACTAAATTAGTTACTCTTGGTTTTTTAACAATAGCATCAGCATTTTTCATAAATATTGTTATTGCTCAAACTACCACCGAAATTACTGGAATAGAAAGCGTTCAATATCCGGTCAAAGAACTGGGAAATTGCAAAGATAAAGCTGCGTGCAAAACATATTGCGACAATTCAGCTCACATGGAAGTATGTTTAAACTTTGCAGAAAAAAATAATCTTATGTCCAAAGAAGATCTGTCTGTAGCAAAAAAATTTAAAGCTGCCGGCAACAAGGGGCCAGGTGGATGCAAGGATAAAAATAGTTGTGAGCAATACTGCAACGATATGAGCCATATTGATGAATGCGTCTCCTTTGCTGAAAAAAATGACATAATGCCTCCAGACCAACTGGAAGAAGCAAAAAAAGTTCAAAAAGCTCTAACAAGTGGCATAAAACCTCTGCCATGTAATAACAAAAAAGAGTGTGATACTTACTGCAATGATTCGAGTCACATGGAAGCATGTATCGCTTTTGGCGAAGCTGCAGGTTTTATACAAGGCAAAGAACTTGAAGATGCTAAAAAAATGGTCGCAGCAGTTAAAAAAGGTGCTGTGCCTCCGCCATGCAACGGCAAGGAAGCTTGCGATGTATACTGCAATGATTCATCACATATGGAAGTTTGTATGAACTTCGCCATAGAAGCAGGCTTTATGAGCGATCAAGAAAAAGCTGATTCTCAAAAAGTACTGGCGGCAATTAAAAAAGGAGTTAAAATGCCAAACTGCAAAGGAAAAGAAGCATGCGATGCTTATTGCGGTGCTGAAGAACATTTTGACGAATGTTCAGCTTTTGCCGAAGCTGCAGGATTTATGACACCAGAAGAAGCAACTATGGCCAAAAAAACAAAAGGTAAAGGTCCTGGCGGGTGCAAAAATAAACAAGAATGTGATGCCTTTTGTAATAATCCTGACAATCAACAAACATGCTTTGATTTTGGAAAAGAGAACGGATTAATAAGTCCTGAAGATCTAAAAAGAATGGAGGAAGGAACAGCACGTTTTAACGAATCGTTAAAACAAGCTCCACCAGAAGTATTAACTTGTTTGGAAGCACAAATCGGAACTGAAGCTATGAATAAATTAAAAAGTGGATCAGGTCCTGCAACCCAATCTATCGGTGATAAAATACGAACTTGTTTTGAATCAAATATGAAAAACTTTCAAAATATGACTCCTCCAGGACAAGGAGGTAATGGATCTTCTACTTTTAATGGAGGAATGATGAAGGGTCTGGGTGGATGCAGCAGTCCTGAAGAGTGTCAGAAATATTGCGAATCAAATAAAGAAGAGTGTGCCAATTTTAGACCACAAGGTGATGGCCAAAATCAAATTATGCCTGGAGCTCCTGGCAATAACAGCAACTATCAACAACCACAAATGATGAAAGGCCCAGGCGGATGTAGCAGCCCCGAAGAATGTCAGAAATATTGTGAATCAAATCAGGAAGAATGCAAAAACTTTGGAACTCAAAATATCCAAAATCAAATGGCGCCAGGAACATCTGGTAGTACTAGCGGTGGTTATCAAATGCAGCAAACAATGAAGGGTCCAGGTGGATGCAGTAGTCCTGAAGAGTGCCAAAAATACTGCGAGTCAAATCCTACAAACTGTGGAGCTCCTGCTGGAAGCTCTGGAGGGCCTGTTCCTCCGACAACAATGATTAAATGCGAAGGTGAAAATTGTCCGCAAATGCAACCACCACAAGAAAATTACCAGCAGTACCAGCAACCTCCACAAGGAACAACTGGAGGTGGCTCAATGCCATCTTCCGGAGAAATGATGCAACCACCATCAAATAGCACCACTGGAGGTGAAGGCCAAATGATGCCTGCAAACCCAACCTTAATGCAATCACCTCAACCCCAGATGCAGCCACCACCTCCTATGCCGATGGAATCTGCTCCGCCAGTTCAAACACCACCTCCACCACCTGAACCAACTTCGCCAGTTTCGATGAATACTTTATACAACTTTGGAGCTTCGGTAGTAGATATTTTTAAAACATTATTACTCATCAAATAACAGATAAAATGAAAATCGCCTTAACATAAAAAGGCGATTTTTTATTGTAATTTTTATTTTTAAATAGTATGCTTTTCAATAGATAAAATTATGAATAGAACTAACGAAACATACACTGTTGAGGTCACTTCCCCACTCATTCGTCCTGGGATAAAAATTTCTACAGAAGTCAGCAAGAAATATCTTGTTTCAACATTAGTCGATCTTCTTGAACAAGTTCGCGAATTTAATGAATTACAAAATGTTCCTAAAGCAGAAAAATAATTTGTTAAACAACACAAAGCCTAACTCTATGAGTTAGGCTTTGATTTTTTGTCTCTGATTTTAATTTATTCCAAAACTTCGTTCATCAATCGCTCGGTAAGTTCTTTTGGTAATCCTATTACGCTATCTCTAGTTCCTTCGATCTCTTTTATATGAGACTCCCATAATTCGCCGTCTACTGTAAATCCTCCAGCTATTTCAAATGTTCTTCCATCATTCAAAATGTCTTCAATATCTTTTTCTAAAAATTCATTAAAATGCACTTTTGCAATATCTATTCCTTCTGCTTGTTTACCTGTAGCAAGATTTGTCACCACAACAGCAGTTACTGTTTCTGCGGGATAAATATTGTAGCCTTCCAAATATTCTCTGGCTTCCTTTTCATCCTGCGGTTTTTCTCTAATTTCATTATTCCACACAACTACTTGATCTGAAGTAATAAGAATCGCAGATTCTAATATCTGCGGTTTGAGAGCTTCTGCTTTTGCTTTAGCGAGAGCAAGTGTAAGTTCCTTTGGATCTTCAAATCTAATTGCCTTTTCATCTATATTTGAAGACATTACTTCAAACTGATAACCCATTTCCTCAAAAATCTGCTTTCTTCCTTTTGATTGTGATCCTAAAATAATTTTCATAAGCTTATTTTAATTTTTCTACATCATACTTACCATAACCAAATGATCTGACCAAATATTCTTCTGCAAGATATACACCAATACCTTTTACATGTGGAAGAATAAATTCTGCGACACCGACATCAAACATCATTTTTGTACAAACTGTGCAATATAATTGATTTTTTCCTTCCCTTCCTCCAGTAAGCCGCTGCTTTCCATTAGAATAAAAACGAGAAAAATAAAGTTTTGATCCTTCTAATTTATCTGCATGGTTACGTAAAGCATCCATAATCGCTCGCTGTTCAGCATGCATGCAACATGTTTTATCGGTAACCTTTATATCATATTCATTCTTTTTGTTTTCGCATCTGCGCTCTTTTTCATCGTTATATGGAGGAGAGTTAAAACCTCTACCAATAATTTCCTCGTCTTTTACGATTACAGCTCCGCATTTCGCACGGCTGCATGTTGCTTTTTGGGCCATTATTTTTGCTTCTTCGATATATTTATCAGCAACAATTTTTTCATTTTTATCAGTAATGTATCTCATGTTACTTTCCGCAGCACTTTTTATATTTCTTTCCGCTTCCACATGGGCAAGGATCGTTTCTGCCGAGTTTTTCGTCCGAAGAAGTAGAAGGATTGTTTTGATTTTGATTGCTGTTTTTTGAATGTATGATTTTTGAAGCAACAGAATCTCCGGATGAGTCAGAACCGCCCACAGCAACAATATGCTTATGCGCTTCTTTTGCCTTTTCTTCTTCTCTTATCAAAGCGCCAGCACCAAGTTCTGGAATAAATTTAGCAACTTGGTCTGCAATTGAAACCTGCATATCGCGGAAAAGTTTAAGACCTTCTTTCTTATACTCAACTAATGGGTCACGCTGCCCGTAAGCGCGCAAATTTACGCTTCCTCGCAAATAATCCATCATTTCCAAATGGTCTACCCAGAACAAATCGATCGTTTGAAGCAATAAGCGCTTTACCGCAGGATAAAATTCCGCTTCGCCGACAAGTTCTACTCTTTTGTCTAAAACATCTAAAGTGTCGTCATCGTCCGCAAACATTTCTTGGAGCACTACTTTGATTTCTTCCGGATTTCCACTCAATATCTTTCTTCGTCTGTCATAAACAGTCTTTCGTTGATGGTTTAACACATCGTCATATTCAAGAACTTGTTTTCTAGAATCAAAATGGAAGCCTTCGATCTTTGTCTGAGCTGCCTCGAGTGATCGCGTGATTATTCCATTTTCTATCGGCTGATCTTCAGGAATATTAAATCTTCCCATCATTGTTTTAAGAGTATCGGTAGCAAAAATTCTCATAAGCGAATCTTCTAGCGAAACGAAAAATTGCGTTTCTCCAGGATCGCCTTGTCTTCCTGCACGTCCTCGAAGCTGATTATCTATTCTGCGTGCCTCGTGACGCTCTGTTCCTATAACGACCAATCCTCCTAAATTTTTTACCTTATCATATTCTTCTTGATCGAAGGGCACGCCACCAAGCTTGATGTCGATACCTCGTCCAGCCATGTTTGTTGCAACCGTCACTTGCGCACGACGGCCGGCTTGAGCAATAATCTCTCCTTCGCGTTCATGATTTTTTGCATTAAGTATTTGATGTTGGACTCCTTCGCTCTTTAGAAATTCAGAAAGAATTTCGTTCTTTTCAATTGAAACAGTTCCTATTAAAACAGGCTGACCATTTTTATTTAGTTCTTTAACTCTTTTTGCAACAGCAGAAAATTTGCCAGATTCGGTCTGGAAAATAAGATCGTTGTGGTCTTTTCTTTGGTTTATTTTATTTGTCGGAACAGCAATAGTATCCAAGCCATAAACTTTCAAAAATTCTTCTTGAGAAGTTATCGCGGTTCCTGTCATACCTCCTAATTTTTTATAAAGTCTGAAATAGTTTTGAAATGTAATAGAAGCGAATGTTCGAGATTCTCTCTGAATTTTTACACCTTCTTTTGCTTCTATTGCCTGATGCAAGCCATCTGACCAGCGTCTGCCCGGCTGAAGCCTTCCTGTAAAAGTGTCTACGATAATAATTTCATCTTCACGAACGACATAATCAACATCATTACTGAAAAGTGCTTTCGCTCTAACAGCAGTTTCTAAATGATGAACATATTTAATTCCCTTTTCTGTGTAAATATTTTCAACACCAAGTTCTTTTTCTGCAAAATCTATTCCTTCGTCTGTTATAGAAATTGATTTGAATTTTTCATCAACTTTATAATGAACTTCTGGTTTCATCCTGTTTGCAATCCCCGCAAATCTAACATAAAGATCCTCAGACTCAACTGTTGGCATTGAGATAATAAGCGGAGTTCGAGCTTCATCAATTAAAATAGAATCTATTTCGTCAACGATTGCGAAATTGTATTCACGCTGTCTTACTGATCTAAATTCATATTCAGTATTATCAAAAAGATAATCGAAACCAAATTGATTGTTGGTTCCATAAGTTATATCAGCAGCATAAGCTTCTTTTCTTGTGCATGGTCGCAAATAATCATATACAACTTTAAAAGATCCGACTTTGTCTCTTTCTTCATCTTTTTCAACATGCGATGGATCGTAAATAAATGATAGATCGTGGTTTATAACACCAACTGAAAGTCCTAGAAAAGAATAAATTTCTCCCATCCATACTGCATCTCTTCTTGAAAGATAATCATTAACAGTAACTATATGAACGCCGTGTCCTGTCAAAGCATTTAAATATGCAGGAAGTGTAGCAACAAGAGTTTTTCCTTCTCCTGTTCTCATTTCAGAAATCTTACCATCATGAAGTATCATTCCTCCGATAAGTTGAACATCGTAATGTCTTTCTTTTCGCTTTCTTTTTGAAACTTCACGAACAACAGCAAAAGTTTCCGCTAGAATATCATCAAGCGTTTCTCCTTTAGAAAGTCTATCTTTAAATTCAGTTGTCTTATTTGCCAAAGTCTCGTCGGATAATGCCGAAATTTCAGGTTCCCAGGAATTTATCTCGTCCACTCTGGAAATATAGGGCTTTAAAGCCTTCTTATTTTGGTCACCAAATATTTTTTCTATTAAAAACATAGCGAGATTATAATAACATATTTTAGTATATTAGAACATGTTTTTTCTAAACCTTTAAACTTTTATTTTTGGGTACAGTTCGAGGCGCGAGTGCGGAGCGAACCGAGCAATACTTGGTAGTATTGTGAGGGAGCACCGTAAACGAGCAACGAAGAAATGTACCAAAAATAGAAGTTTAATTTTAAACACAAAACCGCTCTTTCGAGCGGTTTTGTGAGAAGTGAAGTTAAGAAGATTATCTCTTCTTTCCTTTCTTTGCTACTTTCTTTTTTGCTACTTTCTTTTTTGCTGCCATATTATTTGTTTTATCTCTTTTGCGAAAAAGAGAAATAAATTATTTGTTATAGATGTTCACATTAAATAGTCGACCCTCTGTATCACTTTTTTAAATAAAAAATTTATTGAGATGAACAGAGTTGAAAAATTATTACGTGAACCCTATATAAATTATACACCAACAAAAATTTTTAAAGTATTTTTTATAAAAAATATGTGGATAACTTTAACAAAAAATTAATGAAAATATTTTAAAAAATATTTTTGAAAATTTATTTAATATTTTTATTTTTATAAAAAAATACACTGCGAAAATTGCAGCGTGTTTTTTATTGCGTTGTTATTGCGTTGACAGATGATCAACGGGTGCTAGCCTCCAAAACAAATATATAATGTGAGTGCAGCCGTTGATCATCTGTCAAAACAATCCATAAGATAATTTTAATATAAATAAAAAACTCTGCAAGAAAAAACTCTTATAAAAAAACAAAAAATCACCCGAAGGCGATTTCTTGCTATATTTGTATTTTAGCGCTAACCATTAAAAATAATCAGCACTCACAGTAATCATACTAGCAGATACCGACAGATATGTCAAACTGAATATTATTTATCTTTTTTCGGTGGATTTTTGATATCTTCGATCTCTTTTTTGATTCTCTTTTCTAACGCTTCGAGTTCATCATTTAGATCACCTTTTGTTTGTCTTTCTCTTTTTCTTATTGCATCCGGTGTTTTTCCTTCGAGTAGATAATCAACATATCTTCCTAAGCCATCTTTAACTTTATCAAAAGATTTATGAACTTCATCTTCTGCTTCAGAAATTTCAACACCTTGTTTCTTTTGCCATCTTCTAAGCTTAAACCAGATAAACAAAATGATAAGTATTAGAAGCGCTGACATTGCAAACAATGTTACAAAAACTGTCATATAATTTAATGCCATTTTTCCAATCCTAATTGCAGTAGTTTCTAAAACTTCAATCGTTAACACTTCAGAATTTCCGCTTGATAATCCTTCAAGCGTAGTGCTTCTCGCCCATATTCTATAAAATCCTGCCTTAACTGGTTCTGTTGAAATAAACTCAAATCTTCCGTCAACTTTAGAATGAATTTCGTAGATCGTTGGCTCTTCGGAACCTTTCTGCAAAAAGATCGCGACTTTGCTATTTGGCAAACTCAAACCTTTTATAGTTAAAACTTCTCCGCTGTTCAGTTGTTTTGGAAAATCTGTAAATATCGGCGATTCGATAGGAACATTTGTTTCTCCTTTTTGCTCTATAACTGGAGTCGCTTTTGTTTCAACTGTTGCTGTTTGAATATTAAATGAAGCACCGGTCATTCCATCTAGAATATTTGTTCCCTTTCCGTCATTTGCCAATACTGATCCGCTTAAAAATTCTATAGGAGCTTTTCCAACTGCTTTTGACCTAAAAGTAATTCTTATTATTGAACCGGAAGCTCCATTAAAACCTGGATTAGGCGATCCACCAGAAAATTTAATTGATCCTGCAGCGTTCGAATAGCTTGGTTCTTCAACCCACAGTGAAAAAATCGATTTAGAAAAACCCAGACTCACAACATCTAGCCTAGTGTTGTCATAATTGATCTGAGCCGTAGCGGCATTTATAGGTTCTCCACCAGAATTTAGATTAACTAATACTGTAAAAAGTTCTCCTACGCTATATGTTCCAGTTGTGGGAGAAATAAATAATTTTGCTTGAGCAAATGCAATTCCTGGGACAAAAAGAAGTCCGATAATAACTACTGATATTTTATTAATGTATTTTTTATATATCGTTTTCATTTTTTATTTTGATACAGCTGATTTGCGTCTTCTTGTTGGACGTCTTTTTGCAACGATAAGAGTGCTTGCCACAGAAATTATCACTAAGAGTAGAGCGAATATCGTTAACAAAGTTGGGTGAAAAGGCTTGAATGATCTGGTTTCAGCCATATTTCCGACCTGATCAAATGCTCTCACTCTTACATTAGATGCCCATAGTTGATATTTAAGTATGTAAGGTGTATTTGCTCGAGTCCACTCAGTATTAAAACTTTCTGTGAATAAAGATATCAAGAGTGGCTGTTCTTTAACTTCATAATAAGAAACTCCGGAATCTTTATCTACGGCAAAGAAAACTGCAAAATATTTATTATTTTCAATCGTAGGTTCTCTATTTATAGAAGAAATGATCGGATCAGGAGGCAAGATGTCTTGAGGTTGCGTTTCTGTTATTGGTTTTTCTAATGTGGTTTTTGGTTTTACTGAAGGCTTACTTGTCTCTTTTGTAGATGGCACCACAGGCGCAGTAACTGCAGGTGCGGCAACTTCTTTTCTTTTTTCAATTGTTAATGTAAGTGGATTTATTTTTACTCCTGTTAATTCTGTTCCTTGTCCGTCATTTAAAAGAATATTCAAATCTTTTACAGACACGGTGTAGGTTCCAACACTTTTTGCTAAAACATTAAAGCTTAAAATTGGACCGGCAGCGCCACTAAATCCTCCTGGAGTTCCTCCTGTAAAATTTATACTCCCGCTTGCACTATTAATTGTAGGCTGAGCTACCCACAAAGAAATTATTGAACTGCCATATCGAACATCTTGAATTGATAAATTCGAAACTGGCGCACTAACTGTTCCACTTATCGCATTAATAGAACGTCCCGCTGTATCAATTGAAAGAGAAACTAAAATACTAGAACCTTCAGGATAAGTAGTGCGTGCACTAGTAAGCGAAACCGCCTGTCCATTAGCAATTAATGGAACAAAAAATAGTGCGAACAAAAAAGATAGCGAAGAAAGTTTATAAATTTGAGTTTTCAAGTTTAACATTTAAATTATAATTATATTTTACAATATTTTATCCTACCCCGTCCACCAGAACAGCATAATAGAAAAGTCGAAAAGATTTACAGTTCCGTCGCCGTTAATATCAGCACACACATTTTTTGGATTACGTTGATTCCAGAAATAAAGAAGTATTGAAAAGTCGATCAGGTTTACTTTTCCATCGCTATTTATATCTCCTATCTTGCTACACTGTTGACCTGCTGCGCCTTTAGGTAATTGACCAAAAGGAACATCTGAATTCCCAACTCTAAATGCCAAACTTTCAGAAAATGGTGAAACTATCTCTTCTTTTGTTGTAGCCTGACTTTTTGTAGTGTGATTTCCTTCTTCAAGAACTCCAGAATTTAATTTATAACTCCAAAATCCAAACTTATCTGTTTGTGTTTTATCAACAATAGTTTGTTCTGAGTTAACAACTACAGATACTTTTGAAAGAGGCATTGCTGAACCAAAAAACTTTATATCATTTCCAATTTTTACTTGAGATTTATCTGCACCTATTGTTGGTGCGATAATTATATCTGAAATTGTAGTCGTCATCTCTGGAGGAACGTTAGTTGTAAAACTTGTGGTCATTGATCTTTTTTTATTAGTATCTGTTCCATAAACTGAAAAAGTATAAATTCCGCCTGTTACACTCATTTCTATATTCCAAAGTCCTTCGTTGTCAGCAGTAAGAGTGTCTACCATTATGGAATCTTTTAAAACTGCGACTAAAGCTTTTGGATATGCTATTCCTTTTAATATCACTTTAGTATTCCTATGTTCTTCACCTTGGCTTCCTTGACCACCTCCACCGCCCCCTCCTCCGCCACCACCGCCTCCACCACCACCTCCGCCTCCTCCTCCACTAGAAACAGGTGCTGCAGATACTTGACTTGATGTTGCTATAGAATTTCCAAATGCATCAAGCGCGCGAATTACAAAATAATAAGTTGTTCCATTTGTAAGACCTGTTCTTGTTGATGTCGTAACATTTCCAAGCGTAGTGAATGAATAAGGACCTCCGGAAACAGTAGCCTGTCCGACGCTGTAATTAGTAATAGTCCAACCTAAAAATCCACTTGATGCGCTCCAAGAAAGTATTACCTTCCCATCTCCAGCTGTTGAACTTACGACAGGACTTGAAACAAATGGAAAATATAAGAATCCCGAAGAATCTTTGAAATTAGTCGCCGTGCTTGTTCCAATACTTATCTGAGAAATCGAACTTGTAAGTTTAAAAGAATTCGACGCAGAATACTGTCCAGAAAACATCACCGGATCTAAAACCTTAAAATTCGATGATTGAAATTCCTGAGCCTGTGCATTCAAACAAAACCAAAAAATTAAAACGGAAATGCACGCCAAAAAAACAAAACGAAATACAGAAAATATTTTTGAGTTTTTTGTTTCCATGTTTTTATTCTAACTATTCTAACATTTTTATCGCGGATCTGGACCTAGAAAATCCATTCTGTTTTTTTGTTCAGGTAAAGTAGGATGATCATCGACTATTGTATTAACAATAACTTTTTTCACATCAAGATTTTGTGCTTCTGGAGTTTTAACTGATGAACTTTCCACTACTGTATTTGGAGTTGTTTTTAATGGAGAATTTTGCGTATCTTTAGGAACATATTTACTAGGATAATATATCTGGCTTGAAAAAACAGGTTGTGCTATTGGTTTTGACGGAGGTGTTGGAGTCACTGGATTTGAAATAGGTGGAGCAGTTACTGGAGATGGCGTAACTACAGGAGTAGGGGTTGGTTGTGGAAATGGAGTTGTAGGTATAGATGCTGATGTAGGAAGTGGTGAAGGTTCAACTGGTTGAGAAGTTGGGGTTACTGGGGTAGAGATTTTTGGTGCTGGTGATGGCGGAGTTCGCGGCACAGGTTCCGGATAAATAACTTCCGGTGGAGTTCTGATTATTTTTTCCTTTTCATAAATTTCTAACGCGGGTTTTTTATTTTTTGAGTCATTATTATTTCGTTCAAAAGGAAATGGTTTTTCAGCTGTTGGTTCTGGATAATCCACTTTCCAAACTGGCACTTCGGATGAACTTCTAGTCTCAACTCTTTCATTTCTGTATTCCTTATTATTTTCAATTTTTCGCGCACGTCTTTTAGCCAGCATTTTTCGCACAAAAATATAACAAAGTATCAAAAGAATTAAAATAAACGCTCCTATTAAAAGAAGATAAAATAGCTGTGAAGAAGATACGTTCACATCTGTTGATTCATCGCGAACATTTCCTGCGCGATCAATCGCTCTTACTATTACACGAGAACTGTTTGCGGAGAACGAAGATATTTGATAAGGGCTCTGCACCTCAATGAATGCTGGAGATTCTGTCGGAGCTTTTTCCTTATCAATAACTCCAACTTCATAGTGATCAATTCCTGATAATGCATCTGTTGTGAAGAATGAAATCAATGCGCGCTGAATAACCGCTGCGGTTAAAATTTCAACTTTAGGAGTAAACTCGGCCGGCGGAGTGGTGTCTATATGTATCATAAAATGAGTCGTGCTTCCCCACATTCCTTCTTTGCGTGCCTTAACGTGAAAATATTTTATTCCATCAGAAACATCTTGATATGCTTTAACTGTGCCAGTAGTTTCCGGATTATTATCAGGAATTGTAAATGGCCTGTCATCCAATTCATAACTAAAATCTTCAACTCCATCCGGCTTCTCCCACGAGATTATTGGATTGTTATTGTTATACCACTTATCTTGAAACGAATGCGTGTCAGAAAAAACTCGAACGCCCTCAGGTGGTTTTGGTGTAATTGTAAATGTTCCCCTTCCTCTAGCAGAAAGAATATTTGTTCCAAGCCCGTCATTTGCCAAAGCTTTTGATTCTGGAGTGACCTCAATAATAGCCTGCCCTGTAGCTTTTGCTTTAAAAGTTAAAGTTATTATCAAACCGCTTTCTGTGACAATTCCATTTGGAACACCTCCTGCAAATTTAGCGGTGCCATTAACATTAGAATAACTTGGCGGTTCGGACCAAAGTGAAATAAATGATTTGCCAGTTGAAGGCGAGATCATTTCTAATTTATCAACGGGAAATTTAATATTTAATTCAACGGCATTAACACTCGATCCTCTTGTATCAAGAATAACAGCCACTTCAAAAGTAGAACCCGCTATAACTGTTTCTGTCTTTGGAGAAAAATCAAAAACAGCACCCTTAGAATCATTGATCTGGGCGTAAACCGAATTTCCATAAAAAATTGCTGAAATAACAAAAGCAATTAATCCTATCCTCAAAAATTTTAGGATGTGCATGATATTTTGCGATCGCAAAATTTAAAAAATCAAATTGCAAACGCATGAATATACATATTTATTATAACAAAATGAGAATAAAGAATATATCTAAAAAGTGAACAAAGAACCTTTCTGATACAAAAAATTTACTCGTTTTTAACGAGCGAATTTTTTGTATAAGTATTAATTATAGATTTATTCTTTATCTTCCCTGATTATAAACCTGCTTAATCTCACTTGCAGAAAGTGAACGATTATACATTCGAACATCGTCTAAAATTCCTGGGAAATAGCCTGCACCAATACGTCCGATATTAACAGCGTTTGCATTT
>JBAYLF010000004.1:0-90482 GCA_041664205.1 Minisyncoccota bacterium | reverse complement strand
GCATGTTGTAGATTTGATGGAAAAGTTGATGATGTTAGAATATGGAATGTAGAATTAAGTAGTACTACAATATCTAACCATTACAACAATCCAGGAGAACTAGAAGGTAACGAATCCAACCTTGTTGCTTACTACAAACTTAACGATAATTATATGTAGTCAAAAATGCATTCGTCTTGAAGAATTAGAAGATCAATTTAAGTCAGAACTTCAAAAAATAACTATAGATGATGACTATCTTAAGATTGCTTTGGATTATTTACATGACAAACAGGGTGACTTTAATAACGAAGAAACTACTTTGCGAAAATCTTTGCAAGCTTCTTATGATACGTGTCAGACTTCGCTTGAAGAATCTTAACTTTGCATTTACATCGCCACAGAATTCAAATTATGAAATGTATTCTCCAGAGGAATTTGCACGTTTGAAAGCTGAAATCATCACTGAAAGGAATCAATTAGAAAAACAAATGGCAGGAGTCAAAGAAAGGCTTGATGGCTCTCTAGAAGTCACCGAGAGGATTTTTACGTTTTGCGCATTTGCACTAAAGAATTTTAATACAGATGATCTTCAGAAGAAGAGGAATATATTTTCAACGATTGGTTCGAACCTAATTTTAAAAGACAAAAAACTCATAATTGATAAGCTACATCCGTTTTTATTGATCGAAAATGAATTGAAAAACCAAAAGAAACTAAATGAAGAGTTAGAACCTAAAAAGCCCCTTACGCCACAAGGGCAGAAGAGACTTTTTAGCATTCAAACAAAAAGTATGCTCCGCGGGTAGGATTCGAACCTACGACCAATCGCTTAACAGGCGACCGCTCTACCACTGAGCTACCGCGGAATATTGCGCTATTTGTGGCTACATACAATATAATAGCGAACAGAATTATATTAGCAAAAAATATTGTAAATGCAAAATAAGATATAAGGTTTATAATAGTATTTGTATAGGTTATAATAATTAAGAAAAGGACAGTGGTAGTTGTTATAATTAATAAAATTTAATATATGAGATCTAATCTTAAGTTAACAAATCTGGAATCTACTCCTTCTATTTCAGATTATTTGGAAAAAAAATTATCAGCGCTTGATAAATTGATCGATCTAGAAAATGAAAATGTGTATGCAGATGTAGAAATAGGAAAAACATCAAATCATCATTTTAAGGGTGACATATTCAGAGCGGAAATAAATCTTCATTTAGAAGACGAAACTTTACGCGCTGTGGCTGAGACAGATAATCTTTATGCATCTATTGATGATATGAAAGATGAGATATTAAAAGAAGTTAGAAATAAAAAGAAATATAGAAAGCAGATCCTAAAAAAAGGACATCAAAAAATTAAGAAAATTTTAAGAGGATTTTTTAGTAAAGACAATAATAATTAAATTATGATAAATAAGACATCGGATGGATATGTGCCAAATTGGGCTTCAAGAGTTGTGCTTTTAGGTTGCGCTTTGATCGCTTTTGTTTTAGTTTACGCATCTTATAATGCTTTTAAAATAAGTTCTAATTTTCAAACAGCAGGAGGTGTGGAAATGAACGATATAAGTAATAGTGATTTTTAGTTGATCGGATTAAAGTCCTCGAAGAAAATCTTCATAATTCATTTCTTTTTTCCCCTCAGGAGTGACTCGCTTAATAATGAGCGAGTTATTTTTAAATTCAGCTTCTTTTATTTGAACGCGAATGTCTTTATCTTTTTTCTTTGTTATGAAATATGTGCCTGGCCATCCTTCTAAAGCCATAATTTTTTTGAAATTAATATAAGGATTATCACTGAGACTGATTAGTCCATCCTCTTTTTTAATTTTCTTTGTGTAAGTGGCAAGTTCATGAATTTGATTTTTTGGTTCTATACTTCTGTCTATCCATTTTGGCAAAACTTCTACAAGGAGTTTTCCTCCATCTTCTGCCAGTTTTTTTTCTAAGCAACTTATTTTTGGTGGCCAATTTGATATTTCAGATTTTTTTTGTGCAACTATAGGTCCATGATCCATTTCTTCATCAACAAGCATAATTGTTACACCAGTTTCGGTTTCATCAGAAAGTATTACGGATTCTAAAGGAGAAGCGCCACGAAATTTTGGAAGAAGTGACGGGTGAACATTCAATATATTATATTCAGGCATATCGATAACAGTCTTTGGAATTATTTTTCCAAACGAAGCTACTATAAAAAGAGAGCAGTTGAATTTTTTTAATTCATCAATAAAGTTTTGATCGAGTTTTTTTGGTTCAAGCGTTGGGATATTTTTTCCCATTGCCCAAACTTTAACAGGAGAGGGTGTGAGTTTGAGACCTCGGCCTTGTGGCTTGTCTTGTGCGGTTATTATTACAGATGGAACAAAATTTTCCTTGAACAGTTCATCAAGTATGATAACGGAAAATTCTGATGATCCAAAAAAAGCAATTCTTATAGAATTTTTTTCGTTTTTATTTTCCATTAAATCAAAAGGTTAATTAAAAAAGTTTGATATGGTCTATCCATTCTTTTTGTCAGGAGGAGGCATATCAATTAATTCTTTTGCTTGATCAGTGAATAGAATTCCATTTAAGTGATCTGTTTCGTGCTGAAATATTTGCGCGAGAAGTCCTGATGCACCACGCTCTAAAAATTCTCCATTTTCATCGTATGCTCTTAAAGTTATTCTAGATGCACGCTTAACTTTTCCGTAAAGCCAACGAACAGAAAGACATCCTTCCTCCATTGTTTTTTTATCTTTTGAAGTTTTGATTATTATAGGATTTATGAAAACTTTATCTTCGGCTAGTTTAACTTTTTCTTGATTTTCAGTTTCTTCTGGTTTTAAAAATATTAAACCTAAGACAACGAATATACGAAGTGATTCTCCGATCTGAGGTGCAGCAATAGCAACTCCGTCTTTTTGAGAGGCGAGCGCTTCTTTCATATCTTTTATGATCTTCTGGATCTTTTTGCTTTTGATCTCTTCGATAGGCACTTCTTTTGCCGTTTCGCGAAGAACAGGCTCTTCTTTTTGAACTATCTTGACCATTGCTAGATTATATAGGAATTCCGACAAAATTTAAAGTTTTTTAAAAAATAAAAAAGCGCGCAGTGTGGTTTGTCGTGAGACTTAACACACTGCGCGCTTGCGAAACAATTACCTACCTACTTCGTATAAATCATCCAAAGGATCATATTCGCCGAACATTTTCAAAGTTTTTGGCAGAGCACTTTTTCTTTTTTGTAAATTATCCCAATCAAAATCGTTTGACGCTTTGTTGTATTCTTCAACAAGTTCGTCTCGTTTTGATATTGCCTCTGATAATTTTTTTGCTGCATCGCAGAATTTTGAATGTTGACGTCCAAAATCCCAAGATTTGGAATCGGACCATCCGTTCCTTTGTGCCAGTAAGGCGAATCCTTCTCTCAAGGCCTTATCGCACTCCTCTATACAGGTAGCGAGTTTATTATCCATTTGCAGGATTTGCTGGTACTGAGTGACTAATTGCTTATATGTCACTTTTGTTTCGGAAGAATATGCTTGCATATTTGTTGCCAGCAGGATTATTCCGAATAGGATGATGCCGCAGATTACTACCAACTTGCTTTTTCCGTTCATTTTTTCTCTTTCTTTTCGGTGTTTGTTTGGTTTTTGTCTGGAAAGAATTTAACACGAACTTGTATCGGTGTCAATCGTTTTGTGTATTTTTATAGGAGATTTTCAGGGTCAACTTTTATTGTCATATTTTGGGGCAGAGACAATAAAAGTGATCGCAATTTTTCATCAGGCCAATTGTTTGTGTCGGCTTTTATAAGAGTGTGTGCAATTGTTTTACCTCTAGAAGTTTTTATAAATGCTGGAAAAGTTTGCGGATTGTATTCTTGAAATAATTCTTCAATTGAAGCATTTTCTTTTCTGATTGCAGCATCAGTTCCTTCGATGCTTATTTTTATAAGATGCTTGAATGGGGGATAGCCGAACTTTTCGCGCTGTGCTAATTCTTCTCTGTAAAAATCTATAAGGCTTCCATTTTTTATATGCTCCAATACTCTTTGCTCAGGCTGTCTGGTTTGGATAAGTAATCGCTCTTCAGTCAGCGATTTTATTTTTGCGATGAATCCCATTATCTTTTCATTTATTCTAAAGTCTGGTATTGAAAATAATGAATCAACAGAAGTGATGGCTGTGCAGGAAATTGGCTCTGATAAATATTGCATAGCTACATCCGTGCCTATAAGCACTCCGCCGGGCGTTTCATAAAATTTTGCTATTATTGTTCTTATCTTTTTTTCTGACGGAGTATTATCCCCATCAACTTGGAATAATTTTTCAGGTGGAATTTTATTTCTAAGTTCTTCGTAAACCCCTTCGCTTCCTATTCCAAATGCTTGCAGTCTCCAGCTTGTGCAGTTCTTACATCTCTCTTCTGCGCTTCTTTTTTCTCCACAGTGATGACATAGAAAGAAGTTTAAAGTGTTATCTTTTGATTTATGCAAAACTATCGGAGCGTTGCATTTTGTGCACACTACTATACTTCCACAGTCGGCACATAATGTTTGAGTGCCTAATCCTCTACGCAAAGAATAAATAAAAAGATTTTTCTTTTTTTCTTTAGCGTCATCGATCATATTCCATAATTCAGTGCTTATTATATGTTCATCGTCGCTACGGAAATTTTTTGGATCTTTTGTGTCTATTATTTCTGTATTTCTATCATGTGCCAGACGCCATTTGACTGGATTGTATTCAACAAGTTTATGTTCAAAAAATCTGTGAAGAGTTTCTATTCTTATTAAAAGGTCTCCCAGTATAAGACGTATCTTAAGCGCGGATGCCAATTCTTCAGCGAAGAATCGCGCGTCTATATAAGGACGGCTGAATGTTTTGTATGCTCCGGAACTTTCCTCGTCTACAATTATTGTTCCCCAATCATCTCGCGCGATCGTGAGAAAAACTGGCGTGCACACGACAACAACAGGATGAGTTTCTTCTTGAACTTTTTGCCAAAGAGAAACGATATCTTTTTTGGAAAGGGAACTATGAAGAAGGAATGCGTATTTTTCAATTCCTTTTTGAAGCACTTCAAAAGTTTGTTTTGCCGATTCGATCGTTGGGAGACAAAGAAGTATTGATGAACCTTTTGCGAATTCTTCTCTTATCAAACTTTTATAGCTAGCCATGCGTTCCTCACGTGTTGCTTGAAAGATCATTTTTTCATTATGTTTCAAAACTGGAGTTGGGCTTTCAGAGTTTTCATTTTTTGGTTTAGAAAAAAATTCTATTTCTTTTAGCACTGCGCTTGGAACAAAAGTATTTATTACTGATCCTATCGAACAGCAAAAAAACTCAGCAGTTTTTTTAGTTGCTTTTAAATGAGCTTTTGAAATGAATGCAATCGGTTCAACTTTTTCAATTTTTTTTATTTGAAACTCGGCGTTCTTAATATCTTCTTTATTTTCTGATACAGGTTTTGTTTCTATAACAACTCCTGGCATCATCCTATTTCTTATGGGAACAATAACGATAGAACCTTCATCAATATCTTTTGATGTGAAGTAGGATAAAGTGTCTTTTGTTATGTTTGATGCGATAGGCGCGACATCTATGATTTTCATGTTAACAATAGTATATACCACGCTGTCGGTCCTGCGAAGATATGATGGAAACAATAAAAAAACGCTCCAACCTGTTATGGTTAGAGCGTGTGGGAAGGTTGAAATCTTCCAAGGTGCGAGAGTTTGTGAGAAATACCGCCAAGGTGCAGATGTTTACTCTTTACTAACTGACTTTTTTAAGAGTAAAATATTTCTTCGGGATTAATTGTGCTGTTCCTAAAAACTGACTGGAACAACAGGTGAAATTTTATCATATCACCAAGATATCTTGTTTAGACTTAGCTTTAGCAGAACTACTTTTTAATTTTGATTCTACTAAGCTAACAGGAAACTATTTATTGTGAAATCCGTAAGTTATTATGAATTTCAGTAAAAGTGTCTTTTGTTGTAAATCCGTAAAGTATTAGTCACACCCTTAGTCCTTTCTAAGATTATACAACTACCTGTATTAGAGCTAGCTTTGGAAGGCTTCTCTTATCCAACGATCTCTCTCACAATATCTATTATCATTGTACATAAATTAGTTTTTTTGTCAAGTCAGTCTGACCCTTTCAAAAAATTGAAAAAAATATAATATATAGATATTAACTATGCCGTTATTTACTAAAAAACTTGGAATTGATTTGGGCACAGCGAATACTTTGGTGTTCGTGCCTGGTAGAGGCATTGTTCTCAATGAACCTTCAGTGGTTGCTGTCTCTGAACAAGATAATCGAATTCTTGCTGTCGGGCTTGAGGCGAAGGATATGATTGGAAAAACTCCAGATAATATTATTGCGTATCGTCCGATGAAAGATGGTGTTATTGCTGACTACCGTGTTACCGAAGCAATGCTTCGATATTACATGACTAAAGCTTTGGGAAAATGGAATCTTTGGAAACCTGATGTTATGGTTTCGGTTCCGGCAGGAGTCACTTCGACCGAACGCCGAGCTGTTATAGAAGCTGCAATAAAAGCTGGTGCAAAAAATGCTTATGTTGTTAAGGAACCGATACTCGCCGCTATTGGTGCAGGTATTCCAATTCACGAGGCAAAGGGCCATATGGTTGTAGATATCGGTGGAGGGACGACAGATGTTGCCGTTATTTCTCTTGGAGGAATTGTTGCTTCGACTTCTGTTAAGTGTGCAGGTAATAGAGTAGATGGCGCTATTGCGGACTATATTAAGAAAACTTTTAATCTTGCGATAGGTGATAAGACTGCGGAAGATATAAAAATAAAAGTTGGTTCAGCTGTTCCTATGGACGAAGAATTGGTAATGGTTGTGAAGGGACGTGATTTTCTTACAGGATTGCCACGTTCTGTTGATGTTAGATCAAACGAAATTGTTAAATCGGTCTCGCGCGAACTTAGAGAAATGATAAAAGCTATAAAAGACGTGTTGCAGGAAACTCCCCCTGAACTCTCTTCTGACATTATTGACCATGGAATTATTATGACAGGAGGCTCATCTCAACTTCGAAATTTCCCAGAACTTGTTTTTAGAAGAACAGGAGTGAAAGCGATGCTTGCAAAAGATGCTCTTTATTGCGTTGTGCTTGGAACTGGTATTGCACTAGAACACTTGGATACCTATAAAAAAACAATTATCGCAAAGCGATAGAACTTGTAAATTTGGCGCATTTCTTCGTTGCGAGCTCCGGTGCTCCCTCACAATACTCAGAGTATTGCTCGGTTTGCTCCTCGCTCGCGCCTCGAACTGCATCCAAATTCACAAATTCTACAAAGCATCTTTAAAAATTTTGCACATTCGCTATTCGTTCTTGGTAGTGAATTTTTTGTTTAAAAATGGACTCCTTAAAAGAAACATACAAAAAAAATAAATCATTGCATCATGCTTATTGTTTTCAAGCGCAAAAACACAAATTTTTGCCGGAGCTTTTAGATTTTTTGGAAAGCGATCTGAAGTTTAAAATTCAAGGCAATCCAGATTTTTGGTTTAAGGAGATCGATAGTTTCGGTATTGATGAAAGCAGAGAATTAAAAGAACGACATATATTGAAGTCTTCTTTAGGCGGTAAGAAAATTTTTGTTTTGGTATTTAATTTTATTACTCTTGAGGCTCAAAACTCACTGCTCAAAATTTTTGAAGAACCGACCGAAGATACTCATTTTTTTATCATTATCCCTTCTTTGAATATTTTATTACCGACTCTTAAATCGCGTCTATTAATTATTGAAGATGCTCGTATTGATAATGATGATTTAAAAAATGCTAATAAATTTTTGAAATCAAACGGCGGGGAAAGATTAAAAATGGTAAAGAATATTGTTGAAGAAATATCAGATGAAGAGAAAAGTAAAATAGATGCAATAAATTTTATTAATGATCTTGAGATTTGCATTCATGAAAAATTTGAAAAATCACACACTAAAGAAGAAGCTTTTATTTTAGAAGAAATTATAAAATGTCGAAGTTATCTATATGACAGGTCATCGTCAGTTAAGATCATTCTTGAATATTTAGCTTTGATTATTCCCAGATAGATTTTTCAACAAGTAATTGATATTATGTTTATTAATCATTAAAATTTTAAAAAATAAAAAATATGGCATACAATTTTGCCCAATTTAAGGAAAAATTAAAAGAAACAGAAGAATGGCTTAAGAAAGAGCTTTCGTCTGTAAGAACGGGGAGAGCAACTCCTGTTATTTTGGATTCTATTAGTGTAGAAGCGTATGGCGCAAAAATGCCTCTTAATCAGGTTGCAAACATTGTGGTAGAAGATGCAAAAACTATTCGCGTTGCTCCTTGGGATGCAGGTCAGATAAAAGCTATTGAAAAAGCAGTAATAGTTTCTAATTTAGGATTGTCTGTTTCAGTAGACGATAAAGGTCTTCGAATAATATTTCCAGAACTTACTGCAGAAAGAAGAGGAATACTTATAAAGTTGGTTAAAGAAAAACTTGAAGATGCTAAGATTGCTCTTCGAAGCGAAAGAGAAGAAGTTTGGAATGACATTCAAAAGAAAGAAAAAGAGGGAAGTATTAGCGAAGACGAAAAATTTAGATTAAAAGATGATATGCAAAAGATTGCAGATGAATTTAGTAAAAAACTTCTAGAACTTTCCGAAAGAAAAGAAAAGGAGGTTTCAGAAAAATAATTTATGCCTATAATAATTTTTTTAATAATTCTTGCTATTTTAGTTTTAGTTCATGAACTAGGGCATTTTCTTACCGCAAAATTTTTTGGAATTCGCGTTGATGAATTTGGTATCGGATTTCCGCCTCGTCTTTGGAGTTTTAAAAAAGGTGAAACAGTTTATTCTATAAATCTATTGCCCTTGGGTGGTTTTGTTAAAATTTTTGGAGAAAATTATGACGAAGCAGATAAAGTGGGTAAAGACAAAGGACGAAGTTTTGTTGAGAAGCCAAAGTGGGTTCAAACAATCGTTTTGGCCGCTGGTGTTACCTGCAATGTATTGTTGGCATGGCTGGCAATTTCCGCCGGTTTTATTTCTGGTCTTCCTGTTTCTACTGATTATGGTTCTACTTATAAAGTGCAAGATGCGCATATTGTTGTCACATCAATTTTAAGTAAGAGTCCTGCAGAGGAATCAGGTTTGAAAGCTGGAGATACAATACTTTTCATTGAATCAAAAGGCACAGGACTTCAAGGTGAAGATCTCAACGTAGATAAAATTTATGACTTGATAGCAAAGAGCGAAGGAGAAAAAATTACTATTTTATTAAAAAGAGGTTCTGATAATTCGACTGTAAATTTAGAAGCTAAACAAGGTGTAGTTGCAGGTAAGTATGCTATTGGAGTAACTATGGCAAATGTTGGGATTCTTTCGCTTCCCCCACATCTTGCTTTAATAGAGGGTTTTAAATTTACATACAGAATGACAATAGATACTGCAGTAGGACTTTATCAGTTTCTTTCTCAGGCTGTGATAGGTAAAGCAAATTTATCTCAAGTTTCAGGTCCTGTGGGAATAGTTTCGCTTGTTGGTGATGCGACACGCTTAGGATTTGCTTATCTTATAAATTTAACTGCAATTATTTCTATTAACTTGGCGATTATAAATCTTTTACCAATGCCCGCTCTTGATGGTGGGCGCATATTATTTGTTTTGATAGAAGCAATAAAAAGAAAGCCGATCAATCCAAATGTTGCACAAACAGTTAATGCTATAGGTTTCGCATTGTTATTATTATTGATGGTGGTTATTACTTACAACGATATTATAAAATTAGTAATCAAATAATTTACTATGTTTGAAAAATTTTTTGGTGGCGGAAATAACGAACAGCAGCCAGAGGTTAAAAAATATAACCCCAAATCTAAATTTTATGAAAAATATAGACAACTTACGGAGAATGGGGAAAAACAACTTGAACCTATAACTGTAGAAAATTATGGTTCGGCGGATTATATTTGGGTTAAGAATTTTCTTCAGATCGCTATTGCAGAAAGAATTATGAGGGAAATAAAAAGCGGAGATCTGAAATTCAAAGGGATAGATAAAAGATCAACAGACGATACAGATTTATGGAGTGACGAATTTTCCATAGAGTTTAATAAAGCACTTGAAGAAGTTATAGGATTTTATAAAGATCCGAACGAAAGATCTGCATTGTTAGATTACTTAAAAGATGAAAATAATTTTGATGAGGTTGTTGATCATATTGAAAGAATAATGAGTGCTATAAAAACAGCAGAAAAAGATTTAGAAGATAATAGCCATGTTTCTCATGGAAAAGAACGAGAAGGTTTTGTTGAGGAAATTCACGGAGTTATTGCAGGTGAAAGAGAATTTTTAGATCATCCTAGGCGAAATTTGGGAACAATTGAAAATAAAGTTAGAGAAAAAAGAGATGCTGAAGAAATAAGAAAAATAGAAGAAACAGCTGCTTAGGTTTAAATTTAATATTCAACAAAAATATTTCGCTTTAAACTAGCGAAATATTTTTATAAAAGAAATCTTTTAAACTTAATGTCAAGTTTGGTTTTAAAAAAAATTATTGTATTATTTAGCTTATGCGACAATCATTACTATTTACAAAAACAAGAAAGGAAGCTCCTACAGATGAGCAATCCAAAAATGCTGAGCTTCTAATTAGAGGAGGTTTTATTCATAAGGAAATGGCAGGAGTGTATTCATATATGCCATTAGGTCTCAGGGTTTTAAATAAAGTTGTTAATATCATCCGCGAAGAGATGAACGCTGTTGATGGACAGGAAGTTTTTTTGAGCGCGCTTCAAGATAAAGGCTCTTGGGAAAAAAGCGGACGATGGAGCGACGAAGCTATGGATATTTGGTTTAAGACTGCATTAAAAGCTGATTCGCTTTTAGGACTTGCGCCTACACACGAAGAACCGCTGACCGCTATAATGAAAGATCATATTTTTTCTTACAGAGATTTACCTCGTTTTGTATATCAATTCCAAACAAAGTTTAGAAAAGAACTACGTTCCAAAAGTGGAATTTTGCGAGGTCGCGAATTTCTTATGAAAGACCTTTACTCATTTTGTAAGAGTCAGGAAGAGCAGGATAATTTTTATGAAAGAATGAAAGGTGTTTATGCAAAGATTTTTGAACGAGCGGGAGTTGGTGAACAGACCTATATAACTTTTGCTTCAGGAGGAAGTTTTTCAAAATATTCTCACGAATTTCAAACTTTGACTTCAGCAGGTGAGGATATTATTTATATTTGCGACAACTGCAAGATAGCTGTAAATAATGAACTTATCGAGGAGTTAAAAAATTGCCCTCAATGTGGAAATTCAGAATTGCGAAAAGAAAAGGCAATCGAAGTTGGAAATATTTTTCCACTAGGCACTCGTTTTTCTGAAGCTTTGGATCTGAGTTTTGTAGATATTGACGGAGAGAAAAAATATGTAGTGATGGGTTCTTACGGAATTGGTCCAGGTAGGCTTATTGGCACTCTTGTTGAGGTATTTTCAGAAGGAAACGCAATGTGTTGGCCAAAAGCCGTTGCTCCGTTTGATGTTCATTTATTACTTCTTAGTCCTGATGATGAGAAAGCTCGCATTGAGGCTGAAAACCTTTATAATGATTTAAAAGCGAAAGGAATTGAGGTTCTTTACGACGACAGAGAAGCTAGGGCAGGAGAAAAGTTTGCCGATGCTGATCTTATAGGAATTCCTTTGAGAGTTGTTGTAAGTAAGAAAACTGTTGAAGAAGGAAAAATTGAAGTAAATGATAGGCTGGAAAAACAAGTGAAGAAGGTTACAAAAGATGAGTTTTTTTCAATGTTAAAGTAGTAATAAATTCGAAGAGCAAAATTCGAAATTAAAAAATTATTTCGAATTGTGTGTTTCGTTTTCTTAATAAATGCTTAAAAAAGTTAAAAAATTTTTATCTAATGATCTCGGTATAGATTTAGGCACGGCGAATACCCTTGTTTATCTTTCAGGTAAGGGGATTGTGATGAACGAACCATCAGTCGTTGCTGTTAATCAAAAAACTGGCCAAGTTGTGGCTGTTGGATCTCAGGCAAAACAAATGTTGGGTAGAACGCCAGCTCACATCGCTGCAGTTCGTCCTCTTGTCGACGGCGTCATTTCTGATTTTGAAATTACAGAAGAAATGCTTGCGTATCTAATAAAAAACGCTCAAATTAATTCACCTAAAATGCTTGGTCCAAGAGTTGTGATAGGCGTTCCGTCAGGAGTTACAAATGTTGAAAGACGAGCTGTTCGTGACGCTGCTTTAAATGCTGGATCAAGAGAAGTTTTTATTGTTGAACAGCCAATGGCCGGCGCTATAGGTATTAGATTACCTGTTAATGATCCTGTGGGAAGTATGATCGTAGATATTGGTGGTGGAACTACCGATATCGCTGTGATCTCGCTCGGTGGAATTGTCAGCGCAAAAAATCTTCGCATTGCGGGTGACAAATTAAACAACGACATCGCTTCTTATATAAGGAGTGAGTTTAAAATTTTAATAGGTGAAAAAACTGCAGAAAATATCAAGATAGCAATCGGAGCAGTTATTCCAGGAGAATCTTTTCTTGAGGCATCTGTTCGGGGAAGAGATCTGATAACAGGACTTCCTCGTGAAGTTATAATAACTGACGCAGATGTTCGTGAAGCAATATCGCAATCGATCGATACTCTAGTTGAATCGGTAAAAGAAGTTATTGAGAGAACGCCTCCCGAAATAATTTCTGATGTTATGCATAGAGGAGTTCATCTTGTCGGCGGGGGCGCGCTTATTAAAGGTTTAGATGTGCTTCTTCAAGACTATCTTAAAATTCCTGTTCATGTTGATAGTGATCCACTTACCGCTATTGCACGTGGCACCGGAATAGTCCTTGAAAACTTACCTGAGTTTGAAGAAGTTCTAATTCAAAACGAAGATGAACTACCCCCTACAAAATAGCTATAGGCCAAAGAAGTATAAAAATTTAAACAAGCTGGTTTTTGTTGTTATTACAGTTATTGTTTTGTCTTTTGCTTTGAATATATTTATGCCTAAGGTTTTAGGAGGAACATTTTATTTTTTAGGTCAGCCTATATGGTATTTGAAAAATAATTTTTCTTCTTATTTTCCAAATACAGCTTTATTGATACGTTCAAAAAGTGATCTTGAAAGCGAAAATCAAAAACTGAAAGGTGAAGTTTCTGAATACGATGCTCTAAAGGCAAATATAGCAATGCTTCAGCAGGAAAACGACGGCCTCAAAGAAATGCTAGGCAGACATGATCAACAGAAAAATAAAAATATTTTAGCGAATGTTCTTCTTAAACCGTCATTAACTCCATATGATACTTTTATAATAGATATAGGTGGTGTTCAGGAAATAGAGGTAAATGATAAAGTTTTAGTTTCTGGCAATATAGCAATTGGTTTTATAAGTAGGGTTTTCACAAATACTTCTGAGGTTACACTTTATTCATCTAATGGTATTGAAACCGATGTTTCTATTGGTTCTAATAATATTACGCTTAAAGCTTATGGGCGCGGAGGCGGAAATCTTATAGCTAGAGTTCCGAAAGAAAGTGAAATAAAAATTGGAGATGTTGTAACTTTTCCAGGTTCGTCAGTTGTATTTTCGACCGTTGAATTTAAAGAATCTAGACCGACCGATTCTTTTGATATTTTACTTTTTAAAAATCCTGTAAACGAAAACGAGCTCAAATATGTAGAAGTTATGAAAAGTGCAAAAGCAGCAACCCGATAATCTTTATCAGATAAATTATGCTACTAAGAATAATAAGCGACATATTTCTTTTTTTTATTGTTTTTGCTTTACCTTGGTGGGTATCGATTGTATTTTTGATTGTTTTTATAATTTATTTTGAATTGTTTTATGAAGCTCTTTTTTTTGCATTGGCTTTAGACTCTATTTTCGGTCTTAGATTTTTTCCGATACTTATATCTTCAGGAATTCTTTTGTTGATCGTTTTTAACATTAAGCAAAAACTTTATTTTTTATAGTATGAATTTATTTTTTTGGAAAAATAAAAAAAAGAAACATAACAAGGAAATAGAACCAGACGAAATATTTTTGGATTCAAGCAATCTTCCTCATTTCGATGTAAATCAATTTGAAGGCAGACTTGAAAAGCCTATCTCTCTTCGTTCTTTTTATTTTTTATGTGGAGTTTTTATTCTCATCCTTTTTGTAGTTTTTTCCAAAGTTTGGATATTGCAAGTTAGAGATGGTGAGATGTATGTAAAAAAGAGTGAAAATAACAGATTAAAAAATAGTCTTATATTTTCAGAAAGGGGAGTTATTAATGATCGTAATAATGTTCCTTTGGTGTGGAATACTGTAAATCCTGAAGATGAAAATTATTCTTTGAGAAAATATATAGATTTGAACGGATTCGCAAACCTTTTGGGTTATGTTAAGTATCCAACTAAAGATAATGCCGGCATTTATTGGAATGAATCTTATGATGGAAAAGACGGAGTAGAGAAGTTCTATAACTCCTCTCTTACTGGGAAAAATGGTGTCCAGGTTATAGAAACTGACGCTTTAGGCAATATTCAATCTTCATATAAGATAGAACCGCCTCAAGAAGGTCAAACTCTCACATTAACAATTGATTCGAATGTTCAAAATAAATTGTATGAAATTATTTCTGAAACAGCTCGCAAGGTTTCATTTCAAGGTGGTGCAGGAATAATAATGAATATTAAGACGGGAGAAGTTCTTGCCATTACTACTTTCCCTGAATATAATTCAAACGTTTTATCTGATGGAAGCGATAGTAAAGAAATAAATGCTTATCTAAAAAATAAAAATAACCCTTTCCTGAATCGAGTATCTTCTGGTTTATACACTCCAGGATCAATAGTAAAACCATATGTGGCTCTCGGCGCTCTTAAAGAAGGCATTATAACTCCAGAAAAGAAAATATTAAGCACAGGCTCAATAAGTATTCCGAACCTTTATGATAAAAGTAAGCCATCAGTTTTTAGAGATTGGAAAGCTCATGGTTGGGTTGATATGCGCCAAGCGATAGCTGTTTCTTCAGACGTATATTTTTATGAGATTGGAGGTGGTTTTCAAGATCAAAAAGGATTAGGAATTTATAATATTGATAAGTATATAAGAATGTTTGGAATGGGGGAGGAAGTCAAAGGTTTTTTTAATGGGCCTAAAGGAACTATTCCTACACCTGAATGGAAATTGGAAAATTTTCAAAATGAACCGTGGCGTGTTGGAGATACTTATCTTACAGCGATAGGACAGTATGGTTTTCAAGTAACACCTGCTCAGATGGTTAGAGCTGTTGCAGCTATTGCGAATGGTGGAAAATTACTAGATCCGATTCTTACCAAACAGGAATATTTTATTCTGAATGAGAAAACTGTAGATATTCCACTCAGTGATTTTGAAGTAGTGAGAGAGGGAATGAGAAAAGGAGTGATGCCCGGAGGAACTGCACAAGCTTTAAATGTGCCTGGTGTGAATGTGGCAGCAAAAACTGGAACTGCTGAATTAGGTGCGAAAAAGGATTTCGTTAATTCTTGGGTAACTGGTTTTTTCCCTTACGAAAAGCCGGAATGGGCTTTTGCAATAGTAATGGAACGCGGACCGAAAACAAATCTAATAGGTGCTCCTTATGTAATGAATCAGATGCTGACATGGATGGTAAAAAATGCAAAGGAATACACAAAGTCTGATTAAAATATATCCACTGTTGCATCCTTTACTTTTCATGATGTTTTAGTAGTATTAGTTCGTAAACAATTTTACCAAAAGATTTGTTGCCAAAATTTTATTAAACAACAAGTCTGCTTAAATTAATAATATGGATCAAGAACAAGACAAGGAGTATTTAACAAAAGAAAAATTTAATGAATTTTCTAAGGAGTTAGATTATTTGAAAAAGACTCGCCGAAAGGAAATAGCTGAGAGTCTTGAGTCTGCAAAGGCATTAGGCGATCTATCAGAAAATGCAGAATATCAGGAAGCTCGAGAAATGCAGGCTAACATAGAAGAGAGAATAGCTAAAGTTGAAAGCATATTAAAAAACGCTGTTATTGTGTCTCCACATCACAGTGATGTGGCAAGTATTGGATCAGTAGTAGTTGTTCAAAAAGATGGTGAAAGAGATACGAGAAAATACAGCATAGTTGGTTCTGAAGAAGCAGATATGGCTAATGGAAAAGTTTCAAATCACTCTCCTTTGGGATTGGCAATTATGGGGAAGAAAAAAGGTGATGTTGTTGCATTCAAAACTCCAAAAGGCGAAGCTAAATATAAAATTATCGATATCGAGTAATTTAATAAATTCCAGGTGTTTTATCCTATCTATATAGGTGGGCAATTATTATTAATATAAGGTCTTAAAAATATCAAATGTCTTTAGAAGATATACGAAATGTTAGAATTAAAAAATCAGAGCTTCTAAAGGAAAGTGGTATTAATCCTTATCCTATCTTATCCGAAATTGATCACACTATTGAAGAAACTGTAGAAAAATTTGATGATCTTCTCTCGAAAAAGAAGCCTATTACTATTGGTGGACGAGTTATGTCCCTTCGACCGCAAGGAGGATTGATATTTTTCAATGTTTACGACGGAACGGCAAAATTTCAAGGTCTTATTAAAAAAGACATTATAAAAGATGAATCATTCGATCTTTTTTTGAACACTGTTGATATTGGTGATTTTGTTGAGATAAGCGGAAGTGTATTTTTAACTAAACGCAATGAAAAAACATTAGAGGTTATAGGTTGGAAAATGCTTTCAAAAAGCCTCCGTCCTCTCCCAGAAAAATGGCACGGTCTTCAAGATGTCGAAGAAAGATTTCGACATAGATATCTCGATATCTTAATGAATGAAGAGATTAAAAAAAGATTTATTTTGCGTTCAAAAATTATTTCAGAAATTAGAAGCTTTTTAGAAAAAAGCGGTTATGTTGAAGTTGAGACTCCAATGCTTCAGTATCTTGCAGGTGGAGCAAGTGCTTTACCTTTCAAGACACATCACAATGCACTCGATGCCGATATTTATTTACGTATTGCCCCAGAACTTTGTTTAAAGAAACTTTTAATCGCAGGTTTTCCTAAAGTTTTTGAGATAGGTAGGAATTTTAGAAACGAAGGAATTGATGTAACTCATAACCCTGAATTTACAATGCTTGAATTTTACGAGAGTTTTTCATCTGCTTCAAAGCAAATGGCTTTTACCGAAAAACTTATAAAAGCTCTTGTTAAAAAAATACCAGAAGAAATTGTTTCAACAGGCGGAGAAAAAATAGAATTTTCAAAGAAATTTAATGTTGTTTCATATTTTGATGTTTTGCGTCGTTACGCACTTATTTCTAATCCAGAAAATATTGGTTTAGATGATCTAAAACTTAAAGCGCAACAATTTGGCGTAAAAGTAGATGAAGGTGACACTGTCGCAAAGATACTAGATAATATTTTCAAAAAGATCTGCCGACCAAAACTTATTCAGCCAACATTTATTGTTAAGTATCCTGCCGAATATTTACCACTTGCCAAAAGAGATGAAAAAGATCCAAAGATAGTAGATGCTTTTCAGCTCATTATTAATGGTATCGAACTTCTAAAAGCATTTTCTGAATTGAACGATCCAATAGACCAGCAAGAAAGATTTAAAATTCAGGATAAAAACAAAGAAGCGGGAGATAAGGAAGCGCAATCTAGTGATGAAGAATTTATTGAGGCACTTGAATACGGTATGCCACCAGCAGGTGGGGTAGGAATAGGCATTGACCGTCTAGTTATGTTTTTAACTAACACAAAAAATATTCGCGAAGTCATTCTTTTCCCAACACTTAAGCCTAAAAAAGAAACTGACAAAAAAGAAGAAATATAAAACAAAAACCTGCGCTTAAAAGCGCGGGTTTTTGCATTGATTAAGATTTTAATATAAACTGCATTCAGTTCAGAACATCGAAAGGAAAATATAGTATGGCAAAAATAAACAAAGAACAAATCGAAAAAGTCGCAGCTTTTATAAAACAGCTGCCAGATAGTGGATCTGGATTAAATTTTTACAGTTTTAAAAACAAAGATCTTTTGATCATTGCTTCTGATATGTATCCGCCACTTAATCATCCTGAAGCAATAAATTTCTTCTTTTTTGTCTGTCTTCATCAATTTGGTTTTTGGCACGGAGATGAATCTGGTTATGTAAAACCTCTTGTTGGCACAATTGATGGTAATAGTTGTAAGGGCTCGGATCTTTTATGGAAAGTGTGCAAAAAAGCATTCGATAAAGATCCTTTGGTTTTTGGACATCGTCATCTTGCTAAAATTAAACCCGAAGAATTATTTAAAATTTTTACAGATGATGAGGGTTTGATACCTTTTCCAGATCTATGGGAAAGATTAAGGATAACCAGAATGTATGGGAAGTATTTTATTAGAAATAGAACAAGTCCCTTAAAGGTCATTAAAGAATCTAATAAGAAAAAAGAACCACTAGGATATTTTCTTGCACAGATGTGGGGACTTCAAGGAGAAAACGGATTCAATGAAGATAAATTTTGTAAGAAGATGTTGCTTTTAGCGATGGTTCTAGCAAATCGTCCGGAGAAATTTCTTGTAGTAAAAGATGATTATAATTGGGAGCCGATTATCGATTATCATCTAATGCGCACAGCATTACGTTTAGGTCTTGTGGATCTAAATGATGATGAATACGGAAAAAACAGAAATAGACGATGGGTAAGTTCTAGAGTTGAACAAAATATTCGTAAGGCTGTTGATCGTGCTATGAGACGCATTATTAAATTATCAGGACGTCCAATGTCTTTTGTGGATGAGAAAATGTGGAATTCTCGCAGATATTGTCCTGAGATGGATTATCCGGATTGTTCGAAATGCATTTTTTTAAAAGTTTGCAAACATAGAACCGAACTTTTTCAGCCGGTTTTTCGCACAACTGCATACTAATATAATTTAAAAAAAATTCCCCGCGCTTGTAATAAGTGCGGGGAATTTAAATTGTTATTTAAAACAGTAAAAGATCGGTGCTAATAGGAATTTTCCAATCAGGTTAAATATATCTCCTAGTAAGCAAAAGAATATTCCTATTAAAATTAAAATAACCATAACTGCAATAGCTTTGAATAATTTGTTTTCAATATTTTCAGAATTTAGTAACTGAACCGTAAGGGAGTTTGTAAAACAAAGTGTAAACAAAACCCCATAAAAAATAAGTGACAATACTGTTTGTGTGTCCATATTTATCTTGGCATACAATACTTAAAATAATAATGATTGTCAATTAACTATATATAAGAAAAGCCCTCGATGTTTAAAACACCGAGGGCTTGATTTGTCGCTGTCGTCTGCTATTTGCGTGCTTTATGTTTGAGCCTTATTCCAAAGCTGTAAACACTGCCTTTTTCTACGATATCAGGAATACAGCCTTCACTTCCAAATATTTGGCCCGGCAGACCACCCAGTAATACCAGATGCGTTCTCTTCGTATTAATTTTAAATACGAGCCTATTGCCTTCTTTTTTTATCGAAACTCTCTTTGCTGTCATATATGGCCTTTTTATTTCAGATTTTAACAGTTTTTGAACCCAACACCTTATCAGATTCGTCTCGAAGTAAGATAACACGAAATACGTATATTTGTCAACCATTTTATCAAGTATTTCAACTAAAAAACCTCTAGTTATCCACACATTTTGCATGGCGAAATGGTAACAGGTGGTGTAAAATGGAACTAAGTGGGATGAAGTGGAAAATTAAATAAAACTAGTGATTTGGCCGATTCAGTTTAGTTTTTTAGACTTAATTACCAATTTTTCTTAAATATTATGCTTATCGGTGAATACAAACACACAGTTGATGAAAAAAATCGGATATCATTGCCGGTCAAGTTTCGTAAGGAGGTAGGAAAAAAGATCGTTATCACACACGGTTTGGATAATTGTCTTTTCCTCTACTCTCTTCCGGAATGGAAAAAGATCTCGGAAAAATTAGGAGAGTTGGGAATGGGTCAGGCTGATCGCAGAGGATTCAACCGATTTATTCTCGCAGGCGCAGTAGAGATCGATGTTGATACAATGGGCCGAATACTAATACCAGATTTTCTAAAAAATTTCGCAACCCTCGGATCGAAAGTTGTTTTTGCGGGCGTTTTCAATCGAGTAGAAATATGGAATGAAGATAAATGGGAAGAATACAAAAAGAAAATGCAGAACGAAGCAAATCAGCTTGCGGAAAAATTAGGAGAAATCGGAGCGATTTAATTTATGCAGCACATCACAGTTCTTTTAAATGAAGTCATAGAGGGGTTAGAGCTAAATGAAGGCGACATCTTTCTTGATTGCACGATCAATGGAGGAGGGCATTCGTCTAAAGTGGCAAGAGAATTTGGAAGCGGAATAAAGATAATTGGTATTGACCAAGATCATAACGCTCTTCTGAAGGCAAAAGAACTTTTAGAATCTCTTGATGCAGATTTTGTTCTTAAGGAAGAAAATTTTAGAAATGTAGATAAAGTTTTAGATGAATTAAAAATAGACACGGTAGACAAAGTTGTATTCGATCTCGGCTTAAGCTCAAATCAGCTCGAAGAAAGCAAAAGGGGATTCAGTTTTCAAAAAGATGAACCGTTGCTAATGACATTTAAAACAGACCCAGGCGAATCAGATATTACCGCCAGAGAAATAGTTAATGAATGGGAGGAACAAAATATCGCAGATATAATCTACGGTTACGGAGATGAAAGATTTGCTTTAAGGATCGCGAGAGCGATAGTGGAGCAAAGAAAAATTGAACCGATAGAAACAACATTTCATTTAGTTCGGATCATAGAAAGCGCAGTGCCGGGATTTTACCGAAATGGAAGGATCAATTGCGCGACAAAAACTTTCCAAGCATTAAGAATAGCAGTTAATGGCGAGACGGAATCGCTAAAAGAAGGATTGAGGAAAGTATTTGAAAGATTATCAAAAGGCGGAAGGATCGCAGTTATTGCCTTTCATAGCCTAGAAGACAGAATAGTGAAAAATTATTTTAGGGAGCTTAAGGATAACGGCGAAGCAACAATAATCACGAAAAAGCCAATAGTTCCAAGCGAAGAAGAATTAAGAAATAATCCAAGATCGAGAAGTGCAAAGCTTAGGATTATTCAAAAATAATAAAAAACATATGAGATATATTACAAAAGCAATAACAAATGAAGAGTTGGTCAAACCATTCGTTTGGGTTGTTATTTTGTGCTTGTCTCTACTTTTATGCGTTTATGTATACCTTGTTCAGAATGCAGTTTTGAACACTGTTCAAATAAAGCGCTTATCAAACGATCTATCCATTTCAACCTCAAAAGTTAATGTTTTAGAATCAGAATATTTTAAAGTAAAAGATGGTGTAAATCTTGCTCTAGCAAGCGAGATGGGTTTTAAAGCAATTTCAAAACCAAAATTTATAACGAAGCGCACTCTCGGAGAGGCTCCAAGTTCCAAAACCTATCAATAAAATAACAATCGATATATTGGCGCTAAAAGTAAGCTGGGCTTTTGTTAGAAAGTTGAATATTCATTCAGAATTTGTTTTGTCTAACCGAATTATTTTATGCAAAAGACCATAAGAATATATATTATAATAGGACTTATTTTTCTTTTTGCATCTTGTTTGGTATTCAAACTTTATCTAGTTCAAATTGTAAATGGCGATTCTTTCAGACTGAAAGCGAATCATCAATATACAAATTCTACTCAAAATGTTTATGATAGAGGAACTATCTATTTTCAAAATAAAGATGGCGAGCTTTTTAGAGCTGCAACCTTAAATTCTGGATTTACTCTAACAATAAATCCAAAACTCATTGAAAATGTTGAAGATGCATACACAAAAATTTCAAGCATAACTCCTATTGATAAAAATACTTTTATTAGTCAAGCTGGAAAGAAAGATGATTCGTATGAAGAAATAGCTCGCAGAGTTCCTGATGATGTCGCTCAGAAAATTTTTGCATTAAAAATAAAAGGAGTGAGTATTTATGAAGATAGATGGCGAACTTATCCAGGAAATAAATTAGCCTCCAATGTTTTAGGTTTCGTCGGCTGGAAGGGAGATGTGTTAAGCGGTCAGTATGGATTGGAAAGATATTACGATGATCTTTTAGCCAGAGACAATCAAAATGTTTACACTAATTTTTTTGCTGATCTATTTTTGAATATAAATAATCTTACGAACGACAGGTCAGAAGGCGATCTTATAACCACTATCGATCCGTCAATCTCAGCAGCTCTTGATTCTGAATTAAAAAAGGTGAACGAAAAATGGAACTCGAAATTCACTGCGGGGATTGTTATAAATCCTCAAAATGGTGAGATCTATGCAATGTCTGTTTATCCGACATTTGATCCGAACACCTACAATGCAGAAAAAGATCCGGGCATTTTTTCTAATCCGTTAGTCGAAAGCGTTTACGAAATGGGATCTATTATGAAGCCTCTCACAATGGCTGCTGCCTTAGATATGAAGGCTGTTACAGCTCACACAACTTACAACGATAAAGGTTCCATAACTTTGAATAATAAGACGATTTACAACTTTGATAAAAAGGCTAGAGGTGTGGTTGACATGCAGGAGGTTTTAAACCAGTCGCTCAATGTTGGTATGGCTTTTGTTGCGGGGAAAATGGGTAATAAAGCTCTTAGTGAATATTTGCTTTCATATGGGCTCGGAGAAGAAACAGGAATTGATCTTCCGAACGAAGTTCGAGGTATGGTAAAAAATTTAGACTCATCTAGAGATGTAGAACATGCCACCGCTGCTTTCGGACAAGGTATTGCGGTTACGCCAATAGAGACTGTCAGGGCGCTCTCCTCGCTTGCTAATGGAGGCTTGCTCATCAATCCTCATGTGGTCAAAAAAATTGATTACAAAATTGGAACATCGAAAAATATTGCTATTCAGGACGGTAAAAGAGTTTTGAAGAAAGAAAGCTCCGAAGAGATAACTCGAATGCTTGTAGAGGTTGTTGATAAAGCGCTTCTTGGAGGAACAGTCAAAATGCAAAACTACAGCATTGCCGCAAAAACCGGAACAGCTCAAATTGCCAACAATGAATCAGGGGGGTATTATGCAGATAAATATCTTCACTCGTTCTTCGGATATTTTCCTGCTTATAACGCTAAGTATCTTATATTTTTATACACTGTAGAACCAAAAGGTGTGAGTTTTGCTTCACACACTCTTACAGAACCGTTCATAGATATTACGAAGTTTTTGATAAATTATTATGAAGTTCCGCCAGATAGATAAAAATTCGTAATTAAAAAAGCAAATCAAAATGAAAAAATTTTTTAAAGAAACAATCACATACATACTGCAAAAAGAAGCAAAGCTAGTGCTTCGAAAATACAATCCAAAAATTGTTGCGGTCACAGGTAGTGTAGGAAAAACATCTACTAAAGATGCGATCTATACTGTTCTTGCGAGCGCCTATCATGTCCGCAAAAGCGAAAAAAGTTTTAACAGTGAGCTCGGAATTCCGCTTACTATTTTGGGATGCGACACAGGGTGGGGAAATCCTTTTATCTGGCTGGAGAATATTTTTCATGGATTATTTCTCATAGTTTTTACGCAAAAATATCCAAAGTGGCTGATCCTAGAAGTTGGAGCAGACAGACCGGGAGATATAAAGAAAGTCACGAATTGGCTTCATCCGGATATTGTTGTTATTACTCGTTTTGGAAAAGTGCCGGTCCACGTTGAATTTTTTAATTCGCGCGAAGAAGTTATTAGAGAAAAAAGTTATTTGGCGCACGCTCTAAAACAAAAAGGAAGTTTAATTTTAAATTGCGACGATGAAGATGTTTTAGCTCTAAAAGAAGCTACAAAAAGAAAAACATTTACATATGGTTTTGATGGACGTGCCGATATAGTCGCTTCGCATTACGGCGTTGATTATGAAAATTATGAAGGCGTAACTTTGCCTAGCGGAATTTCATTCAAAATGAATTACGGCAACAATAGCTTGCCGACTCATATAAAAGGCGTTTTAGGAATTCAACAAGTTTATCCTTTGGCTGCCGCTTTTGCTGTCGGCTATTCTGAAGAAATAAATCCGGTAAGTATGAATGATGTTTTAAATAATCACATTACTCCTAACGGAAGAATGAAGCTTGTTTCCGGAATTAAAAAAACAATGATAATAGACGATGGATACAACGCGTCGCCGATCGCGATGGAAGAAGCCGTGCTAACTTTGAAAAGTCTAAATGTTTCTGGTAAGAAGATCGCGGTGTTCGGTGATATGCTTGAAATAGGGAAGTATTCAACCGAAGCGCATAAAGAGATAGGAATGCTTGCATCTGATTCTGCCAATATTCTTTTTACAGTAGGCTTAAGGGCAAGATCAATTGCCGAAGGCGCGCTTGATAATGGAATGGATGAAAAAAATATTTACCAATTTGATAATTCTCGCGAGGCTGGAAAATTTTTGGAACAGATGCTCGGCGCAGGCGATGTTGTTTTAGTAAAAGGCTCGCAAGGAATGAGAATGGAAAGAGTAGTTGAAGAAGTTATGGAACATCCAGAAGACAAAGAAAAACTCCTAGTCCGCCAAGAAAAAGAATGGCAAAGGAAGAAATAGGAAGGTTAAATTTTGCTAAATGCTTGATATGTATTAAATTTTTTTATGAATGATTATTAGAGTTTATTCATAGTTAATATTGACATCTAAGATAGTTTATACTATTATGTTGCGTATAAGTTGAAACACCCCGTTATCTGAGCTGTGAGTATTCATCACTTATCATCGTTGGAAACGGTGCCTAGTAATGTATTTTTGCCTCACAGCTCAGATAACGGGGTGTTTTTTCTATTTTCTTCTATCTCTTAACTTTAAAATAAACACTCTACCAATACCAGTTATTTCTTCATCTGTAATATAGTATTTTCCTTTGTATTTATCTTTCAATTTAAAATCTCCATTTTCAGTTTTATCAACCATTTCATACTTAATTGCAAATGCTCTACTGTTAATAAATCCACCACCTTGTTTTCCATATTTTAACTTAATAGAACCATTCTCTTTGTTTTTAAGAGGTTTTATCGCTATGATTTCGTCACTTTTGTTAAAATAAATTTTAACATCAGGGAAATCTTTTTCGTTTAGCTTGTGTATTTGTGTAAGTGCAGATGATAAGTAAAGGCGACCTGATGGATCAAAAGTAACAAGAGGTGTTATACGTCCTGTAGGTGCGATAAATTCTTCAAATTGTTTATTTTCGTATGTCATATTTCTATTATACCAGTTGATTGTTGTCTGTCCATTGATATTTACTGATGTTTACCACTTACAACATTTATTTTTCATGATGTCTATTTTAATGTCTAGTTTTCATGTTGGTTGTTTGCTGAGTGTCGCTTTGTTTGCTGGGTGTTTTTACACCATTTACCATTTTTACTTGGCTTGTATTTTTAAAATTGTATGAATATTATATTTTTACTAATATGTATGTAAAAATATTATTAACATGCGAAAGCAAAAAACCAGGTAAATGCCTGGTTTTTATGATTTATTAAGTATTAAACTTTGTTTTTTTAATTTGACACTACAGGGGGGGGGAGTCTCGACTACCGTCGCGGATGCTTTTCGATCTCACCTCGCAAAGCTCGGCTCGATAACGAAAAGCCTTTCGACTCCCGGACGTGAGCAAAGCAGTTTGCTCGCTCAGGGTCACAAAGCTTTCGCTTTGCTCAATCTTTGTGACCCTACCGGGAGTCGAACCCGGATTAACGGCTTGAGAAGCCGGCGTCCTAACCATTAGACGATAGGGCCAATGGTGCCATTTTGCCACATTTTTTATAAAAAATAAAGGCTTTATTTAATTTCATGATAGAATACGAATGTATTAATTTTAATTAAACAAACTTATGATTGACCCAACAAAGATAGATCTGAACCAATTGCCAAAAAAGTTTTGCGATGGCGCGATCGGTGCATACGGCAAAGAAATTTTTACCTTCGTCCTAACTTCCGGAAATAATTTAGATTCTTTTGCTACTACGCCACAAGTTATGAAAAGCATTGCTATGTGGATGAATAGTCAGGTAGAGAATTATGAAAAACAGTTCGGAAAAATTGATATGACTCCTCCTAATATACAAAGTCCTATTCAAATGTCAGATCTTGGGAAATAAAATGTATTTTTAAATTAAGGCTCGGCGTAAGCCGAGCCTTTTTGATGTTTCCGTATTTTCATATTTTGTGCTTAAATAGCCTCAGAAAGAAAAATAAATTATGTTATCACTAACCAAACCTGTAAGGTTTTCGCCAGTATTTCAATCCGTCGGCTGTTTTTTGGAAGCTGATGGAGAAATTTTACTTTTACATCGCAAGAAGACCATCAGACCAGGAAATGACACTTGGTGTGCTCCCGGTGGAAAAGCTAAAAAAGGAGAAAATGAATGGGTCGCTATTATAAGAGAGCTCCAAGAGGAAACTGGCTTTGAGGCGGATCCTGTTCAAATTAACTTTTTTAAAGTGGTTTATGTTCGTTATCCTGAATACGAATTCGTTTATCACATGTTTCATTTGGAACTCGAGCAAAAGCCAAAAATTATTATCGATCCAAGAGAGCATACGGAATATGTTTGGGTAACTCCACAAGAAGCACTTTCGATGACTTTAATTATGGACGAAGATATATGTATTCATTTGTTCTATCATATTAAATAAAAAATAAAGCCCCGCGATCGTTTTACGATTCGCGGGGCGTTTTTGTTGATCTTTTTATTTACTCATGACAACTGTTGATATAAGTTGCTATCGGTAGAAGCAATTCAACACAATGATCATCATTTAAGGAAAGACGCCATGGGTCTACCATAGAAAAAATAATTTCTTGCTGTCCCTTTGTTAGTGTTGCGTTAGGATTTATTAATTTAATCAATATATTTACAGTATTTATAAAGCTACGCTTTCTAAGATAAAGAGAATCAGTAATCTTGCATTCATATTTTTCAACGACCTCAAGTCGTTCTTTAAGGAACTCGATCGCATTCATATTCTTCGCAAATCATATAATATTTAAAAACTTTGTAAAATATAATAAAGCCCCGCGATCGTTTTACGATTCGCGGGGCGCTTTTGTTTTCGTTTTTCTTACCACCGATTTCTTTTGTTTTGGAGCCGGTCTCGGTAGGTTTTGGCAACGAAACTGTTTGCTCCGAATCTGTTTTCAATTGAGGCGATTTTTTCGTCCTCGCGCTTTCTTTCCCTTTTTTCTTTGCGTTTCTTTTGTGCATTCATAAATTCGCAATTCCTGAATAAGATTGTAGCATATAATAATATTTTGTCAAACAAGAATTTCTTATTATTTACTCGACTATTTAAAATTGAATAAGATATAATATATTTACTATTATTTTTATTTTAAAAAATTTATGCCAGAACAAAAACTTTTTATCCCGATTATTTTAGGAACAGTGCGCAAGGACAGCGCAAGCTCTCATGTAGCAAAGTGGCTACATGAAAAAATGTCGGCTTATCCAGAGATAGAAACGAAACTCATTGATCCTAAGAATTTTAATTTCTCAACGGACGATTATGGACCAGCTGTTAAAGATAATTTTGCCGATTACAGAGATGCGATCATCAAAGCTGATGGAATTGTAATTGTGATGCCAGAATATAATCATGGATATCCTGCGCCATTAAAATGGCTTTTGGATTCTATGTTTGATGAATACAAGCACAAGGCAGTTGGAATGGTAGCTTGCGGAGGATTTTCGTCTGGCACGCGAGTTATTGAAAATTTAATTCCTGTGTTGAGAGAATTAAAACTTACGACAATAGAAGCAGATTTGAATTTTTCCAGAGTAGGAGAACTTTTTGACGAAAGTGGAAATTTGAAAGATCCGGCTTCTGTTGAAAAAAGATACAATAATTTTATATCGGAACTTTTGTGGATGAGCAAGACTTTGCGATGGGGAAGAGAAAATGTTAAAAGTTAGAGATGAGAAAAGTTTTGAATCAGGATTTTTTTAATAGAAAAGCGACGATTGTCGCCGAGGAACTTTTGGGTAAATATCTGGTGCGAAAGATTGACGATGAAGAAATAGCTTTAGAAATAAACGAGGTCGAAGCTTATGACGGCTTTGATGATAAAGCTTCGCATGCTTCAAAAGGAAGAACAGAAAGGAACGAAATAATGTTCGGCGAGGCCGGATATTTTTATGTTTATCTTTGCTATGGGATGTATTGGATGCTGAATATTGTCGTAGGTAAAAAAGATTATCCTGCGGCAATTTTGATAAGAGGCGCAGGCAAATACAATGGGCCTGGTAAAATAACAAAATTTTTAAAGATAGATAAAACTTTAAATAAAAAGCGTGTGGAAAAAAGCGCAGGACTTTGGTTTGAAGATAGGGGAGTTTTAGTCCTCAAAAATAAAATTAAAAAAACACCGCGCGTAGGTGTGGACTACGCGGGTGAATGGGCAAAGAAGCCTTTGAGATTTTTATTAAAATAAAAAAGTACCCCGCGCAGTTTTGCTGCGCGGAGTGTGAGCCTCAGGATCCTTTTACAAGGACCTGATTCCCAAAAGAATTCTATCAAATTATTTCACTAATGACAATTAGAAATTTAAAAAGATTCCTCAACTATTTTTTTGACCAAAGCTCCGTCGGCTTTGCCTTTGAACTCTTTCATGACTGCTCCCATAAAAATTCCGAGTTTTGATTTGTCTGTAACGCCAAGCTCGGTTTTTTTGGCTTCTACAACTTTTTTAATTTCTTCTTCGCCAAGCATTTCTGGAAGATATGATTCAAGAACTTTAAGCTCTGCTTCTTCTGATTCGACTAAATCTTCGCGTCCGCCCTTTTTAAATTGATCTATCGAGTCTTTATGCTGTTTTGTCTGTCTTTTAATGATCATCAATGCGTCTTCATCGCTTAATTCTTCTTGGGGTTTTTTGCCTTTTGCTACGAGCTCGTTCATAAATCCTGAAACTAAGGCACGAATAACCGAAAGGCGAACGGCATCTTTGTTAAGCATGGCTTCTTTCATTTGATCTTTGATCTGTTGATGTAATGACATATTGTTTAAAAATTAAAGTGAATAACTTAGATTAAAATTTTAACATTTTTATTACAAATAAAAAAGAGACCCTTAAAATATAGGGTCTCTTTTAATCTTGTTTATTTATGCATCCTATACCACCTGCATTTAACAGTTCTTCTGTAACTCTTAAAGCAGAAATATCCAATAAGTCCAAAGATCATTGATAGATCAAAATAACTATCAATTAAGATCTTTATACTTTGTTGCAAAGAGTTTAGAGGAATATGGTTGATATTGAAATACATCATATAAAAACCATTAAAAAACAATGTTATTAAAAATAACATGAATTGTATGATAAGAACTAATCCTATAACTTCTTTAGTTTTCATTCTTTTTATAAGTTAATATAGATCAATGAATTTGTAAAATTTTGAGTGTGAGTGCTAATGAGTTATAATTTTCCTATGAATAATTTTGTATTAGTTTTAATTTTGGTTTTAGTCGTTTTTGCCAACGGGATTTTCTTTTGGATGGTTTTGAATAGGGTAAAAAATAAAGAAGACGAAGATATGGAGCCAGAAGATGATAGAGGAATGACACTTTTGCTTCAGCAGATGAACGAGCTCTCGCGAGTTGTAGATTCAAAGATGGGCGAGTCGACGAAGGTTATGCAGGAATCAATGCGGCATCAGGCGGATCAGTCATTAGGTGTGATTCGTGATATTACCGAGCGCTTAACAAGACTTGATGAGACAAACAAGCAAGTAGTTTCTTTTACGGATCAATTGCAGTCGCTTCAAGATATTTTGAAGAACCCAAAGCAACGAGGAATTTTAGGCGAATATTATTTGGAGACGCTTCTAAAAAATGTTTTACCTCCAGGAAGCTTTCAAATGCAGTATGCGTTTGCTGACGGCGAAATCGTAGACGCCGCTGTTTTTGTGCGTGACAAAATAATCCCAGTTGATTCTAAATTTTCTCTCGAAAATTATAACCGTATTATAGAGGAGCGAAACGAAGTGGAAAAAGCGCGACTCGAGAAAGTTTTTGTAAACGATTTGAAAATGCGCATCCAAGAGACTTCGAAATATATTCGTCCGAACGAAGGCACGATGGATTTTGCTTTTATGTTCATTCCGCACGAGGCGATTTATTATGATCTGTTGGTAAATAAAATTGGAGCGATGAAAGGTGAGGATACAGAAAATTTGATACAGCGCGCGGCAGGAAAATACAAAGTTATAATAGTTTCTCCAACTTCTTTTCTCGCATATTTGCAGACTGTGCTTCAAGGTCTAAAGGCACTGCAGATTGAAGAATCAGCCAAGGAAATTCGCGCGAGAGTTGAGGATCTGGGGAAGCATATTTCAGCTCATGATCAATATATGGTTTCTTTAGGCAATGCTCTCGGAACTACGGTAAATCACTTCAATAAGGCCCACAAGGAGCTCCAGAAGATGGATAAGGATGTTTTGAGGATAACAGGAGAATCTGGCGGAATAGAAGCCTTGGTTATAGAAAAGCCAGAAAGAGAAGAATAAAAAATATAAAATAAACCACTTTACAAAAGTGGTTTATTTGTTACATTTCTAGAAGATAAAAAACTCAAAGGAGAAATAGAATGACAACATACGAACCGGAAGAAAACGAAACTATTATTGAAGTTGCAAAAAAAATGATCGATCTGTCAAAAAGTTCGGTATTTTATCTCGAGGATTTTGTAAAAGCAACATTAAACGGGATTGAAATTATAGTCAGTCCTAATAGTAGATTAAATGAGGTCGTGGGTGATTATTATGCCGAATTTAATTGTCACCAAGAGAGAATTGCTTGTTGTAAGAGATACTTTCCGAGTCAATATGAAATATCCCCATTTTATTGGGGCTAGTGACAACGATAGTTCTTTAGCCAAAGCTCTTAACAGGATTAATACCTTGTTAAGAGCTTTTTGTTGCAAAAGGTTGCATTTTTAGGGGGTTTTGATAATATATCCATACACATTTATACGAAAGATATGGCAACAAAAAAACTAAAAAACGCTTCAAATAACGACCTCGCTGTGATTGCTACTGGTGGAAAACAGTATAAAGTTTCTGTTGGCGATGTTGTAAAAACTGAAAAAATAAAAGGAGAATTAAAACTTGGAGACAAGGTTATTTTTGATAAAGTTTTACTAAAAGGAAACGATGAAAAAATTACTGTAGGAATGCCTTTCATAGAAGGCGCTAAAGTAGAAGGAGAACTTATAGAAATTGGAAAAAATCCAACTTTAGTTGTTCTAAAATACAAGGCAAAAAGCCGATACCTAAAAAAGAACGGACACAGACAGCCATTCATGAAATTCAAAGTTAACTCAATAAACTAAATTAAAAAATCCCCGAAAGGGGATTTTTTATAACAGAAAACCTCATCATTAAAGTTTATGGTGAGGTTTCGTTTCTTCGACAAAGAGCTATTTTCTTTTTTTACTTTTTTTCTTTTTTTTTAAATTACAACATGATATTTTATCATCTGTAATTTTTACAAAATCCATTTTTCCATCGATTTTCATCGGATACGTTCCATTTGGAACATTGATAGGTATTCCGGGTTTTAATGGATCTTCCTCAAATCCATACTTTTTAATCATTTGTCGTCTGATTTCGCTAATATAGTCTGTCATCCACATAATCTAACTCCTTTCTTCTTGTGCAAGGATAACAAATAAATTATATTATTTCAAACTTTTTTTAAAATCTATTTTTTATTGCGTTCTTTATGGTTTCTGAATCTGAATATTCTATTTCGGTGCCGGTGGAGAGTCCTCGGCCGAGCGTTGAGACTTTTAATCCAAATTCATTTGTAAGTGGCTCAAGAAATTTTGTTACAAACTGCGCAGTGTTTTCTCCTTCAGGGTTCGCGTTAAGTGCGATGATTATTTCTTTGAGTCCCGACTCAGATGCTTTTTTCTTAACGACCGAAGCGAGTTCTTTTGCACGTATTTTTAGTTCAGGATTTTTTTCGAGTATTGGTATTGATCCGCCTAAAATAAAATATGTGCCGTTGAACGATCGGCTTCTTTCTATATTTTCAAAATCTATATCTCGACTGACTATAAGAAGGCTTGAATTGTCTCGATTCGGATTGGAACAAACAGAACAGACTTTTTGACTAACCGAAGTTGCTTCAAAAAATCTAAAACATGATGCGCAGGCCTGGATATTATTTTTTATATTTTCTATATGTGATATTAATTCGCGTCTGTAACTTTCTGGTCTCGTAAGTAAAAAATAGACAAACCTTTTCGCTTGTCTTGGTCCTATTCCTGGAAAGTCTTTAAATAATTCTGTTAATCTTTCAATTGATGTCATGATTGTTAAAACTCCTGAAATCCGCTTTTATCGATGCTCAAGAAAGTTGCCCTCTTGTCGTCAAAGTATAGATCAACTTTTCCAGTTGCGCCATTTCTGTGCTTTTCTATCATAATTTCCGCGATGTTTGGTTTGTCGGAATTTTCATTATATTTGTCTTCGCGATGAATGAACATAACAACATCAGCGTCCTGTTCGATAGATCCAGAATCTCGAAGGTCGGATAGGCGAGGGCGTCCGCCACGTTGTTCAACGGCTCGGCTTAGCTGTGATAGCGCTATTACAGGCACATCTAGCTCTCTCGCGAGGTTCTTAAGTGATCGAGAAATTTCTGTTACTTGCTGAACCATATTGTCTGAATTTCTGGATTGTGTCGGGACCATAAGTTGCAAGTAGTCGACGATTATAAGTCCGAGTTTCTTTTCGTTCTTAAGTCGGCGGGCGATCGAGCGCATTTTCAGAATATTATTTCCCGGCATGTCGTCTATATAAATAGGAGCTGTCGAAAGTCTTGCAAGCGAGTCGCGTATCTTATCGAAATCGCTATCAAGAGAAAGGCGTCCAGTTCGAAGTTTCCACGCATCAACTCTGGATTCTGCTGCAAGCATTCTATCGATAAGTTGCTGTGAGCTCATTTCAAGAGAAAATATTCCAACTGCTACTCCGTGCATCGTTGCAGCTTGTCTTGCGATATCAAGTGCAAGAGATGTTTTTCCCATTGAAGGTCTAGCTGCGAGAATAATAAGATCTGAATTTTGGAAGCCTGAAAGTTTATCGTCTAAATCTTTGAATCCGCTAGGCACTCCTCTTAATCCATCTTTTGATTTGTGTAGTCTATCTAATCTTTCCCACGCTTCGCCGAGTGTGTCTTTCAATTCAATAAATCTATGCACGCTAGAATTATTTGTAAGATCGAAAATTCTTTTTTGTGCTTGATCTAAAAGTTCATCGATATCTTCGGCTTCGTTATAGCCGAGACTTGAAATATATTCTGAAGCCTCTATGAGCTTTCGCATCATGAATTTCTTTTGTATGATCTTTGCATAATTGCCAATGTTTGTTGAAGACGGCACTGCGTTAACAAGATCAGCAACATAGCTTGCTCCGCCAATACGATCAATGTCTGCTGTTTCTCGAAGTCTCGATGAAACTGACAAAAGGTCGATAGGTTCATTTTTTCCAAGGAGCTCTATCATAGTCTGATAGATCAAGCGGTTTTTTTCGGAGTAGAAAGAGTTAGTATTAACAATATCTAGGATCTCATGAATAGCTTCCGGTCGGATCATGATCGAGCCCAAGAAAGCCATTTCCGCATCAGTGCTTTGAGGTGGAATTTTTAAACTGTTTTTTGTAATTGCTGTTGCCATAGAAACAATTTTAATAAGTTTATAGAGAACCAACAAGCAAAAAGGTGTGGAAGCTGTGTTTAATCTGTGGTTAACATTTTTTTTAAATTTTTTATCAAAAAATATGCCGTTTTTTACCTTTTTTAGCGTTGACACAGTGATTTAAAATTGTTATATTTGCTACACAACATTAATTAACTATTTATAAATAACGTATAAATGCAATAATTATGCCTATGGATGATGAGCAAAAAAATAAAAATTTATCAGATAATGAGCGAGAGAATTTAGAGTTCGAAAAAGACAACGGAAAAAATGATTCTGATATAGATATGGTTGTAGACGATGAAGGAGAGAGTGTTCAAGAAAAAATAAAAAAGCTTCGCGATAAACTAAAAGAAGCAGAAAAATTGAAGCAAGAATATTTGGACGGATGGCAGAGGTCTCGCGCAGATTTCGTGAATGCCCGCAAGAAAGACGAAGAGTTGAGAGCCGAGCTTGTTAAATATTCTAATGAAGATCTTTTAAATCAGATCATACCGGTTTTGGATAGTTTTGAAATGGCATTTTCCAACAAAGAAGCATGGGAAAAAGTTTCTAAAGAATGGAGAGTTGGAGTTGAGTATATTTATAATCAGCTTCAAACTGTTTTGGAAAATAATAATGTAAAACAGATCAGTCCTCAAAAAGGCGAAAAGTTCGATCATTATGTTCACTCAGCTTCGGAGCTTGTTGCTGTGGATGACCCAAATCTTGATGGCACAATAACGGATGTTTTACAGAAAGGATATAAGATTCACGATAGAGTTATCAGGGCGGCGAGAGTGAAAGTCGCAGAATTTAAAAAATAATCCAGAATCTGAAGAGACTTGAAAAATTGAGGAAATTTTATAAAATTTAAGAACAAATTAAATTAAAATTAAAAAGTAATTAACAAATAAAATATATGGCAAAAGTAATTGGTATAGATCTTGGAACAACATTTTCTGCAGTCGCTGTAATGGAAGGTGGCACGCCTAAAATTATGGAGAATGCTGAGGGGGCTCGAACAACTCCTTCTATTGTTGCTATCTCAAAGACCAATGAGAGAATTGTCGGTTTGCTCGCAAAACGACAAGCTATCACAAATCCGAAAAATACGATCTTTGGTATCAAGCGATTTATGGGTCACTCTTTTGATGATCCTGCTGTTCAGCGTGATGTAAAATCTGTGCCATTTGAAGTTACAAAATCTACTGATGGGGGAGTTCAAGTAAAAATGAACGACAAGATGTATCGACCAGAAGAGATCTCTGCGATGGTTCTTCAAAAATTAAAGAATGATGCAGAAGCTAGGCTTGGCGAGAAGATAACAGAAGCTGTCATTACAGTTCCTGCATACTTTAATGATGCGCAAAGAAAGGCTACTAAAGACGCTGGAGCAATTGCCGGACTTGATGTAAAGAGAATCATAAACGAACCAACTGCAGCAGCGCTCGCATACGGCTTTAACAAAAAGAAAGAAGAAAAAATTGCTGTGTTCGACTTCGGAGGCGGAACTTTCGATATTTCAATTTTGGAAGTCGGTGATGATGTTGTAGAAGTTAAGGCAACAGATGGCGACAGTCACTTGGGAGGAAAGGATATCGATCAAAAGATAATGAATTGGCTTGCTGACGAATTCAAAAAAGAAAACGGCATTGATGTTAGAAATGATCCTCTTGCTCTTCAGCGATTAGATGAGTCAGCAGAAAAAGCAAAGATAGAACTTTCAACCGCAATGGAAACAGAAATAAATATTCCATTTTTAACTTCCGATGCTAACGGTCCAAAGCACCTTCTTGTAAAATTAAATCGTGCAAAACTCGAAGAGCTCACACAAGAGTTTGTTGACCGCGCACTTTCAATTACAAAGCGAGTTATCGAAGCATCGCCATTTAAAGCAAATGAAATTAACGAAGTAATTCTTGTTGGAGGACAAACCAGAATGCCAAAATTGCAACAGGTAGTAAAAGAATTTTTTGGAAAAGAACCAAACCTTTCTATCAACCCTGACGAAGTAGTTGCTATGGGTGCTGCAATTCAAGCAGGTGTTATTACAGGAGAAGTTAGAGATATTTTACTTCTAGATGTTATTCCTCTTTCTTTAGGAATTGAAACAATGGGATCTGTTGCAACAAAGATAATTGAAAGAAACACAACTATTCCGACCTCAAAGTCACAGGTATTTTCAACTGCATCAGACAATCAAACTTCAGTCGATATTCACATTGTTCAAGGTGAGCGACCAATGGTTTCTGATAACAAGAGTCTCGGTAGATTTATTCTAGACGGAATTCCACCAGCGCCACGAGGAATGCCTCAAATAGAGGTTGCTTTTGATGTTGATGCGAACGGTATTTTGAGTGTTACTGCAAAAGACAAAGCAACAGGAAAAACACAATCTATAAGAATAGAGGCAAGTTCTTCACTTAGTAAAGACGATATAGAAAAGATGAAGAAGGAAGCAGAACTTCACGAAGACGAAGATAAGAAAAAGAAAGAGTTGGTTGATACAAAAAATACTGCTGAGCAAACTATTTATATAGCAGAGAAAGCACTTAGAGATAATGGTGCAAAAATTACTGATGAAATTAAAAATGGTGTCAATGCAAAAATTGAGGCAGTGAAAAAAGTTAAAGATGGAACTGATGAAGCTTCAATAAAAACCGCAACTGATGATCTATCCCACGAAATTTCAAAAATAGGCGAATATATGTCACAGCATCCAGAAGGACAAAATACTCCACCACCAGCTGATGCAGGCGCGACAGGGCAAGAAGGCGGCGCTAATCCAGAAAGCACAGGCGAAGCGGGAGCAAATCCAAATCCAGCTGGCGGAGAAACGAAATAATTAAAGTTTAAAAAGCGCTGCACGAAAACCCGCAGCGCTTTTTGCGTCTCTAAATATCACAACGTTATAAAGTCATTGTCAATTTAGATTTTTGTGATAAAATGTAAACAATTATGGCAAATAAAGATTATTATGAAATTTTAGGTGTTGCAAAAGGAGCCTCAAGTGATGAGATCAAAAAGGCTTTCAGAAAGCTCGCGCATAAATATCACCCTGATAAGAAAACTGGCAACGAAGCCAAGTTCAAAGAAATAAGTCAGGCTTATAGTGTTTTGTCTGATGATAAAAAACGTTCGCAGTATGATACTTATGGTAGTGCTTTTGAAGGTGCAAGCGGTCCTCAAGGACAAGGTTTTGGCGGACAAGACTTTGGAGGTTTTGATTTTTCAAACTTTGGAAATGCAAACGGTGGCCAATTTGAATTTGATCTCGGAGATATATTCGGAGACTTTTTTGGAGGTGGAGGTCAGCGTGCAAAAAGAGGACGTGATATTTCAGTTGATATTGAATTGAATTTTTCAGAATCAATATTTGGCGTAGAAAAAATATTTTCTTTAAATAAAACTTCAACTTGTGAACGTTGTTCGGGAAACGGAGCAGAACCTGGAACAGAAATGAAGACCTGTGAAAAATGCAACGGCAAAGGTCAGATAAAAGAAACCAAGAGATCTTTCATGGGAACTTTTTCAACTGTAAGAGTTTGTCCAGAATGCAACGGCAAAGGCAAAATTCCAAAAGTAAAATGCACAAAATGTGCAGGTTTGGGAGTTCTTAAAAAGCAAGAAGAAATAAAAATTCAAATTCCAGCAGGAATTGAAGACGGAGAGATGCTTCGTATGAACGGAAAAGGAGAAGCTATCGCAGGTGGGGGGACAGGCGACCTTTATATAAAAATTCATGTTAGAAAACATCCTACTTTTAAAAAGGAAGGAAAAAATTTAGTTATGGATCTAAGTGTAAAACTTTCCGATGCTCTTCTAGGTTCGGAATATACAATAAATACTCTTGATGGAGATATAAAAGTAAAAATTCCTGAAGGAGTAACACATGGTGAAATTCTTCGAGAAAAAAATAAAGGCGTGCCAATAGACAAAACTAAAAGAGGAGATCTTTTGATCCGCGTAAGTATCAAGATTCCATCTAAGCTTTCTAAGGAGGCAAGACGATTGATTGAAGATCTGAAAAAAGAGGGGATTTAAAATACTTCTGTCATTCCCGCGAAAGCGGGAATCCAGATTAAGCAGAGTGAAATTAGATCTCCGTTTTTGTGGAAATTACAAAAAAATTCGCGATTCATTCGTGAGTTTTTTGTTCCACAGCTACTTTGTTCCTAATCAAACAAATTTGTTATAATAAACGACATCAGTTAATTATTTAAATTTAACTTCAATTATCATGAAGTCATATATTACTAAGGAAAATATTTTTACAATTGCTATACTTTCTTTATCTCTTTTTATTGTAGCCGGAGTTGTATCAGCAACATCAATAGGAACAAACATAATATCAACGGGTGATACTACAGTAGGTGGAAATTTATCTGTAACAGGTAATAGCGTATTAACAAGCGCTTTGTCAGTAAATACAATAACAAGCACATCTACATTCGCAGGCGGAGCAACGTTTGCAACAGGTGGAGGAAGTGTAGGTATTGGAACAACAACGCCAAACAGCCTCTTAGGCGTTTACGATTTAATTGATTTTAATAATACAGATCAAAATACTAAACTTGGTTATCAGGCAGGAAAGAATGTAGTAGCAGGTGCTACACTAAATACTTTTGTTGGTTATCAAGCTGGATTTTCCAGTTCAACAGCTAGTAATAACGCAGCAGATCAAAATACTGCTGTTGGTTTTCAGTCTTTTTATAATAATACTACAGGTGCTAATAATACAGCTTTTGGCAGAGTCTCTTTGTACGCTAATACTACAGGCAACTACAATGTTGCCAATGGTTGGGCATCTCTTGACCTTAATACTACAGGCTCTGGTAATACAGCTAATGGCGCGGTTGCACTTTATGGTAACACTACAGGTTGGTGGAATACAGCTAATGGTAATCAAGCTCTTATGATCAATACTACTGGCTGGTACAATACAGCCGATGGTGTTGATTCACTTGTTAACAACACCATAGGTTACAAAAATACTGCTCAAGGTAGGGCAGCTCTTTATTCCAACACTTTTGGTTCTAATAATACTGCCTTAGGGTATTCGGCGGGATACAATATAACCACCGCTTCATCCAGCATCATCATAGGTGCAAATGTTAACGCTCCTTCTACTACAGTCAATCAACAATTAAACATCGGAAATCTTATCTACGGCACAGGAATTTACGGAGGACTCACTTCTTCAAGCGCAGCAGTAGCTACTGGAAATTTAGGTATTAGTACCACTACTCCATATGCCAAACTTTCAATAACAGGAACCGACATCGCATCTACAACATTAGCTATTAGACCTGTTGCTTCTCAAACGGCAAACATTTTAGATGTTTTTAGCACCACAGGTGTTTTGAATTCCGTTATTAATTCTTCTGGTAATTTAGGAATTGGTTCCAGTTCACCATCAGCTATTGTTTCCATTTCACCATCTGTAACCACTGCAACAACTACTGTTTTTATCGGAACAAAACAATCTACTACAAACGGCTCCTGTGTTCAGATGTTTTCGCCTAATGGAACAGCTTATAGATTATATGTAAGTAATGCTGGAACATTAACTACGGAAGCTGGGGCTTGTCAGTAATTTTGTAGGTAAATTTTTATTTTATTAACGTAGTCTAAAAAAATGGATCAAAATAATAAATCATCGAAAGTAACTTTTGCTGATGATGAGTTGCAACGCTCTGTTCAGTCTTTTCAAGCACAATCTCCAAAAATGATTCAATGGATTATAAAATATTCTGGTGGAAATATTAATGAAAAGCAGGCAAATTATATCTTAATCGGGTTTTCAATATTAGTATTTATTATTTCACTGTTTTTATTATTTGGTGGAAATGTAGGAAAAAAAATATCACCAATGACTCCTGAGCAAAAATCTTATATGGAAACTGGTCACGGGTTGTGAAAATTTTAAAATATGCACAACCGAGAAACATTAAAAAAAATAAAAAAAAGAGGTTTCACCTTAATTGAATTACTCGTGGTGATTTCTATTATTATGTTGCTTTCAAGTATCATAGAGGTAAACGTAAAAAGTTCCCGTAGCAAAGCAAGATTTGCCCAAGTTTTAGAAACAATGAATTCTATAGGAGTAGCAGCAAATCTTGATTACAATGATAACAATAATTATGCTACCGATGTTGGTCCAAATTCACCACCAAGATTTGTTTCGAAATATTTAAAAAGCTGGCCGACTCCGCCATGCAGTGGCTGGACTTATGATTGGGAAAATTGGATCGTGACTGGCGGTATTGTTGTAAGAATTACCTTACGACGTCCTAGTCCAGGCTATGGTTCACTTTATTATTACTGTATCGCGGATACTTCTACTACTGGTACTGGAAATTGCGAATTCGTAGTAGATGGAAAAGATATAAAATCTGTAACTAATAAAAAACTAGATTGTAATGAATAATTTTATGTATAGATTATGGTTATAATTTTTAAATATACTCTTTTTGCGGAAATAATAAGTTAAGATCAGTTAGTATATAAAATGCTTTTAAAAAGCATTATTTTTGTTATTATATAGAAGTTATGAAAAAAATACTTTTATCAGGAATAAAGCCTACAGGTAGGCCACATATAGGAAACTATTTTGGTGCAATGAAACAGTTTGTTGAACTTCAGAACGAATATGAAGCATATATTTTTATTGCCGATCTTCACGCTTTAACAACTGTTCAGAATAAAGAAGAATTAAAACAAAACATCATTGATGTCGCGATTGATTATTTGGCTATCGGTCTTGATCCAAAGAAAGTCGTTCTGTTTAAACAATCTGATGTTCCACAAGTTACAGAGCTTGCATGGACTTTTAATTGCATAACTACAGTTCCATATCTAATGCGTGCGCATGCTTTCAAAGACGCTGAAGCAAAGAGTAAAGAAGTAAACGTAGGACTTTTTGATTATCCGATATTGATGGCGTCAGATATTTTAATTTATGATTCAGATATTGTGCCAGTGGGTAAAGATCAAAAACAGCATGTTGAAATATCAAGAGATACCGCAGAAAAGTTCAATAGAATTTTTGGCGAAACATTTAAAGTTCCAAAACCTCTTATTTTAGAAAATGTAGAAACAGTTCCAGGAATTGATGGACAGAAGATGAGTAAAAGCTATAACAATATAATTGAACTTTTTGCGACGGACGAAGATATAAAGAATGCGGTAATGCGAATTCCAACAGATTCAAAACGACCAGAAGATCCAAAAAATCCTGAAGAGTATACATTGTTCCAAATTCACAAACTTTTCTTAAATGAAAAAGAAACAGAAGATCTGCGAAAGCGTTATCAAGATGGCGGATTAAGTTATAAAGAAGCAAAAGATATATTGATAGCTGATATAACAAAATTCATCGCTCCGCTTAGAGAAAAAAGAAAAGCTATCGCACAAAATATTCCTGAAGTTTTGAAAATTTTGAAAGAAGGTGGCGAGAAAGCGCAAGCTCGTGCGGAAGAAAAAATGAAAGATGTGAGAAACAAAATTGGAACAGATATTTACTAAAAATACTAAATTAAAATATGAAAAACAGAGTATATATAAAAAATCTAAAAGAACATGCCGGAGAAGAAGTTACTGTCGCTGGTTGGGTTGATGTGCGTCGCGATCACGGGAAACTTATCTTCATAGATCTTCGCGATATGAGCGGAAAAGTTCAGATGGTAGTTTTGCCAAGCCACGAAGAAGCTCATAAGCTTGGTGATACCGTTCGACCAGAGTGGGTTATTGGCGTTACTGGTAAAGTAAATAAGCGTCCAGAAAGAATGATAAATAAAAACGAGCCAAACGGAGACGTTGAGCTTGAAGTTTTATCTATTGAAGTTTTGAACGAAGCAGAAACTCCGCCGATTGATCCAACATCTGACGGAAACGAAATAGGCGAGGAACATCGCTTAAAATATCGCTATCTAGACTTAAGACGACCAAGACTTCAAGACAATATCCGATTGCGAGATAAAGTCGTTAAATTTACTAGAGATTATCTTTCTAATGAAAATTTTATAGAAATAGAAACTCCAATCCTTACAAAATCTACTCCGGAAGGTGCTCGCGATTATGTTGTGCCATCCCGAATAGATAAGGGAAAGTTTTATGCGCTTCCACAATCCCCACAGCAATACAAACAGCTTTTGATGGCGTCGGGATTCGAAAGATATTTCCAAGTCGCTCGTTGTATGAGAGACGAAGACACTCGCGGAGATCGTCAGCCAGAATTCACACAACTTGATATGGAATTAAGTTTTACTACTCAAGAAGAAGTGATGGAATTAAATGAAAAACTTTTAATTGAGATTGTTGGAAAATTAATGCCGGAGAAAAAAATTCAGCAAATTCCTTTTCCTAAAATAACTTATAAGGAAGCGATGGAGAAATATGGTTCAGACCACCCAGATATAAGAGAAGACAAAAATGATAAAAACCTTTTGGCGTTTTGTTGGGTTATTGATTTTCCATTTTTTGAAAAGACAGACGGAGGTAAATGGACATTTACTCACAATCCATTTTCCGCACCGATGCCGGAGTTTATGAATGACTTGATGAATAAAGAAAATATAGAAAAAATTATCGCAGCTCAATACGACATAGTTTTGAACGGTTACGAGATCGGCGGAGGAAGTATCAGAAATCACAGACCGGAAGCATTGAAAAAAGTTTTTGAGATTATGGATTATGAAAATGACAGAATTGAAAATAATTTTGGTCACATGCTAAAGGCACTAGGCTCTGGCACACCACCGCACGGAGGAATTGCTTGGGGAGTTGATCGCCTTATAATGATATTCAAAAACGAGCCTTCGATCCGCGAAGTTATCGCGTTTCCAAAAACTGGAGAGGGAAGAGACTTGATGATGGAAGCGCCGGCAGAGATAGAAGACAAACAACTCCGCGAACTGGGAATAAAGATTCAAAAATAATTTTTAGACAAAATAAAAACCGCGCCCTATCAATTAAGTTAGTGCGCGGCTTTGAAATCTGAGTTCACTGGCTCAGATTATTTCATCTTATAAGATGCTTACTTAGGAACAACTAGAAATTTTGTCCCCGCTGGAAGTTTGTGAAAATTATGAATGAAGCCCAAAACTCGTTGCGGTTTCGATTCGTCTTGAAGTCCGAAACTTCTTTCATTTCCAAGCGCTAGCGAATAAAAACTTCTCATAATTCTCAAGTTTGCATCTGGAGAAACAATCAAGGAATTTTTCTGCTCGTTTGGATATTGTGCACCAAAGGTTAAGGTTTCTCGAATATTGGCCGATTTAAATCCAATCCCTGATATCCAAGCTAAACTGTTTTGAGGTGTCGTTTCAGTATTGAAAGAGATGAGTTTGAGAGTGACTTCATAGTCAGAATCAGAAAGCAAATCAGTCCACTGTTTTGGCACAAAATGGCTTGGAATAACATCATTGTCAACTAGATCATAATTGCCAAGTTTAAGCATTCTTTTTATCGCATAGTCGTTATTAATGAATAACGGGAATACTATAGGAATAACATTATATATCATGTCTGTATTTGTCATATCGGTAGTTTAGAAGTCTGTAATTCGCTTGGCGTTTTGCCAGCAGGTCAATCAAAGAACTTTATTGATATAAAATATAATAATAAATCAGTTTAGTCAATCAATTTTAAATTTGCTCAAAAAATGATATTCTAAGGTTAAGATGGAAGAACAATTTAAAGTCAAAACCGAGCATTTTGAAGGCCCTTTAGACCTTTTACTCTCCTTAATAGAAAAGAGAAAGCTCTTTATAAATGACATTTCTTTGGCTAAAGTAACAGATGATTATATTTCGCATGTTAAAAGTTATGAAAATTTTCCAGTAGATCAAAGCGCTAATTTCATCTTGATAGCATCAACTCTTCTTCTTATAAAATCTCGATCATTGCTTCCAGCGCTTAAGCTCACAGAAGACGAAGAAAAAAATATCGAAGATCTACAAAATCGCCTAAAGATATATCAGAGGATGAAAGAGTTAAGTTCCAATGTGAAGAAAATGTATGGGAGCAATTTAATTTTTGCTAAATCTGAAACAAAAAATATTCAGACAGTATTTTCACCAGATAAGGAAACTAATGTTAGCAAACTATTGAGCACTATAAGAGAGGTGCTAAAAAATTTGCCGAAGAAAGAAATATTACCAAAGGTTTTAGTAAGGAAAGTTATAAGTTTGGAAGAAACGATTGAAAAACTTACAGGTAGAATAAAGACAAGTCTCAGAATGAGCTTTAAGAATTTCTCTGGATTTGGAAAAGAAGAAAAAGTTAATGTTATTGTAAGTTTTCTAGCTATGTTAGAATTAGTAAAGAATGGAATAATAAATGTAATGCAACAAAGTAAGCATGGAGATATTGAAATGGAAACACAGGAGATTGGGGTGCCTAAATATCATTAATTAAAAAATTTGTGTCATTCCCGCGAAGGCGGGAATCCAGATTAAGCAGGCAGAAACTAGATTCCCGCCTTCGCGGGAATGACAAAATAAAAATTTATAAAATGGACTTAGATATAAAAATTGAATCAATTTTATTTTTCAAAGGCGAACCCGTCGCTATAAAAAAACTCGCACAAATTTTAAATGTAAGCGAGCCAGAGATAAGCGATGCTCTAAAAGTTCTTGAAGAAAAGCTTCAAGACAGGGGAGTGTGCCTTATGCAAAAAGACGATTCGGTTATGCTCGGCACCACACCATCTTCGTCAGAACTTATCGAATCAATTATCAAAGAAGATTTAAATAAAGATCTGGGAAAGGCAGGACTTGAAACGCTTTCCATTATTCTTTATAGAGGACCAATAAGGCGTTCAGAAATAGATTATATCCGTGGGGTTAATTCACAGTTTGTTTTAAGACATCTTCTTATTCGAGGACTTATCGAAAAGGAGATAGACGCTAAAGATCAGAGAGTGATCTTATATAAGCCAACATTTGAGCTAATGTCTTATCTAGGAATAAAGAAGCTTGAGGAACTTCCGGAATTTAGTGAAGTAAGAAAAGAAATAGAAAATTTTAATGCAATTAACAAAGAAGACGATGAAACCCAAGAAAATAAAAGTGAACAAACTTTAAGTGAAAATTAAATTAAATAAGTTATAATTTATATAAATGGAGCAAAATAATAAAAAAAGTTTGATGACAAATATATTAACGATGTGTAGCATCGGATATATGGTTTTTTTGCTTTTCTTTGTTGCTTCTGCGCTAAATTCTAAAGACGGTGGAATTCCAATAATGGCCAATGTAAAAGTTGAAAAAAATAATAATGCATTTAATAATTTAAATATCGAAGCTAAATCAGTTATTGTTTATGATATAAACAGCAACAAGATTTTATATGGGAAAAATGAAAATGAGCGTATGCCTCTTGCTTCTCTTACAAAAATTATGACGGCTGTTACTGCTTTGAAACTTGCACCAAAAGATCTTGAAGTTCCAATAATGAGTTCATTTATTATTGATAATAATGGACTGAAGGCAAATGACAAATGGAAATTGGGCACTCTTTTATCCTACACACTTATAGTTTCTTCAAATGATGGGGCGCGTTCCGTTGCTTCTGTAATAGGAGCAAAAGCTTTAGGGGGTAGTTATGAGAATGGAAATAAATGGTTTGTAGATCAAATGAATAAGCAAGCTAGAGCAATAGGGGATAGTGATGTTTATTTTTACAATGAAACTGGATTAGATATAGACAAAACTACTAATGGCGGAATGGGTTCTGCGCTTGGAGTTGTAAAAATGTTTGTCTATGCTTTTAAGCAATATCCTGAAATATTTGAAATTACGAATAAATCTTCTATATCTCTAAATTCAATTTCTGGCGCTAGATTTGATGCAAAAAATACAGATAAGATTGCCTCGCTTATTCCAGGATTGCTCGCTTCAAAAACAGGGCTCGAAGATACTGCCGGAGGAAATCTTGCCGTTATCTTTGATAGTGGTTTGAATAAACCGATAGCTATTGTTGTGTTAGGTTCTACGGCAGAAGGAAGATTTAAAGATGTGCTCACACTTGCCTCAAGCACCCTTTCTTATTTGAAGCAATAAAAAATATTAAAATTGAAAAATAAAAATATGGCTTCCTCCATGCTTATTTTGGCTATTTCACCATTGACATTTAAAGTTTTAAATGATAAGGTGTTTTTATATAAAGTTCTTTGATGTCGCTTTACTGCAGAATATAGGAGTTAAAATATTAACTTTTATATCCTGTAGCAAAGCGTTGCAGGAATAAAAACAATACAAAATACAAAACAGGAGGAAAATTATGATTGCTGAATTATTCAGGAGATTACCAAAAATTGGAAAACCGACCGAAAAAAAATCTGAACAAATTGACGTAAAAGGTCCTTTTGCAAGATTTATTGGTAACGGTTGGAGTATTATTGAAAAGGAAAGCGAAAATCGCATTTCTGAATTTGCTGATATTGAGAAAGTTCTCAAGAGCGTTCGTTTTGTGACTTGTCTTAAGGGACATGAAAAATATATTAGTGGAGAAGAGAGGTTGAGACGTTTAAAGAAAAGTGAGAATCTTATATGTCTTGGCGGAGATATTTTTCAAATCCTTTGGGGAAAATTGTCTGTTATTCCCGAGTCTTGGAAAAATAAAGTAAATGGCCTACCTAGGCAAATTTGTTTTGATGGTGTTTTACTTTTGGATCCAGAAGGGGATCGTTATGTTCCCTGCATCTGCTGGGGTATTCAAACCTTCGGTATACAATTAAAGCCTCTTAGTTTTGAATATTTTGGATATAGTAGCCCATCAGCAGTTATTGATAAAAATTCTCTAAATATAATTTAGAGCTTAAATTGGCGTTGCACAAATACTGTGCAACGCCAATTTTTCTTGGCTCATTTAGCAAAATAAAGTATAATATTAGCAATGATTATCGATGTTGTTAAAGTGTTTTTACCTGCCGCTATTGCCTTTTTCTTAGGCATTTTCTTAACACCTTTTTGGACCCATTACCTTTATAAGAATGAGATGTGGAAGAAAAAAGCAGGCAAGGTTGCTATGGACGGCAAAGATACGCCGATTTTCAATAGTCTCCATAAAGATAAAGAAGTTGGCACTCCGAAAATGGGTGGGGTTATTATCTGGCTATCAGCATCGTTTGTAATTTTAGGACTTTGGATACTAGATAATTTATTAAAGACCGATTTTATTCATAAGCTAGATTTTCTAAGTCGAAGTCAAACATGGTTACCTTTTTTTGCTCTTCTTGTTGGTGCTGTTATAGGTTTAGTAGATGACTTTTTAGATATAAGGGGAAGTCGCGACCACATCTCTGGCGGATTGTCTCTTAAAAAAAGAATAATTCTTGTTTCTATCGTCGGACTTCTTGCTTCGATGTGGTTTTATTTTAAACTTGAGATTTCAATGATCTATGTTCCTTTTATTGGAACTATTTATTTAGGTTGGTTATTTATTCCATTTTTTATTTTTGTTATGCTCGGTATTTATTCCGGCGGTGTGATAGATGGATTAGATGGTCTTGCCGGCGGAGTGCTCGGTATAATTTTTGGTGCATATACAATTATTGCGTTCTTTCAAAATCAAATTGATTTGGCGGCATTTTGCGCTGTGATAGTTGGAAGCATTCTTGCTTTTCTTTGGTTTAATATTCCGCCAGCGCGTTTTTATATGTCAGAAACAGGAAGTATGGCACTTTTACTTACGCTTACAGTTGTTGCATTTATGACTGATTCACTAGGTGACGGACACGGATTAAGCGTTTTACCGATAATTGCTTTTCCTCTTATAGTTACCACACTATCAGACATAATTCAGGTTGTTTCAAAGAAATTTCGTAACGGTAAAAAAGTTTTTTTGGTGGCGCCTATTCATCATCATTTTGAAGCAATCGGTTGGCCAGCATACAAAGTGACAATGCGTTATTGGATCATATCTATAATATTTGCCACTATAGGAATTATAATTGCATTTTTAGGCAAATAAATTTTATTCTAAATTTATTTATTTAATATTTTTGTTTAGATAGCATGTCCACTATAAAACCAGTTGATAAGCCATTTTTGATTTCAACAATAGTTCTTGTTGTTGTAGGTCTGCTTATATTTATTTCTGCTTCAATGGGTTTATGGGCACGCGGTGAATCAGGTCCAGATTTTTTTATGGTAGCTTTCAAGCAGATATTTTTCGGAGTTTTTTTAGGTCTTGTTGCTATGACTATCAACTCGCGGATAGATTATAAATTTTGGAAAAAGAATGCATTCTGGATTTTCTTCTTTGCAATTTTAATAAATCTTTTAGTCTTTGTGCCCCACATAGGTCTTCTTTCGGGAGGAGCTAGAAGATGGATAATTATTGGTAATTTTACATTACAACCATCCGAGATTTTAAAAATTGGATTCATTATTTATTTTGCAAGTTGGCTGTCTGGTGTTAAAAATAATTTAAATTTATTTAGGTTTGGATTACTTCCATTTGTGGTTATTTTAGGGATTGTTGGACTGATACTTTTAAATCAGCCTGACACAGCCACATTTTTTATAATTTTTGCGAGCGGTCTTGCTATGTATCTTATTAGCGGTGCTAAATGGAGAGATATATTCATATTATTTTTGATATCTGCTATTGGCCTTTTCATACTGGCAAGCATGAGACCATATCTTATGGATCGTTTGACTACATATATTAATCCTTCGAGCGACCCTCTTCATTCCGGATATCAAATTCAGCAGTCGCTTATTGCTATAGGTTCGGGCGGAACTTTTGGCAGAGGGTTCGGACAAAGTGTTCAAAAATTCAATTATCTTCCAGAACCTATCGGAGATTCAATTTTTGCTGTTGCAGCTGAAGAATTTGGATTTGTCGGTAGCGTGTTACTAATTTCTCTTTATATATTTTTTGCTTTGCGTGGTTTAAAGATTGCTAACGACAGTTCTGATGAATTTGGTAGACTTGTTACCGTTGGAATTGTTATACTGATAATATCTGAATCTTTTATAAATATCGGTTCAATGTTGGGGGTTTTGCCTTTGTCTGGCATTCCGCTTTTCTTTGTAAGTCACGGAGGCACAGCACTTTTATTCGTTCTTTTTTCAGTCGGTATAGTTTTGAATGTATCAAGACATCAAATAAGAAATTAATTTTAAACATAAATTATCAAATAATATGAAAATACTTTTTACAGGAGGCGGATCAGGTGGTCATTTTTATCCAATAGTAGCCGTTGCACAAGAGATAAGAAAAATAATGAAGGAGCATAAACTCTTAGATGCCGATATGTATTATATGGGTCCGACGTCATATAATCCTTCAATCTTGTTTGATAACAACATAATTTATAAAAGAGTTTCCGCAGGAAAAATTAGACTTTATTTTTCCCTTTTAAATCTAACTGATTCTATAAAAACAATCTGGGGTATTATTCAAGCTTTTGTAAAAGTTTTTCAAATATATCCAGATATTGTGTTTAGTAAGGGCGGATACGCTAGTTTTCCAGTTCTTCTTGCTGCCAGATTTTTTCGAATTCCCATAATAATTCATGAGTCAGATAGTATTCCAGGGCGTGTAAATATATGGGCTGGTAAATTTGCCAATAAGATAGCAGTTTCTTATCCGAGCGCTATTTCTTATTTTCCAAAGGAAAAAGTTGCTTATACCGGGAATCCTGTTAGAGCTGAAATTATTAGGCCATCAAAAAATGGCGCATATGAATTTCTAAAATTAGAACAAGACGTGCCGGTTATTCTAGTGCTTGGAGGATCACAAGGGGCAAAAATTATAAATGATATTATAGTAGATGCATTACCTAGACTTCTGCCAAATTATCAAATCATTCATCAAACTGGTAAAAATAATCTTGAAGAAGTAAACGGACGTGCAAGAATTGTTTTGGATAACAATCAATATTCTGAACGTTATAAAACTTTCGGCTATTTGAATGACTTGGCGATGAAGATGGCCGCGGGTGTTGCTACTCTTGTGATATCACGTGGAGGCTCAACAATATTCGAGATAGCTTTATGGGGACTTCCTTCAATAATTATTCCAATAACCGAATCAAACGGAGATCATCAAAGAAAAAATGCATATAATTACGCTAGAAGTGGAGCATGCATTGTTGTTGAAGAAAGTAATTTAAATGTTAATATATTTACTGCTGAGATCGAAAGACTAATGGAGAGTTCAGTAGATAGAGATAAAATGGCGAAAAGCGCAAAGGAATTTGCTCGCGCTGATTCAGCAAAAATTATAGCCACCGAAATATTAGGAATGGCACTAACTCACGAAGGAAAATAAATGACAAAAGAAAATCAAAAACAAATTGTGACTCGTTTTGCTCCGAGTCCTACAGGGTTTATGCATATTGGTGGCGTTCGCACCGCTCTTTTTGCATGGATATTTGCTAGAAAGAATAATGGAAAGTTTATTCTCAGAATAGAAGATACAGACAAAGAAAGGGAGGTTCCAGGATCAATCGAACATATTATAGAGTCATTAAATTGGCTTGGACTAAATTGGGACGAAGGACCAAATATAGGCGGACCAAAAGCACCTTACATCCAATCAGAGAGACTCGAGATATACAAAAAGTATGCTCAAACTCTTGCTGACAAAGGTTTGGCTTATGCTGACCCTTATTCAAAAGAAGAAATTCAAGCTTTCAGAGAAACTGCCGAAAAAGAAAAACGCCCATTTTCATATAGAGAACATAGGCCAGAAAATCCACCAGTTTGGGACGGAAGCACCCCGCTTCGTTTCAAGATAACAAACGTAGAAAAAACAAAATGGCATGATTTAGTAAGAGGGGACTTAGAAGCTGGTCCAGAGGCTCTTGATGACTTTATTTTAATAAAAAGTGACGGATACCCAACATACAATTTTGCTCATATTATTGATGATTTTGAGATGGGGGTAACACACATTTTCAGAGCCGATGAATTTATTTCTTCGACTCCTAACTTTATAGCTTTGTATAATGCATTAGAAATAACAAGACCAGAATTTGTTACATTACCACCGATTATGGGGCCTGATGGAAAAAAGAAATTAAGTAAAAGAGATGGAGCTAAAGATATTCTTGAATACAGAAACGAAGGTTATTTGCCAGATGCTATTTTTAATTTTTTGGCTTTTATTGGTTGGAACCCAGGCGCTGGAGATGATAGAGAGATTTTTTCCAGAAAAGAAATTATAGAATTATTTAAAATAGAAAAAATTCAAACTGGCGGAGCAAATCTAAATGAAGAAAAATTGCTTTGGGTGAATAAAGAGCATATTAAAAGAATGCCTCAAAATGATTTTATTTCTAGTGTAAGAAAAATTTTAAATGAGTTTCCGATCTTTGCTAATGCTGATGAATTATTGTTAAAAAAAATATCACCCTTAATTCTTGAACGTATCGAAACTTTTGGCGATTTAAGAAAAATGATAAGTAATGGCGAACTTGATTATTTTATAAACAAGCCTGTTTTGATAAAAGAAAAAATAATATGGAAAGATAGCGATGCTCAAAAAACTAAAGAATATTTAGAAGATGCTATAAAAATTATCGAGAGTATTTCTGACAGTAATTTTGATGCAGAAAATATAAAGGAATATATTTGGGATTATGCTACAGAGAAGGGAAGGGGGGTAGTGTTGTGGCCTATAAGATATTCGCTTTCAGGAAAGGATAAATCTCCTGATCCATTCAGTTTAATTTCAATTTTAGGAAAAAAAGAATCGATAGCTAGAATAAAAGAAGCCATATCGATTCTATAAGTGGTATAATATATTCATGGCAAAATCGAAGCTTTTAAAGCGAAGTATTTTTTTGATATTTGGAATAATAAGCATAATTTTGGTATTGTCGCCACTATTTTCCGGAAATATTTTTGCTGCTACTATAGATGAATTAAAACAAAAAATTACTGACAGAAATAATACGATTGCAGCGCTGGAAAAAGAAATTGAAGGCTATCAAAAACAACTAGATGAAACTGGAAAGCAAAAAGCGACTTTAAAAACAACAATAACCACACTTGAACAAACAAGAAAAAAACTGGAAACAAGTATAAAAGTCACAGAAAACAAGATCTCTGGAATAAATTTGGAAATAAAAGAGTTGGAAATCGAAATAAAGAGCAAAGAAAGCAATATTGAAAAAAGCTATATTGCCCTTGCTGCAAACTTTAGATTAATATCGGAGCAGGAGTCGCAATCTTTTATAGAAAATCTACTTTCTCAGAAAGTATTATCTGATGTGTGGTCTGATCTTGAAAATATGGCGCAATTGCAAAGCGCTATAAAAAATAATGCAGACGAACTAAAGAATCTTACGGAATCCTTAAAAGAAAGTAAGGACAAAAGTTTAGTATTAAAAGATAGTTTGTTAAATCAAAAGAAAAATTTATCTGATCAAAAATTAGTCGTTGTTTATAACAAAAACGAAAAAGACAAAGTTCTTGCAGAAACAAAAAACAAAGAAGCAGAATTTCAAAAGATTTTAGCCGAAAAGAAAAAGCAGAAAGATCTATTTGAAAAAGAATTATTTGATTACGAATCTCAACTCAAAATTGCGATTGATCCAAAAAGTTTTCCTAGCTCTGGCCACTCAATACTTTCGTGGCCATTAGATAATGTTTTCATTACTCAACTTTTTGGACAAACTGCTGATTCAAAAAGACTTTATGTTTCAGGCTCTCATAACGGTATTGATTTTAGAGCTTCTATCGGAACAGAAGTAAAAGCTGCTTTAAATGGAGTTGTGACCGCAGTAGGCAATACTGACGCCGTTCCAGGATGTTATTCATATGGAAAATGGGTTCTGATAAAGCACGATAATGGTTTATCTACGATCTATTCGCATTTCTCTGTTATAAGTGTTGCTCAAGGTCAAAATGTAAAAACTGGAGAAAGAATAGGATACAGTGGAAATACTGGTTATGCGACAGGCCCACATTTGCATTTTGGAGTCTTTGCAACTCAAGGAGTTAGAGTTACGACTTACGATACCAGCATTCATTGCAAGGGAGCAGTTATTCCGATGGCGGATATAAAAGCTTATCTTGATCCAATGGTATATTTGCCAACTTATTAAGAAAAAATACTTGTGCTAATTTGTGTATCATTTTAAAATGTAAATAAATAATAAAAAATATTTATGAATAAATCAGGAAAAAATAGAGGTTTTATTTCAACAATAATTGCTGTCATTATCGGAATAGTTATATTTATATATTTTAATGATGAAATAAAAAAAATTCTCGCCAACCCTATAGTAAAAAGTTTTTTTGTTAATTTTCTAAAATTAATGCAAATTATTTGGGTATGGGTATTAGATATTATCAAACTTATTTTGGTTTATTTCAATAAGTTTCTAACTTTTGTTAGTCATTTTTCCGGATCATTTTCTGGAAAATAAAGGTTCCTCGCGGCAGAGCCGCGAGGTGTTAATTGAACCTATATTTCGTCTTCGCTCAAGCGCCGCGCAAACTAAGAAGTTTGCGCGGCGCTTCTCGCTCGACGAAATAATCAAGTTTTGACAAGTTAAAATAAATGATTTTGAGGACAAGCCATATTTGGTTTTATTTTATTTTGTCAGGTATAATTGTTGATGAAAGGAAATAGGGAAGTGATTTAAACAACCTTTAGAGTTCGTTGAAAACAAAATAAGGAGGAAATTATGACTAGTCCGAAACAATTATCTGAAGATCTATTAAGAAAAATTAGAACATTTATTAAAAGGAATCCTAAAGCATTACCAAAGGAACTTGTTAAAAAATTTCACGGCCTTACAATTGGCCAAGCGAAAGATCTTTTAACACCTTTAAATCCTGAACATGAACTTGATTTAGAAATTGAAAAATCTAGACTTTCAAAAGAAGTTGGATATAACAAAAAAACTTTAAAATTACTTCAAGATCGTTTAGAGAAAGCAGAAAAAGAAAGAGATGCTGTAAGGCGTTTAAAAGATGAAATTTCTTGTTATAAAATTACTAGGAGAAGCGATTCTGAGGAATCATCAGCCACTGCGGTTGCTGTCGGCTCTGATTGGCATATAGAAGAAAGAGTTGATCCTAGCACTGTAAATGATCTTAATAATTCTAATTTAGAGATTACAGGAAAAAGAGCAACTTTATTTTTTCAAAGTCTCTTAAGACTAATTGAAGCAAAACAAAAAAGTATCAACATAAAAACTTTGATATTGGCTTTATTAGGAGACTTTATTTCTGGATCCATCCATGATGAATTAATGGAAGGTAATTTACTTTTACCTATAGATGCAACTCTTGAAGTCCAAAAAAGAATTATTTCTGGAATTAATTTTTTGTTAGATAATACAGATTTGGATTTTGTGATACCGTGCCATTCAGGTAATCATGGCCGAATAACAAAAAAACAAAGACATTCAACCGAGAGCGGTAATTCTTTGGAATATATAATGTATCACAACATAGCTGATCATTTTTCAGATAATCCTAGAGTGAAATTTATGATCTCTCGAGGCTATCACTCATTCATTGATGTTGAAGGATTTGTGATTCGTTTTCATCACGGTCATGATATTAGGTATGCTGGCGGTGTTGGTGGTATTTTTATTCCAGCGTATAAAGCTATTGCTCAATGGCAAAAATCTAGGGCTGTTAATCTTGATGTTTTCGGACATTTTCATCAGCTAAAGTATGGTGGTAACTTTGTGTGTAATGGTTCTCTAATTGGATACAATGCCTACGCTTTAAGTATCAAAGCTGATTTCGAAAGACCTCAGCAGGCATTTTTTCTTATTAATCATCAAAGAAAGCAGTTAACTGACTTAAGTCCGATTTGGTTAGAAGACTTAAATGATGTTCATTAAATTAAATAGGGAAGACGATCTCAATGATCGCTTCCCTTTTTTGTTCTCTATTTTTAAAGAGGGTAGTAATAGTGCCCTACTAAATAATGCAATCTTATTTTGTATGTGTCAATGGTAAGATATTTATAAAAAATATTTTTGTTTATTAAATTAAACTTTCAATAAAAAAAGCAAACGCATCTTAATTATCATTAAAAGTTTTATATTATTAAGATCAAAATTCGATCTATTAAAAATAGATTAAATTAATTAAAAATAAGGATTGTTTGCTTAAGTATTAATGAAGTTACACTCTTCTTTTGTTATTTTTTGATTAAATACTATAAGGTCTTTAAATGAGGGAATTAGGTGAATTTTGACCTCCTATAACGCTCTAGGACGAACGATACATTTAAAGTTGATACATTGATCATCTCGGTTTAAGCAATTGTTTTATCTGAAGGAGTTAATAGTATTAGAGTCCTTATTCTTCAATATCTATGTCGTAAAAGATATATTGTGCGACATAGTATAAAACCGCTTTGAATACCCTATTATATAGATTGGGCCAATAATTTAATTATTTAATAAATTTAATAATTCAAATAATTAAATTAAATCTCTTACATCGTAGTAGATTAAAATTTACAAAACTTCCCTACAACGCTTATTAGTTATGATGTTTGAATTAATTTTTAATCTACAATTAATCAATTAAACAGATATTTGTTTTCAGTTTGATCAAGATAGAAAAATTATTACTATTGACAATGTTATAAAATATGTTATTTATTTATTTCAAAAAACACCTTCTGAAATTAGAAGGTGTTTTTTGATGTTAGATTTTTGTCTAACTAATTAGAACTCATTGAAGATGATATCAACCATCATCAAACAGTTTGCTTGCTTTGAATGTATGACATGAGCAGTATCAGCGCACGACAGAGTGTATGTTGTTTTTGTTTGAATGGGTCCTGACTTTGTGCTGCTACTTATTGTGCCTGAGATCAGAGGTAATGATATGGAGTTAATTCCCTGCCCACCAATGTTTGTTCCTGTTATATTACACGATAGTGCGCCTGAGATATCATATACAAGATTACATCCAGAATTTTTTGGAACTTGAGATGGACTAGGATTAAATTTATTTATTTTCAAAGAAGAACATGCACCTTCGATGCAAACTTGATCTGTTGGGCATAGAGTCGTTCCGTTGTTGCAACTATTTATTACTCCTGTGTTGTCGGCATTACATCTGTAGCTCGGAGTGCAACTAGGAGGAATGCAGGCATTATTTATTAAAGTATATCCAGATGGACATATAGTGCACGTAGGATAATTAGAAGCCCCATTGGAACATTCAGGAGTGCAAATATTATTTATTAGATTATAGCCAATTGGACATATGGTGCATGTTGGATAATCTGTAGCGCCGTTAGAACATACAAGAGTGCAGACATTGTTTATGAGGCTATAACCACTCGGGCATTTCGTGCATGTTGGAGGATTAGAAGTGCCGTTATCGCATTCACAAGTAAAGTTTTTTGTGTTTGCTTCGGTGCTCCATTTTCCATCGGAAGCTTTTGTATTTAACCACCAGCAGTAAGAGTGCCCAGGTGTTGTATTAATAGAATAAGTTGTGCCTACTACTCCTTCATTCCAGAGGTTACTTAGGTTTTGCGCTACACATCCGAATAATGTTGTATCTACTGCCCGGAAGTATACTGTGTTGTAGCCTGCAGCGTTAACCCAAGAGAAGTTTGCAGTTTTACCACCAGTTGAGCATGAGCCACTTAAATTAGTTGGTGGAGGAGGTGGTGGAGTCGGAGGCATAGGATTACAAGATCCGTTAGAGCATCCGTATGAGCACTGCTGAGTTGCTCCTGAGCATCTTTCGACTACAGCATTTCCACTGCATTGATAAAGCGGAGTACATGAAGTTGTTTTAGCAACTAGTGAGATAGTAAAGTTTCCACAAGAAGGATATCCCATAAGAGCAAAATAATACTGATAGGTGCTTGCTGGATTTGAAAGTAGGAGGTAAACTTCTTTTGCCTTTCCTACTATAAAGAATGTGTAATGCGTTACTGATCCGTTTCCATTATCTACACTATATGAAACGCTTCCCGCTGCACGAGAGGCTGCCGAAGCTTTTTGAGGCGCGCAAAATAATAAATTAACAGCTAACAGCGAACAAAAAATAAAAAGAATATATTTTTTCATATTAATTATTTTATCTCTTTAATACTTATTGATAATGCATTCTCTATCTCTGTTTGTATATTTTTTTTCGCGATGGAATTTAATGTGATATCTTCTGCAACAACTGCTTTTGCTTTGTTGAATTGTTCCTCTGCTCCTTTGGAATCACCAATCAAAGCTTTCAACTTTCCGAGAGTAATATAAGCTATTGTTTGAGAAGGATTAATAGAAATTGCTGCTTCTACATCGGATATAATTTTCTCAACATCAATCTTTTTTATTGTTGTGCCATTTTTGAAAAGTAATGCTGTTTTTACCTGTGCAATACATACCATGATATATGGAGATGTTGGATTTAAAGCCAGAGCTTTATTGAAAGAATCTAAAGCGCCTTCAATATCGCTATTTTGTCCTTTAATTAAGGCTGAAAGAGTTAATGCATCGGCTTTTACCAAAGACGGTGTATTAGGATCAACTATTTTTGCTAAATATTCTTCCGCTTTTTTAGAGTCTCCTGCTTCAAAAGAAAGTCTTGCTAGGTTTAATAGAGCGGTTTCCATTTTTGGATCAATAGATATCGCTGTCAAAAAGTCTTCTTCCGCTTTTTTGTTTTCACCCATTAAATAATATGCATGTCCTCTACTTGCTAAGGCTATAGCATTTTCTGCGTTGAGAGAAATTGATTTATCGTAATTTTTTATAGATTCTGGATAATTTTGTTCTATTTCATTTGCGTATCCAATAAGTCTGTATGCTTCGGCGTTGCTTGGTTCAATTGCTAAAACATCTTGAGCTGTTGAGATAGCTTTATCTCCGTATTCTTTTTCTTTAAATTCCACACTTCCCTTTTGAACGTAGCTAGCGGCCAAAAGTAACAGTCCTTCTACTTTTGTTTTTTCTGATTTTGTTAATTCTTGTGCATTTAAAATAGCGTCATCTAGATTATTGCTATTGAAATCTGAAATAGCGAGTTGTTTTTTTTGTTGTAATAAATTATTTTGACTTTGTTGGGTGTAAAAATAATAGCTTCCGCAAGCAATTATTATAATTCCTATGATAGTAAAGATTAAATATTTTGGCTTCATATTTTTTATTATTTATAATTAAAAACTATATAGATACATAAAGAAAGACCATCATATTTATGATATCTCGAATAAACATCTTATGCACGGTTAATCAGGTAGAATTTGGGGATAATTTCTTCAAATTTAAAAAATAAAACCGCTTTTGAAGCGGTTTTATTTTTAGTTTTATCGTTTAGACCATTGTGGAGCCTTGCGAGCTTTCTTGAGACCGAATTTTCTTCTTTCTTTTGCTCTAGGATCTCTCTTAAGAAAAGTTAATTTCTTTAATTTCTTTCGAAGTTCTGCATCAAATTCAATTAATGCTCTAGCAGTTCCATGTCGTAGAGCTTCTGCTTGAGAGTGTATTCCCCCACCTGTTATTTTGGCAGTAATTTTGAATTTTGCTGGAATTTTCGATTTACTTAATGCATCTGTTGCGATCGCTCTTAATTCTTCAGTTGGAAAATAATTTTCTAACTCTCTTTCGTTGATCTCGTAGCTTGTTTTTGTGTTAGCGAAAAGGCGTACTCGGGCAGTAGATGTTTTTCTGCGTCCTACAGCCTCAATATATCTTTCTCCTGTTAAATTTTCTTTGGTTACTGTTTTCATAAAATAATTACTAGTCTGTTATTACTAAATGTTTCATGATCAATGGTCTTAATTTATTTCTAGGGATCATGCCTTTTATAGCATTCTCAAAAATTTTTCCATAACCCTTTTTTTCAAGCGTTTGTTTTATTGAAATTTTCTTTAAACCTCCTGGATATCCTGAATATTGTTCTTTCAAATTCATTTCCATTTTCTTTTCATCAAGACTTGCTTTTGAAGCGTTTACGATTGTAACTTTAGTGTTTGGGAGTTTATTTCTTGCAAAATCAACTTCTTTTTTACCCATTAATAAAGTTGCAGCTTCGCTAGCTATTCGTCCTAACTTTTTATTTGTTGCATCAATTTTGTAATCCATGGTAATTTTAAAAATTTTCTAAACGAATTCAATTACTGCCATTTTACTTCCGTCGCTTTTTCTTGCTCCTAGTTTGATAATTCTTGTGTATCCTCCGCTTCTTCCTTTATATTTTGGAGCTATTTCTTCTATTATCTTTTTGCATTCAGGAGTTCCTACTATTGTTCTTATTAATCTAATATTGGCAATTCCACCCTTTTTTCCTTTAGTTACAATCTTTTCTGCAAGTGGTCTTAATGCTCTAGCTTTTACTTCTGTTGTTTTAATCTTATTGTATCGAATAAGTGAATTAGCAAGAGATCTCATTAGACCTGTGCGGACTTTTTTTACTCTGCTTAGCTTTTTGTTTTTGCTGTGGTGCCTCATTGTAGTTTTTTAAATAAATCTTTTATTCTTTTAGTGTTATACCAAAATTACCTAATGATTTTTTGATCTCTTTTACTCCTTTTGAACCTAATCCTTCGATTTCTAGGAGATCTTTTTCTTTCTTTCTAGCAATACCTCCTACTGTTCTGATGTTTGCATTTGTTAAAGCATTAACTGTTCTTTGTGATAAATCAAGAGTGTCTGTTCTTGTTTTCAAAACATCATCATAAGCTTCCTTTGATATTTTTTTGCTGTTTTGGTCTTCTTCGGATTCATCTTTTTCTTCCTCAGATTCTGAATCTGTATTCTCTTGTAAAGAAGAAATTTCTTCCTCTTCTTCCTTAAATCCGATTATTGCCTTTAACTGCAAGCTCATTATTTCGATTGATTTTTCTAAAGCTTCGCGTGGGTTAACAGTTCCGTCTGTTTCGATATAGATTTTTAATCTATTGAAGTCAGTTCTTGTGCCAACACGCATATGTTCAACTTCGTAATTTACTCTTTTAATAGGAGTGAAGTTTGCATCCAAAGTGATTGTTCCAATCTCAACTCTTTCTTTTTGTAAGACTTCCTTTGATACATATCCAAGACCCTTTTCAACTGTGAGTTCCATATTTAATTCAGCACTCTTGTCTGTGAGCTCTGCAATATGAAGATCAGGGTTCAAAATATTAATTTGGCCTGGTAGTTCGATGTCATTTGCTGTGACTTCTTTTGCACCTTTTACTTTTAGCTTGAGAATTTGAGGTTCGTCTGTGAGCATTTCCAATCGGACTCTTTTTAAGTTTAGGATTATTGTTATCACATCTTCTTTTATCCCTTCGATAGTAGAAAATTCATGGCTTACACCATCAATTTTTACAGATGTAATAGCAGCTCCAGGAAGTGACGAAAGAATGATTCTTCGGAGCGAATTACCCAAAGTATGACCATAGCCTGGGTAAAGGCCGTCAATTTCATAGATACCAATGAAATTTTCTTCCTTTATGACTCGAGGCTTTGATGGAAGTACTACGTTGTAATCAAGCATAAATAATTATTTTAGTTATAATAAAGTTTTTAAATTATACATTACTTTCTTTAAAAAAGCAAATAAAACTGTGACTATCTTCTGTAGAACTCCAAAATTGCTTTTAAATCGAATAATTGTTCGTGTGGTTCGTAATGAGGCACGCCTTTTATCTCTCCTGTCATTGCTACTGGATTGAAAGCCAACCATGAAGGTGGATTCCAGTTTGCGTATCTTTCTTTTATAGATTTTGCAAAATGGTGTTCTTTGCTTCCATCGCGAATTGCGATTTTTTCTCCTTTTTTAACGCTATATGAAGGTATTGTTACCTTTTTTCCATTTACCATTAAATGTCCATGAGAAACAAATTGGCGACCAGATCTTCTTGTTGGTGCTATGCCTAATCTGTATACAACATTGTCTAATCTTGATTCGAGAGCTTCAGACAATTTCTCATCTTGTTTTTGATATTTTTTTTCTATAACCTCCTTAACGTATTTAGAAAATTGTCTTTCTGAAAGTCCATATGTAAGACGAGCTTTTTGTTTTTCAATAAGTTGTGCTCCGAAGTCAGTTAAAGGTCCCCTTCTTCCAGTTTTCTTTGTTTTTGATTTTCTTGATAAAGATAGCGCAAACTTTTCTGTTTGGCATTTTTCAAATATTGGGGCACCCAATCTTCTTGCTATTTTAAATTTTGATCCGATCTTCATAAAGATTATAAAAAGCTAATGTAATAAATTATACTCGTCTTGGTTTTTTAGGTTTTGGTCCATTAAAAGCAACCGGTGTTATGTCTCTGATCTCTGAAATATTTATGCCTTTTCCTGCGAAGCTTCTTATTGCAGATTCTCTTCCAGCTCCGATTCCCTTAACAATAACTAAAGCTTCTTTCATTCCCATCAATTGAGCCTTTGAACCAATCAATTCACCTGCTTTTGCTGCTGCAAATGGTGTTCCTTTCTTTGTGCCACTGAAGCCTAATGCGCCACTTGATGATGCACAGATTATATTTCCCTTAGGATCTGTAAGTGATACTAGAGTATTGTTGTAAGTTGAATTAACATAAAAAATGCCATTTTCTAAATGTCTTTTTGATATGGAAGATGAGTTACTTTTTGAAACCTCCTTATCGCTATCTGATTTTTTTACAATACGTTTTTTTCCCATAATATTAAAAATTATTTCTTTTCAACTTTTCTTCTTCCTGTTCCCATGGTCTTTTTCTCTCCCTTCCATGTTCTTGCGTTGGTCTTTGTTCTTTGTCCTCGCACTGGAAGTCTTTTTGTGTGTCTTGAACCTCTGTAGCACTTTATATCCTTTAGTCGCTTGATGTTTCCGGCAACCTCTCTTTTTAGGTCTCCTTCAATTTTGAATTCTTCTTCTATTATCTTTCTTATATCGTTTTCTTCATTTACTGTTAGATCTTTTGATTTCTTTCCGAAATCAATGCCAGCCTTTTCTAGTAAGTATTGAGCTCTAGGTCGGCCTATACCAAAAACTGATGTAAGAGCGATCTCTAGTCTTTTTTCTTCTGGAATTGTTATACCTGATATACGCATGCTTTTAAATTTAATTTATTATTATCCTTGGCGTTGTTTATGCTTTGGATTGCTTTTACATATAACATAAATGTAGCCCTTTCTTCTGACTACTTTACATTGTGGACACATTTTTTTTACCGATGCTTTTACTTTCATATATAAATTGTTTTGTTTTTTAGAGTCTTTTTGATACCCTTCCTTTTCCTCCGTAAGGGTCAAGTTCAACGTAAACTCTATCCCCTATTAGAACTCGAATGCGATTTAACCTCATCTTTCCTGAAAGATAGGTCATTATTTCGCTGCCGTCTTCTAATCTGACCTTAAAAAAGGTATTAGGAAGAGCCTCTATAACCACACCTGTGGTACCCTGGACTTTGTCTTTTTTATTTTCCATTGTAAAACAGTCTTGTTATACTAGCAAAAATAGGGTTATTTAGTCAACCCCTTTTGACTAGCAATCGATTTTAATGCTTTTATTTTTATAATTTAACTTAAAATTGACCATTTTTAAGTTAGTTTTTAATTATTGTAAGTGCCTCCTTGAAACTTTATTTTCTGAGGATCATCTGGAAATGTCTGTAACCAGAATGGCTTTATTACTACTTGGATGTTTTTTATTCCTTTATATTTTGAAACTACACTATTTAACTCGCTTCTATTTTTTCCAACAAGATCTTTCTTGAAAGCGTCTTCGTCAGTTTTCCACAGAGTTTCAGTTTTTCCCTTTAAGGTAAAATCGATAACATCTCTTTTCCAGATCGGAGTGAGGTTTTCCTGTGATTTTTTATCTTGCTTTGTTACTAATTCAAAATTAGCGTTTTGAATATCGGGCATCTCTATTGGCAATCCGTCATAATTTTTTATATTTGATTTAGCGATTATCGACATAATATCATCTTTCTTGAAAATAAGAGCATAGACAGTAGCACTTTGTTTAATTGTAAAAGTGCTTCCGTTCAAGATAGGATCGTCGGAAGCAAATTCGAAAAATTGTGCGTTATTAAAAGTTATAAAATTTTCTGGAGTTTGAGACTTTACTTTCTTTATGAGTTCATCTTTTAATTGTGTCTGAAGTCTATTTCTAACCTCTGTAGTTTTTTCGTCTGAAACGATCTTTATTAAACCTGAATAACCGCCAGTCATTTTTGTTTTTGATCTTGCGTAAAAATTTTTGTATTTTTCAGGATCACTTTTGAATCCTGGAATTGTAAAATCTGCTAAGCCTATGTTGTAATCTGGCCCCGGACTTTCAGCTAAAGCATCAACTTCTATGCTTCCAGCTACATCTTTGCCATTTGCGACAGTTTTTCCTGGAATTGTAACTGAATCAATGATTTTATATATTAGTCCATCTTGAGTTTCTAGCCTTGTGTTTCTTACTAATCTCTGGCTGGCTTTTGAATAATTGTTGTAGATAACAACACGTCCTCTTGATTGTGATTCGCCAGTTTTTTCTCCAGTAGGATCTACATTTTCGATCATTTCTTCATTTATTGTTACTACATTATAAGAAAGAACTTCTGAACCTGGTGCGCTATGAGCAGAAAAAGAATTATTTATTTGAACAGTTTCTTGTCTGGGATTTATATAAACAATTACTTCGTTAAATTTTCCTAGTAAAAAATAAAAAATAAAAAATATTAAGATAGTTGCTGGAATTAAAAGCAAATATTTTAATTTGCTTTTTTGTATGTCAGGTCTTTTATAGGATGTATGCTTTTTTAATTCTTTTTCTAGATCGTGTTTTTCAATTTTTTCCTTGTGCACCTTTATTATGTTTGGTTGATCTTTATCCTCTTCTTTTTTTCTTTGCACTGGTTCAGGTTCAATTTCTAAAAAAGTTTTTTTATGCTCAGGAATAGCAATATTTCTTATTGATTTTTTTGGTATAACAATATCTTGAATTTTTTTATGCATTGTCTTTAAAATAAAAAATTATTTTTGTTTATCCGAATTGAATATTTTGTTTAGAAAAATGCTTTCTATTGCAATGAAAGGTTCGCTACTATGTGGAATTCTCCATATGCATTTTGTAAGTAGTTTTTCTCTATCTATAACCCATGTTTTGAATTTTCCTTGAGTTTTATTGAATTGTGCAATGTTTTCGTTTTTGAGAAATTGTGCAAAAACTTCTCCAGAATTACTGTCTGCTGTTATAAAGATGGTTTGCGGGATGGAAAACTTATTTTCATCAGAAAGCACTGCTTTTTGAAAACTTGATATCCATTCTTTTTCTGTATCTGAGATTATATCAGATACTTTTTTAGAAGAGATATGGTCAGTGTGCTTTTCAAGCCATGTATTTAATAGTGAAAGCGCCATCTCGTGTTCTATCTTCATTTTTGAAATAACGTTGCGAATTAGTAGGTTTTTTCCGGAAGGAAATGAGATTACTTCGTTTATTGCGTTATTTCTAACTATTGTTATTTCCGTCACTTCAGATCCTATGTCTAAAAGCATAAAGTTTCTTTCTTCCGGAAACATGTCTCTAAGTGTGGTAAATGAAACCATTGAAAAAGAAAGAATTTCAGAGGGGGTAAAAGGAAAATATTTTTTTGTAATTTCTTCGCACTTCTCTGCTAAACTGCGGGTTATTAAGCTAAAAACTAAGGTCATTGTGATTTCATTAGTTTTTTGCCCATAAGGCAGAGTGGTTTCGTATCCATTTAGAAGTATACTAACTGCTTTTTTTTCTATAATTTGCAAAGATTCCGATTCATACTCTGGAAAAGATTCAAAAATATTTTTTTCTTCGTTTTCAATAGTTTTATCAACTAGATTGCTATCCACTAGAAATTCTTTTTTGTTTGAAATTGTTACGATTTTTGTTTTATTGAGTGTCCACGGAGAAGAAAAAACTAAAAAGCTTTTTACAATCTTTTTATTTTCTAATTTAGTAAAATTAGGGTGTTTTAATCCTTCTTTTGATAGATGCGCTGCTACGCTTTTTAATTCTTGGAATATAAGTAGTGTAAGCTTTTCTGCATTTCGTGTTTTTCTGAATGGAAGATCTGCTCTATAGGAATACAAAATTTCTGGAAGCGCATTTTTTACTAATTTTACAATCGAACCTTCTACACTTCCACTTCCTATATCAAAAATAAGAACAATTTCATAATCTATTTTTTTAAAAAGAGACCGAATCATGCTTATATTGTAACACATTAAAAATAAATAAATCTACAAAAAGTGTGCAAAAGCCCCGAATTTTTTGAAAAAAATTCGGGGCTTTGCCAAAACTGTGATTTTTATTCTAATACGGCTTTAATTCTTCTCACTCCAGCTGACACAGCTTCTTCTTTTGTGATTTTAAACGAGCCAAGTTCGGAAGTGTTTGATACGTGAGGTCCTCCGCAGAATTCGCGACTGAAAATCCCCAATTCTTCATTTCCAATTGTGTAGACTTTTACCATATCTCCATACTTCTCACCGAATGCGTGGATCGCGCCGGTTTTTTCAGCTTCTTCTTTTGGTATTTCTTGATAAGTTACTGGCAAAGCTTCTTTTATTTTTTGATTTACAATATCCTCCACTTTTTTGAGTTCTTCAGGTGTGACTTTTTGTGGATGTGAGAAGTCAAAGCGAAGTCTCTCAACTGTGATGTTACTTCCCTTTTGCATTATATGATCACCTAAAACTTGTCTTAGAGCGGCATTTAGCATGTGAGTGGCTGTGTGATATTTGACTGAGATCTCGCTTGTATCAGCAAGACCGCCTTTGAATTTCTTTTCTGCTCCTGTTCGCGAAAGTTCTTGGTGTTCACTCATTCTACGATTAAAATCTTCTCTACTGACCAACAGCCCTTTTTCCTTGGCTAATTCTTCTGTGAGTTCTATTGGTAGACCGTATGATTGATAAAGATTAAAAACAATTTCACCTGGTAAAACTTTTGCAGCATGACCAGAAAAAGCTCCTCTGTTGGGAATTTTTTCATCTGGTATACCTCGCCATTCCGATTTATCGAATTCTTTTATAGCTCGTTCAAGAGTTTGTCTGAATTTTTCTTCTTCTCTGTTTATTTCGGATTTTATCTTGTTTTTTTCTTCTTCGAGATTTGGATAAACATGCTTGTATTTTTCAATAACTGTTTCGGATATTTCGGAAAGTCCTCCGTTTTTTATATTCAACACATCGGCGTATCGAACAGCTCGTCTCAAAAGTCTTCTTAATATGTAACCGCGATCGGTGTTTGACGGAGTTACTCCGTCGGCAATAACAAAAGTGCTTGTTCGGATATGGTCAGCTACAATTCGTCGCGCGCGCAGGTTGTCTACAGAAGCAAGTTCATCAATTTTTTTCATTATCGGCTCAAATAAATCTGTATCAAAAACATTATCTTTTTTCTGTAAAACTGTTGCCATACGTTCGAGTCCTGCGCCAGTATCTACATTTTGCTGGTTCAGTTTTCCTACAACTTTTCCATCTTTCTTTAAATATTCCATGAAAACATCATTCCAGATTTCAATGACTTTCTGTTCTTCGTCTGCTTTTGCAAATTCTTCAAAACTTAAGTCTCCAAGACCTTCTGGCGTGATATCGTAATACATTTCGGTATCCGGACCGCATGGGCCATTTTCTCCCGCACTCCACCAGTTTTTGCTGGCAGGAAGAGTGTAAATCCGGTTTTTAGGTATTCCTGCGTTTATCCAGATTTCTTCTGACTCCGTGTCTTGTGGCGCGTTTTCATCACCTTCAAATACTGTTATGTAAAGGCGTTTAGGATCAAGTCCTAGCCCTTCTTCTTTTGAGGTTAAAAATTCGTAACTCCACTTAATCGCGTCTTTTTTGAAATAATCTCCAAGTGACCAATTTCCGAGCATTTCAAAGAAAGTGTCGTGGGTGTTGTCTCCCACTTCATCAATATCTTGCGTGCGGATGCATTTTTGAACATCTGCTAGTTTGTTGCCCGCGGGATGTTTTTCGCCTAATAGATATGGCACGAGCGGTTGCATTCCGGCAGTTGTAAAAAGCACAGACGGATCATTTTCAGGCACTAAAGAAGCCGAAGGGATAATGGCGTGTCCCCTTTTTTTAAAAAATTCTAAAAATCTACTTCTGATTTCGTCTGATTTCATAAAAATACTATAACATAACTTGAAAATCTGAAAAATTATTTAGCCGTCAGTTTCTCAAGTTTTTTGATATCTTCTTCTATCTGTTTTAAACCTGATTCAAAGAAATTTGGATTTGTTGTATCTATTCCAACTTCTTTAAAAATTTGTTCAGGACTCTTGCTTCCGCCGGCACTCAAAAATTGTTTTATCTTTTCAATAAATTTAGGATCTTTTTTATATTCAGCATAAAGCGATTTGCTTATGAGTTGTCCGTAAGCATAAGAGTAAACATAAAAGAAATTTCTGATGTGTGACCACCAAACAAAAAAGTATCCGTCTTCTTTGGTTAGGTCTACCGATGGACCTAAATATTTTTTCATATGAATATTCATCAAGGAAGCGATCTCTTCTTTCGGTAATGCGCCTTTTTCACGGATTTTTGTGTGCAGTTCTAATTCAAAATTGAAACACGCGATCTGTCTGAAGATCGTTGCGATGTCGTCATTCAATCTGTCGTGCATTGCGACTATTTTTTCTTTCTCGCTTAATGTTTCAAATATTTCATCAAATACAAAATTTTCAAAAAGAGTGCTTGCTACTTCTGCTACAGAAATAGTGTGGCCTTGATAAAGTATCGGTTGGCTTTTTGAAAGTTCAGCGTGTATAGCGTGTCCCATTTCGTGACCGAATGTCATTGCGGAATTTATGGAAGGCGTGTGATTAAGTAGAACAAAAGTAGGATTGCCGGTTGAAGAAGAACAAAACGCTCCGCCAGTTTTTCCTTTTTTAGGTTTTACATCTATCTGTCCATTTTCTGCAAAGTGCTTAAGGATTTCAGCAAACTGCGGATCAGCTTTATCGAATGCCTTTTGTAGAATCTTGTAAGAATCGTTGAAGCTGATACTTTTTGTGGTTTTTCCTACCGAAACACTGCGGTCGGCGTATTTTAGTTTTTTTAGTTTTAGAAGTTTGGATTTTAATTTATAAAATCTGTGGCTGATACTGAAGTTTTTTGTTACTGTCTCTACAAGATTAAGAATTTCTCTTTCTTCGTTCTGATATCCAAGTATCGTTGCACTGTAAGGCATTTTGAAACCGCGGAGCTCGTCGTTTACTTTCTTGTCTGTTACGATAGCGTTTATTTCGTTTTCGGCAACGTCGCTAAGTTCTACAAGTTTTTGAACGTATAAATTATGTAAAGCATATCGATCTTTGGTTGGGAGCTCTCTAACTTTATTTGACGCTTCTGATATCGGCAATTTTTTGCCTTTGAAGTTTATGGTTTGTTTGTTTAAAATTTTGTCTGATCCGTTTATCCAAAGTTCCCTACTCGTGATGCTTTTTAAATTCATTATTTTTTCTTCAGCTTCAGATAAGTCGTATTGTGCATTATTAAATAAAACTTTTAAGAAATATTTATATTTTGAAAGATTGTTCGCCTTTAGAAAATGTTCTTGCTGGTCTTTGGATATTTTTCCTAATTTTATACTGAAGAAAAGGCACTTGTTAAAGTATGGCATTAGCTCATTTGAAAGCTTGTTCAAGGCAGCTTCAGCTTCTTTGTCTTGGCTGTTCAATGCTTGGCGATAGTTGTAATACATCAAAGGCTTGCAGCCATCTGTTATCAAAGAAAGCGCTTCTATATCATGAAGTGCTTCTTGGAGAATTTGCTCGTTTTCTAAGTAGTCATTTCTGTTTTTCCAATTTGATTCAAAGTCTGTGAACGCTTTTTTTATCGTCTCAATATCTTTTGGTATTTGATCTTTGTCTTTGTAAAGAAGTTCCAGATCCCATTCAGTTTTTATTTTTGAAGTATTTTTTGTCATCGTTTTAATATTTTTTTAGTATTGCGAAATCTTTTTTTAAAGTATCTTTAGTATTCGAATTGTATATTGCAACTGCTGGATGGTAAAGCGGAATAATTTTGATTTTTCCATAACTAGTTTGTGTCTCATACGCTTTGCCGTGTGCTTTACTTATTGGTTCTAATTCAAACTCTAGTCCGAATTTTTTCATTATATAAGTCATTGAGTATCTCCCTAATGTTGCGATAACTGGCGGTTTAATTATCTCAATTTGTCTATCAAGAAATGGTCCGTAAATTTCTATTTCATCTGGTAGCGGGTCGCGATTAAATGGTGGTCGGTCTTTTACGATGTTTGTTATGTAAACGCTTTCTCTTTTTATTCCTGCCGATTCTAGAAGTTCATCTAAAATTTTTCCAGAAGCTCCACAGAATGGTCGTCCAGTTGCAGCCTCGTTTTTTCCTGGTGCTTCGCCTACAAACATTATGTGTGCAAAATGACTTCCGTCTCCTATTACGGGGAAAACTTTATTTTTTACACGTTCGTTATACAAAGGAGATTTTTTTAGATTTAAAACCTCGTCTTTTATCTGTTTTAATTGATTTTTTCGTTCTTCTGTGTTCTGCATAGTGCGTTATTTACATTATTCGTTAGTATACTACACTTATTTTTAGATAGGAATAAGAAATATGAACCTTAAATACTGGAATGCTGATCGTTTAACAAGAGTTGAAAATGCTACTGAATTTAGCCAACTCACACCCGTTGCTTTGGAAATTTTGGATAATATGCCAAAGCCTATAATACAAGTATGCGGTCCTATTACTACAGGTGGAATTTTTGGATCTGTAGATTTGAATACGGAATATTTTTCATTATCTATAGCGTTTTTTGAATTAATGGGAATAAACGTATTTAATCAGATACCTTTTGAAGACGCGCTTCATAGAATGGTTAAAATATGGCGAGGAAATGGTAACATTGGATATTGCACACCAATTCTCGAAGATTTTTACGGACCTATTTTTGAATCAAGAAAAATATCTAGCTTTTATTTTTTACCAGCATGGGAAACCTCATTTGGTGCTAGATGGGAACACGAACAAGGTGGTAAACTTGGAATTCAAATAGTTCATCTTGAGGAAAATTGGGTAATAAGTTATATGCGTGATATAGCTAAAAAGATTTCATTTTAGTTTTTAAATAAAATAAAAAAATTGAGGTTAGCAACTGCTAACCTCAATTATTTTTATTATCTTAACGGCACAAATAAGAATCCTGGAAAATCTTTTTCTTCCTCAAAACCTTTTTCGGTTTTTTTAATTTTATAAATAGTTTCTTCTACAGGAATGACCATTATGCCTCCAACTTTAAGCTGATTGATAAGTTCGCCTGGAAGTTCTTTGGCAGAAGCACTCACTAAAATTTTATCAAAAGGAGCTTTTTCTGCTCTACCCATCTTTTTTGTAAGTTCTATATGAGCTTGTGGAAGGTTGTATTTTACTATGCTTTGTTTTGATATTTCTACTAATTCTGGAATAATTTCTACTCCCCAAACTTCTCCTTTTTTTCCAACTATTTGTGCAAGTAGTGCGGTTGTAAATCCTGATCCTGAGCCAACGTCTAGGATTTTTTCTCCTGGTTTGGGGTCCAAAAGTTCTAACATAAATGCAGTAGTCGTTGGTTGCGAAATTGTCTGGTCATATCCTATTGGTAAAGGATAATCTTCGTATGCTTCTATATTATAATCTTCAGGAACGAAGTCTGCCCTGTCGATTTTTGTAAAAGCTTCTTCAATAAGCTGATTTTCAAAAACTTTCGAAGCGTTTTTTAATTGATCTAATAGTTGTTCTTTTGTTTGCATAAAAATAATAAAAATTTAGACAAGTTAAAAGGTGGGTCTTTTTGTAGGCCCACCCTTTTAGGTTTTTTCTTTCAATGTTGTTGGGATTCCAGTTGTTTTTTTTCAATCATCAGAAGCTTGACAGCATGTCCTTTGGGATCTTTTACACTTGCTTCAGCAATTTGTCGATTAAGCCTTTTTATACGAATCGCAATTACCAATTGTGTCCTTTCAACATCTTGGAATGAACTTTGAGTGCTCATTTTACACCCCCTTTCTTAGTTAAAATGATAAACCTTTTTTTAAAAAAGTCAATAGGGCGGACTTGATAACAAGTCCGCCCTCTATTTTGGATTTTCCTCTTCATCTTCCTCGTGTTTTCTTTCATCCCAGTCGATAAAATCGCTATACCACTGGAATAATTCAAATAAACCTTTGGGTTTAAGATAGATCTGGTTTTTTTGATGATCTGCAGCACTGCTATAGTGCTCGGATGCTTCTTCATCTGTAACCAGCCATGCATCTTTTTTCAAAATCGATGCTGTTGCTCGTCTGTTGTAATTATCGACAATTTCTACATACTGACCAAAATTTTTGATTGTATATAGAATCTGTCTTAATACATCGTCAGAACTTGGCTCAGGTATAACATCTCCTTTTTCATCTTTTGGGATGATAAGATATGGCTTAATTTCGATGATTCCCTTTTTTCCTAAGTAAAAATCATAAAGATGATAAGCAAAAAATTTATCTTCTTCTGCTTGATCAAATTCATGATGTTTGCGAGCTTTTTTTGATAAGCCACTTAAGTCTTTTCCGTTTGTGATTTTGATCTTTGTTTCTTTATAAAAAGCTTCACGATTTTCGTCTCTAAGTGCTGTAGCTAGGAGCTTTAATACACTTAAAAGTTTTTTTAGACGAAAAAATAATTCTTGATTAAATTCTTCAACAAGTTGCATATCAGTCCCTTCTTCCCTTTTTGATAGTTTTTCTTTTCCTACTATACACCTTACAAAACTTGTTTTACAAGTCTTGCCACATTAGTATTTTAGTGTTATTGCTAAAATTTTAAAAAATAGTTTTGTTTTGAATTCCCCCGTCTTTTTTTGGATTTTTTGTTCTCTTTTTTTCTTTTGGAGGTTTTGATAAATTCTCTGAATTTTTTGCAAGTGCAGTTGTTTTGTCTTTATATAATTCTCTTATAGATGTTCCTGCTGATTCTCTGTATCTGCAATAGTCGCAATTGCTTGTAGCTTCAGGTAAGTTTGGAGACATTAAGCATTTTTTCATATTTATAATTACCTCGTGTATCCAACTGTCATCTCCTTTGTAAGGAATGATGGTGACATCAAATTCAAGTTTTGCGTCAAATGCTTCTTTGTCGGTTTTGCCGTTTACGTAAACAAAATATCCAGTCTCAGATACTTTGAACCCATTTTGTCTAAGAAGCCATTGATAAATTTCCATCTGGCGTTTGTATTGAATTTTCCATTCATCGTCCAGTGTGATTTCTTCATCTTTACTTGTTGCTTTATAATCTACGACAATAAATTCTCCCTTTGGATTTACCCAAATATCATCTACACCACCGCGAAGAATTAAGTTTGTTTCTTTATCTAAACACGAAACACCGCTTCGAAGTGCATCTCGCCACTCGTCCATTTTTTCATGAGTAAGAGGTATTGCATCTATCCCATATTTTTTCATTAAAGGATGAGCCTGTTTTTTTACTCGGTGAATGTCGAATTCTTTTTTCATTAGTAGGTCAACAGCATTATTTAAAGTCATTGGAAAGGAAGAAGGGCGTCCGACTCCGAGTCTGATATCCAAATAAAAACATCGCTGACATTGAACGAATAAGTCGATCTTTGATCGGCTCAATCTGAATGGTTCTTTTGATCTCGGATCAAAAACATTTCTTGTTCTTTTTGGATTGTAATATTGGCTCATTATTTTTATTTGATAATAGATTTATGTTGTTAAAACTTTTATCTCTTCCAAAACTTCTTTTATTCTTTCATCATCTAATCTCAAATCTCTTAAAATTTCATGATTATTTTCCAGTGTTTTACATATAACAATCCCCTTTTCTAATAGTGTTCTTTTTTCATTAAATGAGAGCGTTGTTAAACATGTGAGAGGATGAAGTCCGCACTCTTCAATGAGGTTTTGCAAGTTACCTTCTTTTGGGTAGCTCCAGCCTATCAATTTTATATTTTCGCATGTTCCGTATTGTATTGCGGTTGTGGTGAATTTTGTATTTGTTACAAGCCACCCTTCATCCATATGTCTTTCTTTTCCATCAAGATGCAATGTTGATTTGTAGAGATCGTCAAGTCTCGCCTTTACATAAAGAGCAACTTTTAGATCGGTTTTTTCACCTACTTTGTTGTGGAATTTTATTTCAGAAACGATTACACTATTTTCTTTCCAAGCAACAAGGTCAATCTCATGAGAAACGCACTTACCTTGTATCATCACATCGTTTTTTATCGAATAACCTTTTTTCTTAAAAATTTCTCCCACAAGATCCTCAAAAGGAAAACCTGTTGGTCCGAGGCTAAAAATAGATCTTCTTAGCGAATATTTTGCCGCAGATGTGCGTTCTATTGCGTGTAAAAAATCATAGGCACTATCGTAAATCTCATTCGTAGTCATGCCGTTTTTTACTTCTTTTTTTATATGTTCGGCTACTTTTTCAGCAGTTTGCTCCGGTATCCTTGATTTCTGCAGTGAACTTTTTAGTTTATTAAAATCAAAAGCTTGTTTTTCACCGCTATGTTTTATTACGTAGATATCTTTTTGTGGCACGTTAGTAAATGTAAATTTTTAATTACATCTATTATACCAGCTTTTTATTTTGAGTAGAAACAGGAACCTATTCTCTATCTTCCCCCTGTCTAAAAAAGACTGTTTTTGGCTGCAAAACTTCGACTCGTCCTCAATGTAATTCTATTACATTTCGTACTCCGTCTAGTTTTTCGCTCAAAAACAGTCTTTTTTATCCTGGGTACCACGAGACAGAGAATAAGTTCCTAGCAAATTATTCCACCACCTAAGCAAATGTCATTATTATAAACAACTAATGACTGTCCTGGTGAAAATGGTTCAGTGGGCTCTATGAAAGATACTATCCATTTTTTATCATTTATTTTTTTTATTTTGCAATCATGCAACGGTTGTCTATATCTTATTCTTGCAGAATAAATTGATTTATCATTTATTAATTCTTTTGAAATCCAATTTATATTTTCAATAACAACATCAGTCCTGTTTCCAATATCAGTTTCAGGCAATTGTTCTTCAGATACTGTTATCGTGTTTTTTTCTATTTTTTTAGAAATGACAAACAAAGGTTTCTCTTCTGGATTTTTTTTACTGATGATGAAGCCATGTCTTTGTCCGATCGTATAAAAATAAGCTCCCTCGTGAGTTCCTATCACGTTTCCTTTTTTGTCTAGAACTTTTCCTTTCTCTGATTTAATAAATTTTTTTAAAAAGTCTCTCATATCTACTTTTCCGATAAAGCACAAACCTTGGCTATCTTTTTTATCAAAAGTTGAAAGGCCTGCGATTTTTGCAATTTTTCTTAATTCTTCTTTTTGCAAATGCCCTATTGGGAAAAGGATTTTTTCTAGCTGTTTTTGTGTAAGAGTCCATAAAAAATACGTCTGATCTTTGTTCTTGTCTTTTGATGCTAATAATTGATATTTTCCTTCTACTTCGTTTTTAATCGCGTAGTGCCCTGTCGCTATGAAGTCAGCGCCATTTTTCAAAGCCCAATCATAAAAGCCACCGAATTTTACGTATTTGTTGCACATAACATCGGGATTTGGCGTAATTCCCTCTTTGTATTTTTCTATCATATAATCAACGACATCTTTTTTGTATTCTTTTTCAAGATCGAGCATTTTAAAAGGAATATCCAAATGAGCGCAAACTCTCATTGCGTCTCTTTTTTCTTCTTTCCAATTACATTTTAGAAAGTCTGGGTGCCAAACTTTAATAAAAACTCCTGTAACGTTGAAGCCTTCTTTTTTTAGTAAATATGCCGCAACAGATGAATCAACTCCACCAGAAAGTCCAACAAAGACATTCCGTCCTTGTTTTCTGTGTTTTGTTGGTATTTTTTTTACTTGACTTTTGATCATTTTAGTTATGGTATCATAAAAAATACAATATGCCAGATATCGTGTGCTTATAAAATTTGATACATAATCAATTAGTTGTATCATTTAGTGTAGATATGAAAGAAATAGAAGATCTTTTAGATCGGATAAAAGCGCTAGATTATGTTTTTAAGGATTTAATAAAAAGCGAACCGAGAAATAATATTAAATTAATAAAAAACTTTATTGAGCTTGCAGGTAAAATAACACAGATATTCTGTGAAGTAGAGCAAAAATTAATAAACAATCCAACTCTTGCAAGAAGACGTGATGATTTACTTTTTTTATTTAGTAAAATCGTATCTTCTTTTATTGATTACTCTAGGATGCGATATGTATTTTTTTTCGATCAGTTGGAACTTCGTGGTTGTTTGGTTAATTTTAGATATCCACCATCTCTTAAAAAGATTTTAAATACAATTGATGAAGATTTCGTAGATCAAGTGCGCAATCATTTATATGTCTTTGAAATCGAACGCGATCTGCCTTGGTATGATTGCAAATATATATTAGCTCAAAAAATTTACGCTTATTTATTGAAGAGAAAGTATGAATTAATAGACGATAAAAAAGATAAATAAATAAGAGCAGTGATTAAAGTCACCGCTCTTTTTGTTTATTTAAGTATTATAAAAAATTAGTTCAAATAATCTTTTATATTTTGATTATGTTCTTCAAGTGTTTTTGCATAATGTATTTTTGTATTTTTATCAGACAAATAATATAAGTATGGAGTTTGAGTTGGTTTTACTGCAGCTAGTAATGAATCAATGCCAGGATTGTTTATAGGTGTTGGTGGTAGTCCTTTATTTTTATAAGTGTTATATGGTGAGTTAACGGTCAGATCTTTTTTTGTTAATTCAGAAGTGTTTTTGCCGTTTATATATTCAAATGCAGCATCAACTTGAAGAGGCATTCCTATATTTAAACGTTTCCATAAAATCCCAGAAACAATAGCTCTGGATTCAGAAGTGTTAGCCTCTGCCTCTATTATTGAAGCCATAATCACAATATCTTTTAGAGGTTTTCCAGAAGCTGTTATTTCAGATTTGATAGAGTCTATTTTTTTTTGGAAATTATCTTCCATCATACTTACAATTTTTTCTATTTTAGTGTTAGGAAAAAAGAAATATGTGTCCGGAAAAAGGTAACCCTCCTTACCTTGAGTGTAAGAAATAAATTCTTGCTCGTTAAAATTTGTAAGTTTTTTAGATAAAATATCTGACATCTCTCTTATGCTCGTGCCTTCAGGGATTGTAATTTTTATAGGTTCTAGTTCAAATTTTCCTCCGATAATTCTAGTTGCGATAGTGAAAGCATTTTCAGGTTTGTTGAAAAAATAGTCACCAGATACGATTTTTCTGTGTCCTCCTAAAAGTCTAACAAAAATATTATTCATGAATTCATACTTAATTATATGTTCCGATTTTAAAAGTGAAGAAATATCAGATGATATAGTTCCCTCTTTAATGGTTACGATATAATTTTTAGGAAAATCTGATGGAGGTGACAAAAATAAAAAGTATAAAATAATTACAAAAATAAAAAAAATTCCGCAAACTTTTATTTGCTTCTTTTTTAAAAGAATTTTTATTTTTTGAATTCGTTCGTTCTCCATGTTTATTATATAGGCAAATTGCTTGGCGGTTCTGCTTTCTTAGAGGTTATTCTAGAAACTGTAGGAGTTGTAGCTACGCCTCCAGGGAAATGGAAAATAGTTGCTAATTCTTCCGTATTTAATACAAAGGGTTTTTTCTTGAATGGTGGATGAAAATATGATCGGAGTTTATATCCGTCTACTAGATCTTTTTTTACTTTGTTTAAACGAATATCTTTATAGTCTTCCCAAGGGAAATCAAAACCAGTAGTGCCAGATAAGCCAAAGCTATTTAGAGTGCTTGAATTGTATTGTCTCATTACACCCAAAATACCAGGGATGCGAGTAGCATTATATTTATCTTTTTCTGCTATATAGATAGCTCTAATCCCTGTATCAAAGGCTTGTTTATTTATACTTCTTTCCATAGCGTTTATTACATCTTGCTGACCTCTGGTTAGCTTCATTGCAGCGAAAGGATCATCTCCTTCAGATTTTACATAAGACCCTTCTGTCATTATCTTTTTGATCTCTGCTTTAGCGTCTGTTTTCCAGTCTGTTGGTTCTGAAAATAACCCATCACGTTTTTCTTTTTTATGGGCGCGAATTAAAATTTGAATCCATGCTTGTTCCCCTTTGTTTAATGATCCTAAAAATTCAGTAACAGAAACAATCGGATCAATTTTAAATTCTTCTTTAGGATCTTTATCCATACCGTAATCAACATAAGTTTTTATTGGATATGGATCAGGTTTTGTAAGTTTGAAAAAAGTTCCGAACACAGAATAAACGTTTGGATCAAAATATATATTTTGTGTGTAATCAGGAACTTCGTATATTTCAACTGTTGGATATTGAGCGTAAATTTGTGATTCAACAGTATTTTTAAAATAATCTCTTGTCCATATGAAAAAATGAACATTGCCGTCTATAGACACAAGTTCTAGAGAAAACCATGTTCTTATTTTGCCTAGCCAATATTTATCAAACCAAGTGCTCTCACCCATCGTTAAATAAAGACCTGCTAAAACAGTCTCCATGGCTTGTGGTGATTTGAAAAGTTCTTTAGGTAATTTGATTTCGAGGAGTGTGTATTTTTGTTTGGAAATAAATTCACCTCGCACATATTGAACCCATAATTTCCAGAATACAAAACCAGCTAAGAAAGGTAGCCATAACGGCATTGCGTAAAAGATGATCTGCAAGGCTGATCCTAAAGATTCTCCAAATATGCTTACAAAAATATCTGTTTGCATAAAAATATTATACTACAGTATTTTTTATATTTCTATAGTAATACCATCTCCAATTAATCTATCCGCACCAAGTCCTAAAAATTTTGGTTGCGACTTTGAGAAAAATTTTCAAAATATCTCGATATTCTTCAGATTTTTCTCTTCGTCTCGCTCAAAATTTTTAGGACTTATGCGAAAAACTTAATTGTCGATGGTATAATTTTAATTTCTGGTTATAAAAAAGCCGCGAGTTTAAAAAAACTCGCGGCACCTTTTTTTGACAGGATTTTACCACCAAACCAATATCAGATCCTTGATTGCCTCTGCAACTCGCTCTGCATTTTTGCTGTCAGGTTTAAGTTCGCGACGGCAGTTCTCGATAAACGTATTCCGATCCTCAAGAACTCGGAGATATTCTTCAGGAGAAGAAACCTCGGCAACGCATCCGATATCAACAAGAGGATAACGTTCGAATCCAAGTCCAGCTTTCATGCGTTCTTTGCAGACTGGCGACATCCAGCATACAGATAATGAAAGAAGCGCCGCCTCTGTAAGTGTTGTAGACCACATTGATACCGATGAATACGCTGCCATCATAAGCTGACGAGCATTTACACCCTTAGGCTGTTCCGCAACTTCTATTCCTTTCTCTTTCGCTTCTTTAAGCAGTGCATGCCATTGATTTACATGCTCGCTTTTACTCGGATCAGATAGCCACTTAGGATGGAAACGTGCAATGAACACATCGTCCTTCCCTAATGCGTCAACTAACCCCTTCAGAGTTGGTGTTGTTGAGTCATCTTGACCAAACAACACATGAAGACGTTTACCATCGTTAACAATCTTTTGAAGCTCTGGATGCGGTTTTTCGTTAAGAACGGAATCCATCGCAGGGTTGCCGGTGATGGCAACATACACATCTTCGATGCGTATTCCTTGCTGATAATATTCTTTGACTTTTTTGTCTCCGATAGTATCAACTGTGCATACTAAGTTTGGCACAGCCTTTGAACGTTTATGGACACCCCACAAGTCTTCAATGAAGACTAGAGAGATATCGCGCTTGTTGGCCTCAATGCCGAAACTTTCACCAAGATGGATCGGATCAGCAAGCTCTGTGATCACGACATTCGGTTTGATTTCGTCTAGCACTTTTGCTGGATCGATATCAAAGCGAATTTTAGTATTCGGATCAAATTGCCCTTGTTCAGGCATTCCGCCATAGATCTCGTATCCTGCCTTGGTCCAAAAATCCATTGAACCGCCTTCAGCGACAACTGTAACCTTATGGTTACGTGCTCTGAAAAGTTCCGCTACTGGATAGTGAGCATTAAAACCACTTCCAATATCTTTCGTTACAATCAGTACTCTCACTCTAGTTTCCCCCTTTTGTTTCTTATTTAATTTTTATCTATTTACTGAGCCCTTTTTGACCCAGTGATCGATTTATACATTAGCATTTATTTTTTATTTGTCAAAGAATATTTTTGCAATATTAAAAAACATCCGGCTGTGAGCTAGATGTTTTTTAAATTATTTATCGTTAGTTTACTATTGAGTATTTTCCTTGCTTGTCTTTTTTGAAGAATTTTGGATTTTGAAGATTGACTATAATAGTGTTTTCCTTTACATATCTTTCTTTCAATACCTTATCTATGATTTCTTCTTTAGTAAGCGGGCCGTTCTTCTCGAGTATCTTTCTTATAACATCCTTTACAACACCGCTTAAGTATCCCCATTCGGATAGTGCGTAAAGTCCTCTACCTACTAGAACAAATCGAGAATCTTTTATAAGTTCGTTGTGAGTTGTTGCGACGTGAGCCTTTTTGTTGAATATCTTTGTTATGCTTTTTGCAACTTCTTTAAAGTGAATTGGTGATCCGTGTTTTCTTATAACTAAGAATGCGTAATCTCGAATACCTTTTGTTCTTACGTTTGGTGAAGATGACTTACCCCATTCTCCAAGAGGGTTCTTTCCAATGTTTTTACAGAGTGATAACCATCGTTTAGCTATCTCTTCGTTTTTATACTCTTCAGATACGTCTTTTACTTGAATTAAAAAGTTTTTTATAGCTTCTGTCTCTGGAATTAGATCATCATCAGATAAGTTCTTGTAGAATTTTCTTAATGATTCGTGCACTTGATCTGCTAACTTTTCATCAATGAACCATCTGTGTCTGAATTCCTCATCTTCTTTTTGTTTCTTGAAATTCTCACCTACAACTAAAAGAAAATGTATATAATTTTGGAGTGAAACATCTTTTGTTAATGATTCTAGAAAATCATCTTCGGAAACGATTCCTCCGAAATTTTCCAAGGCTTTTGCAAGCTCATCAAAAATTTCCTTTTCTTTTTTATAAGCTTCGCTCTTTCTGATGTTTGCGAGAGCATAATTTTCGATCTGTCTTACTCTTTCACGAGTAATATTGTAGTTTTTACCTATTGATTCGAGTGTCATACGATCAGGATCTTGTCCTAATCCATAACGCTTAATGGTTACTTCTCTTGCACGTACTGGTAATACGCTTAAAAGTTTTTTGATCGACTGCTTAGGATTTGTTTTTATTGTTGTTAGCATAATAGCTTTACAAAAATTGTTTAAATTTAGTATCTTTTTATCACAACTACAGTTTTAGTCAAGTAAGGAGGAATTTCGTAGTTTTTTAAAAAGGAAATTTTAAATATTTTTATTATTTTCAATAAAAGCTAATTTCTAAAATACTGTTATTTTTAGCCTCTTAATAAAATATTTATATTACAATACTCAAAATCTTGTCTTTGATATAAAGAATTTTCTTTATATCCTTTCCAACCAGCCACTTTTTTACACTCTCTAATTCAAGGGCTTTTTCGCGGATTTCCTCTTCCTTGCTTCCTGTCGCTATTTTTAAGATATCTCGCACTTTACCGTTAATTTGAATTGCGATATTAGAAAATTCTTCAGTAATTTTACTTGGATCATATTTAGGCCAATCAGAAATATGAATAGATTTTTTTGTTTTATTATTTGTATTCCACATCTCTTCGGTTATATGTGGTGCGAACGGAGAAAGGATTTTTAAGAAAATAGAAAGATCTTTTTTGTTTATGTGTGTATTTTTTTCTACTTCATTTAAGAAGATCATCATTGCTGAAATAGCTGTGTTGAATGAAAATGATTCGATGTCTTCTGTAACTTTTTTAACTGTTTTGTGAAGTAATTTTTCAATTTGTTCAGGACTTTGTTTAGTTGATGCTTTTTCTTGCATTCGCCAAATCTTTTCTAAAAATCTTCTGGAGCCGATCATACTTTCAGTGCTCCACGAGATCATGTTTTCGAATGGGCCCATGAACATTTCGTAAACACGCAAAGTGTCTGCACCATATTGAGCGACGACGTCATCTGGATTTATTACATTACCCCATCTCTTGCTCATTTTTCTACCATCTGATCCGAGTATCAATCCCTGGTTCTTTAATTGCTTGTAAGGTTCGCTATAATTTATTGCTTCTATATCAAATAAGAATTTGTGCCAGAATCGCGCGTAAATAAGGTGACGTGTCGCGTGTTCTGTGCCTCCTACATACATATCTACTGGCGACCAATATTTATCTTTATTTTTATCAACAAGTTCTTTTTGATTTTTTGAATCTATGTATCTTAGATGATACCAAGAAGAACCTGCCCATTGTGGCATTGTGTTTGTTTCTCTTTTTGCAGGACCTTTGCAATTAGGACATTTTACATTGACCCATTTTGTAATTGCGGAAAGCGGAGATTCGCCAGTGCCTGTAGGTGCATAGGATTTTACATTTGGAAGTTTGACCGGCAAGTCTTTTTCTGGAACTGGCACAGCACCGCATTTTTCACAGTGAATTATTGGAATAGGTTCTCCCCAATATCTTTGTCTTGAGAAAACCCAGTCGCGGATCTTGTATGTAACTTTTTTATTTCCGAATTTTTCTGTTATTGCCAATTTTACTTCTTTTGATCTCATTCCGTCAAAATTTTGGGAGTTTATTAAAACTCCTTCTCCTGTAAATGCTTTTTCTAACAAATTTCCTCTTTTATTAACAACTAGATTTTCCGGTTCAATAACCTGCTTGATAGGCAGATTGTGCTTTTTAGCAAAATCAAAATCACGGTCATCGTGTGCAGGAACTGCCATAATGGCTCCTGTGCCGTAATGAGCAAGAACATAATCTCCTATAAAAACAGGAAGTTCATCGCCATTTACAGGATTTTTTGCTTTGATGCCTTTTAGCTGAACCCCTGTTTTTTCTTTTCCTTCAGAAGTTCTTTCAATTTCAGATTTATTTTTTGTTGCTGTAATATATTTCATTACATCATCCCAGTTGGAGATTTTTTCTTTCAAGCTTAAAACGAGAGGATGTTCTGGCGCAATAACTACATAAGTGGCGCCGAACAAAGTATCAGCTCTGGTTGTGAAAACTTCGATAGTAAACTGCGAATTTAAAACCGGAAATTTTATCAGCGACCCTTCACTTCTTCCTATCCAATTTCTTTGAGATTCTTTTATTGATTCTGGCCAGTTTAATTCATCTAAGTCTTTGAGCAATCTGTCTGCATAGTCGGTAATTTTTAGAACCCACTGTCGCATTGGCTTTTTTTCTATAACAGAACTACATCGCTCGCACTTGCCGTCTTCCAAATCTTCATTTGCAAGTCCTGTTTGACATGTCGGGCACCAGTTTATAGGTTCGAATGATTCGTAAGCCAAACCTTTTTTAAACATCTGCAAAAATATCCATTGGGTCCATTTAAAATATTTTGGATCGGTCGTATTTATTTCTCTTTCCCAATCATAATTGAATCCTATTTTTGATAATTGCTCTTTGTAGGTTTTTATATTTTTATTTACAGCGATGCTTGGGTGCATTTTGTTTTTTATTGCATATTCTTCAGCAGGCAATCCGAAAGCGTCCCAGCCCATTGGGTGAAGAATATTAAAACCATTCATTCTTTTATATCGAGAATAAACATCAGTAGCGATGTATCCTTTCGGATGTCCTACATGAAGTCCTGATCCTGATGGATATGGGAACATATCGAGCACGTAGCATTTAGGTTTATCTTTTTTGATATCGGTTTTATATATTTTGCTTTTTTGCCAGACTTTTTGCCATTTTTTCTCTATTTTGTTGTGTTCGTATTTTTTCATATTTTTTTGCATTAGATTTTGAATATGTTCTTAAAATATACATAAAAAACAGTCTTTTAAAAAGTATTGACTTTTTATTTATTTATGATACTATATGAAAGGTTATGAGTACTCAATGTTTATCTCAAGAAGTTGCATCGGAAGGAACTGATGCAGGAAAAGAAGCAAAGGCCAAAGCTTGGAGCATACTTAGGTTATGTTGTCGCGGTAAAAAATCCGCTACTGATCCAGAAGTGGTGGAAGCTGCTCGAGTCGTCGGAGAAAGCAAAGCAATTGTTTTGCTCACTGACTACTTTCGTCGCTATTCGAAAGAACCGCAACCTACAAGGATAATATATCCTACAAGTTGCCAAGGAACAGATGCTTCGTTCCGGAGAGTGAAAGGTTGCTTCGGCAGCGGAAGGTAAATCAAAGAAAGGAGAAAAAATTTAAAAGCGGGTCGACTAGTCGACCCGCTTTTTTCTTTGTTGCTTTTTATTGCAGTATTTTATTAGAGGCGGTTGCTTCTTTATTTATTTTATTTAAAGGAGGAAACTTTTGCGTATCGATCGTTCTTTCAAAGCAATTCTCCCCTTTTTCATGTTGCCAATTATATTGAATTCCTGAAGGATCTTTGTATGCAAGATATGTTTGTGGTGCTGTTGTTAGATAACTTGATTGTGTGTCTGAACTGGAAAGATTAAAGTTTGCACATAATTTGAATGTTAGATCGCCTTCTTTTTCGTATCTGTAAGCCAAACCTGTTTCAGGATCTTTTGGAACAACAAATCCTACTAGCGGATCTTGTATCTCGTTTATATCTACAGGAAGCTTTTCTTTTTGTTGCCAGAAGCTTACAACTTGATACTGAATGCTTTGAAGATCATTTACGCGCTGATCGTCATATCTTAAGAGACGGTGTGCTTGTGGTGAACCCATTACAAAGAAACCTGAAACAATTGATGTGACTACGAGTATTATCGCAACTCCAGAGAAAATTGTTTGAGTGTTGTTATTTTTTGATTTTTTTGTTGGTACCTCTCTTCTGATGTCTAGAATGTAGTAAGTGAAAACTAATGCTGTTACAACAAATACAGAAAGGATTTTAAGTAAGAAATTTGTTGTGAATTCTTCCCCGATAAGGAAAGTTCGAACAAGAACGACAAGATCTATCAGCATCGTGATCCCTGTCACGAAAAGCGTTATATAGATAAGCCACTTGCGGATCCAAAGCTCTCTTTTGAGCGGATTTTTTAATAGATCTCTTCCGACAAAAAATGAGATTATGAAGAAAGCTGGGAAAACTACCACGAGCGAAGCGATAGCTCCGACAGCTCCGCTTTGATAAGGATCATAATTCATATTAAGCGGACTTGGAAAAGCACTATTGATTATTTGGAAAAGTAAAATAATAAGCGCAATGGCTGACCAATAGAGTGTAACTATGGTGCCAAGTTGAAGGAAAAAATCCTTTGGTGTAACTTTTGGTTTTTCTTGAGGCATAATTTTTATTTAAATTATTATAACTTTATGATATGACAAAAATTTAACGATAACAACGAACAAGTGTTGAAAAACAAAAGTAAAAAAGAGCGACCAGGGCTTTTGCCTCGGTCGCTTTTAGTTTTGGTTATGAAATTATTCTGTGCGATAAATTTTGTGTCCGTCGTACCAGTATGTAGGAACTTCTTTGTATGGCGACGGGCTGTAATTTTTTTTCCAAAATTTGCGCACGCGTTCAAAAAACAATTTGATTCTCATATCTGAAAAAAACAATACCACTTTTTTAGTGTTTTTGTCAATAAACTATTGTATTACCTTTTTCAGAAAAGGAATTATTTTGTTTTGATCGAAACCAAGATGAAGTTTCTCTATTTCAGCTATTGTCATCCATTTCATAGCCATACCCTCTTTGAGATGCGGTTCCTGTTTTTCGCTTATTTTGCAAATATAAACTTTTGTAGCTCCATCATGATAATCCATTAGATATTCACAGTCTTCGTTTTTTATATCAAGATCATATTCTTCTTTTATTTCTCTCAAAAGAGTTACTTCATAACTTTCGTTTTCTTCCCTCGTTCCTCCAGGCAAGCACCACATATATGGAAATCTTTTGCAGTTTCCATCTCTTTGTTGCATGAGAATTTTATTATTGCGAACAATGCAGAACATTACTCCAGTTTCTTTCATTTTTTTATATCTTAAACTCGATCACATCGCCGTCTTTTACGATGTATTCCTTTCCTTCTGTTCGGATAAGTCCTTTTTCTCTTGCGTTCGCGTATGAACCAGCATTTAGTAAAACTTCCCAATTTATAATTTCTGCGCGAATAAATTTATCTTTGAAATCTGTATGGATCGCGGTTCCTGCTATCGGAGCAGTTGAACCAACTCTAACTGTCCACGCTCTGGTCTCATCTTCCCCCGTTGTTAAGAAAGTTATAAGTTTTAAAATTTCGTAACCTTTTTTTATCATAGTGTCTATTCCACTATCTTCACTATTCAATTCTTTTCTAAATTCAATTTGTTCTTCATCTGTTAGATCTTTGAGTTCGTCTTCTATCTTTGCATCAATAACACACCACACGGCATCATTGTCATTTAAAAATTTAATAAGTGATTTGAATCTTTCGTCGTTTAATTCATCAAGATTTTTTCCACCAGCTTTTTTATTCAAACAATAAAGAATCGGTTTTATTGTTAAAAGGTTTAAAGATTTAAGAACTACAAATTCTTCATTTTCCCATTTGTGTTTATAAAGAAGTTCTCCTTTTTCCAACATTTCTTTTACTCGAACCAATAATTCATTTTCTGCGATTATTTTTTTGTCGCCTTTCTTTACATCTTTAGCTAAGTTTCCTATTCGTTTTGTGACAGTTTCAATATCTGCCATTATCAATTCTAAATTGATGACTTCTATGTCGTTGATCGGATCGATTTTGTTGTTTACATGAATGACATTATCGTCTTCAAAAATACGCACTATTTGCGCGATAGCGTTTACTTCGCGAATGTTTGATAAAAATTTATTTCCAAGACCTTCGCCAGATGACGCACCTTTAACAAGTCCTGCGATATCTACGAATTCAATTATTGTTGGAATAGTTTTTTGAGAATTGGAAAACGTGCTTAGTTTTTCTAAGCGAGGATCTGGAACTGCAACAACGCCAACTGATGGATCAATTGTGCAGAAAGGATAATTTTCAGCAGGAACTCCCTTTTTTGTCAGTGCATTAAAAAGTGTTGATTTTCCAACGTTTGGGAGGCCTACAATGCCTATACTTAAAGATGACATGAATTTAATATATATGAAAAAAGTAAAAACCGCTACTTCATTTTCATAAAGTAGCGGTTTGAATTATTTTCCACAAAGTTCATCCATAAGTTCTTTGACGGATAGAATTTTATTTACCCGATAAGCATTTGAACCGACAGTGTAGAGCGGAAGTTCTTCTGGAGCGTATCCGGCAGAACTAATTAATCCGTTGCATATACAAAGAAAAAAATCGCGTCCCATATTTCCTTGCATTGCTTGGCAAAATGATAATTTTCCATCTGGACCGCGCTGTAGAAGGTATCCTTTATTGCATTTTGCTGGACGTCTATTTTTATACATAGGCGATCCTTTCAGTATTCTAAAAGGGAGCATGCACGGCGAAGCTGGAGTAATATCTGGATAAGCAATGACAATTATGTCGTCTGCATTAGAGTCAATTACTGCTTGCTTATATTCATCTGTTGCAGAACTTTCGTGAGTTGCTAGAAAGCGAGTTCCTATCTGCACGCCTTTTGCGCCCATGTTTAGAAATTTAACAATATCTTCATGCGTATAAATTCCTCCGGCAACAATAACGGGAATGTCCCCGTATTTGTGCGCGACTTCTAATACTTTAGGCAGAAGATTTTCCAATGTATACTCTGGATTTTCTACTTCACGCATTTTGAATCCAAGATGTCCACCAGCCATAGGTCCTTCCAAAACAACTGCATCAGGACGATAAGAAAGTTTTTCCCATCGCTTTACGATAAGTTCCAAAGCTCGCGCTGACGAAACTATCGGAATAAGTGCGGTGTGTCCGGGCGGTTTAATGCTCGGAAGGTTTAAAGGAAGTCCGGCTCCGGAAATAATTGCATCTACTTTGGCGTCAATTGCTGCACGAACGGAATCTTCATAAGTTCCGACAAGCGCGCACATGACATTAATGCCAATAGCGCCATTTCCTAGAGCATCATTTTTCGCCAGTTCTATCTCAGCTCTAACGGCCATCGATGTATTAAATTTATATTGGGCTCGTTTCGATACAACAGTATCGAGTGCGGCGCTAGAAATTATTCCGAGCCCGCCTTCCTTTGCCACATTGCCTGCGAGTGGATAGAGTGATACTCCAACTCCCATCCCGCCTTGAACAATGCAATTTTTCAATCGAAAATTTTTAATAACTAATTCTGGTAGCTCCATTTTTTCTCCTATCTTTTTTGTGGAATTGTGTTACAGAACATTTCCTAAGAGGAGTATATCATTTATTTAGTTTTTTGATATAGGATTTTAAATTAAGTTTTTTAGTTCATCTTCATGAGCTTTCATTACTTCCATGGTTGCTGATAGCTGGCTCTTTCCCTCCTTAATTTTTTGATTTACTTCAAGCACTATTTTGCGAAAAAAATCAGGATTATTTTTTATAATACCCATCATTTTTTCCTTTTCGGCTGCAGGAAGATTATTCAATTTCATACTTAACATTTTTTCTAAAAATGAATCGAGCATATTTTTTAGTTATTTTATAGGCAATAATTATAACAGGTCTTAAAAAATTTTAAAGTTTAAAGTCCCAGCTGTTGGATAAGCAAGTTTTGAATTTTATAGCTTGTTTTAGATATTCGTTACATCCTTCTATGAAAGCATATGATCCATTACTGCAATCTTCAGAATTACTTGCTTTAGCCCACACTCCCCATTCAAAACCTTTGAAGTGATCTGTGTTTTGATCGTATGGATCTTTTGGTTGATAAATTGAACAAGTATCTTTATTAAAGCGAATTGTATTTTCATCTACGATTCCTTTTGTGAGGATTGGATACAGATAAAAAGCTAATCCTATAAATGTAAGTATACCGAGAATTACTATAAATGATTTCATTAATTTAATTTTACTTTATAAGGCAAAATTTCGCCACTTGTTTTAAGTAAAACAAGAACGATGAGGTTTATTCAACTATTTCAAAAACTTTCTGTTTGGAGCTTTGTCCTGAAACAAGACTGACGCGAGATGGCGCAATATCAAAATATTTTGCGAGTGCTTTTATAATAGCTGTGTTTGCCTTACCGTCTACAGGAGGTTCTTTAACTTTAACTTTATATACAACAAGCTCAGATTTAGTATCCTCAAAACCCAAAGATGGCTGACTTATTCGCTCAACTTTTTCTTCTTTTGAATTCGTTTTTGCTTTAACGATTATCTTCATATCTATATATTACACAAAAATTTTGCAAATGATATTATTAATGTATATGAGCAAACTAAGAGTTGGAGTTTTGCGTGGTGGTCCATCAGATGAATATGATGTTTCTCTTAAAACTGGAGCAAACATTTTAAAACATTTAGCACTCAAATACAGGGTGTATGATATTTACGTTGATAAAAAAGGGGTGTGGCATCACGAAGGTTTACCCATTTCACCAGATATGCTTTTTAAGAGAGTCGATGTTGTAGTTAATGCTCTTCATGGTTTTTATGGCGAGGATGGCAAAGTTCAAAACATTTTGGATTATCATAAAGTTCCCTATACTGGATCACAAGCGCTTTCGTCTTCTATTGGAATGAATAAAAAGCTTTCAAAAGGAATTTTTAAAGATAGCGGAATAAAAACTCCGATGCATCTTTCTTTGAATGCACACGATATAAATGATCAAAAAATTCGCGAGATATTTAAAAGTTTCCCTCACCCATCAATAGTAAAACCTGTTTCGAGTGGCTCGTCGGTAGGAGTTTCAGTTGTTTATACTATTGAAGAATTGCGCCAAGCATTACTCGGAGCATTGAATTTTTGCGATGAAATTATTTTAGAAGAATTTATAAATGGCAAAGAAGCTTCGTGTGGAGTCATAGATGATTTCAGAGGACAAAAAACTTACGCTTTGATGCCTATAGAAGTTAAAAAACCAACATCATCAAGATTTTTTGATTATGGATCAAAATATTCCAGTGGTTTGCAAGGAATTTGTCCAAGTAATTTTACAAATCAAGAGAAAAGAACAATTCAAGATTTTGCAGTTAGGGCTCATGAAGCATTAGGCTTGCGTCACTATTCTCGTTCAGATTTTATAGTTTCTCCAAGAAGAGGTATTTATATTTTAGAGACAAATACATTGCCCGAGCTCACAGAAGAGTCGCTTTTATCAAAATCTTTAGGAGCAGTAGGTTGCAGTATACCGGATTTCTTTGATCATGTTATTGCTCTTGCATTGGACGGAAAATAAGATAACATATAAGGAAACAGTAATTAATGGGCCGTTAGCTCATCTGGTAGAGCACCACATTTGCAATGTGGGGGTGGCAGGTTCGAGTCCTGTACGGTCCACCAAACGATAATCTTGAGTAGCAGAATGCTGATTTAGTTCGTAGATTAGGCCTAATTTGGCAGTTCCAAATCCTTTTCCTCGCACATACGGGATTCCCTCGGGGAAGACTAGTTTCTGGAACTTCGGCTGTAGGTGCGGTACAAGGTCAAACCACTGTCGGCCAAGATCGGCTATAAAGTTTGTGGCATAAATGACCGTGCCTTCAAGATCGAACTGTTCGATCCGAGCTTCGTTGGATGATATCCTCGTAGCGGCCATTTCGTTTTCTACTTCATCCTTGCGCTCCACGAATTCCTCTTTCGTGTAGGACCCGTCCTCTCGCATTTCGTAGATGCGTTTTTTCTTTGCCTCGAGCATCTCCATTTTCTTATTCCATTTTTCTACTTCGAGTTCAAACCTATGCCCTTTAGATCGCCACATGTCTATGGCGGTTTCTTTTAATGCTTTCAGGAAGGCTTCTTTGGGTGTTATCCGCGCAAGGTAGGCAAAGAATTCTTTTTCCAGCTCTAGTTTCTTTATGCTCTTTCCAAACTCACTGCATATTTTATTTCCGCAGTGATAGTAGTTGTATCTGCCTCCCATACCACCTCGTGGTGCGCTTCCGGTAAGTCCTCTTGAGCACGATCCGCACATGACCGTCCTCCGTAACGGGAAGTCGGGATTAAATTTGTTGTACTTCGTCATCACTCTTTTTTTGCCGGAGAGGATCATCAAAATTTGGTACATCTCGTCCTTGGTGATCATGGGCGTATGCAAACCCTCCACATCTTTGCCTGTCCACGGATTGGCGATGATTCCGGCATAATACTTCAAATAGTTTTTGAGCATCCTGGCTACGAGCTGGGGCGAGCTTTTCTTGCCGGTTAAATCTTTCAAACCCCACTCATCGAGTTTTCTTGCCAGCTCACTTTGTGAGTGTAGTCCGTTGGCAAATTCTTTTAATGCTCTTTGGATGATCGGGAATATTTCCTCATGTGGTGGATCAGGCTGGGTCTTTTTCTCTCCGTGTTTTTTGTTCTGCATGCACCTGTACCCAATTGGGGGCTTCCACGGATAGATGCCTTGGTTGATTCGAGCAAGCATACCATCGCTACAGCGTTGCTTTCTTATTGCATTATCAAACTCGGCGATACCGGCAAGGAAGGTCTCAAGGAGCTTGGCCACCGGTTCATTACCAATTGGCTCGGTAACGGAGTGGAGAGTTACGCCGTAGGTTGCAAGGATTTTTCTGATAGCAAAATGGTCATCGGCGTTTCTCGCAAACCGATCCACACGCAAAACCACAAAGGCTTGCACCTTGTCTTTATTCTTGCGACAGAATTCCAATGCATCG
>JBAYLF010000003.1:0-113952 GCA_041664205.1 Minisyncoccota bacterium | reverse complement strand
GTAGAAAGAGGTCTGGAGATTAACCTTGGCGGATAATCTCAACGATAATTTAGCTTTTTAAAATCACCTTTAATTTATTTTAAGGTGATTTTTAATAGACCTCTTTCATAAGTCTCTTTCGATTTTTGGTATTGGTAGCATGTCCAATTTAGAGTATTATATTCTTATGTCTAAACTACAGCCACCCAAAGAGGTTAGAGAAAGAATAGAAAAACTTCGCAAAACGATAAACGATTATCGTTATCGTTATCATGTTCTTGATAAGGCTGATATATCTGAGGCTGCTCTCGATTCCTTAAAGAACGAGCTTGTGAAGCTAGAGGATGAATATCCTGAGCTTATTACCCCTGATTCTCCTACACAGCGTGTGGCGGGCAAGCCCTTGGATAAATTTGAGAAGGTGGTGCATAAGGTGCCACAATGGTCATTTAATGATGCTTTTACCAAAGAGGATATCTATGATTTTGATAAAAGAGTAAAAAAGTTTTTGTATAACGAAACTGGTTCTCATATTATTCCAGAGTATGTTTGTGAATTAAAAATTGACGGACTTAAGGTTGTGCTTGAGTATGAAAAAGGATTTCTTAAACGAGCCTCGACAAGAGGAGATGGAAAAGTTGGTGAGGATGTAACAAGCAATATTAGAACTATGGAATCTGTTCCGCTTCGAATTTCTAAAGATATCGATATTATCGCAGAAGGTGAAGTTTGGATGAGAAAAAGTAATTTAAAGAAATTAAATAAAGAAAGAGAAAAGAATGGTGAACAACCATTTGCTAATGCAAGAAATGTCGCGGCTGGTTCTTTAAGACAGCTTGATCCAAAGATAGTTGCATCACGAAAGCTTGAAATGTTTGTTTATGATCTGTCACTTTCTTCTGATAAATTTCCAGAAATGCAGATCGAGGAGCTACAGTTTTTGAGCGAGCTTGGATTCAAGGTAAATAAAAATTTCAGATCTTGTAAGAGCGTGGAAGATATTATTGATTATTGGAAGGAGTGGCAAAAAAGAGCACCAAAAGAAGATTATTTAATTGACGGTGTTGTAATAAAAGTTAATAAACGCGATCTTCAGGAAAAATTAGGTTATACCGGCAAAGCTCCGCGCTTCGGAATTGCTTTTAAATTTCCAGCGGAACAGGCAACAACTATCGTTGAAGATATTACATTTCAAGTTGGCAGAACTGGAGTTATTACTCCAGTTGCACATTTGCGCCCAACTCTAGTTGCAGGTTCCACTGTCTCGCGCGCAACGCTCCACAACGAAGATGAAATAAAACGTCTAGATGTGCGCATTGGAGACACAGTGATATTACAAAAAGCAGGAGATGTAATTCCAGATATTGTGAAAGTTTTAACAGAAATGAGAACAGGTAAAGAAAAGCCATTTGTATGGCCTAAGAAAATTTGCGAATGCGGAGATGATGGAAGAATAGAGAGAATTCCCGGCCAAGCAGCGTGGCGTTGCGTTAATAAAAATTCTTTTGCTCAACAGAAACGCAAGCTTTATCATTTTGTTTCAAAGCATGCTTTTGATATCGATCATTTAGGTCCAAAAGTTATCGATCTTCTTTTGGAAAATAAACTTATCTCGACTTATCCGGATATTTTTACTTTGAAAAAAGGCGATCTGCTCGCGCTTCCGCGTTTTGCTGAGAAGTCAGTCGATAATATTATTGATGCGATACAAAATGCAAAAACAATTTCGCTGTCAAAATTTATCGTTGCGCTTTCAATTCCGCATGTTGGAGATGAGATGGCAGTTGAAATCGCAAATAACTTCGGCTCAATTGAAAAAATACAAAAAGCGGAACTCAATGAATTAAATTCTATAAATGGAATAGGGGACATTGTTGCAGAATCAATTTTTGACTGGTTTAAAGATAAAGAAAATTTAAAAATTCTGAACAATCTTTTAAAGGAAGTTAAGATCGAAGCTCCGTCAAAAACTCCGAAAGCGAGCTCGCTTTTTACGGGGAAAACGGTAGTATTTACAGGAAGTCTTTCTTCTATAAGCCGTGATGACGCAAAAGATAAAGTTCGATCGCTTGGAGGGAGTATTTCAAGTTCGGTTTCAAAAAAGACGGATTTTGTAGTTTTAGGGGAAAATCCTGGGGGAAAATTCGATGAAGCTAAAGAGCTTGGCATCAAGACTTTAACAGAAGAAGAGTTTTTAAAATTTATTAAATAGGTTATTATAGATAGGATCTACGCATTTGACGCACTTCTTCGTTGCGAGCTCCAGTGCTCCCTCACAATACTCAGAGTATTGCTCGGTTCACTCCTCGCTCGCGCCTCGAATTGCATTCAAATGCATAAATCCTATTACGAATATGATTTCAACAGACGAAATAAAAAAATTGGCAAATCTAGCAAGGATCAAACTTTCTGAAGAAGAAGTAAATAATCTTCGCAATGAAATGGATTCTATTGTTGGATATGTTGAGCAGATACAAAAAGTGTCGGCCGAAGTAGGCGAGCGCGAAGTGCCAGAAAATCATAATGTTATGCGTGAAGATGTTGATCCTCATAAATCTGGAATAAATACCGAAGTTCTTGTTGAAGCTTTTCCAAAAAAGGACGGCAATTTTAATAAAGTAAAAAAGATCCTGTAATAAAATGAGCATCGATATTAAAAATCTTACAATAAAAAGCGCGCACGAAAGCCTTATGAAAGGCGAATTTACTGCTGTTGAGTTAGCAAAAGAATATTTAAAAATAATTGAAGAAAAAAATCCTGATATCAACGCGTATCTTGGAGTTTTTGAAGATGTTTTAAAACAAGCTGAAGAAGCGGATAAAAAAATAAAAAGTGGGGAAGCAGATTTGCTCACGGGTATTCCTATGGCGATTAAAGATAATATTTTAATTTCAGGACGAACTTGTAGTGCAGCTTCTAAAATATTGGAACATTATAAAGCTTCATATGATGCAACTGTAATAAAAAAACTAAAAGAAAAAGGAGTAGTTTTTCTAGGCAGAACAAATATGGATGAATTTGCTATGGGTGGTTCGACTGAAAATTCAGCATACGGCGTAACAAAAAATCCTCATGATCTCGAAAGAGTTTCTGGCGGTTCTTCAGGTGGTTCTGCTGCGGCTGTTGCTATGGATGGAGCTTTGGTTTCTCTTGGTTCTGATACTGGAGGATCTGTAAGACAGCCATCTTCTTTTTGCGGAGTAGTAGGACTAAAGCCAACATATGGCAGAGTTTCTCGATACGGACTTATGGCTATGGCGTCATCACTTGATCAGATTGGTCCGATCGCTAAAAATGTTTCTGATGCAGAAATTGTTTTTAATTCAATTGCCGGAGCTGACATTATGGATTCAACAAGTTACAATCGCGAGCCTCAACGCAACAAAGAAGATCCTAAAGACATCACGATTGGAATTCCTCGCAATTTTCTAAAAGAAGGCGTTGATTCAGACGTGTTGCAAAATTTTGAAGAGACGATTTCTAAATTTAAAAAATTAGGCTACAAGATAAAAGATATCGATCTGCCTAACTTAAAATATTCTTTAGCCGTTTATTATATTTTGATGCCGGCAGAAGTATCTTCGAACCTCGCTCGTTTCGATGGTATTAAGTACGGACTTTATAAAGAAGGAAAAGATCTAATAGATGATTATTTTATAACGCGAGGCGAAGGTTTTGGCAGAGAATCTAGACGAAGAATTATTTTAGGAACATACGTCCTTTCTTCTGGATATTATGATGCTTATTACAACAAGGCTTTGATAGTTCAGGATCTTATTAGAAAAGATTTTGCCAAAGCTTTTAATGATGTTGATATCGTTCTTACTCCAACGTCTCCAGTTCCTTCTTTTAAAATAGGTGAAAAATCAAATGATCCATTGTCTATGTATTTGGCAGATATATTTACTGTTTCTGCAAATCTTGCTGGAGTTCCAGCGATCTCGATTCCTTCAGGATTTGTAAAAAGAGAAAATTCATCATTGCCACTAGGCATTCAAATGATGGCTCCTCATTTTGAAGAGAATCTACTTTTTAGTGTAGGAAAAAATTTCGAAAAATAAGAGATCTGATAGTTGTGCACTTTTTGTTGCTGTAATACTAATCTATTTTAAATTATAATTAAGTATTATGGCGGATAAAAAATCAAAAGACAAAAAAGAAGAGAGTGTCGAAGGTTTACCTGTTTTGTTAGAAGTTCTTTTGTTTGCTCTAATTATCGTAGCAGTAATTCGCACGGTTGTTATGTTTGTGCCTGGAGTTTCTGAATATTTTTATAATGGTGAACAACCCAAAGATGCGGTTGGTAGAATTTTTTATTCTGGTGTTGCTACTTCAAAACCTGTTCTTAATATAGGAGATAATGTAAAAGATGAGATTGTTACTAAAGTTTACGATGTTCCAAACGGCGAAGTAGTCGGTGTTCAATCAAAAGATTCTAAGGGCACTGTAGTGAGTAGCGAAGAGGATGGATATGTTCGTGTTGATTATGAACAAGGCGCTGATGGCTGGGTTTTGAGCGACAATCTCATATCTTCAAAAATTTATTTTGCCATTTCATCTTTTTTTGAAAATACATTTAGTTTTTTGAAAACGGCTGGAATTGTATTTGCGACATTTTTCATATTAGGAATTATATATCTGCTTTATAAAATTTTAGGAAAAGATATTAAGCCAAAAACAAAAGAAAATACTAAGATTGAGAAGCTACCAAAAAAGGTTGAAGTGAAAAATGAAAAATGGGAAAAAATACAGCAAGACCTTGAATCAACAAATCCTGCAGATTGGAGACTTTCGATATTGGAAGCTGATATTTTATTGGCAGAACTCTTAGAAAATATTGGTTGTTTTGGCGAGACGATAGGAGAGAAGTTGAAAAGTGTTGATAAAAATGAATTTACAAATATCGATGCTGCATGGGAAGCCCATAAGATTCGTAATCAAATTGCGCATCAAGGTGTTGATTTTTTGATGACTAAGCGTGAAACTGACAGAGTTATAGCACTTTATAAAAAGGTGTTTGATGAGTTCCATTTTATCTAATTCACACTTGATTTAAAGTCAATTCTGTTATAAAGTTTTAAGGTTCAAGAAAAGTAGTTGTTTAAAAATTAGTATCACATAGCGGGGTAGAGTAGCAGTAGCTCGGAAAAGACTTTCAGACTCATAACCTTTAAGTTATGAGCACACAAGTTTAATTTAGTCGTTGTTTTAAAATTAGTATTACATAGCGGGGTAGAGTAGCAGTAGCTCGCAAGGCTCATAACCTTGAGGCTCCGGCGCAAATCCGGACCCCGCAACAAATTAAAAAATAAACATCTTTTTCAGATGTTTATTTTTTAATTTGTGAAGGGGTAAGCGAATTGTTTTATTTTTAATATTGTATTATATTAAAAAACATGTTGGTATAAGCCGGTGTAGTTCAATGGTAGAACGGAGGACTCATAAGCCTTAGACAGTGGTCCGATTCCACTCACCGGCACAATATATTTAAGTCTCTTTTCTTTTCTCAAATTTTTGTTAGACTCATATATTATGCGGTCATAGCTCAATTGGTTAGAGCACTCGCCTGTCACGCGAGAGGTTGCCGGTTCAATTCCGGTTGACCGCGCCAAATTAAAAAAGTTCGGGTATTGCCCGAGCTTTTTTGTTTTTTATGGTTTTTAATCTAATATAAGATACACATATGACTCAAGACGAAGCACTGACAATTTTGAAGATGGGGCACAATGTGTTTTTGACTGGCGCTGCTGGTAGCGGTAAGACTTATACGCTACGAAATTATATTAAGTTTCTTAAAGATCTAGGCGTTGGAGTTGCGGTGACGGCATCAACAGGTATTGCTGCGACACATTTAGGCGGAACAACAATTCACTCGTGGAGTGGTTTGGGTATTCGTAGTTTTCTTTCAGAACAAGATATTGATGAGTTGGAGGATAGAGCGTATCTTTGGGAGCGATATGAAAATACTAGCGTTCTTATTATTGATGAAATCTCGATGCTTCATCATTTTAGATTTGATCTTCTTGATCGGCTTTGCAAAAATTTTAAAAGAAACGATATGCCGTTTGGAGGAATGCAGGTTGTGCTTTGTGGTGACTTTTTTCAATTACCGCCAGTTTCTCGCGCAGGCGAACTTGAGGCGCATTTTGTCTATAAATCAAAAGCATGGAAAGCGATGAATCTAAAAATATGTTATTTGACCGAACAATTTCGTCAGAGTGACAAAATGTTTCTTCGTATTTTGAATGAAATTCGCGATAATAATTTAAGTGAAGAGGGAAGAGAAGAACTACAGAGTAGATTTAATAAAAAAATTAAAGGAACGATTGAACCGACAAAGTTATTTTCTCACAATGCTGATGTTGATTTAATAAATAGCAAAGAGCTGGAAAAAATTTCTGGAGATGAAAAAATGTATTTAATGGAGAGTCATGGTTCAAAAAAAATAGTTGAGACTCTCAAGAAAAGTTGTTTAGCACCAGAAGAACTTTATCTTAAAGTTGGCGCAAAAGTAATGTGCGTAAAAAATAATTATGAAAAAGGATATGTAAACGGAACTTTAGGAGTTGTGGAAATGTTTGATGATTTTGGAATGCCTGTGATAAAAACATTTATGGATAAAATAATTACTATTAATCCCGAAGAATGGATCATAGAAGAAGACGGCAAGAAAAAAGCTTCTATTAAACAGTTGCCTATACGTCTTGCGTGGGCGATAACAGTTCACAAAAGTCAGGGAATGAGCTTGGATTCGGCAGAGATTGATCTTTCGCAGTCTTTTGTTGCTGGTATGGGATATGTGGCGCTTTCTCGTGTACGAAGTTTAAGCGGGTTAAAACTTCTAGGTTTAAATGAAATGGCGCTTGCTGTGCATCCGGAAGTTCTAAAATTTGATCAGCATTTTAGAAAAGAATCAGTAAGAATTTCCAATGCTTTTCCAAGGGTTTCAAAAAATGAAATACAAAAAAGACATGATGACTTTTTAGATAAGGTTGTGCCTAAAGATGGAGGCAAAAAAGAAAAAGCGGTAAAAGTTCCGACGCACCACAAAACTATGGAACTTCTTAAGGAAAAACTTTCGCTTAAAGAAATCGCTAAAGCTCGCGATCTCAAAGAGGAAACAGTTATCGATCATATTGAAAAATTACTTGAAGAAAAGGCAGATATAAAAATAGGATATCTCAATAATTTTAAAGAAGAGAAGTTTGATAAAATTGCTGATGCTTTTAAAAAGTCTTTTGAAAAGAACGGCGATTATCGTTTGTCTCCCGTTAGAGACATGCTCGGCAAAAAATTCACATACGCAGAACTTCGCCTTGCAAGATTATTTTTGTAAATTTTATCTACATAGTAACGTTTGACTATATACCCCCTTGGGGTATATAGTAATTTTACTATGGATACAAAAAAACAAAAACTTGTTCAACGTTTAAAAATAATAGAAGGCCAAATTAGAGGTCTTCAAGAAATGCTTAATAGAGATGAATACTGTATTGATGTTATTACTCAGACATCCGCAGTAAAGCGGGCGCTTTCCGGAGTGGAGGATGCTCTTATGGAAAACCATTTGAGTACTTGTGTGATAAATCAGATCAAGAATGGTAAGGAAGGCAAGGCTGTCGGAGAGATATTAAAAGTTTATGGGCTTAAACGTAAATAAAATATGAGCAATAAAATTTTTAAAGTAAAAGGAATGGATTGTGTGTCATGCGCCAATATAGTAGAAAAAACTCTCAAGAAAACTCTAGGAGTTCAATCTGCTGAAGTAAATTATGGAACCGAAACTGTCAAAGTATCTTTTGATGATTCAAAAACAGATCATGAACATCTTTCTAAACAAATAGAGCCTTTAGGGTATTCTCTTGCGAATGTAAATGAAGAAGATCATTCAATGCATACGGGAATGAGTCAATCTAAGCACGAGAAGATGATAGAACTTTCAAAAATGAAAACCAAAGTTATATCAATAATGCCACTTGCGGCTATAAGTATTTTTATAATGGGTTGGGATATTTTTTCTCAATTTAAAATTGTTCCTGAAATGTCTTTGTTGTTTAGACAATTTTTTGATTATCTTTTACCTTTGATGGCAACTTATGCTTTGTTTGTTGTTGGTCAGCCATATCTTCTGGGTTTTTATCGTTTTCTTAGATATGGAAAAGCTAACATGGATTCGTTGATAGGGATTGGTACGTCTGCTGCATACCTATATAGTTTTGCGATAAGCGCTTTTGGGAATTCTTTAAAATCTTTTATAAATGTTAATCAAAATTATTACGATGTAACGGTGGTTGTTATAGCTTTTATAACTTTAGGCAAATATCTTGAAGTGCGGTCAAAATTTAAAACTGGCGATGCAATAGAAAAACTTTTGAATCTACAGGCAAAAACCGCGCTTGTTATTCGTGATGGAAAAGAAGTAGAAATTCCGATTGACCAAGTTGTTCATGGAGAAATTATTGTTGTAAAACCTGCAGGAAAAATTCCTGTTGATGGAGTTTTGGTTGAAGGTTCTTCTTATATTGATGAATCAATGGTTACAGGAGAACCAATTCCTGTGGAGAAAAAAGTTGGTGACTCTGTGGTATCAGGAACTATAAACACGACAGGCACATTTAATTTTAAGGCCACAAAAGTTGGATCAGAAACTCTTCTTGCGAATATTATAAAAATGGTTGGAGATGCTCAAGGTAGTAAGGCACCTATACAAGCTTTGGCTGATAAAATTTCTGGCATATTTGTTCCAATCGTTTTAGTTTTAGCTTTTGTTGCTCTTGGTTCTTGGCTTGTTATTGGTACTAGTTATTTGGGTTTTGCGCAGGCACTTTCTTATGGACTTGTTTCTTTCGTTGGAATTTTAGTGATCGCTTGTCCTTGTGCTCTTGGTCTCGCAACTCCCACAGCTATTATTGTTGGTGTTGGAAAAGGTGCTGGTGAGGGAATACTTGTTAAAGACGCTGCAACTCTTGAGACACTTCACAAAGCTAATGTTGTAGTTGTAGACAAAACTGGAACCTTAACAAAAGGAAAACCTGAACTTGTTTCTATTAAAAATTTTTCAAATAAAACTAATTTTGAATTAATTTCAATATTGGCATCACTTGAGAAAAAATCAGAGCATCCTATTGCTCATGCTGTCGTTTCTTATGCTGATCAAAATAATATTTCAATTAACTCTGTTGCTGATTTTGAGGCTTTGAAAGGTCAGGGTTTGAAAGGAAAAATAGATGATAAAGAATATTACGTTGGAAATATAAATTTAATAAACGATCTTAATTTGTCATTTGATACAGGGTTGCTTGTTAAGGAAACAACTGAAGGAAAAACACCAGTTATACTTGCGACAAAAGAAGAAGTTTTAGGATTTGTAATGGTTGCTGATGCGATAAAACCTGAAGCGATTGAAGCTGTAAAAAATCTTCATAAAATGGGAATAAAAGTAGTTATGCTTACAGGAGATAATAAAAATACTGCTGAATATATAGCAAAGCAGATTGGTATAGATGAGTTTGTTGCGGAAGTATTACCGCATCAGAAATTAGAAAAAATAAAAGAATTTCAGTCTCAAGGAAAAGTGGTTGTTATGGCAGGCGATGGAGTTAACGATGCTCCAGCTCTCGCTCAAGCAGATGTTGGGATTGCTATGGCGACAGGAACTGATGTTGCGATTGAATCATCAGGAATTACGCTTCTTCATGGAGATATTTCAAAATTAGTCAAAGCGATTAATTTATCCAAACTTACAATGCGAGGCATAAAGCAAAATCTTTTCTGGGCATTCTTTTACAATATTGTTGGTATTCCTCTTGCTAGCGGAATTTTTTATCCGATTTTTGGTTGGTTGCTTAGTCCTGTATTTGCTGGTTTAGCTATGGCATTTTCAAGTGTGTCTGTGGTTGGTAATTCATTAAGATTAAAAGTAAAGAGAATATAAAATTATGGAGAATCAAAAAACATATCAATTTCACGTGAACGGAATGCATTGCAGATCTTGTATTCTAATGATTGAAAGTGAGTTGAAAGATATTTCCTACATCACTTTCGTAAAAGCTGATCTTAATAATCATACCGTTAAAGTTTCTGGAGATTTTGGAGATAAGTCTCCAGAAATTATTGCAGTTGAACTTACAGAATTTCTAAATAAACATAAATATAGTCTTTCTGTTGAAAAACAAGAAAAAATAAAAAATTGGAGCGATTTTAAAATTGCTATTCCAACAGCTTTATTATTTTTAATTTTATTTATATTTCTTCAAAAAATAGGGTTGATTAATTTAATAAATATAGGAGGCCCTAATTCATATTCATACGGTACTGCTTTTGTGATCGGTATTATTGCATCTCTTTCTTCGTGTATGGTGGTTGTTGGAGGACTTTTGCTTTCTATGTCAGCTACCTTTGCAAAAGAAGGCGATAAAGTTAGGCCTCAGATTTTATTTCACACTGGCCGCATAATTTCATTTTTTATCTTAGGTGGTGTTATTGGTATGATTGGTTCTGCGTTTGTGTTGAGTTCAACTATGACATTTGTATCAGGTCTTATTATTGGTATCGTGATGTTAATTTTAGGAATCAATCTTCTTGATGTTTTTCATTTTACGAAAAAGTTTCAACCATCTATGCCGAAATTTATTTCAAAGCACGTTATTGGCGTATCTAAATTTAATCACACAATGACACCGTTCCTTGTTGGCATAGCTACTTTCTTTTTGCCTTGTGGGTTTACGCAGTCTATGCAAATCTACGCGCTTGGAACTGGAAGTTTTTTAAGTGGTGCTTTTACAATGCTCTCATTTGCGTTAGGAACATTGCCCGTGCTTTCAATTATAAGTTTTAGCTCGTTTAGTATCCACAACAGTTCAAAAGCTGGAATATTCTTTAAGACCGCAGGACTCATTGTAATAATGTTCGCTGTATTCAATATTATTAATAGCTTTGTGGCGATTGGTCTTATATCGCCAATATTTGATTTTTAATATGAAAAATACAACTGCAATATCAATTATTTTTGTAGCAACCCTTATTGTCGTTGCCATTATGTTTTCAAAAGGAGTACCAAACAGTTCCATAACCAATAATAAAGACAAAACAGAAACTAATATTTCTGCGAGTAATGTAAGTATTGTTGATGGAAAACAAATTATTGAAATTCAGGTTAAGGGTGGTTATTCGCCACAAAAAAGTTTAGCGAAGTCTGGTGTGCCTACAATATTGAGATTAAAAACAAACGGAACCTTTGATTGCTCGTCATCAGTTCAAATTCCAAGTTTAGGAGTGCGTAAGTTGCTTCCGCAATCTGGAAGTATTGATATTGATTTGGGGGTTCAGAAAGATGGAGCGTTGCAAGGAACCTGCGGAATGGGTATGTATAGATTTGAACTTGATTTTCAAAGTTAGTTTTTTGCTTAATTTTATCTTATAGACATCAAACTAAGGCTAAGATATTATATTAATATTACTTTTAATACCTAACTTATGTCATTGTTTAAAGATGTTAAAAATAGCATATATAATCCAGAATTTTATAGCGAACTAATAGATAGGCCGCTTTCTTATTCTTTGAAGTATTTTTTTTCACTTATTTGTTTGATTTCAATTGCGGTTTCTGCTTATTTTACGATAATTGCTTCACCTCAATTAATGACTTTTGCAAAAGAATCGAGGAATAGTATTGTTTCTAAATTTCCATCCGAATTAGAAGTTACTATAAAAAAAGGTGAAGTATCAACGAATGTTAAGGAAAAGGAGCCGTATTTAGTTTCTATGCCTCAGATGCCACGATTACAGCAATCTAGTATGCCTACAAATAATCAAGCTTTTCAAAATATTGTTGTAATTGATACAGTGAATCAATTTTCTCTAGAAAAGTTCTATGAATATCACACTGCTTTTTTAGTTACGAAAAATGACATTATTTATTCTGATAAAGATAAAATTACAATAACATCACTAGCAAAATCTCCTGATCTTGTTATTAATAAAACATCAACTGAAAGTTTTTTTAAAAAACTTGATCCGCTTGTAAAATTTATTCCTCTACTTCTTGCGATTTTCGTTTTTTCTATAAGTTTTTTTATCGGTTCGGCATATCTTTTTTATTTTCTTTATTTCGCTTTGTTGGTTTGGCTTGTTGTGAGAATAAATAAAATTCATACAGGATATATGGGGGCGTATAAGATAACCTTACATGCGGCAACTTTAAGCATTCTCGTAGATATTTTAATGAAATTATTCTTTTCAAAATACAATCTTTCTTATGTATTTGATGTTGTAATTTTAATAGTCGTTATTGCTAATCTCTATGGTGTTAAAAAACTTACATTAAATAAATAAAATGGATAACACAAACGACGATAATAGCACGTGGAAACTTGTTGGCGAGGAACGCCAAGGCGAAAGAGAAAATGCTTTAAAAGAAGGTATTTTAAAGTCTAAATCTTTCGCAAATATAAAATCTGTTATATCAAAATACAGAGATATTATTAATAGGGATACTGATTATAAGGTTCAGAATATTTCTCATATGGTTAGCGAACTTGAAATGAAACGGCTTTCTCTGGCAGATATGCCTACGCAATATGGAATTAAAAGTAAATTAACTGAAATAGTTTCTCACGATACGAAATTTAATACAGGAATGATGCATTAAATTTTATGGATATCTCAAGCTTTATAAATTATTTTTCAAGTTTAGATTTAGAGCTTTTTCGTATATTAAATAATTTAGCAGGCCATTCGAGCACGATAAATAATATCATTGTTTTTTTTGCATCGTATCTTGCGTTCATATTGCCAATAATTTTTATATTTTGGTTATTTTATTACAATCGTTCATTGATCGAACGATTTTCTGTTTTAGGAACGATGTTTGTTGCAATTTCAATTGATTATTTTTTCCTAATACCATTGATACATTGGATGTATTATAGGCCTCGTCCTTTTCTTACATATAGTGTTAATCAGTTAATTTCAGAAAATTCCTATTCATTTCCATCAATGCATGCGACGATATTTTTTACCTTTTCTACCATAATTTATTTCTATAATAGAAAATTAGGAATTTGTTTTTTTGCTTTGACGCTTTTAATGACAATAGGAAGAGTGATCTCCGGAATACATTATCCGTCTGACATTTTAGCAGGAATGATCTTTGGTGTATGTGTTGGTTACGTTGTATTCAATTACATAACTCCTTATTTAGATAAAAAAATTGAGGAAACTTTGTAAGCTTGGCTAAAAAACAGGTTAATTGAAAAATTCCAATTTTTATAATACTATTCAAAGGTTACTGAATTTATTGCCGTTGTAGCTCAGTTGGTAGAGCACGTCATTGGTAATGACGAGGTCTCCAGTTCAATCCTGGACAACGGCTCAGCGATGGAAAAAACAAAATCAAAACTTTTATTAGGAGCACATCTTTCTATCGAAGGTGGATATGAGACTGCTTTAAAAAAGATCTCTGATATAGGAGGTAATTGCCTTCAGATTTTTTCCGCATCTCCTAGAGGCTGGAATTTTCCAAAAGTAACACCTGAAAAAATTGAAGAATTTAAAAAATTCAAGAAAGATTTAAAAATTGATCCTGTTTATTTTCACGCTTCGTATTTAATCAATCTTGCCGACTACGATAGAATTGGCGATCTGTCTGAAAATTTACTTACAACAGAATTAAAAGTTGCTTCAGAGCTTGGAGTAAGAGGTTCAATAATACATCTAGGCTCTTTCAAAGACAGTAAAACAACTTTCGAAGATCCTAAAAGTGATGCTGATATAAAAAAATATGATGTGCTTATTGATCGGATAAAAAATATTTTAAACAAAACTCCGAAAAATACTCTTTTTATAATCGAGAATTCTGGCGTTCGAAAAATAGCATTAAGGCTTGAAGAAATTTCTTATATTATGAAAAGAATAAATAATGATAGAGTGAAAGTATGTCTCGATACCTGTCATCTTCATGCGGCTGGCTACGACCTTACTTCAGAAGAAAAATTTTCTTTGTTTCTTAAAAATTTTGATAAGTTGATCGGACTTTCAAATCTTGAACTTTTTCACTTGAATGATAGTCGAGACCCACTAGAATCTTTTAGAGACAGACACGACAATATTGGAGAGGGTAGTATCGGATTTTCTGTTTTTGAACTTATTTTAAATAATTCAAAAACAAAAAATCTTCCTTTCATTATAGAAACGCCTGGTTTTGACGATAATGGTCCAGACAAAAAGAACCTAGATATTTTAAAATCTCTTGTAAAATAGGTATTATTTTGAGCCATTAAGTAAGCAGTTGCCTCGCTGAGTTGTCTCATTTCATGAGCCACCTCCCAGAATCGAACTGGGGACCTTTGCTTTACGAAAGCACTGCTCTACCAACTGAGCTAAGGTGGCATATTTAAAGACTTTAAATATTCTAGCATAATAATCAGACTGTTATTATTATGCAAATGCAATATAATATAGTTTAAGAATTTATATTATAAAAACATAAATATGAAAAAACTAATTGAATACATTCGCGAGGCAGAAGAAAAAAAGACAGCGATAGCGCATTTCAATATTTCAAACTCTGAGATGCTTGAAGCTATTTGGCGCGCCGCTTACAAATTAAAAGTTCCAGTAGTTGTTGGAGTGTCTGAAGGAGAAAGAGATTTTATCGGAATTAAGCGTGCCCGAGCTCTTGTAATAAGCTTAAGAGAAGAATTTGATTTTCCAATTTTTCTAAATGCAGATCACACATATTCTCTTCCAAGAGTTAATGAAGTTGCGGAAGCGAAATTTGATTCAGTGATTTTTGATGGTGCAAATTTACCTTTTGAAGAGAATATTTCAAAAACTAAAGAATGTGTTTTAAGCGCAAAAGCTTTAGACTCTGAAATTTTAGTCGAAGGTGAGTTGGGATTTATTGGCCAGTCATCAAAACTTTTAGATAAAATTCCTGAAGGAGTTGTTACAACCAGTCCAGATGATGCTAAAAGATTTGTCGAAGAAACAAAAGTTGATCTATTTGCGCCGGCAGTTGGAAATTTTCATGGACAATTAAGAGTTGGTGATGAACCGATAAAAGCCGATCTTGTAAAACAAATAAGAGAAGTTGCGGGAGTTCCGCTAGTTCTTCATGGAGGTTCTGGAATTTCTGACGAAGATTTTATAAAAGCGATTGATGCTGGAATTTCTATGATCCACATAAGCACCGAGCTTCGAGTGGCTTTTAGAAAGGGAATTGAAGAAGCTGTTAAGGAAATGCCGGACGAAGTTGCTCCATACAAATATCTTGCAAAAGCCGTAGAAAATGTAGAAAAAGTAGCGGAGGCAAGACTAAAACTCTTCAGTAAAATTAAATAAATTAAATCTAAAATCCCCCTTATTTATAAAGGGGATTTTGTTTACAGGATATCCCCATTTAATGTTTTAAAAAGTCCCCTAAAATAAGGTTAAAATGATATAATTTTAACATTAGCAGAGAAGTAAAAATTGTTTTTTAATGTGCGCAGATTTTTAATTGTATCCCTGCTTTTTGCGGCCTTTATCCCAGCTCTTTTGATAGTAGAAAATAGCTATAAATATGGCTTTTTTGGCAGTCCACCAGTGTCTTTAAGGACCGCAAACATCAAAAAAACTACTAATGAAAATTCTTTAGTGGGTGGTTTTTTGTATTTCACAAAATCATTTTCTGATTCTTTTAAAAATACTGCATCAACAATTGATCCAAACATATCAAGTGTTAGCCAAACAGTCACAGATTCTTTAGTCTCAGTTGCTGGCGAAACTTATAATGGTGTTAGTGGATTTTTTAATTATGCTGTAGGTAAAACAAAAGATTTTATATATTCGTTTTTCATAAAAAGTTCAAATCAAAGTAGTGAGCAAAATAATATCCAAGAACCTTCTTTACCTACATCAAATAATCTTCAACAAAAAAATTCACAACCTACAGTTGCTACAACTTCTACTCCAAAAGTTATACCAACTCCAACACCAGTTAAGGCTCCGGTTTCAACTCCTAAACCTGTAACAAAAACTACATCTTCTTCAGGATTATCTGTAACTTCAACTCCTACTAACATTGTTGAAAGAATAATAGAAAAAACTACTGCACCACAGCAAATTATAATTTCTGGCATAACAGGAGAGCAACTTAACACTAGTATAAATCAGTTAGAAAATAAATTAACTGCAAAAATGTATGAATTAAGTTCTAAAAATACTAGCGTTCAGAATCAGGTGTCTCTTACAAATAAAATAGATCAACTTTATGGCACTGCTATTACAAATCCAATTATTACTGGAGGAACAATTTCGAATCTTTCTTCGCTTTCTGTGTCAGGAACAGCTTCGTCTTCTGTTAATAATTTTGGATTTGCAAATGCTCAAGGTGAGTCGCTTTCTTTATCTCAAGGATTGTCGGTTATAGGTCCTATAAATGTTAATACAAATTCAAGTTACGAACAAGATGGAAGTACTATACTTTATGCAAGCTCTACAAGCCGAATAGTATTAGTTGGTGTGGGAGCAGGCACAGGAGTTTTGGCCAATAGTTGGAATGGAGCGATTAATGGTTTGTCTAATAGAAATACTGTGGCTGTTGGATATGATGCACTTTATAGCAACACCACAGGCTGGTGGAATACTGCTGTAGGAGCTTATTCTTTATACAGTAATACAACAGGTAATGATAATGTTGCTGTGGGCCCAATGACTATGTATGACAATATTTCAGGTGGTGGCAATGTTGCTATTGGTGATTATGCTTCGACTGATAATACATCAGGTATGAATAATGTTAGTATAGGGCAGAATACTCTTATGTATAACACCACAGGATCATATAATGCTGGTATTGGCAGCAATGCACTTCGTTATAATACTACTGGATCGAATAATGTTGCCATTGGTTATATGGCTTTAAATTCTGCTGTAGCCACAAATACAGTAGCAATAGGTCATTATGCAGGAAGAAATAGTGTATCTAGTATAAATAATTCTCTCCTAGGTTATTATTCAGGTAACGGTCTTACCACAGGTTCAAATAATCTTTTCTTAGGTTATTATTCAGGTAGTAATATTACTACTGGCTCAAATAACATTATGATAGGGTATAATGTTCAAGCTACTTCTTCTACGGCAACTAACTTTTTAGATATAGGTGATACTTTATATGGTGATTTAAATTTAAAAAATATTGGTATAGGCACCACCTCTCCATACGCTCGTTTGTCTGTTGCAGGTGTCGTGGTTGCCGATTCATTCAATGCAACAAATACTGTAGCAACATCTACATTTGGCGGAGGACTAACAACTGGAGGATTAGCATCATCAAAAGGAATAACAATAACGGGAGGTTCTATTCTTTCAACTTCAAACGCTACATCAACTCTTGCTGGTGGATTTGATTTGACTGGTGGATGTTTTTCAATCAATGGAACATGCGTAGGTGATTCTAGTGGAGGAACGATTATGGGGACTGGCGGTTTGAATCAAGTAACATTTTGGACAGGAGGCTCTACGGTTTCAAGTGACTCCAATTTTTATTGGGATAATTCTGGTAAGCAATTAGGTATTGGTACAGTAAGCCCATCACAAAAACTAGACGTAGCAGGCATTGCACAAATTCAGAATTACCTTAAAGCTTCTTACATCGTCGCAACATCATCTGCTACATCCACATATTCTGGAGGTATAGAATCACCAGCTATCGGATCACAATACTTCTTTGCCACATCAACAACAGCTTCATCATCATTACAAAATCTATCGTTCACTAATGGACAAGCTTCATCTCTATCTCTATCAGGAGGCATAAGCTTCGCATCTCTATCAAACGCAGGAGTAATCTCCAACACCAACTTAGCTAACTCTACGATAGGATTAACATCAAGTGGTTCTCTAACAGTAGGCTCTTCCCCTATATCTCTTGGAGGAACAAGTGCTTTGGATCTTAACTTAACCAACGCTAACTCATGGACAGGAGGTCAGACATTTGTAAACGCAACATCAACAAGAATGTTCTATGGAGTAAATGAAAACATTTCATCTTCTACTATTGGAAGATTAACTGTAGGAACTCTAACATCAACATCAACTGCAACTTCAACATTTGCAGGAGGTATATCTGCTGTAGGACTCGCATCATCTAACGGAATATCAATCACAGGAGGAACATCTAACTTAGGAACAATAACATCAGGAACATGGAACGGAACTGCATTAGCTGACGGATACATCGCATCAGCTACAACATGGAACTCCAAAGTTTCTCCATTCTCTTACTATCCATTTACTGCAGGATATATAGTATCCACTTCTTCTGCGACATCTACTTATGCTGGAGATATTTATGCTAACTTAATTTCTGCTCCTTACTTCCACGCGACGAGCTCGATGGCGACTTCGACTTTCAGTGGCGGACTTATCGCAGGAGGAACTTCAGGACTTAATGTGATGACAAATGGAAACGTAGCAATCGGCACGATTAATCCTGTAGCTCAATATAAATTAGATGTGCAAGGAACACCCAATTCAAATGATATGTTAATGGCTTTAATGGATACATCACATACGTTTAATAGTGTTGTTGGTATTTCTGGTAATGGATATTATCAATCTGGGGCTTGGGTTGATGTGGGGACATTAAAATTTGGAAATAATGGAGGTAATGGCAATATACATGGGTATGTATCTTTTTCTACGAGGAATGGTGGAGGTGCTACGCCTACAGAAAGAATGAGAATTGATTATCTCGGTAATGTCGGTATTGGCACAATCACTCCATCTCAAAAACTTGATGTAGCAGGTATTGCACAAATTCAAAATTATTTAAATACTTCTTATTTAGTATCCACATCATCTGCTACATCTACTTATGCTGGAGGCATAGAGACACCAATACTCGGAGCATCTAGAATATTCGCTACATCAACAACAGCTTCATCATCATTACAAAATCTATCATTCACAAACGGACAAGCTACATCATTATCTGTTGGTAAAATTTCAATTTCATCACTTACAGATGGCTACACAACAATGACCGCAGGTCAGATAAATAGGGTAGGGGGATCTATTGAATTTCAATATAATGGATCTACAAATAGTGATGTAAGATTTTTTTGGGGACCAGGAAATCCTATTGTTTTCAAAGCAAATTCTGGTTCTTTAGGCATCGGCACATCTACTCCATTTGCCCGCCTTTCTATTTCAGCAACATCATCGTTATCTAACATTCCACTACTGGCAGTAGGAGCTCCATTTGGTGGAGAGGGAGGAGGAACAACAACAGCATTAATTCTTGATTCAACTGGCAACCTCGGCATCGGCACCACCTCCCCCTATGCTCGTCTATCCGTAGCAGGTCTTGCTGTCGCCGACTCATTTAATGCAACAAATACGGCAGCAACATCAACATTTGCTGGTGGTCTGTCTGTATTAAACTTCTCACAAACAGGAACAGCCACATCAACATTCAATAATGGAATTCAACTTGCAGGTGGATGTTTTAGAGATGCAACAGGAAGTTGCGTAGGGGGCGGAGGTTCGGGAACAGTAACATCAATAACAGCAAGCACTCCAAGCGGAACATTAACACTAGGCGGCACAAATCCAATTACAACTTCTGGCACTATTTCTTTTGATCTTAATCTAGCCAACGCTAACTCATGGACAGGAGGTCAGACATTTGTAAACGCAACATCAACAAGAATGTTCTATGGAGTAAATGAAAACATTTCATCTTCGACCATTGGAAGATTAACTGTAGGAACTCTAACATCCACATCAACTGCAACTTCAACATTTGCTGGTGGTCTGTCTGTATTAAACTTCTCTCAAACAGGCACAGCTACATCAACATTCAATAATGGTATTCAACTCACAGGCGGATGTTTTAGAGATGCAACAGGAGCTTGTGTCGGAGGAGGTGGAAGCGTATCAGGAGGTGCTGCAAACAGAGTTGCGTTCTGGACAGGAGCAACGACTTTATCTAACAATAACAACTTATCATGGGACAACACCCAAAACTTATTTGGAATAGGAACATCATCACCATTATCTTTGTTATCAATATCTGCAACATCAACAGCAAGCAACGTTCCACTATTTAACATATATGGCAATCCTGTTGTTGGTGGGGCAACTTCAACTCTTCTATCATTTACATCAAGTGGAAATTTAGGCGTTGGCACAACATCTCCTTATGCAAGATTATCTGTAGCTGGATCAGTGGCTGCCGATTCATTTAACGCTACAAATACTTCTGCAACGTCTACATTTAGCGGAGGATTTAGCGCGGGAAATGGTGCATTGAATTACGATTGGTCATCAGGAGTAACATCCATCGATAATCTTTCTATGGGTTCATTGAATTTTGATGATGATGCTGGAGTAATAAGCTGGTTTGATATGCCTGTAAGTTCTACTCCGGTAGCAGGAACTGTTGAAAGTTACACAGCTTATCTTGATGGTAATCCAATGCTTACTGTTTTTGGAAGAGCAAATGGTTCAGGAGTTGTTAATAGCATGGCTGTTGGAATAGGAACTACATCTCCTTACTCCAAGTTATCTGTTTGGGGAACAGGAACAGGCACAGGGCCATTATTCTCACTTGTAAATAATGCTTCGACTACAATCATGCAAGCTCTTGATAATGGAAATGTTGGAGTTGGCACAACTTCACCATGGAGAACTCTTTCAGTAAGTGGCACGGCCGCAATGAAGGGTCTTACTGCTACAGGTGCAGGAGATGTTCAATTATGTTTAAGTGCTGGAGGCGAAGTAACAACAGGAGCAACATGTGGAGGCTCATCCTTAAGATTTAAACACGATGTGCAAGATCTATCATCAACCCAAGGACTTAATCTTGTAAACGAATTACGTCCAGTAAACTTCACATACAATGACACTAACGTATCACACTTAGGATTTATTGCAGAAGAAGTAAGTAAGATAGAACCAAAGTTAGTCTTTTACGATGAAGACGGAGTAACTCCACGAGGTATTATCTATCAAGACTTTGCTCCTGTGTTTGCAAAAGCAATACAAGAGTTAGATTCAAAAATTAAAGCACTTGAAGCTTCATCAACAGCATCTGTTGTTCAATCAGCATCTTCTGTTTCTGCACAATCTATCTTTGATTTTCTTAATTCTGTAGGAGCTACAGTTATTGATGGAATACTTTATATTAAGAATTTAATCGTAGATACGATTACTGTTCAAAAAGGCATTCAAATGAAAGATCAAGATACGGGAGATATGTATTGTGTAGTTATAAAATCTGGAGAACTTATTAAAACAAAAGGTGATTGCGATTCAACTAATAACACTAGATCTACACCATTTTTAAGTTCAATAATTAATATAACAAACACAATAGATCCAACTGAATCGAGCACCTCGACTTCTTCTATCTTAGACACTATTCCTCCAACCATTACAATAAATGGCAATAATCCCGCTAGAATTGCTAAAGGTTCAAGCTTTGGCGACTTAGGTGCTATGGTTGATGATAATATCGATCATAATTTAGGCATTAATGTAATAGGAGATCGAATAGATACATCAATTTTAGGAACTTACATAATAACTTACACAGCAACGGATAATGCAGGAAATACCTCAACTTCAACAAGGGAAGTTATTGTTTACGATCCTTTTGCGATAATTTCTTCTGATTTTGAGGCGACGAGCACTGCAACAACAACTACAAATTAAAAAAAATTGCATTTTTCCGCTAGATATATATAATGTAACGCATGTTAACTCTTAATATAGAAAAAAGAACAATCCCATCTAATTTGGGAAAAATAAGAAGAAGTGGCAAAATTCCTGCTGTTTATTATGGACCTAAAGAGAAAAGCACTCCTATTTCTTTGGATATTTCTGATTTTACTAAAGCTTGGAAGCAAGCTGGAGAAACCTCAGTTGTTAATCTAAAAGGAGATGGTATGGATCTTGAAACACTAATTCACGTTGTAACTACCGATCCTGTAAAAGGAATACCTACTCATGTTGATTTTTACGTTATGGAAAAAGGTAAAACTGTGGAGATTGAAGTTCCTATCGAATTTATTGGCGTTTCCCCAGCAGTTAAAAGTTTGGGCGGAACTCTAGTTAAAGTTCTCTATGAATTAGAAGTTGAAGCTTTACCTAAGGATCTACCTAAAGAGCTTGAAGTTGATATTTCTTCACTTGTAGATTTCGAAAGTAAAATTCTTGCACAAGATATAAAATTACCACCAGGCGTTAAGTTGGTTACAAAAGCCGATGAAATTATTGCTCTTGTTGCAGAAACTAAGGAAGAAGAGGAAGTAGTAGAATCTGCACCAGATCTTTCAGCGATAGAAGTTGTTGATAAGAAAGGTAAGAAAGAAGAGGAAGGAGCTGAAGCTGAAGTAGAAGAGAAAAAATAAAAACTATATAAAAATTCAAAAATAACAGCTGTAAATTTTACAGCTGTTATTTTTAATTACTAGAGTGAAATGGTGTATAATATAAACAATGCTACCGATAAGTAACAAATCTTTTATATTATCGTTCTTAACGCTTTTTATTATTGCTGGAGTGGCTTGTTTTTTTGTGCCTACTTTTGCAGCAGCACAGTCTTCAAATACGAGCGCTTTGGATTTGCAAAAGGAACAACAGTTGCAAGCTGAGCTCGAAAAAGTTTTAAAAGACATAGAAGCTCAGAAAAAAGTTCTCGAATCTACTCAACGCCAGTCGGTTTCAATGGAACGTGATATAGCTGTTTTGAATACAAAAATCAAAGAAGCACAGCTTCAAATAAAAGCGCACGAAATAAATATTTCCCGTTTGAATAGCGACATACAAAATCGCACTAAGACGATTCAAACGCTAGATCAAAAATTAGAAAAAGGAAGAATTTCACTCATTGGTATTTTGAAAAAAACAGAAGAGATGGATAATTCGCCAATGATCGAAACATTGCTTAGCGATAACGATCTCTCAGATTTTTTTGCTAGCTTTGAAACATACGATTCTTTAAAGCGCGCTCTTAAAGATTCATTCGATGAATATACTCAAACTAAGCAAACAACAACCAAAGAAAAAGAAATCCTTAGCCAAAAGAAAGATCAAGAGGTTGATACGAAAGTTGCAATAGAAACTGTCAAAAGCACAGTGCAAAAAAACGAGAGCCAGAAAACAGTGCTTTTAAAAATCAACAAAAATCAAGAAAAGGAATATCAGAAAATTATCAAAGAAAGGGAATTAAAGGCTGCACAAATTCGAAGCGCACTATTTGCTTTGCGTGATACTGCATCAATTCCATTTGGTGACGCGCTTAGTTTTGCAAATGCTGCTTCTAAAGTAACAGGAGTCCGACCAGCATATCTTCTCGCGATACTTATGCAGGAATCTTCTTTAGGAGTAAATGTTGGCACTTGTATTCTTACAGACCTTACCTCTGGATCGGGAATTTCTACAAAATCAGGAAGGACTTTTACTAATGTGATGAAACCAAGCAGAGATATTCCTTATTTCATATCTATAACAAAAAGTTTAGGAAAGGATCCTTTGGCTACAAAAGTTTCTTGTCCGCAGTCTGTTGGTTGGGGAGGAGCTATGGGGCCAGCCCAGTTTATTCCTTCTACTTGGGATATGTTTTCAGATCGAATAGCTAATGCTCTTGGAATAAAATTAGCTGATCCTTGGAGAGCACAAGATGCTTTTATGGCTTCCGCTTTATATCTTTCTGATATGGGTGCAGTAGATGGAAGTTATACAAAAGAGAGAAATGCCGCTTGTAAATATTATTCAGGAAGTTCTTGCAGTAAATCTTCGCTTATTGCAAGTTATGGTGATCAAGTTATAGCGAAGGCTAAAGATATTCAGACGAATATGATTGATCCTTTGGAAGATTTGTAATTTCTTCTGTCATTCCCGCGAAGGCGGGAATCCAGATTAAGTAGAGAAAAACTAGATTCCCGCCTTCGCGGGAATGATAGAAAATAAATGGAATAATATCTTAAAAACTTGATTAAATTTTAGAATTTGTTATAAATATCAATACTAATATGAAAGCAGAAATTCATCCAAAATATTACGAAGACGCGAAAGTCGTATGTGCATGCGGCAATACTTTTACTGTTGGCTCAACAAAGCAAGAAATTCACGTTGAAATTTGCAGCAATTGTCACCCTTTTTATACCGGAGACCAAAAGATAATTGATACCGCCGGCCGAGTTGAAAAATTCAAGGCAAAAAGAGCACAAAAACTAGAGCTCGATTCCAAAAAAGCTCCTAAAAAGAAGGCTGAAAAAGAATCTCCAAAAGAAGAAAAATAACTTTAAAAAGCAAAAACCGTTCTTATTTTTAAGCACGGTTTTTTGTTTGGACTTATTCATTATGTTAATCTAATACCATGGAATCTGAAACAAAATTTGATGCGACTCAATTTAAAGAAAATCCAAAAACGAGTTTTTTGGCCAGCGAATACGAGCGTTTAGAAAAAGAAGAACGTGAGCTTTTGGATATGGCTAAAAATGATAGTGCAATGTTAGAACTTGCAGAGGAAGAAAAAAAAGAAATAATTATTCAGAAGGAGGCAATCATTAAACAAATTCAAGATATCGTAAAACAAGAAGAAGGGGAGGAAGAATTTCCAAATGAAATAATTCTCGAAGTTCGAGCTGGTGCAGGTGGGGAAGAAGCGGCACTTTTTGCAGAAGAACTTGCAGAAATGTATAAAAAATATGCAGCCATGCAAGGATGGCAAGTTGCCGTTATTGATGAATCAAGGAGTGCTCTAAAAGGTTATAAAGAGGCTTCGTTTGAAATAAAAGGTCAGGATGTTTATAAGAAATTTAGATTTGAAACTGGAGTTCATAGAATTCAAAGAGTTCCAGAAACTGAAAAATCTGGACGTGTTCACACATCCACAGCTTCCGTTGCGATTCTTCCTTTGAGAAAGAAGAGTAAAATTGAAATAGTTCCTACAGATATTGAAGTTGAGTTTTCTCGATCAGGAGGAGCTGGTGGACAAAATGTAAATAAAGTTGAGACTGCCGTTCGTTTGATACATAAGCCAACAGGTATTGATGTTCGATGCACTTCTGAGAGAAGTCAGCTAAAAAATCGTGAGAAGGCGATGTCGATTCTTATTGCAAAGCTTCAAGTGTTAAAAGACGAAGAAGATGCTAAAAAATATTCAGCTGAAAGAAAAGGTCAGATAGGAACAGCGGATCGTTCAGAAAAAATCCGCACTTATAATTTTCTTCAAGATAGAATCACAGATCACCGTATTAATGAAAGTTGGCATAATATAGATAAGATACTTTTGGGGTATTTAGATCCTATATTTGATGCGTTAAATGACCATAATCAAAAATCAGAATAAGTAAGTAAAAAATAAAAGCTGTTTTCTTTCGAAAACAGCTTTTTGTTTTTTTTATTGTAATTTTATTGCAATAGCAGTGACATTGTCCGTGCTTTTTTTGAGAGCTTTTTTACATATAAACTCCGCAGCATTATGAGGATCTTTTATTCTTAGAAAAAGTTCAGCAATTTCATTATCGTCCATCACATCAAAAACGCCATCAGTTGCGATAAAGAGCCACTTCCACTTAGAATAATCAGCTAAGATAGTATCATCACAGTTACAGTGTGGATCAGAGATCACCCCAGCATTTTCAAAGTATATATCGCCCAGAGCTCTGGTGACCATAATTTGATAGTCTTTATAGAAAAGATGTTGATTACTGGTTTCAACGCCTTCGTAGCTTGAAACACGATGTCTTTCAGTCTCGTTTTTTAATCTATGTTCCAGTGAAAGTTCTTTTGTGTTAGTGCCTGAAATTGCAATAATTCTTGTGTCTCCCGCATTAGCGCAATAGACAATATTATTGTAAATAAAAACATCTGCTGCTGTGGTTCCAGAATTATCTATTCTCTTAATAAACCTAGATGTTTCGTTATAAGCTTCATCGAAGGATCTTAGGGCGTCTTTGCTTTGCGAATGTTTTAGGAAGGCTGTATGGAGATAACGTTTTGCAAAATATGCAGCATAATCTCCTCCATGACCATCATAAACACCCGCATAAAGTCCTCCGCCAAAGTTAAGGCTTAGAAAAAAAGCATCTTCCATTTTAGGTCTTTTTCCTTGAGCTGAAAATACTGAAGTAACAAGATTTTCAATTTTCATAGTCTGAGAGCAATATAGCATGTATAGGCTCTCTTGCAATAGAAATGATAATTTGTTAAACTCATTTCTACATGATAACTACGGAAAATACTAGTCAAAACAAAATATCTGACCCAGTTATTAGCGCCATGTTTAGCTCAGGCGCTCATTATGGCTATTCTCGATCAAGAAGACACCCATCAATGAAACCCTTTATTTTTGGTGCAAAAAACAAGACTGAAATATTTGATCTAGATAAAACTAAAGAAAGTATAGATAAAGCTTTGGAAGTTGTTAGAACTTTAGCATCACAAAAAAAGCAAATACTTTTTGTTAGTAGTAAGCATGAGGCATTGAATGCGATAAAAAGCGTTCACGATCGCCTTGGAATGCCATATGTTGCAGGACGATGGATCGGAGGAACTCTCACTAACTTTGGTGAAATACGAAAGAGAGTAGAAAAACAGCAAAATCTTCTTGAACAAAAGACCAAAGGAGAACTTTCAAAATACACTAAAAAAGAACGATTACTCATTGATAGAGAAATCGACAACTTAACCAGATTTTTTTCCGGATTGGTTGTAATGAAAGATATACCAGCTGCACTTTTTGTAATTGATCCAAAAAGAGAAAAAACTGCAATTTCAGAAGCAAAAAAAATGAACGTTCCTGTTATATCTCTCTCAGGATCTGATTGTAATATCAATGATTCAGATTTTCCTATTCCAGGAAATGATTCATCAATGGCAAGCATAAGCTTTTTTATAGACCAAATCGTAAAAGCATACGAAGAGGGAAGAAAGAAAAGTTTATAATCAAAATTTTTGAAGCATGGAATTTAATTTTATGCTTTGTTTTATTTAAAAAACTCTATTATTTAAATTATATTTTTAATTATATAAATTTATGATTACTACTGAGCAAATTAAGGAATTGCGAGAAAAAACAGGTATCTCTATTATGCAGTGCAAAAAAGCACTAGAAGATGCTGGTGGAGATATGGAAAAGGCAATCGTTATGCTTAAAAAGAAGGGCGCAGAAATTGCGGCAAAAAAATCAGAACGCACACTCGGGGCGGGTATAGTAGAGTGTTATGTTCATAACACAAAGTTGGTTGGATCTATGGTTGAATTATTGTGCGAGTCTGACTTCGTTGCTAAAAATGAGGAATTTGTAAAACTTGCTCGCGATATAGCAATGCATGTTTCTGCTACTAATCCAGAGTTTTTGAGTGTTGAAGAAATTCCAGAAGATGCAAAGGAAACAGCCAAAAAGGTGTTTGAAGGCGAGCTTGCAGGCAAGCCTGAAGAAATGAAAGAGAAGATACTTCAAGGAAAACTCGCATCATATTTCAATGAACGTGTTTTGCTGGATCAGCCATTTATAAAGAATCCAGACTCTAAAATACGTGATATAATAGAACAGGCGGTTCAAAAGTTTGGGGAGAAGATCGAAGTCAAAAGATTCGTCCGATTCTCAATAAATTAACAGTTATAATTTGACTTATGACAATAGCTCTTGTTTTATTCGTAGGTTCATTTTTATTTTTAGTTACGATGCTTAATCTCAAGTTAATTGAGCTTAATCATGGTAGGCATTTCATTTTTTCTCAAATTCGTCATACAGCAGATGCTTTAGTCCACGAGAAACGCATTGTTTTTAAAAAGACGATTAGTCATATCAATTTACAGAACATAATAAGCCTATTTTTACCAATTATACTTCTAGGCTTCAAAAAGCTTGGACAAATTAGAATTTTTCTTTATAATCGTTTTGAGAAGGTTATAAGCTTCATGAAAGGAAGAGATATCATAAAAAGCAATGGCAGAGCATCGGACTTTTTGCAGAACATGACAGATCATAAGGAGAACTTTAAAAGTAGCTTGTAATTCAGCAATAACGCCACCTTAGCTCAGTTGGTAGAGCAACGGTTTTGTAAACCGTAGGTCCTCAGTTCAAATCTGAGAGGTGGCTCAACGAAACGTAGTGAAAAAACCCGCATCTAAAGTGCGGGTTTTTTGTTTTTATGCTATTCTCTTGATAGAAAAAAATGAAAGGCGATTATGATTGATAGAAAAAAGTTGATTACTCAAGATGCTTTTAAAACAACTTATAGGATTATTAAAAGTTGGACATTAGAAGGGCACGAAATTATTTGGGCTTGGTTTGAGATAGTCAGACCTCATGACATGAGTCATGGTAAGGGTAAGACACTTTTATGTGAATGTGATTTCGATTTTGAAATTGCGAATGGCTCTAAAAAGTTTAAAAATGATCCTCATGAATGTCAACATAAAAAATATGTCAGAGATGTTCTTATTCCTCAAGAATCTATACGAGAGTATGGGGAAACTTGGAAAGCAATGGGGTGCAAGCAAGCGATTCTCGATATTTTTGAGAAGGTTAAAAATGGTAAACTTTTTGGAAAATATAAAGGCGATGTGATCTATATTCAAGAAGTCGCAAGACTTCTTGGTGAAACTGATGCCAATATTTTAAAACTTTGCGATGAACTTTTTGCTGAAGAACAGCTAAGTCTGAATGGAGCTATTCTTATACCATATGTAAGCAGGTTCCGTTTTCCAAAAGAGATTCAACACCTATTAGCTTATTTGATCGAAGAGCCTCTTGGTTGGCCGAATGGTGAAGCAGGAGATTGTTTTCTTGAGGAAATTGAAGGAGTGATTACTGAATATACTAATTTTAAAACAGGCAAGAAAGTTTTTGGAGATCATTATCCACATTTATCACCTCAAATTCTTATAAATTTTGGTGGTGCATGGATTCAGTCTGGAGTAAGTAAACTTTGCGAAAGTAAGTCAGAGGAATGTGATTTACAACTTCAGGTTAACTATCTAAAAAGTCTAATTGATTATTTAAAGGTAATAGTTGATGAAACTGATAAAACGATGCTTTCTATTCAATCAAAAATTGTTCCTGAAAAAAATGATTAAAAGGTTATTTAATCACCGCATTCGCAAATGCGGTGATTTTGTTTTCTAAAGTTTTGTTAAATTTAATTTTTATTAGATTTGTGAGATAATATATGTATATATTCAATTTAAATTAGCAATTTATGGATGAATCTAAAAATAGAGAAAAAAGGATAACTATAAATTTTCCAAAAGATTTTTTTTGGGGAAGTGCTACGTCAGCTTATCAAGTTGAAGGTAATATTTTAAACAATGATTGGGCTATTGCTGCTAAGGATGGAAAAGTTCCTAATGCTGGTTTAGCATGTGATCACTACAATCGATTTACTGAAGATTTTGATATTGTAAAAAGTTTAGGACAAAATTCTTATCGATTTTCTGTAGAGTGGTCACGCATCGAACCCGAAGAAGGAAAATTTAACGAAGATGCAATAAATCATTACAGAGAAGTTATCAATGATTTAAAAAGTAAGGGCTTGGAACCATTTCTTACTTTATGGCACTTTACTTTACCAGATTGGTTCTCTGCTAAGGGTGGTTTTCTTTCTTCTGATGCCACTAAAATATTTTCAAGATATTGTGAGTATGTAGTTTCTAAATTTGGCGACGACGTAGTTTATTTTACAGTAATGAATGAGCCGATGGTTTATGCTCAAAAAGGTTTCTTTCAAGGTCAATGGCCTCCTTTCAAAAAAAATATTTTTAAATTTTTAAAAGTTATTTTAAAGCTTCAACAAGCTCATGTTGCTGCATATAAAGCTATCAAGTCTATAAATTATAATTGCAAAGTCGGTATTGTTCCAAGTATTGTCCACTTCAAGGCTGACAATAAAATTTGGAATAAGATTTTAAGCAATATTTCAGATTGGTTTTGGAATTACAGATTTATTAGTTCAATATCTGCACATACCGATTTTATTGGAGTAAATTATTATTCTCACCATAAATTTGGTGAAAATGTTATTCACGAAAAAACTGATATGGATTGGGTTATTTATCCCGCAGGAATATATTTTGTTTTGAAAAAATTAGCTACTTATAACAAGCCTTTGATTATTACTGAAAATGGCATAGCTGATATTGCTGATAATAAGAGAGCAAAATTTATTACAGATCATCTTTGGCATATAGGTGAGGCAATACTTGATGGAGTGCCTGTAATAGGTTATTTTTACTGGTCTCTTCTTGATAATTACGAATGGAGTTTTGGTTTTGATAAAAAGTTCGGGCTTGTTCGTGTAGATTTTGATACACAAAAGCGTGAAATTTTGCCATCCGCTTTTGAGTATAAAAAAGTTTGCGAGAATAATTCGTTATCAATGTAAATAGAGTTTGCTACATAATAAAATGACTCTTTGGATAATTCTTGTCATAATTGCACAGTTTATTAATGCGGTATTGTCGCTCGCTGATAAATATGTGTTATCAACGAAAACAGTATCTCCTTTGGTTTATGCTTTTTATATAAGTGTTCTATCGCTGTTTTCGATAGTAATATTTATTTTTGGCTTGATGTTGCCAGAAGTTGCGAATACTATAATTCCTTCCTTAAAAGATGTTACATTGATACCTTCTTTTGCAATGTTCCTATCAATTATAAATGGAATTTCTTTTTTCTTTTCTATTTATTTCTTATTTAAATCTCTGATTAAAAATAATGCTTCTGATGTTTTTCCGGTAGTAGGAGCAGTTTCAGCAATCGGAACATTTGTTTTGAGTTTTGTGTTTTTTAATGAAGTTATCTCTCCCAATTTTCTTATTAGTTTTTTTCTTTTGATTGTCGGTACTATATTAGTTTCTCATCTTAGATTTAACAGAACAGGATTAATATTTTCGATTTTATCAGGCTTAGTGTTTTCTGTTTATTTTATTACAGGCAAGGAAATAACAAATGAGATAGGTTTTACTAATGGATTTTTTTGGACGAGAGTTACTGCAGGATTATTACCTTTAACTCTTTTATTTATTCCGAGATTTAACAAAGTATTTTTAAAGACGAATAAAAAAGTTCCAACAACAAAAGTGAGTTTATGGATGGTGAGCATTAAATCGCTCGGGGGACTTTCTGCCTTATTTCTTTTTAAGGCAAGCGAGTTAGGAAGTGTTTCATTGGTCCAAGCTCTTGGGGGGTTGCAATTTGTTTTTTTGTTTATTTTTAGTTTGCTTTTTGGACATAAAGTCCACGAAGCTCTTGAAGAAGGACATTCACCAAGGGAATTTATTTATAAGGCTGTTGCAGTCGGGATTATTTCTTTAGGATTATTTATTTTGTTTATTTAATTATGAAACGAAAAATATTTTTTATTTTGGGTGCCATTCTTTTGCTGATCATCATTGCTTTATTTGCACTTTCTATTTCTAGTATTCCTGACAAAAATTTATACGGCGTTTCTTTTAATGTTTCATACGCTAATGAGCTACTTGGATCTAATTGGAAAGATGCTTATATAGAAATGCTAGATGATCTAAAAGTTAAACGTTTAAGACTTGCTGCTCAATGGTCATTGGTGGAACCAACGAAAGATAATTATGACTGGAGTGCTCTTGATTTTGAAATTAATGAAGCACAAAAAAGAGATGCGGAAGTCATATTAGCGGTAGGACGAAGACTTCCTCGTTGGCCGGAGTGTCATACTCCAGATTGGGCAGCTAAAATTTCTTGGGAAGAACAGAAAAAAGAAATTGAAAGTTATATCAATGAAGTGGTTAGCAGATATAAAGATTACAGCAATATCAAATATTGGCAGGTTGAGAACGAACCATTTTTGAAGGCTTTTGCATATGAACAGTGCGGTGATCTAGATGTTGATTTTTTTAATAAAGAAATTGCATTGGTCAAAAAACTTGATCCAACAAGAAAAATTATTGTAACAGATAGTGGCAATCTCGGAACTTGGTATGGAGCATATAAACGAAGCGATGTTTTTGGTACAAGCGTTTATGTTTATTTATCAAATCCGATTACGGGACCAATAAGAACATTCTTACCGCCTTCTTTTTATGCCATTAAGAAAAATTTTATAAGTTTATTTTTGGGAAATAAGCCAATTATTTTGTCTGAACTTTCTCTTGAACCTTGGCTTTTAAAATCAATAAAAGATACACCAATTGATGAACAGATAAAGCTTATGAATATTGATAGATTTAATGAAGTAGTTAAGTATGGTAAAGGGACACCATTTGAACAGCAATATTTGTGGGGTGTTGAGTGGTGGTATTATCTAAAATTAAATGATCATCCAGAATATTGGGATAGAGTAAAAGAGATTTTTAACAGTTCTAATTGAATTATTTATAATCGACAAATAGCTTCAAAAGTGGTAATTTAAGTATTAATAAAATGAATTCACTATTAGAAAATAGGCCATATATTCATGTTGGAAGCGCTAACGATCTAAAGGGATTTGATCGTGTAATATATAGGTCTTTTGAAATTTTACCAGGACTTCTTTCTTGGGGGACTCTTATTGGAACGGTTGTATTATCTTACTTTAATCCAACTCTTGCGGCTTTTTGTGTTATTGCGTTTGACCTTTATTGGCTATTAAAAACTATATATTTATCAATTCACCTGTATCGCAACTGGAAGAGGATGAAATATAACATCAATCTCGATTGGGTTAAAAAGCTTTCTTCTTTAAAGCATGATCATATTTATCATTTAATTCTTTTGCCTTTTTATAAAGAAGGAAAAGAGATAATAGAAGGAAGCGTAAAGGCAATAATTAATAATAATTATGATAAGAAAAAGATTATATTAGTTCTTGCTAGCGAAGAAGCCGCAGGCGAAGAGGCACAAAAAATTGCTTTGGAAGTAAAAGAAAAATATGGAGATACCTTTTTTAATTTTTTGATTACGAAACATCCAAAAGGTCAGGAGGGTGAACTTCAAGGAAAAGGTTCAAATATTTCTTATGCTTCAGAACAAGCAAGATTAAAAGTTATCGATCAAAACAAAATTCCATACGAAGATATAATTGTTTCCGCAATGGATATTGATACTGTTCCATATCCTCAATATTTTTCTTGTTTAACTTGGTATTTCTTAACAACACCAAATTCTAATCGCGCATCTTTCCAGCCAGTTCCTCTTTATCACAATAATGTTTGGCAAACTCCAATGCTGTCAAAAGTTGTTGCTAGCTCTGATACTTTTTGGCAGATGATTGAACAAGAGCGTCCAGAAAGATTGGTAACTTTTTCATCTCATTCTGTTAGTTTTAAGAGTCTTTATGAAATAGGTTATTGGCAAAAAAATATCGTTTCAGAAGATTCAAGAATATTTTGGAATTTATATCTTGCAAATAACGGTGATTATAAAGTCGTGCCGCTTTCATATCCGGTGTCTATGGATGCTAATCTTTCAACAGGTTTTTTTGAAACATTAAAGAATATGTATAAACAGCATCGACGTTGGATGTGGGGATCTGAAAATATTCCTTATATTTTATTTAATTTTCTTAAAGATAAAAAAATATCTTTTTCTAAAAAAACCAGACACATTTTTGTTCAACTTGAAGGATTTTGGTCACTTGCAACCAATCCATTAATTATTTTGTTTTTAGGCTGGTTCCCATTGCTTCTTGGTGGAAATAAATTTAATTCAACAATTCTTTCTTATAATCTTCCGATTGTCACTCGTGATCTTATGATACTTGCGATGGGTGGGTTGATCGTTCTTGCTGCAGTTTCATTATCGCTCATGCCTAAAATTCCAGATGATTTAAACAGAAACAAGACTAAATTTTATTTAGTGGTGCAGTGGCTTTTAGTTCCTGTAACTATTGTTATATTCGGATCAATTCCTGGGCTTGATGCGCAGACACGACTTATGTTTGGAAAATATATGGGTTATTGGGTTACACCAAAAAGTAGAAGTCTTAACAATAAATAATTACTTATAAAAAAAAATGACTCCAATTTCAGTAATTGAACGAAGAATATATTTAGTAATAATGTCGGTATTATTTATTACTATTATTCCTGTCATAATACTTTATTCTATAGGGTATCGTTTAGATAAAGGTCTTTCTATTGTAAAAACAGGAGGAGTGCTTGTGACTTTAGATAAAAGTAATATTTCGGTATATATAAATGATGAAAAATTAAATGAATCTGGAATTTTTTCACGAAGTTTCTTGTTTCAAAATCTTCATCCGGAAAAGTATAAAATAGTTGCTTCAAAGGATGGATATTATCCTTGGCAAAAGCAATTGATGGTTTATGAAGAAAAAGTTACAGAATCTCATCCTTTTCTTTTACCTTTAGAGCCTACTTTAAATGAGATTCCAAAAACAATAGCTTCTACTAAAAAAACATTATTATCAAAAGCAACTACAACCTCAACGACAGTAGTTTCAAATCCTGAGTATAAAACAGTATTAGCATTATTTAGTGCTAAAGCTTTGAAGATGTCAGCTATTTCTACAACTACAATAATTGTCCGCAAAAACGATTCATTAGTTTCAACTTCAACAGACACTTTACCGAAAGATAGTGTTTTAAGGCAGAACATTGTTTTATGGAAAGAAAATGGAGTTCTGTCTGCATCTTGGTGGGGTAATCTTTCTGATATCCCATACTTTTTTTGTGATCGTGAGCCTTGTAAAACTGATATAGTTATTTACAATAATAACTCAGTAAAATACTTCGATTTCTTTCCAGGAAGAAATGATTTAATTATTTTTGAAACAAACGATGGTGTTTTTGTAACTGAAATTGACGGGCGATCTAAACGAAACATTGAACCACTTTATCCTAAGAGTAACGCTGAATTCAGAATTAAAGATAATGAGACAATTTATATAAAAGATGATAAGGTATTATATCAATTAGTGCTAAATTAGAACTTGCACAGTCGGCGCATTTCTTCGTTGCGAGCTCCGGTGCTCCCTCACAATACTCAGAGTATTGCTCGGTTCGCTCCTCGCTCGCGCCTCGAACTGCATCCGACTACGCAAGTTCTATAAAAATATTTTTAATTAATGGAAAATATATTAGAACAAAAAAATAAAGGACATCATCATCCAATATCTATTGTAATAGAAGATGTTTCAAGGATTTTTTCAGAGCTTGGATTTGAAGTGGCGCAAGGTCCGGAAATTGAAACAGAATACAATAACTTTGACGCTTTGAATGTTCCTAAAGATCATCCTGCTCGAGATATGCAGGATACATTTTGGCTTAAAGAAAAAGATAAAAATGGCGAATCTCTCATACTTCGATCTCAGACTTCTCCAGTTCAGATTCGTTACATGAATTCACATAAACCTCCGATCAGGATTATTTCTCCCGGAAAAGTTTTTAGAAACGAAGCGACTGATGCAAGTCATGAAGCCCAATTTCATCAAGTTGAAGGACTGATGATAGATAAAGATATTTCTATGGCAAATCTAAAATGGGTGCTTGATAATTTTTTTGATAAATTATTCGGTAAGAATTTGGAGATAAGATTTAGGCCGTCGTTTTTTCCATTCGTTGAACCGGGAGTTGAAATTGATATTTCTTGTTTTAAATGTGATGGCAAAGGTTGCGGATTATGTAAGGGAACAGGTTGGATAGAAGTTATGGGTGCTGGTATGGTTCATCCAAAAGTTTTGGAAAATGGAGGAATAAATCCAAGAGAGTATCAAGGTTTTGCTTTTGGTGGCGGTATCGATCGAATCGCGATGCTTAAATATGGAATAGAAGATATACGATTGCTTTATTCAGGCGATTTACGCTTAGTTAATCAATTTTAAATATGATTTACGAATTTGACACATTTCTTCGTTGCTCGCTTGCGATGCTCCCTCACAATACTATAAGTATTGCTCGGTTCGCTTCGCACTCGCGCCTCGAACTGTATTCAAATTAGTAAATCATAAAATTTATGAAGGTATCTTACAATTGGCTACAAACATATTTTAAAGATAAGCTTCCAGAGCCGCAAAAAATTGCGGATGTTTTAACAATGCACGCTTTTGAGGTTGAAGAAATGGAAAAGCTTGGCAATGATACGATTTTAAATATAAATGTTTTGCCTGACCGTTCACATGACGCACTCAGTCATAAGGGAATTGCTAAAGAAATTTCAACATTGTTTGATATCAAAATAAAAAACGATGAATCAAAAGAAAAATTTGATTTCATTTCATCTGGTAAATATGTTCAGGTAGAAATAAAAAATCCGCAATTATGTCGCCGATATACTACTGCCTTTTTAAAAAATGTAAAAGTCGGTCCTTCGCCAGTATGGCTTCGCGAGCGACTGGAAGCTCTTGAGCAAAAATCAATAAACAATGTCGTAGATGCGACTAACTACGTTATGTTCAATGTGGGTCAGCCGTTGCATGCTTTTGACGCTTCAAGGTTAAGTCAGTCAGATGGTCAATTTAAAATTGATGTTCGAAATGCAGAAGATGGCGAAAGAATAGTTACTCTTACTGGAGAAGAAGTTTTGCTAGAAAAAGATGAACTTATTATAGCTGACGGCAACTCAAATAAGCCGTTGGCGATCGCTGGAATTAAAGGTGGAAAAGAAGCCGAGATAACAGAAGATACCAAAGATATTATTCTTGAATCTGCTAATTTTGAACCAGGAAATGTCAGAGTAACTTCAAAAAAAGTTGGTATCAGAACTGATTCATCATTGCGTTTTGAGCATGGAATTTCCAGAGAGCTTGCGATTGTTGCAATGAATGATCTGATTAATTTAATAAAAGAAATTGCTGGCGGTGAAGAAATAGAAATAAAAGAAGTTGTTGATTATTATCCTGCTCCGATTTCTCCTTTTAAGGTTGGTGTGTCTATGCGAGAGATAAATTCACTTTTAGGTTTAGAACTAAAAGAGTCTGAGGTCGTTGATATATTAAATCGTTTCGGATTTTCTTTTGAAAAAATAGAACCTCTTAAGAAAGTTTTTGAGTCGGCACCAAAATTTGTTGGTGTGCCATATAAATTCGGCGCTAGCGTAAGGGTGGATGCACCTAATTATTTCGACTGTTCATCTTTTGTTTCGTATCTGTATGCAATGGTGGGAATATCAATTCCACGAACTTCGATTGATCAGTATGTTTGGAGTGAGCATGTGTCTAAAGATGATATTAAGCCGGGTGATTTGATTTTTTCTAATACCAAAATTGGAAAGATACATTACGAGACATTAGAATTTATGAAAGGTTATCGTGTGGAAGAAGGCATAGATCATGTCGGACTTTATTTAGGTGAAGGAAAAATAATTCATTCTACTCGTTATAAAGATGGTGTAGTTCTAGAAGATTTAGAAAAAAGCGAGCAGTTTAAAAACATTACAGGATTCGGCAGAGTTGTTAATTCAGATGAAGAACGTTTTGTTGTAACTGTTCCATTTGAGCGACTCGACATCAGAATCAAAGAAGATCTCATCGAAGAAGTCGGCCGAGTTTATGGCTATGAAAAAATTACATCTAAACCGCCACGATCCGTAAGCGAAAAACCCGTAGTAAATAAAATTAACTACTATTCTGAATTAGTAAGGAATGTTTTGACTAACAGAGGTTTTTCAGAAGTCTATACATATTCTTTTGTTTCTTCAGGTGAAATAGAAGTTCAAAAACCATTAGCTTCTGACAAAAAGTTTTTGCGAACTAATTTGTCACAAAATATAAAAAGTGCGCTTGATTTTAATTTACACAATGCTCCGCTTTTAGCGCTCAATGAGATTAAAATTTTTGAAATAGGAAAGATATTTAACAAAGAAAATGAGCGCGTTTCTCTTTCTGTTGGCATTGCTTATATGAAAGAAAAGAAAGGGGTAAAAGTAGATGAAGAAATAAAAGAAATTTTAGAATATTTAATCAAGGAATTATCACTTCCTATTACTGCCAGCGATATTGATGAAATAAATAAAATTGGCGGTGTAATGGAGCTTGATTTTGAAAAACTTATAGAGGCTCTTCCAGAACCCAAAGAGGCTAAATTTAATAGTGAAATAAAAGAAATAAAATACAAACCAATTTCTGTATATCCTTTTATGTTGCGAGATATTGCGGTTTTTGTTCCTGAAAGTATTAAATATGACGAGGTATTAAGTTTAATAAAAAAAGAGGCAACTGAACTTCTGATAAATATAAATGCCTTTGATATTTTTACGAAAAAGTTTCCAGACGGCAGTGCAAAAACCTCTTACGCTTTTCATCTTGTATTCCAGTCTTATGAAAAAACTTTGACGGATGAAGAAATAGGGAAGATAATGGAGGGAATTACTAATGCCTTGAATTCAAATGAAGGATGGCAAGTCAGATAATTATTTTTTAGAACTTAGGAATTTGGATGCAGTTCGAGGAATGAGCGAGGAGCGAACTGAGCAATACTCTGATGTATTGTGATGGAGCACCGGAGCGAATGACGAAGAAATGCGTCAAATTCATAAGTTATAATGTATGAAATTAGAAACACCATACTACTCACAACTTTTAGATGTTAAAGATAAAGAATGGCAATCAAGGTCATGCGGTATTGTTTGCTTAAAAATGGCATTCGATTTTTTGTCACCTAATAGCACTCCTTCCGTAGATGAATTAATCAAAGAGGGCTTATATATCGGTGGTCATGGTCCACAAGGCTGGATTCATGATTCTTTAGTAATACTTGCTCACAATCACGGTTTCAATAGCTACAAGCAAGAATTTAAAAGTTTGAAAGTTGATATTGAAAATAAAAAAACTGATGAAGGAGAATTTCAAGAAAAATTCTTAAATGACGGTGTTTTAAAAATTAAGAACAGTATAAAAGAAAATACCCCAGTTCTTGTTTCGATAATAAGACAAGGCAGGCCTGATTCGCATATGGTGCTTGTCGTTGGTTTTGAAGAGAACAAAGGTGAGCTTTCCGGTTTTAATTACTATGATCCAAATTCTTTGAATAAAGAAGAAGGAGCTAATAAATTTTTTACTATTGAAGATTTCAAAAATAACTGGCGCAGATTGGCTATTTTTGTGGGTAAATAATAATCTTTTAAAAACAAAAACCGCTCTTCCTTGAGCGGTTTTTAATCGGTATTGTTGTATTTACGAGTTTGGAAAATTGTTCATTAGATCAATTAATGATATCAGGAACATAACTCCGAGAGCTACTGCCAGACCGATCCATATATAAGGACACCAAGAGTGCATATAAAGTGCTTTTGCACAAAATGGTATCATTACTAAAAGGGCAACATACCAATAACGAACTACATATCCTGGAAAAAACCACAATGTTAGTAAAATGCCAGTAAGCAATTTACATAAAATTGATATAATATTAAACCATAATTTCATAATATTAATTCTCTCTTTCTGCATGGACTGTTACGTAGGTTATCATGATAAAAACAACATGTCAATATAAATATTTTATTTTTATTTTGTCCGATTTTGCATTCAAATATATGGTTGTAAAAGTGCTTCCATTTTTGGTTAAATTTGATATACTAGTAGCATGTAACTAAACCCTAAAAGGGGCTTATTTTTATCGTTTTTATGGCTAAAAATAACAATCAAAACAAAGACAATGAATCAGTAAAAGGTCATCATTATACAGCTGAGGATATTACCGTTCTTGAGGGTCTAGAACCTGTTCGTAGACGTCCTGGAATGTATATTGGAACAACTGGTCCTGACGGTCTACATCACTTAATATGGGAAATTTTTGATAACGCACGTGACGAAGCGATGGGTGGTTTTGCAAATGATGTTGAAGTCGCTCTTTTACCAGGAAATGTTATTCGTGTAGTTGATAACGGAAGAGGTATTCCAGTTGATGTTCATAAGCAGACAAAAGTATCCGCGTTGGAGACTATCATGACAACCCTTCATGCAGGAGGAAAATTCGGGGGTGAAGGATACAAAATTTCAGGAGGTCTTCATGGAGTTGGAGCATCTGTTGTTAATGCACTTTCTATTTATATGAAAGTCGAAGTTCATAAAGACGGCGGAATTTATTTTCAGGAATATAAGCAAGGAAAAAAGAAAAATAATGTTAAGCGCACAGGCTCAACTGATCTTTCTGGAACTATTGTTACATTCGAACCCGATGTGGAAATTTTTAAAGAAATAAAGTTTGAATGGAATAGAATCATTTCTCATTTGAGACAACAAGCTTACTTGGTTAAAGGACTCAGAATAACCATCATTGACGCTCGAGAATATAAAGGTGAGATTAAAGACGGCAGTTTTTATTTGCGAGATTTAAAACTCGATGTGCCTTCGATGTCATTTTATTTTGAAGGTGGACTAGTATCGCTTGTTAAATTTTATAATCAATCTTTAAAGTCAGTTCATAAACATATTTTTTATGTTGAAAAAGAAGCAGAAGGAGTTCAAGTTGAAGTTTCTCTTCAGTATGTAGATGATATTTCATCTCGTATTCTTGCTTTTGCAAACAATATTTACAACAACGAAGGCGGAACTCATATCACAGGATTTAAAACAGCACTTACTCGAACATTAAACACTTATGCTCGTAAAAGCGGTTTACTTAAAGAAAGCGAAGATAATTTTGTCGGAGACGATGTGCTTGAAGGATTGACCGCTGTTGTTTCAGTTAAACTTCGTGAAATTCAATTTGAAGGACAGACAAAAGGAAAGCTTGGTTCTGTAGAAGCGCAAAGCGCAGTAAGCAATGTGTTCGGTGAGGCATTCGGAGCATTTCTTGAAGAGAAGCCTGATGATGCAAGAATCATCATCAATAAAGTGATTTTAGCTCTTAAGGCTCGAAAGGCAGCGAAGGCAGCGAAAGATAGTGTTTTACGAAAAGGTGCGCTTGAAGGAATGACACTTCCGGGAAAGTTGGCAGATTGTCAGTCAAACAAAGCAGAAGAGTCTGAAATATTTATTGTGGAGGGAGATTCCGCAGGTGGAACAGCAAAGACAGGACGCGATCGTCGCACTCAAGCTGTGCTTCCTCTCCGAGGAAAAATTTTAAATATTGAACGAGCACGCTTAGATAAAATGCTTGCATCAGAGCAGATCAAGAATTTAGTTGTTGCTCTAGGAACTGCAATAGGTGATGCATTTGATATTTCAAAACTTCGATACCATAAAATAATTATCGCAACCGATGCCGACGTTGATGGTGCGCACATTCGCACACTTCTTATGACTCTTTTTTACAGATACTTTAGACCTGTGTTTGATGGAGGATATATTTATATAGCTCAGCCACCACTTTACAAAATAAAAAAAGGAAAGGAAGTTTTTTATGCATACTCTGATGAACAAAAAGAAAAGATTTTTAAAGATTTAGGAGTTTCTTATAAAGAAGAAGTTGTTGTGGAAGGTGATGAAAATGAAGAAGTCGGAGAAGAAGAGGAAGAAAATGAAGAAGAGAACACAGCTATTGAAGGCAAGGCAAAAAGAGAAACAAAAGTTATGACGCAACGATACAAAGGTCTAGGAGAAATGAACGCAGATGAATTATGGGAGACTACAATGGATCCAGCAAGAAGAGTTTTAAAAAGAGTTACTATTGAAGATACTATTGCGGCCGATTCAGTTTTTGATGTTTTAATGGGAACCGATGTGCCTTCAAGAAAATCATTCATACAATCTAACGCGAAACTTGCAAATTTAGACATATAAATTTATATCTTATCCACATTTAAACAAAAACAGTCTCACTGATGAGGCTGTTTTTGTTGTATAATATATAAGTATATTTATTAATTAAAATTCATCTAATTTATGGAAGAAGAAAAAAACTATTTTAAACAAAATCACTTGTCGCTGATTGTGTTAGGATTGTTTTTGCTATTTATAGCATTTATCTCTTACACATATTTATCAACCCCAAAAGTAAACTATGATCCGATACCTCAAGTATCTCTAGATCCTGCAATTCAAGCTTACGACAATAATGATTTTGATACTGCAACAGCTAAGATAAACGAGGTTTTAGCAGCACAAAAAGATAATATCCAAGCACTTTTGCTTCTTGCTTCAATATATACTACACAAGGAAGCATTCAGTTTAAAGAACAAGAATACAGCGCAAAAGCAATGGAGCTTGCTAATAAAGTTCTCAAATTAGACCCACAAAACGCAGAAGCACACCGTATCTTAGGTTATGCATACGAAATGATAAAAAATTATCCTAAAGCGATTGAAGAATATACAAAATCACTTGCAATATCTGATAATCCAGTTACATATTATCATCGTGGTCATGCTTATGATCTTTCTGGTGATTTTGAAAAAGCAAAAGCAGATTACGACTTAGCTTTAGCGGGAGATAATACTGATCCTATTGCACTCTTGAACATGGGTCGTGTATATTGGCGCAGCAGTAATTACAAAACAGCAGAATCTTTATTCAATAAGGCTCTTGAAAATACAAACAACATAAGAGTTAAAGCGGAGATCTATTACGATTTAAGTTCGATCGCTAAGTATGGTTATTCTGATGAGAAAGCTTCATTGGATTATGCAAACAAAGCAGTAGCGACTGACCCAACTTACGCAGAAGGATATGTTGGACAAGCTCGTGTGTATATAAATCAAGGAGATAATGATAAAGCTTCAGAAGCGTTGAATAATGCAATAACTTCAAATCCTAATCTATCATTAGCTTATGAGTGGGCGGGAATGGCTTACTTTAACAATAAAGATTTTACAGAAGCACTAAGGTTTTTTGATAAAGCAAAAGAGTTGGCAGCAAGCGATAATACAATCATGGATAACGAAAGAGCCAGCACAGCTAGTAGGATAGATTTCTTCTCTGCCGCTTCATATAGTGCACAAAATAAAAAAGATGAAGCAGTTTTATCTCTTAAAGGTGCAATGAAATCAGCTGATGTTGTTACTCTTACTATGATTAGCAATGCAATAAGCCAAGGTAAAAATGGCTTATTAGCAAATCTTGTAGGATACGCTCCATACGAGGCAATCATAAGAAGTTCTAATAAGGCAACATCGCCCGTATCAATTAAATCACCGACTTTGTTTGATAAAGTTTTAGCTTCAGTTGAAAAACTTATTACTATGAGGAAGGCAGAGGCAGCAACTACTGATGCGGTCACTGTAACTTGCAGTCCAGATGCTCCTATTTTTAGAACAACAACTTTTCCAGTTAATGTAAAATGGACAGTGGCAGTAAGCCCAGATCCACAAGTAAAAAATCCTCAATATAAGTGGATTTTTGATGGAATTAGAAGTTACGATAGTGATGTATCTGTTCATAAGGCTTATAGTAACTATGGAACATATACAGCAACAGTTACATTTAATAATGTTACAAGTTCAGCTTGCAAAGTATCTATAGTAAATCTTACAGGCGGAACACAATCATCTGGTTTTGTTGTTAGACTTGCGGGTCATACTAGTTGTTGCACAGGAATAGATAATAATTTTACTTACGCATTACAGCAATATACTAATGGAAACATAAATATTAATACTTTATTGACAGAATGTAATAGCTGGCTTGGCGGCGGTGTTACTTGCAGTATAGTAACTTATCTTAATGGTAGTATGGGTATAGGTTGCGCTAATATTGATGCCGCAATATATATTCCTCCTCTTACAGTTGCATGTTTCCCAGATAGAAATTCTATAGTAAAGGGTAGTGATGTTACATGGAGTGCACAGGCAAGCGGAGGTTTGGCGTATAATGGTCATACTTATGCTTACTCTTGGTCAAGCCCAGATTCTGATTTTGTTGCATTGGCTAATAATCTTAAAAATCAAATAATAAATATTGCTTATGGCACAGTTGCTAATAAAAGATATAATAGTTCAACAATTTCTAAAACTACTTCGCTTCTACCGATTGTATATAATGAAGTGGGTAACAAAACAATGTTAGTAACTGTTTCTTCAATAAATCAAGCATTAAATGATCCTACTAAATCTTATCGTCAGTATCAGGCAGTTGGAGGTCAGACAGTGTCTATTCGATGTCCATCGGTTAATGTTGCAGATGCTTGTTTGGGTCCAAATGTAATATGTGAAGGTCAGTGTGTTGATCCAGACAGTCCTTTCTGTGTGCCTTGTGAGGATGGTCAACAGCATCTTTCTGATGGTAGCTGTCCTGTAAATATACCAACTTGTGATCACTCTAATTTTTGTAAGAATGGAGATGTTTATAAAAAGAATGACAAATGCGTTGAAGTAAAGGTTCAAGATTGTCTTTATGGTTGTGAAAATGGAAAATGCTTGCCCGCTACAATAAGTGCATGTAGTCATAATCAATTCTGCCAAGATGGAAATTTGTATCAAAAAAATGAACTTTGCGAAGATACATTATGGACAGAGTGCGAATACGGCTGTCGAAATAATGCATGTATACAAAATTGCACCAGGGGTGGAGTTACAGTTGCAGATGGAGAATCAAGAATATTTTATACATCGCGAACTGTAGGGGCTAATCAAACTTGTAGTGGAGTTAAATTAACATGTGTTAGCGGAACATTTTATAACGGTTCCATTGTTGATGTTAGTCATAAATATCCAACTTGTGTGAAAATAAATATCAATGAATTTTAAGATTTATTGAATATCTAAAAAATCCGCTCTGGTTTTAACCAGAGCGATTTTTTATGAAATTATTAGTAAACAAACAAAGTTGTTTGTGCCGAGTTATTTGATCGGTTAGTTTCGTTTACAGTATTATCAGGATTTAGATTTATATAAATATTACTCGAACCTTTTATTAAATTATCAAAACCAAAAATAACAGTCCTTTTTTCTCCTGGTGCCATTGAATTTTGATAAGAAGAACTATAAGTTTGATTATTTGAGGTTGGAATATTTGCGTTAAATTTCCATGTTCCAGTATTTTGCCCCCCAAGATTTGAAACTTCAAATCTTACTGCTGCTTTATCAGAACTAGTTATGTATGAATTTGAAGTATATTGCTCTGTATATCTATTGATAGTTCCTGTATCTAAGATTCTTATGCTTAGATCTGAATAATAATTATTTGTGATTACTGTGTTGTTGGAACTGTTTCTGATCAATACAGCTGTTGCTGTTTTGTTTGCACCCGCATTGTCTGAATTGATAGTAATTGTTACAACAGCAGGATTTTGATCTACGATTCCGTTGAATCCGAGTGTAAATCGAATTCCATCTCCAGGAGCGAGTGAAGGCTCAGTAGGAGATTCATAAGTTTGCCCTATGTTGCTTGGAAGAGTTGCTTTAAAACTCCATATTCCCGTTGGTTCTCCGCCGGAATTTTCTACTATGAATTGGATCGCCGCTTTATCTGTATTATTAAAAGATCTTGCAACGAACTGATTTGTATATTGATCGATTACTCCAGTGTTTAATATTCGCACAGAAAGATTTGCAGGACCGCTATTGTGCGCAGTAGTGCTAGTATTTTGTTTTGAAGAAACATTTACGCCATTACCCTTAAGTATCGTTATTGATATGTCTTTAGAGACTGAAGTTTTATTTTCTCCTTGAGGAATAAAGCTTAGTGTTAGAGGAATTTCAGAATTTTCTTTTACAGAAAATCCTTTCAATGATATTTTGTTGCTTATTAAATTGCCTAACTTTATCGGAGTATTGCAGAATAAAGCATTTTTACTTAATGAAGGATTTTCTAATCTTACTCCGTTTTTGCATCCATAACTTAAATAATAGTCGCCGTCTTTATTTTTGTTTGAATGAGTAAAAGATAAACTAAAAACTTCCCCTGATTTTATTTGGTTAGGTTCAACTGAAAGAGTTATTTTTTCTTTTGATCCAAAAAATGAAGATAGGGAAGTGCTTGCTCCTGAAATAGAATTAAAAACTATAGGAACAATTCTTACAATTGCTAAGCAACCAAAAATAATGATCACTGCCATTATTAATATTGCAAAAGATCGAACCAAAGTTCTTTTAAATGCCTGACTTTTTTCGTTTGAATTATTGTTTTCCATGAAGAAATAATTAGTTTTATTGTTAGAAATTATAGTATATTATTGATTTTTTGTCAAATAAAGATAAACAAAGCTTGTCGTGCTCGTATTGACTTAAATGTAAATATAATGTATAATCACGACATATGAATACTGAGAATAAAAGCATATTTAATCTATTTAAGGAGGAATTTTTTTCTTGGCATACTTTTGGTTTTGCTATTATTTTTAATCTGGTTTTTCTCAGCTCTTTTGTTATTCTTTATATGCTCGGATTTGTTCCAATATCTCTTAATTTTGAGAGTATAAGCGATAGTTCAAGTAATCTATCAGATAGAAGTCAAACAAATACCCCTATTCCAAAATCATTGCCTACGCGTATTGTTATAGAATCTATTGGAATTGACTCTTATGTTTCAAATCCGATACAAGAGGATATAAGCTACCTTGATGAAGAATTGAAAAAAGGAGCAGTTCGATATCCTGGATCAGGATATGTTGGGGAAGGTAATATGTTTATTTTTGGCCACTCAACTGGAATTAAAGTTGTTAATAATCAAGCTTATAAAACTTTTAATAACTTAAAAAATCTAAAAAGTGGTGGTGAAATAAAGATATATTCGGATAGTAAGCTTTATTTATATAAAGTAAGAGATGTTTCCCTGGTTGATTCTAATAAGGCTTTTGTCGATCTAACACCTAGAAATGCAATGCTTACGCTTTCAACATGCAATACTTTCGGAGAAAAGCAGGAAAGATATGTTATAGAAGCTGATTTTGTGGGGAAATCAAACTAAAGAGCGTCGCTATTGACTTTTTTTGCAAAGTGGTGTAGTATTTTAAGAAATTAGCGGGAAGAATTATAAGGAATTTAAATCATTTTTATGAATAAAATATTTAAGAAAAATTTTAATAATGAGTTTTTAAAAACCGTTTTTGTGCTGGGGTTAGTAATTATTTTTGCGGCGTCATCTAATACAGTAAACGCTCAAGAGTATTACGATTACAGCTACTACGGAGGTTATACAGATTATAGCGATTATGGTGGCTATTCTGATTACAGTGATTATGGTAGTTACACAGATTACAGTGACTACAGTGGATATTCTGACTATAGCGACTACGGAGGTTATACAGATTATAGCGACTATGGCGGATACACAGACTATAGTGACTACAGCGGTTATACCGATTACAGTAATTATGATAATTCTGTCTACACAGATTATAGTAATTATTCAGACGATCTTAGTTCTTACTATGACAATCTAAACAGTCAGTATGGTTACACAGATTACAGCGACTATGGAGATTACACTGGTTATACTGATTACAGCGATTATGGATATACAGACTATAGCGATTACGGCTATGATTCCTATGGTTCTGGATATTCTTACGATTTTGATTCTTATTACGATGACTTTAACGATCAGTATTGTAGTTCTTGTAGCTCTTCTTACTCCCAACCTTATTATTCAACAGGTTCTATAAGTCTTCCTTTCTTATCTAACTATTCAAACTCTAGAAATTCTAACGGTGGAAGCAATGTTGTAACAAATAGAACTACAGGAGGTAATACAACAGCCGTTGCTACAAATAATAATAATGTTGTTGTAGCAAACAATCCAACAAACACTAACAATAATAATTCTAACGCAAGCATTGTTCTTGCATTTAATACTCCAAATTATGTAAACCCTGCACCAACACCATTACCATCATTGCTTCAAGCAAGTTGTTATGCAAATCCATTTACAGTAAATGTTGGCAATACTGTTGTTTGGAATGGTTCTGCTTCTGGAGGCACAGGCAACTATACTTATTACTGGAGTGGTGACGATAGTCTTTATGGATATGGATCTTCATTAAGTAAACAATATGGAACATATGGAACAAAGAATGCTACTTTAACTATCAGCGATGGAAATCAAACTGTTACAAGAACATGTTCAGTTTATGTTCAGCAACAGTATTACACTGATCAAACTTTAAACGGTTCATGCTCTGCATCAAATTCAAATCCAAATATTAATGAAAATGTAACTTGGAACGCAGCAGCATATGGTGGAGCTGGAAACTATAGTTACTACTGGTATGGAACTGACAACTTATCTGGCAGTGGTTCATCAATAACTAAAAGTTATCCAACCTACGGAACTAAAACTGCAACTCTAGTTATAACTTCCGGAAATCAATCAATTACTAGAACATGCTATACAAACATCAATACTAATCAAAGCACTGTATTGTATCAGCAACCATCTTCATCCCAATTCGTTTCATTAAGCCAAGTTCCTTATACAGGATTGGAAGATAATATAAAGACAGGATTGTTTATGGCAATGTTGGCTTTATGGAGCGCAATTATAGCTTATGTAATTTATCGAAAGAAAGTAGGTAAAAATACACTCGCTACAAATATTGGTGAAGTTCCTACAAAAAATGCTACACCTATATTCAACTCAGTTTGGGAAAAGATCTCTTATAATAAAGAGAACAGAGAATAAAATTTAATAAATAAAAAACCGCCATTGAAATGGCGGTTTTTTCTTTTATTCAAAATGTTTGATAAAACTTCATAATCTGATACAACATAAAGGTAATCGAGTTCCTTTAAAAGAAACTAGGTTCACAGTTAAAACAAAAAACTGAAAGGTAATTATATGGAAATTGTTTGGATTATTATGCTAGTTGGTATTATAGTCATGCTATTTACTTGTTTATATCATTTGTAACTGATAGTCGTTTGTAACCTACAGACATAAACCGGCGCATTGTGTAAAAACAATGCGCCGGTTTTTTATTATTCCTTAAAAAACTAATTTTCGTTAGTTATTTTTTATTCTCGGTTTTTTATTTCTTTAACAAGTAGGTCGGCAAGTTTATCAAGAGTGAGTGTTCCAATTTTTCCTTTGTCTCGGTGTTCGAGAGTGACTACGCCAGCTTCCATATCTTTGTCACCGATAATAACCATGTAAGGTGTTCGCATGTCTTTTGCAGACCTAACTTTTTTACCGAAGTTGCTATTTGTGAGATCTATTTTTGCTCGAATTTGTAATGCACGAAGTTTTTTATAAACGTCTTTTGCAGTTTCAAAATTTGATTCTTTTACAGGAATTACTGCAACTTGTTCTGGCGCTAGCCAGAGAGGGAAGTTTCCGCCGTAGTGCTCGATCAAGAATCCGATAAAGCGTTCATGTGTTGCGAGCGGTGCACGGTGTATGCAAAGAGGAGTTTTTTCTTTTCCTTCATTATCGGTATATACAAGTTTAAATCTTGCTGGAACAGCGAAATCAACTTGGTTTGTGGCGAGTGTGAACTCTCGGCCAATAACGCTCCATATCTGAACGTCGATCTTTGGTCCGTAGAATGCCGCTTCATTTTCTGCTTCAACGAACGGAACGTTAAGATCTACTAGGCATTTTCGCACCATATCTTCTGTTTTTATCCAAAGCTTTGGTTCATCGATATATTTTTTACCAAGATTTTCTTTTGAATGTTTTGAAAGGCGCATTGTATATTTATCTACTCCGAATATCTTGAAGTAATAAAGATACATTTCTATTACTTTTTTGAACTCATCAAAAAATTGTTCCTCGGTGCAATAAATATGAGCATCATTCATTTGCATTGAACGCACGCGCATAATTCCAAAGAGCTCGCCGGATTTTTCGTGACGATAGCAAGATCCATATTCTGCGAGGCGAAGCGGAAGTTGTTTGTAGCTTCGTGGTTCTGCAGCAAATATTTTGTGGTGGTGCGGACAGTTCATTGCTTTCAAATAATATTTTCCACCTTCGTATTCCATAGGAGGGAACATTGTATCTTCGTAGTAGGGTAAGTGACCGCTTGTAAGATACATTGATTCTTTTGCAATGTGTGGAGTTTTGACTCGTTCGTATTCATAAGCAAACTCAGTTTCTTTTGCGAGTTTTTCTAACTCTTCTATCATTGCTCCGCCGTTAGGAAGCCAAAGTGGTAGTCCTGCGCCAACATCGTTGTCAAAAGCAAAAATGCTAAGTTCTTTACCGAGTTTTCTGTGGTCGCGCTTTTCTGCTTCTTCTCGCAGTTTCTCGTATTCTTCGAGTTTTTCTTTTGTTTCAAAAGCTAATCCGTAAATGCGGGTTAGCATTTTATTTTTTTCATCTCCGCGCCAGTATGCGCCTGCGGTGTGAGAAAGTTTGAAAGAGTCAGAATTAATTTCTTTACTTGGATTTTCTGCATGTCCACCACGGCAAAGGTCTGTGAATTCTCCAAAAGTGTAGAGTGAGATTTTTTCTCCATTTGAAGCAATCTCATTTATTAGTTCAAGTTTGTATGGATTGTCTTTAAAAATTTCTTTTGCTTCTTCGAGAATAACTTCTTTGTGAGTAAATTCTTTCCATGTTGGAAGAATTTTTTTCATTTTCTTTTCAATATCTTTTAAATCTTTATCTGAAATAGGAGTAGTGAAATCAAAGTCATAATAGAAGCCGTTATCAATTACTGGGCCTATAGTATTTTTTGTGCCCGGCCATAATTCAGAAACAGCTGCTGCTAAAAGATGTGCCAAAGAATGGCGCAAATGTGATAAATGCTCATTTTCATTAGTATTTTTAGTCATGTATAAAATATATCATAATCGTATATAAAAAAAAGCGAGGACTCGGGTGAGTCCTCGCTGCTGGTTTTTGGTTGTTTTGTTAGAATACCTGTCTCATTTTTTCTTAGTTTTTTTGAGACCCTTTTTCTTTCTTGGAAAGAAATGGGAGATTTTTTTCTTGATCGATAATAGAGAGTCGACAGCTGATTCGTCTTCTGACAAAATCAGATTTGCCTCCGGACTCTCATCGATCTGCACTAAGGCGCCGTGTGCACTTTGGATATAATGATGTCCAAATCCATTTCCATTGTTTTCGATATCTAGGTCGCTTTGCGTTGGTATTCCGTCACTACTATTCATTTTTTGACTTTCTTTTAAACAACCATAACTCCGAGCAATCGGTTAATTAATCGCTTTTTACAGAGTTCCTAGATAAGAATTTTATCGGCTAAAATACCTTTAGTCAAGCTTTTTAAATTTTTCTGCAAGTAAACTAAGTGTGCCATTTTTTGCTGACAGTCTGCCTTTTACAGCTATGCAAGTTTCAGGATTTAACATCTCAGCAAACTCCGTAAAAGTTTTTGGAAAGACAACCACCTCCATATTTCCAGTAAAGTCAGCAACTTTAATGAAAGCCATGCGTTCGCCCTTTTTGGTATTTATTATTTTAGCTTCTTCAATTATTCCAGATATAACTGCTTCCATTCCGTCTTTTAATTCTTTTCTTACTGCTTCAATACCTTTTTTGCCAGCGAGTTTTTCTTTGAATTTATCTAAAGGATGCCCGGAAATATATAATCCTAAAAGTTCTTTTTCCCAAACGAGTTTTTGTGCTTGGCTCGCTGGTTCTGCTTTGTGCATTTTAAGTGAAGTGAAAGGTGAGCCGAAATCGAATGCGCCAAAAAGCGAGTCTTGATTTTCAGGAGCATTTTTGAATTCTTTGTGATATGCCAAAAGCTCTTCAATATTTGAAATTAATTCTCCTCGTTCACCAAATTCATCAAGTGCACCAGTCATTATCAGTGCTTCGAGTGATTTTTTATTTAAATTTTTATCTTTTATTCTTTCAAGGAAATTTTGGAGTGATGTGAATTTCCCTCGCGCTTTTCTTTCCTCAATTATTGTCTGTGAAATTCCTTCACCGAAATTTTTTATCGTAGTTAAGCCGAAGCGGATTTTGTCGCTTTCTCTCGACTTTCCTTCAATCACTGTAAATGCTGAAAAACTTTCATTTATATCTGGAGGCAGAACTTCAATTCCCATTCTTTTGCATTCGGCGATAGTTTCACCGATTTTCTCGACATCTCCAGAATCTGCCGTTAAAACTGCTGACATATATATAGCGGGAAAGTTCGCTTTCATATATGCAGTTTGATATGCTACTCGTCCGTAACTTGCAGCATGTGCCTTGTTGAATCCGTATCCTTGAAACGGTTCAAATAGTGTCCATATTTTTTCTGCTGCGTCTTTACTCATATTGCTGTGCTCCTGACAGCCACTTACGAAAATTTCATGTTGCTTCGCCATTTCTTCTGGAATTTTTTTACCCACTGCCTTTCTAAATTTATCAACAGTTGCCCATGTGTATCCTGCAAGTTCTATTGCAGTAAAAAGTAGATCGTCCTGGTAAACCAAAAGTCCGAATGATTTGTCTAAGAATTTTTCCATCTTTGGGTGGTAGTAGGTAACTTTTTTATCACCATGTTTACGCGCGATGTATTCATCAATTGTTGCCATAGGTCCTGGACGATAAAGTGCAACCATAAGGTTGATGTCGTTGATACTTGTTGGTTTGAGTTCTTTTAAGTATCGAGTCATTCCATCGCCGTTTAATTGAAAGAGTCCGGTAGTTTCACCGCGCGCAAGCATTTCAAAAGTTTTTTTATCGTCAGTTGGAATTTTATCTATATCTACATCTATGTTGCGTATTTTTTTTACACGATCAACTGCATCTGCAAGGATCGAAAGATTTTTAATTCCAAGAAAGTCGAACTTAAGAAGTCCTGCATCTTCAACAGCGTGCATATCGTATTGGGTGATAAGTTTTCCTCCTTTAGGGTCGTTTTGTAGTGGAACAAAGTCTGTCAAAGCTGTGGGCGCAATAACAACTCCGGCGGCATGAATGGAGATGTGTCGTGCACAACCTTCAATTTTTTTTGCCATATCGATAATTGTTTTTGCATCTTCCTCTTCTTCATACTTCTTTTTAAGTTCTGGAACTTCGGACATGGCCTTATCTATCGTCATAGGAAAGCCCTGTGCCCCCATAGGAATCATTTTTGCTATCTGATCACCAGTAGAATATGGATAGCCCATTGCTCTCGCTACGTCTCGCACAGCGCCTCGAGCCATCATAGTTCCAAATGTTCCAACTTGAGCCACTTTGTCTTTACCGTATTTTTCTATCGCATACTGAATAAGCTGATCACGCTTGATGTCTGCGATATCCATATCAATATCGGGAGCCGAAGGTCTTTCAGGATTTAAAAATCTTTCGAATGGTAGGTTGTATTCGATAGGGTTTACTGTTGTGATGTAAGTTAGATAAGAGACCATAGATCCGCCCGCGGAGCCTCTAGTGGTGCTGAAGATATGATGATTTTTTGCGTAGACGAGCAGATCTGATACCACAAGAAAATACGGAGAATAACCTTTGTCTTTTATAACCTTGAGTTCGTATTCTATACGCTCTATTAATTCCGGTGTTCTTTGGAGTCCTCGAAGCTCTATTCCACTGTAAGCAAAATCGCGAAGTGCTTCATCGGGTGTTTTTCCACCAGGCACTTCGAAGTCTGGAAAAACCCATTTGCCGAGTTCAAGCTTCAAATCGCAAGCATCAGCAATTTTTTGAGTATTCGATATTGCTTCGGGAATATCTTTGAAAAAATCCCGCGCTTGTTCCTGTGTGATAAAAGAAAAATCATAGGCTTCGCCATTTTCACTTCTGTCTCCTTCGAAACTTGTTTGAATGGCAAGCAGAGTGTCGCGCGCTTTTTTGTCTTCCGGATGAAGATAATAAACATCGTGAGTCGCGACAATTTCCGCACCGTTTTCTTTTGCGAAACTTATTATCTTTTTCATCAACTCCTCATGGCTGGTAATTTCAGGGTGATGAGTTATTTCAAGATAAATATTTTCTTTACCGAATATTTTTATGTATGCATCTAAAACTTCCTTTGCTTTTTCATTGTCGCCGATCTTTAACGCTTGTGTAATTTCTCCACTGAACGAAGGGAAGATCGCGATAATATCTTCAGGATTTTTTGCTAGCAATTCTCGATCAACGCGCGGTTTATAATAAAAGCCTTCAAGGTTTGCGCCAGTTACTATTTTTAAAAGATTTTTGTAGCCGTTCTCGTTTTTTGCGAGAAGTATTAGGCGGTATCTTTTATTATCAATTCTTGGTTCTTTATCAAAGCGTGTGCGGACAGCCACAAATGCGTCAACGCCTACGATCGGCTTTATTTTTTGCTTTTTGCACTCTTTATAAAACTCAATCGCTCCATAGAGATTGCCGTTGTCTGTCAAAGCTATAGCTTCCATCCCATTTTTCTTTGCTTCCTTGATCAGAGCCGGGATTTTTGGCAGAGCATTTAGTAGGCTATAATGACTGTGAACGTGGAGGTGTGTAAATTTAGAAGCCATGATAATTAGACTTGTTACCAAATAGGATTTCTTAGAGAAATTAATATATTTTGAGCGAAACGAAGTCAAAAATGTTGAAGAATACCTGTGGTATTTTGAAACATTTTTGACGAGTTGTAGCCAAAATATATGAATTTCGAAAGAAAGGTTATTTGACTAACAAGTCTATTATAACAAAATTTATTTAAATGAATAAGAAGACTAAAGTCAGATTTATTGTTGGAATTGATGAAGTTGGACGAGGGCCATTGGCTGGCCCTGTGGCGATAGGTGTGGTTGCAATGGCTAATTCTATGTATTCTAGATATCAAAAATCATTTTTTATAGAGGTAAAAGATTCTAAAAAATTAACTTTGGAAAAAAGAGAGGAATGGTGCAAAAAAATTATTCAAGAAAAAAAGAATGGTAACTTGGATTATAAAGTTTCTTTTGTAAGTCATAAAATGATAGATAAGACAGGTCTATCAAAATGCATTAAGTTGGCGATAAAAAGATCGTTAAATAAATTAAATTTAAATCCAAATGAATGCAGAGTTTTACTCGATGGAGGAATCAAGGCGCCTGTAGAATTTGAATTTCAAGAAACTATTATTAAAGGAGATGAAAAAATTCCGATTATTTCACTCGCATCAATTGTTGCAAAAGTTAAACGTGACAGAAAGCTGTGTTTGTTGGCAAAAAAATATCCAAATTATGGATTCGAAATACATAAAGGGTATGGAACTAAATTTCATCGGGACGCTATCAAAAAATTTGGAGTTTGTGAAATCCATAGAATGAGCTTTTTGAAAAACTTTAGCTAATTTTAATTATTTCTGTCTTTACAGTTGGTTTGGGTTAAAAAATATACATCTTTGACTTTAGTATTCTTGCCAAAAAAAATGGGGGGGGTAAAATAAAGAGTAATAGTCATTTAAATTATGAATGTTAAAAAACGCTTACAAATCAGCATTTTGTTTTTAGGTATAGTTAGTATTTTCATTTTCCCAAACTCAATACAAGCGTATATTTTTAACAACTCTCTTAATATAGGAGATAAAGGAACAGATGTTTCTTCTCTTCAACAAATTTTAAAAGACAAAGGATACTTTTCTCATTCAATCACTGGATACTTTGGATCTGTTACGCAAGAATCAGTAAAAAAATTCCAACAAGCAAACAATCTTGAAACAGTTGGTTCAGTTGGTCCACTAACTAGAGATCTATTAAATAATCTTACCCAATCCAATACTCCTCGACCTTTACACATAGGTCTTTCTGGTAATGACGTCTCTGAATTACAACAATTTCTTAAAATAATTGGTTTATACACATATCCAACAATTACTGGATATTTTGGTGAAATTACTAAAGTTGCTGTAACTAACTTCCAAAAGGTGCGCGGAATTGAACCAATAGGTATTGTTGGACCTCAAACTCGAGCAAAAATCACAGAGTTATCAAAACTAATTTTAACTCCTGTTAACACAACAGCGATTACTGTAACAACACCAACAATCCCAACTCCAACGCCATCCCCTGTAGTTCTTAACGCATATGCACCAGGCTTTGGTGGAGGCGGTGACTCTATTCCACCTGTGCTTTCATCAGGTTCTCCATCAGGAACTCTTGCATTAAACACAACATCGACAACGCTCTCTGTTGCTACTAACGAAGTAGCGTCATGTAAATATTCTACGAACTCTGGTTCCGCATATTCTTCTATGACAGCATTTACAACCACAGGTTCTACTTCACATTCAATGACGGTATCTAATCTTACTAATGGTAGTAGTTATGTTTATTACATCAAATGCCAAGATAACTTAGGTAATGCAAATACTACTGATTATACTGTTTCTTTCACAGTTGCAGCTGACACTACTTCACCTACTGTTACCGTTACTGCTCCAGCTAACAATTCAACTGTCACAGGAAGTGCAGTAACTCTTTCAGCAACAGCAACAGATGACGTTTCAGTTTCTGGTGTTCAGTTTAAACTTGATACGAATACTCTAATTGGTTCAGAAGATATTTCTTCTCCTTATGGAGTTATGTGGAATTCTACTGCTGTTGCTGATGGAAGTCATACGATTATTGCTGTTGGGAGAGATGGGGTGGGGAATTATGCGACGTCGAGTGTTATTACTGTTGCTGTGGATAATACGGGGCCTGTTATATCTTTAATATCTTCTGGCATTCCTGAGGATACAACAGCTACTACTACATGGACTACTGATGAAGTTGCAACTTCGCAGGTGGAATATGGTTTGACCAATTCTTATGGTTTGACAAGCACATTAGATTCGCTTTTAGTAACAAGTCATTCAGTTGTTCTCTCTGGGCTTACTGCCAGTACCCTTTATCATTTTCGTGTTCGTTCAACTGATGCGTCAGGCAATCTTTCGGTTTCAAGTGATCAAACATTTACAACTAATCAAGCGGGTTATATCGGTCGTGTTTTTGATGGTTCTTCGTCTAATACATTAGAATTAAGCCCTTCTCATGCTTCACAACTTATTGAAGGTGCTTCTCAAATAACAACAATTGCGCGAGTGTGGGTAGATTCAGCTGGAAGTGGTGGGCGATCAGTCTTTTCTGCGGAGTTAGGTGAAAATTTAAATGGTATCGCTTTGGTAATTTCTTCAACAGGTAAGATTGAAGGTGATGGACGATCTAAGAATACCGATTCATTTCAAAGCAAATTAGGAGCAACTACAGTTCCTACGAATGCTTGGCATACTATTGCTGCGATTAATGATATTGCAAACGATACAATAAATGTGTATTTAGATGGAGTTCTTGATACGAGCGGTTCGGCATCTGTAACTTTTGGCGCTTCTGTTTATACTTCAGGTTCTAGTTTTTTAGGGAAAGACAGAATAGGGGATAATTCTACGCCTACAGGTACCGAACCGTTTAATGGGAAAATTGCTGATGTTGCGGTCTTTGCTCGCGCATTAAGCACAACAGAACTACTTGCTATAACAAACGGTCAGAGGCCATCGGCTGCAAGTGGTGGGGAGCCAGTTTTGTATTTTCCACTAGATGAGGCTACTGACGGCCCTGGTCGTTTTGCATATTCAAAATTCGGTGGATTACAAGGTCTTCCTGTTGGTGATGTTCCACCAAACACTGGCGCGAAGCCGACAGTGAATGCTCATACTGCGATTACACAGGAAACTCGCTTTGTTCCAACTCGAGTGTGGAGACTAAAAGCAAGCGATGTATTGTCGGTAGGCGATGGAAATGCTGTTTCATCAGTGGTATTACGAAATGCTGGAGTGCTTGCGTCGCAATCATCTTCTGGTAATCAACCAATTTATAAATCTTTGTCTGGAGATAGTGCTATTAGATTTGCATCAACAAGCAGTCAGTATTTAACAGTTCCGGGTAAAATAGATCTTTTGCGTGGTGTAACAGTTGTTGTTTTGGCTGATTCACGAGATAACGATCGTCGAATTTTTAGCGCTTCGCAAAGTGCTACGAGTGACAGTCAACCGAATTCTGTTGTTTTTACTTCAAATAATGGACTCATGGTTTTTGGAGGTTCTGTAGGCTACTCAGTATATACTGACTACACAGTAAACAGTAGTGGGCTCGCATTATTTTCCGGACGTTTTAGTGGAAGAGAAGTAGCTAATTGGCTTAACGGTGTAAAACGTAATGGCACTGTTACTGGTGGCACAGAATTATCTGATGGCTCATTCCGTCCAACCGATCTTCCTTCTGCAAGCACTGAACAATTGATACAGTTAGGAAGAAGGCTTAATAGTTCTGCAAGTAACTTGTATTGGTCTGGTGATATCTATGACATGATAATTGTAAATGGAGCTTTGACTGATGAGGAAGTGCGATATCTTGAGGGAGTTATGGCGTGGGAAGATGGAAAGACAAGTTTGCTTCCAAGTAATCATCCTTGGAAAAATATTCAGCCGACGCTAGCGAGTCTAATTGCTTATCCATGGGGAAATTCTTTGGTTGATCGTTCAGATGCACCGGCTACGAGTTATCTTGGGTCACCTGGCTTTTTGTCTGCTAATGGCAAATTGTATGCTATGCATGATTATTTTGATTCTGGTATTGGTGGCGGTGCCGGACGACTTTATGTAAGTAATGACGGTGGAATCTCATGGTATGGGCTTGCTAATTTCCCGACTAATTTTCAATGGGGTTCTATTTGGCAGCATACCGATGGTAATTTATATTTTGTAGGAACATCAATTATATACGGTGATGTAGTGCTTAAAAAATCAACAGACGAAGGTGCTACGTGGTCTTCGACAACATTAAGCAGTAGTGGCGGACCGCTTCCTCCTGCTGGGTCTGGAATTACTCCTCCTAACTATCATAAGTCAGGTGGAATAAATCCTTTGTATTACAATAATCATTTGTTTATTGCTATTGAGGATCTCGATCCTTATACTCGTTCAAGTGGTTCTGATAGCGGTTTTCAATCCCTTATTCTCTATGCTCCAGATAATGTCGATCTTACTAATAAAGCTAATTGGGCAACGACGACAGCACTAGCGATTGGAGCGCATAGTTTTTCATCTAACGGTGGTTTTATAGAAGGTAATGCTGTTGTTGATGATATTGGAAATATATACAACGTATTGCGTTTTCATAGTGGTGGGGTAACTGACAAGGCAGTATTTTTACCTCAGACATGGAATGGAACAACACTTTCTAATCCGACATGGAATAGCAGTTATATAAAAGATTTGCCAGGAGGAACTGATAAATTTCAGCTTATTAAGAATGGTGGTTATTTTTACTCACTTACAAATAATGGCACAAGCACTCTTGATCAAAGAAATAGAGTTGTATTAGTTAGTGGCTCATCCGCAGATTTAAGTAGTCCGTCTTTCTCTCCGATTAAAACAATTATAGATGAGAATGATTTAGTAACTTCTACAGGTATGAGTTTGGCAGACAGTATCGCTTATCATGGTTTTCAATATCCATCACTTGATATTAGTGGGAGCACTGTGCGTGCATTGTATCGTGTTGGATGGAGCGGCGCGAATAGTTATCACGATTCTAACTTTATTGGTTTTGGCACGACAACATTGCCTTAAGTTTTTATGTAGGAATTAGTTTCTTTTACATTTGCACAAGATAGCATTGCCTTTTTTTAATATTTTTGTATACTATTTACATATGGTAGTAAGAATGCGATCAACAACTTCCCACACGGGAAACAGAAGAAGTCACCACGCTCTAAAAGCGATGGCGGTTTCACTTTGTCCTGATTGCGGTGCTCCTTCTCTAAGGCACCGAGCATGCGGAAATTGCGGAAAATATAAGGGTAAAGTCGTAGTTGATCTAAAAGCAAAGGCTGAAAAGAAGGCAAAAAAGATGAAGATTAAGGTTGCTGAGGCAAATAAATAATTTTTCTATAGGATCGGTCTGAAATCGTTTCAGAGTATCTTTTGTAGGTTAAAATTTATAAGTTTTTTAAAAATATGGCAAATAGACACCTTGCACGTTCAACGGCTCTCCAAACACTCTTTGAGTGGGACTTTAGAGATATTTTAGTTCACAAAACTAGCGCCGAAATAGACGAGGTTGTCCGTCGCAATGCGACAGAATTCGCTCCCGGTATGGGAGATTTTTCATTTATAAAAAACATCGTAGAAGGTGTTTTGAAGCATCGCGAAGATCTAGACAATATTATAGAGAAAGCCGCTCCTGATTGGCCTATCAAAAAAATATCTATCGTTGATAGAAATATTTTACGTATCGGTCTTTTTGAACTTCTATTTTCTGACAGAAAGGAAGTTCCTGCAAAAGTTGCGATTAATGAATCTATAGAACTTGGAAAAACTTACGGTGGAGATACATCTGGTAAATTTATCAATGGTGTGCTCGGAGCTGTATACAAAGAAATGGGTGAGCCAGGGAAAGACGAAGTAAGTAAGAAGAAAAAAAATATTGATATACCATTTGAACAAATGCCAATCATAAATCTTGGAGGTGCTGTTGTGTATTCTGTTGATGGCGAAGATATTTATTTAGCACTTGTTCATGACGTGTTCGGACACTGGACTCTTTCTAAAGGGAAACTTGAAGAAGGTGAAGATGTAAAGAAAGGCACTGTGAGAAAAATAAAAGAAGAGATGGGTGTTGATATTAAAATAAAGGAAGAATTGGGAAAAAATGAATATGTGGCCAATGATCCAGAAAGAGGCAAAATTAGAAAGCAAGTAAATTACTTTTTAGCCAAAGCTCCACATGTTGATTTAAAGCTTGGATCTTCGGGGGGTCTCGATGATGCAAAATGGTTTAAAATTGCCGACATCTTGAACTTAAACATTTATAATGATATATTGCCGATATTCACAAAGGCGATAAATATATTATTAGCTAGTAAAGAAGATAATAAGTAGAAGAAATTGAACCTTAAGACGATAATGTAGACTTACATATCTGTAAGTCTTTAAGTTTATCATTTTGAGTTTTGGTTTTTTGATGAATTAATATGGATTTTTCTAAATTCGAAAAACAGGTTGGAGTAAAATTTAAAGATATAAACTTATTAAAGCAGGCGTTTACTCATCGCTCATATATTAATGAGAATAGAAAAATGGGTCTCGAACATAACGAGCGTTTGGAATTTTTAGGTGACGCAGTGCTCGAGCTCGTTGTTACAGAATATCTTTATGGTAAGTATCCAAAAAAGCCAGAAGGCGATCTTACTTCATACAGATCAGCTCTTGTTAACTCAAACACTCTTGCTGGAATAGCAAAGGTTATTGGTGTTAACGATTTTCTGTTACTTTCACGAGGAGAAGCCAAAGACACAGGACGTGGAAGACAATACATTTTAGCAAATACAGTAGAAGCAATTATTGGCGCAACTTTTATTGATCAAGGATACGAAAAAGCAAAAGGTTTTATAGCAAAATATTTTCTTCCTCTTATAGAAGATATCGTAGCCCAAGGTTCGTGGATAGATGCTAAAAGTAAATTTCAAGAAAAAGCACAGGAGAATGAAGGAATTACACCAAATTATAAAACAATAAAAGAAGTTGGTCCTGACCATGACAGACATTTCACAGTCGGACTTTTCTTAGGAGATAAACAAATTGCAACTGGCGATGGAAGATCAAAACAAGACGCGGAACAAAAGGCCGCAGAGAATGGTTTGAAACAGAAAGGGTGGGGATAGTTTTTACAAAATTTTCCCTAACACATGATTAAAAGTAAATTACTTATCAACATAAAATATATTGTTAATAAGTTAATATTTATTATAGAATGTAAATGATGACAGAAACACTTTTAGGTCTAATATTTGTTGTATTGATAATTGTATTTCTAGAATTAAAGAAAATTTCTAAGTATTTACACGATTGGTTCTATTTGAATAATTTTTCTGAACAGCTTAATGATAGAAACAATAGGACAATTGAAAGCATAGCAAGAAAATAAATAATAAATTTTCTTGACTTTTCAACATAAAAAAATCGCAATACGAATGTATTGCGATTTTATATTATTTCAATTTTAGCCTATTTTATTAAGCCATTTACCATTCATCCATGTTCTCAGTTTAAGATGTCCAGGAACATTAAGTTCTAAGTCCTGAGGATGTGATCCTGAATTTGAAGGTTTGATCGAGAGAACTTTCAATACTAGATTTTTTTCTACCATTATTCTCGTTATATATCGAATAGTTTGGCCCATTATCATGTCTTTTTTTGCCGTTTTGCTCCAATTAACAAGATCGTCAACTTCGAAGTATGTTGTATTCATTCTAAGTTCTAATTTTAGCACGTAATGGCAACGTGTCTATTTTGACTTCCTGTTTTTATAAATATATAAAAATGTTAAAATAAAGTATATGTATCTTAAGTCACTAGAACTAACTGGTTTTAAGTCGTTTGCAAGGAAAAGCTCGCTTGAATTTACGAGTCCTATTACTTCTATCGTGGGTCCAAACGGTTCCGGTAAATCAAATATTGCCGAGTCTTTTCGTTTTGTTCTAGGTGAACAGTCTATCAAATCCCTCAGAGGTAAAAGAACAGAAGACCTAATTTTTAATGGTTCAAAAGACATGGGACGCCTTAATCGCGCTTCAGTTAAAGTTGTGTTTGATAACTCAGCCAGATTTTTAAATGTTGATTTTGATGAAGTGACTCTCGAAAGAATTGTTCATCGCGATTCTCAGAGCGAATATTTTATAAATGGTTCGCCGGTTCGTCTAAAAGATATTATTGAACTTCTAGCTTCTGCTCATATCGGATCTTCCGGTCATCATATTATTTCGCAAGGCGAGGCGGACAAAATTTTGAATGCTTCGATAAAAGAAAGACGCGAGATGTTTGAGGATGCGCTGGGTCTAAAAATTTATGAATATAAAAGAGAAGAGAGCGAAAAGAAACTTTTTAAAACAGAAGAAAATATAAAACAAGTTGAGTCTTTGAGAAGAGAGATTGCTCCTCATATAAAATTTTTGAAAAAACAGGTGGAAAAGCTGGAACGAGCTAGGGCAATGAAAGATGACCTAATAGTTTTCTATAAAGAATATTTTAAGAGAGAAACTATTTATCTTTCTAATCAAAAAGAAAATTTAAAAAACAAAATTGAAAAGCCTCGCGAAGAGCTTCAAGGTTTAAATAAAGAGCTTCAAGAATTAAGAGAAAAACTTTCAAAACTTGAAGATAAAAGCGGAAGGAACAAAGTTCTTTTGTCGCTTGAAAGAGAGATGCAGGAGATTAGAAGTAAAAAAGATACGCTGTCTCGCGAGATCGGCCGTATTGAAGGTGCAATATCTTACGAAGAAAGACAGTTAAATAGAGCAAACGAAAGAGCTAGTTCAAACAATAATAAATTAATTCCATTGAGCGATGTGGAAGAGTTTGAAAAAGAAATCGTTGAATTATCAAACAAGGCAAATCAAGAGTCAGATTTAGGCTTAATAAAAAGTATTTTTCAGGATTTATTGAAACGTTTTCATCAATTCATAGAATACAGGAGAGAAAAGGTTGATGAGGAATCTAAAAAAATATCTCAAGACGAAATCAATAAACTTAAGGAAAAGAAGGGCTATACAGAAGTTGAACTTAAGACTGTGGCAGATCGCGAAAATTCGCTTAATCAGGAATATATGAAAGTTAAGACGGATATAGAAGCAGAGAAAGATTCAGGAATGGAAGTTCAGAAAAAAATATTTGAAATAATGACCCGTCAAAATGAGCTTCACGGATTTATTAGTTTGACGTCTACAGAAGAAGATAGAGTTAGAGTTGAAGAAGAAGAATTCAAACAGGAACTTAGAGAGGCGATGATATTAGCGGGAAGAGAAGCTGTTTCCTATGAAAATTTTGAAGTCCCAACGGATGTTTTGAATGAAGAAAGAAGAATGCAAGTTGAAAGACGACGAAATATCGAAAAAATAAAAATAAGACTTGAGGAAATTGGCGGTGGTTCAAGTGATGATATTCTAAAAGAATATAATGAAGCTGAAGAAAGAGATGCATTTTTGGCTCGCGAGATTGACGATCTGAACAGATCCGCAATGTCTCTCAAACAGCTTATTGATGAACTGAAACAAAAATTAAATGAGGAGTTTCAGAGTGGAATTTTAAAAATTAATATTGAATTTCAAAAATATTTTAATTTGATGTTTGGCGGAGGCGAGGCTTCTGTTGTGGTTGTGAGAGAAAAAAAGAAAAAGAGATCACAAGGAGAAGGGTTGGAAGAAGAAGGCGAAAGTTATCTTTCTCAAATGACGGAAGAGGAAGAGATAGAAGAGGGAATAGATATTCATATAAATTTGCCTCGAAAAAAAATAAAAGGATTGATGATGCTTTCGGGAGGCGAGCGAGCGCTTACGTCTATCGCACTTCTCTTTGCGATGTCTCAAGTAAATCCACCGCCATTTATTATTCTTGATGAAACTGACGCGGCGCTTGATGAAGCTAACTCAAGAAAATACGGAGATATGGTTGAAAATCTTTCTAAACATTCACAGCTTATTTTAATAACTCATAATCGCGAAACCATGTCGCGTGCAGGAGTGATCTATGGCGTTACAATGGCTGGCGACGGAGTTTCAAAACTACTTTCAATTTCTTTTGATGACGCAGCAGCGGTGGCGAAGTAGGTTGTCTATTGCAAAATTTGTTAAAAATTGTATCATTTTAACATGCAGGTTGGAGAGCAAATGCGATTGATTTATGATCAATAAAATTTGTTCCCCAACTTGCTGAAGTTCTTTTTAAAACAAATAACAAAACCACCCTCATCTTTTTGGTGAGGGCGTTTTTGTTGTAAATATTTTTTAGATCAATTGGTAGTCTAAATTTTTCTGGTCGAGATTTGCGGCGACAACTTTGAAGTGAACTTTATCTCCCAATGAGTATTTCTTTTTTGTTTTTTCTCCAATTATCGAATATTGTTTTGGATCAAGAACATAAAAATCATCGGTAAGACTTTTCAAGCGAACCATTCCTTCTGATCTGGTTTCTTTTTCTTCTACATAGATACCCCATTCTGTTACTCCAGAAATTATTCCATTGAATTCTTGTCCGATTCTTTCGCTCATATATTCAACCTGTTTGTATTTATAAGAAGATCGTTCTGCTTCTGCAGCCATTATTTCTTTCTCGGACATTTTTTTGGTTATGTTATGAAGCCTTTCAAATTCGTTCGATGAAATTTTTGCGTTAGTAAGATGCGTTTCAAGAATTCTATGGACAAGAAGATCCGCATATCGTCTGATAGGGGATGTGAAGTGAGTGTAATATTCAAAAGCTAATCCGAAATGACCGATATTAACAGTAGAATAGATAGCTTTTGCCATAGAACGAACAGCTGCGGTTTTAATAAGCGATTCTTCAGCACTGCCATTTATTGAATCAAGAAGAGCATTAAAATCTTTTGATTTAACTTCACCATCTTTGTGAGGAAGATCGTATCCCAGAGCTTTTAGAAAGAATGAAAGTTCTATGATCTTTTCTCTTTTTGGCATGTCGTGAATACGATATACTCCAATGGCACCTTTTTTCTTTTCAGTATTTTTAGAAATAAATTCAGCCACTTTTCTGTTTGCAAGAAGCATGAATTCTTCAACAAGCTTATGTGTATCAAGACGTGATTTTTTAGAAATTTTTACAGGCTTTCCATTTTCATCTATCTCTATTTGAATTTCTTGTTGTTCAAAATCTATTGCTCCGTAATGAAGTTTTTTCTTTTCAAGCTGTTTTGCTATCTTGTTAAGTATTCTTAATTCTTCCTCAAATTTTCCACCGTTGTCTATCACGTCTTGCGCTTCTTCGTAGGTAAATCTTTTATCAGATTTTATTACTGTTTTTCCGAACCATTGCTTGATGACTTTTGAATCATTTGTTATTTCAAAAACAGCTGAGAATGCCAATTTTTCTTCGTTGGGATTTAAGCTACATAGATCATTTGAAAGAATTTCCGGAAGCATCGGAATTGTTCTGTCTACAAGATAAACAGAGAAACTGCGATTTTCTGCCTCTTTATCAATTTTTGTTTTTGTTCTTACATAGTGTGATACATCAGCAATGTGAACTCCGATCTCGTAAGTGTTATCATTGATCTTTGTAATAGAAATTGCATCATCAAAATCTTTTGCGTTTTTTGGATCAATGGTAAATGTGGAAATATTTCTAAAGTCTCGACGTTTCGAAAATTCTTCTTGAGTTATTTTTCCTTTTTCAAATTTTATATGCTCGGCTTCGTTAGATATTTCTTCTGAGAAAGTTTCATCTATGCCTCTCTCTAGTATGATAGAGCGGATTTCAACTTCGTGTTTGCCTTTTTCTCCTAAAACTTCCAGCACCTTTCCTTCAGGATTCTTTTTAGGGTCTTTCCAGTTTATTATTTTTACAAGCACCTTTAGTCCGCTTTTTAAATTAGTTGTTTTAAATTTTGGTATAAAAATATCAGTATACATCTTTCGATCGTCAGGAATTACGAAAAAAGCATTAGGTGTCTCTTCGACTACGCCAACAAAAGTATCTTTAGCTCTCCTAATGATTTGTGTTACTTGCCCTTTCGGTCTTTCGTTTTTTTTCAGAGGTAAAACTTCTACCTCTACTTCATCATTATTCAAGGCAGTATTTAGCATTTCAGAATTTATCTCTATATCTTGCTTGAAAAAAGTAGTTGTTAAGTAGCCAACTCCTTTTGAATTTGTGCTTATTATTCCTCTTACTATTCTTTCCAGCGGTTCTTTTTTGTTTTTTTCTTTATGTTTTCTTTTTTTCATTGAATATTACATCATCTCTAATAAAATGCTTCTCATAGAAGCTAAAAATTCGTGACGAGACGAAGAGAAAAATTCGAAGAATATCGAGATATTTTGAGGATTTTTCTCAAAGTCGCAGACCGAATTTTTAGCTTATAGTGGGAAATGATTTTTTAGAGATGATGTAAATATAACACAAAAATTTAAATTTTCCTAGACCTAATTTATAAGGATTCTTTAAGTAATTGACCTTTTATAAGGACTTTGCTATCATAATTTCACAATGTTAAAAATTAGATTACAACGAGTGGGACGAAAAAATATACCTGTATACCGGGTAGTTTTAACTGATTCCCAGAACAGCACTAAAAGCGGAAAATATATTGAAGTGTTAGGATCTCATGATCCAAGAAAGCATGAGAGTGATATCAAGACAGATAGAGTAAAATACTGGATGTCAAAAGGCGCAAAGCTTACAGGAACAATGCACAACCTATTAATCTCTAAAAAGATTATAGAAGGAAAGAAAGTTAATGTTTTACCTAAGAAGAAACCTATCTTAAAAGAGAAGCCAGCCGAAGTTGCAAAACCAGCAACACCAACACCAGAAGTAGCTGCATAAAACCAAACTAAAATAAATTTAAAAAAACAAAGCGTTACCTCTTGTGGTAATGCTTTGTTTTTTAGTGAAAAATTTTATTCAAAAACATTGACAATCTAGTAGTTTTCTGTTAGATTTCTTTCAGAAGAAAAATTGAAAATATGAATACAGTTGAAAATACAGGAACAGAACGATTTTTAAACGATAGCGTCAGATCTAATTTTATGTATCCACACAGTTATAAAATTAAAGGAATTGCTACTCAGGTTAGTATCCTTCAAGATATTTTCCAAGATCTAGGTTTTGCCGATGAAGATATGGCTAACCAATCGCTTCCTCTGAACACTGAAGGATGGTTCGCTATCCCGAGGTGGGATAAGGTTGCGTCGACCTATAATGAGGCAGTTGAAAAAGTGCTCAAGTTGGTTGCTCACAGACTGAAATTACAGAATTGCTGTGAAGGGAGTCTCGGTTCGAGATATTTGCGACAGTGTTCGCAAACAGCAAAGATGTTTCAAAGGTTGGGTGATCAGCAGAAAGGTTATGACATTCTTGTTGTTCCAGCTCAGTTTGGTTTCAAATATCGCGGATATTCTGTTGAGAGTGTCCGTAATAATTTAGAAGACAATGAGTTTCCCCTTGGTGTTTTTGCAGTTGCATGTATGCTACTGACTCATCCTAAACGGGAGATTCAAGACAATCAACTTCATGTTGATTGTGCTGGTGACGAATATTGTTCTATTGGTATGTGTTCATTAGGAAATGATGACCATTTCAATTTATCCGCACTTAGTTTCAATTTTAATTATAATAGACATGCTCATGAATTGGGCGGTCGTTATATGTATGCACATGGTGGTGGAACTATTAGATTAAGCTCTCGCTTATGTAAAAATGCTGATAGTCGCCACGGTTCTGCTTCGGCTTTTCTACTTGAGTAGCCGAACCTCGTGCAGTAGTTGATCTTTTTAGTTACTAAATCTTTAGAGCCTTTCCTTACGGAAAGGCTCTTTTTTATATATTGATGATTTTTTGAAAAAGCTATCCTAGTATTGTTTGATTTTATTTTAAACGATGCTACAATTTATGTTTAATAAGCAGTAGGTAAGAAAGCCGGCTAAAACCGTGCAATGACGGTCGAATTACTGCAATGTTTATGAAAGTTTAAGTTAGATAAAGAACATATATGAAAGAAAAAGATGCAGAGTTTCTTGATTACGTTATCAGGGCGCTCGTAGACAATCCTAGCGATGTAAAGATCGTTCGAACAGTTGATGAAATGGGCGTGCTTATTACATTGGTCGTTAACCCAGCAGATATGGGTAAAATAATTGGACGATCAGGAAATACAGCAAAGGCCATCAGAACACTTCTTCGAGTTGTTGGAATGAAAAACAATGCTCGAGTAAACCTCAAGATTGAGGAACCAGAAGGTGGTCGCGGACGAGTAGAGAACTCAACAAAGAGCGTAGACGAAGCAATGGAAGATTTAAACATCTAAATAAATTATCTCTATTTAGACCTCTCGAAGAGGTCTAATGACAAAAACAAAAAACCGTGGTAATCTTTTACCACGGTTTTTTGTTTGTTAGTGTCGTTCCGATTTTTCTTCTGTCATTCCCGCGAAAGCGGGAATCCAGATTAAGCAGACAGAAACTAGATTCCCGCCTGCGCGGGAATGACAAGATATGAATTTCCATATAATCACATTATTTCCAGATTCTTTCAGCTCGTATTTAGGCGAGTCTATTTTGGCGCGCGCAATAAAAAATAATTTAATTAATGTTAAGTTCTATAATCCTCGCGATTTTTCTGAAGACAAACGAAAAAGAGTTGATTACAAGCCATACGGTGGGGGGCCAGGAATGGTTCTTCAAGCCATGCCTTATATAAAGGCTATTGAAAATGCATTTGAAAATATCGCTGACAAGAAAAAGGCTATGGTGATTTTTCTTTCTCCTTCTGGAAAACAATTTACAAACAAGGTGGCAATAGGTTTTAAAAAGAAAAAAGACATCGTTATTATTTGCGGAAGATACGAAGGTGTGGACGCTAGAGTAACAAAGATATTTAAAGCAAAAGAATTTTCTATCGGGCCGTATGTGCTTACAGGTGGGGAATTGCCAGCAATGGCAATTATTGATTGTGTATCTAGACAGATTGAGGGAGTGTTAGGAGATTTCGGATCATTAGAAGATGATCGAGTATCTTCTCCAGATGTATATACGCGACCAGAGACACTTTCTTATAAAGGAAAAAATTATAAAGTTCCCAAAGTTCTTCTTTCCGGACATCATCAAAAGATAGATGAATGGAGAAATTCTAGAAAAGATCTCAAAAATAAGAGTGCTTAGAACAAGCCTTCTAATTTTGTAAAGTTATTAGTTTTGTTTTGTAATTTTGCAAGAAACTTATCCACAGCTTGACAATAATTACAAAATAAATATAATGTTATTTACACGTAGAAAGATTGAGTTTAAAACTGTTTTTCCCATACATTTTATAGTTTTAATTCGGCCTATTGAGAAAACAATTAGGTAAATAAACAAATTTTTAGTAAAAACCTTTTTAAGGGGTGTTGTTTTATTTGTCTTATTTTTTCTCACTTTTTGAACAAAAACACTATTTTTAAATAGTTTCAATGTTGACTTTTGTTAGCTTATTAGAATCATTTAAACAATAATTTAATTAATAAAATCTATGAACTCAACTCAAACAACCAAGAGAACAAAGAAGTATTTCGGAAAGTTTAAAAAGCCCCTTGCTCCTATCCCTAATCTCGTGGAGTCTCAAGTAGCTTCATTTAAGTGGCTTCTCGAAAAGGGAATTAAGGAAGTTTTTGATGAGTTTAATTCAATTAAAGATTATACAGAAAAGAAGTTCGAACTTCAGTTTTTGGATTTTACATTAACTGATGCACAGTTTGATGAATATTATGCAAAGACAAAGAAGATTTCCTATGAAGCACCATTGAAAATCATGGTCTGTCTTAAGAACAAAATACTAGGAACCAAGAAAGAACAAGAAATTTTCATGGCAGATTTTCCTCTAATGACCTCTCATGGAACATTTATCATCAATGGAATAGAAAGAGTGTTAGTGCCCCAACTCGCAAGATCGTTTGGGATTTTTTTTACTGCGAATGAGGTAAAAGGAAAGAAATATTTTGGCGCAAAGATCATTCCAGCAAGAGGAGTCTGGATAGAAATAGAAAGCGAAGCAGATGATTTGGTATACGTAAGAATAGATAGGAAGCGAAAGTTTCCTATCTCTTCTCTTTTTAGAGTGCTAGGAAAAGAAACTGACAAGGAGATTTTAGATCTTTTCAAAAATGAACCGAATATCGCTAAAATAATGGAGCATATAATCGCAAAGGATCCTGCAAAAGTAGCCGACGATTCCTTCATTGAAATTCACAAAAAACTTCGCGATGGAGAACTTTCAACACCTGATAACGCACGCGAATTCATAGGAGATATTATGAGTCCAGAAAGATATGACCTTCACAAAGTAGGACGATTTCGATTTAACACTCGTTTCAGTAAGCCTCTTGATGAAAAAGAGAAAGACAGAAGAACAATATCCCCAGAAGATGTTGCAACTATCGTTTCTCATATAATATTTTTGAATAATCACCCAGAAGCAGAGGTAGATGACATTGACCACTTAGGATCAAGAAGAGTTAGATATGTCGGTGAACTTTTACAGCAAAAGATAAGAATGGGAATGACACAGATGAAGAGAAACATTCAAAATAGAATGTCTACTATTGATACTGACACAACACTTCCTGTTCAATTTATTTCACCACGACCTTTGCAAGCTCGTATCAAAGAATTTTTTACAACAAACCAATTATCACAGTTCATGCAACAGGAAAACTCTCTTGCGGAACTCGAGCATTTAAGAACTATATCAGCATTAGGTCCTGGAGGATTGACCAGAGAGCGCGCAGGTTATGAAGTTCGAGATGTTCACCCATCTCACTACGGCCGTGTTTGTCCTATACATACTCCTGAAGGCCCAAACATCGGTCTTATTTTAAGACTTGCAGCATTCGCAAAAATAAATGATTTTGGAATGATCGAAACACCATATGCAAAAGTAAAAAATGGAAAAATTACTAGCGAAATAGAATATTTGAATGCTTTGGAAGAGGAGCAGTATCACATTGCTCACGCTGCTACAGCATATGATGAAGAGACTGGAAAAATTACTGAACAAAACGTTGAGGTTAGAATCAACGGCGGTCCAGGTCTTATTTCTCCAGATAAAGTAGACTATATAGACGTTTCAACAAACCAAGCTTTTTCTATAGTAACCTCTATGATTCCATTCTTGAACCATGATGATGCTAACAGAGCACTTATGGGTTCTAACATGCAAAAGCAAGCAACACCATGTCTCGTTCCTGAAGCACCATTAGTTGCAACAGGTATTGAAGAAAAAGCCATCAGAGATACAGGAAGAATTGTCGTTGCAAGAGAATCTGGGGTTGTTAAATATGTTGATGCAAGAAAGATTATTGTTGAAGATAACAAAGGAAAAGACGATCAGTATGATCTTATTCAATTCAACAGAACAAACGGAATGACAGTATTTCACCAGAGGCCATTTGTTAATTTAGGAGACAAAGTTAAAAAAGGAGATCTTCTTGCTGATACTTCATCTAGTGATCAAGGAGAAATGGCATTAGGACAAAATATTTTAGTAGGATTCTTATCATGGTCAGGTTCAAACTATGAAGACGCAATCATAGTATCAGAAAAACTTGTTAAGGAAGATAAATTCTCTTCAATTCACTTGGAAGAGTTTGTTGTTAATGTTCGTGATACAAAACTTGGACCAGAAGTTACTACACATGATATTCCAAACGTTGGTGAAGCAAAACTAAAAAATCTTGATGAAGAGGGAATTGTTCGCGTAGGAGCGGAAGTTCGACCAGGAGATATTTTGGTTGGAAAGATTACTCCAAAAGGTGAGACACAACTTACTCCAGAAGAGCGATTGTTAAGATCGATCTTCGGTGAAAAGGCTCGCGATGTAAAAGATACTTCAAAGAAATTGGAGCACGGTAAACGAGGACGCGTTATTGGCGTTACAGTTTTCTCAAGAGATAAAGGTGACAAATTGGAATCAGGAATTATAAAAAGAATTCACATTGAAATAGCACAACTTCGAACAGTTTCAGTAGGAGACAAACTTGCAGGACGACACGGAAACAAAGGAGTTATTTCAAAGATCTTACCAGCAGAAGATATGCCATATATGGCAGACGGAACTCCAATAGATATTATTCTTACTCCATTAGGTGTTCCTTCTCGTATGAACTTAGGACAGATTTTGGAATTACACTTAGGACTTGCAGCAAACTCACTTGGTTATCAAGCGGTAGTTCCTGCATTCGGAGGTGCTACAGATGTTGAAATAAAACAAGAATTGAAAAAAGCTGGCTTTAATGAAAATGGAAAGATGCAACTTTTTGACGGTAGAACCGGCGATGCTTTCCAACAAGACATTGCTGTTGGTTATATGTATATTTTGAAACTGCACCATATGGTTGAAGACAAGATACACATGCGATCAATTGGTCCTTACTCTCTTATTACTCAACAGCCACTTGGAGGTAAAGCTCAAGGTGGAGGACAGAGATTCGGAGAAATGGAAGTCTGGGCACTTTTGGGACACGGAGCGGCATACAGCTTGCGAGAAATGCTTACAATAAAATCTGACGATATTGTGGGTCGATCACAAACATTTGATTCGATAGTGAAAGGCGAACCAATAGGAATGCCTAACCTACCAGCGTCATTTAATGTGCTTCTTTTCAACCTAAAAGGTCTTGCTTTAGATATTGAACTTAAGAAAACTGGCGGAAAAGATCTTGAAGAATCAGCGGCTCGAGCTTCTTCACGAAAAAGAAACGCAGCAGAAAAGTCGAAATAATTTTTAGCTAATTTTGATTTAATTTATGAACACAAACAATACAAACAACACAATAAAGCCAAGAATAACAGAACCAGCTGATTTTGATGAAGTTGTTCTTAAGTTGGCTTCTCCTGAAAAAATAAAGGAGTGGTCTTATGGCGAGGTAACAAAACCTGAGACCATGAACTACAGAACACAAAGAAGCGAAAAGAGCGGTCTTTTCGACGAAAAGATATTTGGTCCTGATCGTGATTGGGAATGTTATTGTGGAAAATACCGAGGTATAAGATACAAAGGTATCGTTTGCGAAAAGTGCGGAGTTGAAATTACACGCTCTATAGTTAGACGTGAAAGAATGGGACATATAGAACTCGCAACACCAGTTTCTCATATTTGGTTTTTGAGAAGCACTCCTTCTAGGATTGCTATGATATTAGGAATGAGCAGCGGTGATCTTGAAAAAGTTATTTATTTTGCAGGATACATAATAAAATCAGTTAATGAGGAAGAGCGAGCAAGACTTGCAAGAGATATAGATAGTGAATACAAGAGCAAAGTTAAAGCTCTCACAGACGAGAAATCAAAAGAGGCTATGAAAGAACTCCTTGTTAATGCTAAAAAAGATATTGAAAGTATAAAAGAAGGAGCAGTTCTTGATGAAATTTTATATCATAAATATTCTATTAAATACGGTGCTCTATTTGAGGCAGGAATAGGAGCAGAAGCAATTTTCGATCTATGTCGAGGTATGGATCTTCCAAAGATCGAGAAGCAACTAGTTATCGATATTGAAAAAGCTGGTGCAATTGATAGAGAAAAAATAACAAAAAGATTAAGTTTGATCAGAGCTATGATCACTTCAGGCATTAGACCAGATTGGATGTTTCTAAAACAAATACCAGTTATTCCTGCGGCTTTACGACCTATGGTTGCTCTTGATGGTGGACGACACGCAACATCAGATGTTAACGATCTATACCGAAGAGTTATAAACAGAAATAATCGTCTTAAAAAACTCAAAGAAATATTTGCTCCTGATGTTATTTTAAGAAACGAAAAAAGAATTTTACAAGAAGCTGTTGATGCTCTCATCGACAACTCAATTCGACACGGCAACACTCTTTATGCCGGATTAAATCCAGCACAGAGACGACCTTTGAAATCAATTGCAGATAACTTAAAAGGAAAACGAGGACTCTTTAGAGCAAACCTTCTAGGAAAGCGTGTTGACTACTCAGGACGTTCAGTTATCGTTGTTGGTCCAGAACTTAAACTTCATCAATGTGGTCTTCCAAAACACATGGCACTTGAACTATTCAGACCATTTGTTATTTCAGAACTTCTAAAAAGGGAACTAGCTTTCAACATAAGAGGTGCGGGCAGAATTATCGATGAAGGAGTTACAGAAGTTTGGGCAATTTTGGAACAAGTTATTCAAAACAAATACGTTTTTCTAAACAGAGCTCCAACTTTGCACAGATTAGGTATTCAGGCATTCCAACCTATCCTTATAGAAGGAAATGCTATTCAGGTTCATCCTCTTGTTTGCACAGCTTTCAACGCTGACTTCGACGGAGACCAGATGGCTGTTCACGTGCCACTTTCTGATGAAGCTCAAATAGAAGCTCGAGAAATAATGGCAGCTGATAAAAATATTCTTAAACCAGGAAACGGCAACATTGTTATTTCAATCGACAAATTGGACATTGTTCTAGGATGTTTCTGGGTTACAAAAATTATTGAAGGAAAGAAAGGAGAAGGAAAAATTTTCTCAGATCCAAACGATGCGATTACCGCTTGTGACTTTGGCGAAGTTGATCTTCGAGCAAAAATAAAAGTTCGCGGTGGTGATGTCGCTAGATATGGAAACAAATATAAAGTATTTGAAGAAAAGCTTTTTGAAACAACAGTAGGAAGACTTCTTTTCAACAATGAATTGCCAGAAGATTATCCTTTTGTTAATCAAGAAATAGATAAAAAGAAAATGTCAGCTATAGTTGATGATCTTATTGTATTTTACGGAATTAGAAATGTTCCAGCTATACTTGATAAGGTAAAAACTTTTGGTTTCAAATATGCGACCGTTTCTGGTGTGACATGGGGAATTGACGATTTGAATTCACCTGCCCAAAAGGGTGAGGTTATTGATCGCGCAAAGAAAGAGTCTGAAGAAATAACAGCTCAATACAATGAAGGATTCCTTTCTGACGAAGAAAAGAAGAGAAAAAATATTGAAGTATGGCAGTCTGCAAAAAATGAAATAGAAAAACTAATTCCAAGTAGTCTTTTAAAGAATGGATCGGTTTATGACATGTTGAAATCAGGAGCTCGAGGTTCTATTGGAAACATTACTCAGATGGTTGGTATGAAAGGTCTTATTGTAAACACTGTTGGAGAAACTATTGATTTTCCAATTATTTCATCTTCTAAAGAAGGCTTGACCCCTATTGAATATTTCATTACTACTCACGGCGCAAGAAAGGGATTAACAGACACAGCATTGAACACTGCAAAAGCTGGATATTTGAGCCGAAGATTATTCGATGTCGCTCAAGACTTACTTGTTACTGAAGAAGATTGTGGTGTAAAAGACGGAATAGTATTACATGGTTCGGATAGTGATTCTGGTATAGAAGTTTCGATAGCAAAAAATGTTGAAGGAAGAGTTATTTTCCAAGATATTTTAGATGAAAAAGGAAATGTTTTATTTAAGAAGGGTCATTTATTAAGCAAAGCTGATTCAAGAAAAATTGAAGAAGCTGGCGTTAAGGAAGTTTCTGTGAGATCTCCTCTACGATGCAAAACTGCACGAGGTATATGTGCGCATTGTTATGGATATGATCTCGGAAAAAACAAACTTGTTGAAGTTGGAGAGGCTGTTGGAACAGTTGCAGCACAGGCTATTGGTGAACCAGGAACTCAACTTACAATGAGAACCTTCCACTCAGGAGGAACAGCAACTGTTGGAGGAGACATCACTCAAGGATTGCCTAGAGTTGAAGAAGTTTTTGAAAAGAGAAAACCAAAAAATCCTGCAGTAATTTCTCACATCGATGGTTCTGTTTTGGAAATTAAGAATGCTGGCAAAGAAAAGATCATTGTTCTTTTGCCCGAAATTACTTCTAAAAAAACAGCAGCAAAAGAAACCGAATACATTGTTAATTACAAGAGAACTCCTATTGTAAAAGTTGGCGACAAAGTTTCTATGGGCGATCTTATGACTGACGGATCAGCAGATATTGACGAATTATATAAATACGGAGGAAAAGAAGCTACTCAGAATTATGTAATTTCCGAAGTAAACAAACTTTATGAATTACAAGGATCAGCAGTTTCAAGAAAGCACACAGAAGTAATAGTTCGTCAGATGTTTTCTCGATCAAAGGTTAGAGAGTCAGGCGGAACAAGTTTCTCTCCTGGTGATTTAATAGACGCAGATGAGCTTAATGATGAAAATAAGATTGCAAAAGAGAATGGAAACGAGGAAGCAAAGGTTACTCCTGTAGTTATGGGAATCAGAGAGGTATCTCTTACAAGAAGAAGCTTCTTGTCTGCAGCATCATTCGAGCATACAACACGAGTCTTGATAAACTCAGCTATTAGAGGAAGCGTTGATAGATTAGTTGGTCTAAAGGAGAATGTTATTATCGGTAGATTAATCCCAGCGGGAAGCGGATACAAAGGTGGACCAAAAGCAAAAATGATAGAAGAAGAAATGGCCAAACTTAATTTAGAGAGGGAAAGTCTCAGAAATGAAAATGAAGTAGAAGGATACTAAGCAGAAGTTGCTGGTTCGGCTCACTATTATCGTCTATCTTTATAATTAGGCGAGAATAACAGAAGTTAAATAATAATTTATTTTGATATCTGTGTCTTCTAATAACGTAGAAAAAATAAAGGAAAGATTGGGAATTGTTGAGGTGGTGTCTTCTTATGTAAAACTAGAAAAAGCCGGCAGTAATTTAAAAGCTTGTTGTCCGTTTCATAAAGAAAAAACCCCGTCGTTTTTGGTGTCGCCTTTAAGAGATTCATTTTACTGTTTTGGTTGCGGAGCAAAAGGAGACATTTTTACGTTTGTTCAGGAATTTGAGCATTTAGATTTTATGGGCGCACTTAAAGTTTTAGCTGAAAGGGCGGGAGTAGAATTAGTAAAAGAAAATCCGGATATAAAAAATGAAAAAGACAGATTATTTCTGATATTGGAGACTGCAACATTGTTCTTTAAAAATAAATTCACAGAAGAAGCTAAGGAATATTTGAAAAAGCGAGGACTTAATTCAGAAACTATAGAAAAGTGGCGCTTGGGATATTCGCTTCAAGAATGGAGAAGCCTTTATGATTTTTTAAAGAGTAAAGGATTTCAAGAATCAGATATGGAAAAAGTTGGTCTTGTGCGAAAAAGTGACAAAGGATATTACGACTGGTTTCGAGACAGGATAATGTTTCCACTTTTTGACAATTCTGGCAGAGTGATCGGTTTTAGCGGTAGAATATTTCATGATGATAAAAAATCTGCAAAATACATAAACAGTCCAGAGACAGCTCTTTATAGCAAATCAGAAAATCTTTACGGATTGAATTTTGCTAAACAGGCTATTCGCGAAAGAGGTTATACTATTCTTGTAGAAGGACAGATGGATGCGATACTCGTGCATCAGGCGGGTTTTTTGAACACTGTAGCATCAGGTGGAACAGCTCTTACTGACAGGCACTTAGATATCCTAAAAAGAATGTCGAACAATCTTTTGATTGCTTACGATGGAGATAAGGCAGGTTTTGGAGCATCAGAAAGAGCTTGGCAAAAAGCGCTTTCGATTGGTATGGATGTAAAAATTGCAAAACTTCCATTAGGATTAGACCCAGCTGATTTAGTGCTTAAAGATATAAACTTGTGGAAAAATTCATTGAAGCACGCAGAAAATATCGTTAATTTTTATCTATCTCTTATATTGGATAAGAATCTAGATAAAAGGACGCTTGGCAGAGAAGTAGAGAAAAAATTATTGCCAATAATATCAATTATTCCAAGCAGTATTGATCAGTCTAATTATATTGGAGAAATATCAATTGCTACAGGTTTAAAAGAAGAATCTTTGTGGGAGGAACTTTCTAAGCTTAAGAGCAACAATAAAGATAATCCAAATCAGAATTCATATCGTAATAATAATGTTAAAGAATATTCAAAAAAAGACGATTCAGCACGTAGAAGTTCTATCGAGAAAAAGCTTATCGGAATAATCTTATGGCAAAAAGATCTTAAAGAAAAAACCTTTGAAATAGAAGAGACTGAAAAGAAGCTTAAGAGTATTCTAAATGCAGAAAATTTAGATGAATATTTCAAATTAAGCGATGATGAAAAAACAAAATTAATTTCTGAAGCAGAAATTAATTATGAAGAGAAATTAGAAATTTTATCGCGTGAGGTTTCAGAGCTTCTTGTGAATCTTGAGATTGAATATCTTAAAGATGCGCTTTTAAAATCGGCACAAAATATTAAAGATGCCGAGAGAATGAAAGATAAGGAAAAAGTAAAAGCATATCTTGAAGAATATCAATTCCTGTCGAAAAAGATGCACAAACTTTCAAATTTTTAATAATTTATAAAATTTAAGGTCAAATTTAATTTTAATATGGCAAAGAAAAATAAAACAAAAAAAGTAATAGTAAAGAAAAAGAAAACCACTTCTAAAAAAGTGAGTGAAAAGCCTGTGGTAAAAAAGGCAAAAAATAAACCTGAACCTAAAATGAGCGGTTCAAAAAGAGAAAAAGAGTGGGAAGTAAGGGCTGCCAGACTTCTTGCTAAAGGACGTGAGCGCGGTTTCGTCACTCATGATGAAATTCTTAAAGAATTTCCAAATATTGAAGACGATATAGTATTTCTTGATCATCTTTATGAGAAATTTCAGACTTCAGGAGTTGATGTTTTGGAAGGAGGAGGACTTTTAGGTGCAACCGATGTAGAAGATGAATATATGAAGAAGTTCGCATACGGAAGACGTTCTGATGCTTCTTATGATTCAATCCAAATGTATTTAAAGGAGATCGGACAATACCCATTACTTAACGGTAATCAGGAAAAAGATCTTGCGAAGAAAATTACTCAAGGAGATCATGAAGCAAAAAATCTTTTAGCTCGAGCGAACCTTCGACTTGTGGTTTCTATTGCTAAAAAATATGTTGGACGAAGTCCTGATCTTACACTTCTCGATTTGATTCAAGAGGGAAACCTTGGACTTTTTAAAGCTGTAGAAAAATTCGATTGGACAAAAGGTTATAAATTCTCAACATATGCTACTTGGTGGATAAGACAGGCAATAACAAGAGCTTTAGCAGACCAATCAAGAACGATTCGAGTCCCAGTTCACATGGTTGAAACTATTGCAAAATACAAGCAAGTATACAGAAGATTGAGTCAGGATCTAGGACGAGATCCCTTACCTGAAGAGATCGCATCAGAAATGGGTTTGGATGTTGATAAGATATATAACATTGAAAAGATTGATCAGAATACAGTTTCTCTAGAAACTCCTATAAGCGATGATGATTCTGAAAAGTCTACATTAGGAGATTTTCTTGCGGATGAAAAAATTTCTTCACCTGATCAAGATGCGTCACGTAGAATTTTGCGCGACCAAGTCAGAGAAATATTAGGCGACCTTTCAGAAAAGGAAAGAAAAATTTTGGAATTAAGACACGGACTTATTGATGGAATACAGCACACATTGGAGGAGGTTGGAAGAAAGTTCGGTGTTACTCGAGAAAGAATCCGACAGATTGAAGCGAAGGCACATGAAAAAATTCGCCAGCACGAAAAAGTTAATCGTTTTAAGAATTACCATTAGAAACAAAAAGCGCCCGCAAGGGCGTTTTTCGTATTCTGACGAACTGAGCCTAAAAATGCTATAATCCAATATAATATGGAAACGTTCGATAAGCTTTATAAAAAACTCAATACAAAACAGAAAGAAGCCGTTGATTCTATCGAAGGTCCAGTGATGGTTGTGGCAGGTCCAGGAACAGGAAAGACAACAATACTTACTCTAAGGATCGCAAATATTTTACGAAAAACTGATACTCCGCCGTCAGGTATTTTGGCCATTACATTTACTGAAGCTGGGGTTAAAACAATAAAACAAAAATTGCGTGAAATTATGGGTAGCCGTGCAGATGAAATAAAAATTTGCACATTCCACGGTTTTGCAGGTTCTGTTATAAGTGAATTCAATGATCATTTTGTTCATCTCTATGGTTTTCGTCAGATGACTGAAATTGATTCTGATGTTTTAATAAGAAATATTTTAAGTGGCGAAAAATTTAATTTATTACGCCCAATGGGTAAACCAGATCTTTATTTGAAGCATATCTTAAATTTAATTCACGAATCTAAAAAAGAAGCTTTAACTCCAGAAATGGTCAGAGATTTTGCTAAAGAAGAAATTGAGAGAATTAAAAATGATGAGTCTTTTATTTCTACACGAGGTGCTTCCAAAGGTGAACTTAAAGCAGATGCAAAAAAACAGATAGAGAAATGCGAGAAAACTATTTTTGCTGCAGATATATATGAACAATATGAAAAAGATAAAAAAGAAAAAAAGCTTATGGATTTTGATGATCTTATCTTTGAACTTTTATTAGTCCTTCGTAAAGATGAGCTTTTACTTCGTCTTCTTCAGGAAAAATTTCTTTATATCTTGGTAGATGAACATCAAGATACTAATGATTCGCAGAATATGATAATAAAGCTTTTGGCAGATTTTTTTGAAAACCCGAATGTTTTTATAGTCGGTGATGAGAAGCAGGCAATTTATCGTTTTCAAGGCGCATCAGTAGAAAACTTTTTGCACTTTGAAAAGATTTGGCCAGGCATCAAGACTATTTTTCTTGAAAATAATTACAGGTCGCACCAAGCTATTTTAGATAGTAGTTTTAAAATGATTGAGAAAAATTATGAATCAGGACAATATTCTCATCTCCGAGTCAGACTTAAGGCTTCGGGTGATAAAGAAATTAGGCCTGTAGATATAATAGAAGCACCTGATATTTATACTGGGGAAGAATATATGATTTCTCAATTGAAAAATATTACAGAAAATGAGCCGAACAAAACTGTTGCAATCATTACAAAAACAAATCGAGATGTCGATAGGATAATTAGAATTTGCGAATCTGCTGGCATTCCTGTTTCCTCAGAACGTAGTATAGATATTTTTTCACATCCAGTAGGATTGATTTTCTTTTCTATTATAGAATTTCTTCATGACCAATCAAAAGATTATTGTTTGGCGAAAAGTATAGCTTCAGGATTATGGAATATTGATTTTGAATCAAGAATAGAAATTCTTAAAGATCTGAATAAAGGCAGTTCAAAAGAAGTTATCTCAAAAATCCCCGCTATTTCTGAATTGATGTCTGACCTTGTAAATGATGACCCTATAAGCTTTATTATTGGTGTTGTGGAAAAGAGCGGTCTTTTGGAGATAATAATAAAAGATCCTGCGTTTGTTGAAGTTTGGAGAGCTATTCTTGAACTTGCGGAGGGTATATCTAAAGAAAAAAATATTAGAGACCCAATGGAACTTATGGAAAAGCTTATTGCGTATAAGATATCTTCAGAAGAAAAAAGTATAAAAATAGGCGTTGGCACTTTAGACCTTCAGATTAAAGTAATGACTGCGCACGGCAGTAAGGGATTAGAATTTGATTATTGTTTTCTTCCTTATGTTACCGAAGAATCATGGAGCTCTCGTGGCAGAAATTCATTTTTTGTTCTTCCAACACAAAAACTTTTAAGCGAAGGAGATGAAATTCGTGATAATCGAAGACTTTTTTACGTAGCGCTTACTCGTGCTAAATCGCACATCGTGCTTATTGTTCCATCGAAAGACGCAGACGGGAAAATGCTTTCTTCTCTTCGTTTTGTTTCTGAGCTCGATGAAGATTTTGTTTCTCATACTCTTTTGCCCAAAATTAAAAATAGTTTAGAGATTAATACTAAGAAAAATTTTAATCAGGATGAAAAAATATTAAATTATACTAAAAGGATATTAACCGAAAAAGGACTTTCTGTGACCGCATTAAATCATTTTCTTGATTGTCCAAGCAGATTTATATACAAGAGTATTCTTAGATTGCCGGAGCCTTCAGCTCCAAGTGCAGAGAAGGGGAATGCGATGCACTTAGCTTTTAATCATGTTTGGATTGAACAAAAAAGAAGTGTTGAACGTATTCAAGAGATAATAGAAGAAACAGTTCGTGAATATATGAGTAACTCTCTTCTACGAAAAGTTGATAAGGAAAGAGTTTTAGAAGAACTGATGGAGGACGCACCTATTGTTGCAAAAAGTCTTTACGAACATTTTACTCTTTCAGGAAAAATTTTTACTGAAAGTTGGAGCGAGAGCGAATTTTCTGCAGATTTTGAAGATAAAAAAGTTATTGTTCCTATTCATGGAAAACTCGATGCGATAGTAGATACAGGAAATGAAGTTCTAGTTTTTGATTATAAAACGCGAGGTAAAATGAGTGTAAATCAAATAAAGGGACAAACTCAAAATTCCGACGGTGGTTATTTTCGCCAACTTGTATTTTATAAAATGCTTCTAGAATCTGATCACAGATTTAAAGGTAAAGAAATAACTCCATCGCTTGTGTTCATATCTCCAGATGAGAAAGGAAGATGCCACACAATAACTCTTCCTATAGAAAGATCAGATCTCGCAGATCTGGCAAAAAATATCCAATCTCTTATTGATAGCGTTTGGTCAGGCAGAATTCTTACAGAATTTTGCGATGATGAAAAATGTGAGTTCTGTAAATTAAAAAGCTTGATCATCTAATATAAAAGTGCTGATTCATTTGCTCTTATTAATTTTTAAGAGTATTGTTTTTGTTAGAAAACTGAAATTAAATATGAGTCGAACTAAAAATTTTGCTATTCTTTTATATCCATCCAGAACTGAAAATAAACAAGAAAATGACAGAATCAGAGATATCTGCTGTAAGGTTTGCGGATATCCGTTTGCACAAGGTGGAGAGCGTTGCGATTGCTGTATTAACTTAAGTGGGGTAAAAATTAGAGAAAATATTGGCGATTCCGATGCTTTTATTTACGGAGTTACGCTCCCTATACAAGGTCTTTTTCCTTGACTTATTTTAAATTCGTGCTACACTTTTATTAGTTATGAAAACTTCAGAACGCGGTTTCGTTTGTCCTGATTGGGCTAAACCTTTTTGGGATAAGGATGCTTGTATGATCGTTCCTTGTTGTGGTGGAGGTTATGCAGTTGTCTGTAACACAACTCAAGTTACTGTTTTTGTTGCTGATACTCAACAGGAGTGTCAGGATTTCCTCGGCAAAGAGGAAGTTCCAAGCTTACAAGAACAGGCTGAATTTGATGCTGGTGTCGATGAATTATTTGAAGAACTATTTCGTCAACACGATGCCGGAGAAATTCCTTTAGCGACGATCGGTGACTTCATCCCAGAAGAAGTCAAAAACAGAAACTGAAAACAATCAACCAAACTCAAGGCCTTGCGGTTTAAACACTGCAAGGCCTTTTCTTTTGCAAAAGTTTGATTTTATTAATTTAAAAGAGTATTGTTTGTTTTAGAAAACTGAAAGAAAATTATGAGTCAAAATAAAAAATTTGCGATTCTTTTATATCCACACGGAATTGAAAACAACAAAGAAAATGAAGGGGCTAGAGAACTTAGTTGTAAAGTTTGCGGATATCCGTTTGCTCAAGGTGGTGATTTTTGTGAAGATTGCGCTATTGCTGATAGACACAAAACAGAAGAAATGATAGCTAGCTTTAATGAATTTTTTCATGACTCTGCATTCCCCACACACTGTCATAGAGAAGATAGATATCTTGATCCAAATAACAGGCATGATAGACAGTTTCTTGATCCTTAATAGATTTTATTCTTACAAAAAATCCCGCAACAATTGCGGGATTTTTAAATTGGAAACTTTATTTTTATTTACCAGCTATTGCATCATCAAGGACTTGCTTCATTGTTTCAAATGGTGCCGCTCCTTGATCGAATGGAGTATTTTTTCCATTAGCTACAATAACTGAGTAAGGAGATCCTTGTCCGCCAGCTTTCACAGCAGCAGTTACAGAGTCTTTAACTTTCTGAGTGAATTTACCGCTTGAAAGACAATCATTGAAGGTATCAACATTAAGACCAATATTCTGTGCAATCTTAGGTAATTGTGCTGAATCTAAACCATTGTTGGAAGGTGTTATTTCATATAATCTATTTACAAATTTCCAGTATGCATCGTTGCCACCCTGATCAGCTGCACATTCTGAAGCTTCAGCTTCTTTAGCAGCTTTTGAGTGAAGCTGTGTTAGTGGAAACTCTCTGTAAACAATGGCAACTTTTCCACCTGATTTATAATTGTCGTAAACTTGTTGTATCGTGTTGTGGAACATTTTGCAGAAAGGGCATTCAAAATCTGTGTAAACAACAAGCACAACCTTTGCTTTTGGATCACCTAATATATGATCCTTTTCACTTACAGGTTCAACAGTAATGTCTTTTGCCACTTGTGCAGCATCATTGCCGTTCGGATTATTCTGAATATTTTTATTAGGCGAGTTTGAATAAACGATAGCGCCTGCTATAAATAAACCGGCGATAAGTATAGCTACGGGAGCATTTAATGCGAAACTTTGTTTTTGTTCCATATTTTATTTTTGTTAACTTAATAATTTATAAATTGGTTTGAGTAATTATAGCACAGTCTTATTTTAAAAAGGAAGTGATTGAGTCATAGCTATTTCTTCAGTTTTTTCCCAGTCGGTTGTGTCTAATGGAATATCTTTTAAAATTCCTCCGTCTTTGTATTTTAACTTTTTATTTTTAAGAGCATATTCATAGACTTCTTTTGTCACCTTTACGTCATCGATGCAGTATTTTTTCACTTTGTCGTATTCGCCGTTTTTCCACCAAGTTACTGCTTCGAGGCCATTTCCACTTTTGCCTTTATTTATTGTTGCTTCGGCTATTGCTCCAAGACCTATGCGTCGCCCTAGTGAATTTCTTATTTCTTTCATAATATCCAAACTCTTTATTTGCGTTAAATCGCCAGGGTAATATTTATTGAGAATTGGGATATCAAAGTAATCTGAATTAAATCCAATTAAAACATTAGCTTTTTCTAGAATAGGCCAAAGCTTTTTCAATTCGCTTTCAAAGAATGACATGTATTGATCGGTTTCATAGTCGTAAATACATACCACAGAAATATCTAAAAGTAGCGGGTCATTTTTACCAACTTCTTGAAAAATATTTTTTGTTTCAATATCAAATACGATCTTTTTCATTGAACAGGAAATTATTTTGTATTTGATAAAATTAGATTGGCTGCTTTTTTTACATCTTTAAAATCAAATTCAGTTTCTTTTCCAGTTTTCATTTCTTTAACTTTAAATTTCTGCTCGTTAATTTCTGTATCGCCAACTACAATAACGTATGGAATATTCTGTCGATTTGCAGTTTTTAATTGCTCTGAGACTTTTTTACCACTTATATCTACTATGACTCGAACATCATTTTCTCTAAAAACTTTTCCCAATTTTTCTGAGTTTTCAATCAGTTCATTATTCAAAGGACAAATGCACAGATCGATCGTTGGCTTGTAGTCAGGAATTAAGCCTCGAATTTCCAAAAAGTCTTTGATCGTTACATCACCCATTCCAAAGCCTACAGCTCCAACTTTTTCTGCGTCAAAATTTTCCATAAGTTCGTCAAAGCGTCCGCCACCAAAAAGCGCGCGGTTGTTTTTAGGATTTGTGTCGAAAATTTCAAAAACTACGCCGGTGTAATATTCAAAACCTCGCATAAGGGTTTCTGAATATTTTACATTTGCAATTCCGCGATCCTTCAAGGTTTCAATAGTTTTATCCAATTCTTCTTTTGCTTCGCGTATCATCGGATTGCTTAATGCCTCTTGCCACTTCTCGCTCTTATAATCGTCGCCCAGAAATTCAAAAGGACGGCCTACTATTTTCTCTGCTTCTTCTTCGAAATTGTTTATTTTTTCTTTACGATCAATAAGTTGGCGAATTGCTTTTGATTTTTCTTCATCTAGTTCGTAGAAATTATCTAAGATTGCGTTAGTTAGTTTTCTGCTGTTTATTTGAATTTCAAAATCGTCATCGCTTGCGCCGAAGTTTTTCATTATTGTATATGCAAGTGAAATTATTTCTACGTCTGCGAGTTCTTTTTCAAATCCAAAAAAGTCGGCATTAAGTTGGAAATGTTCGCGAAGACGGCCATGTTGAGGTCTTTCGTATCTGAAAACATTTGCTATTGAATACCATCGCAGAGGGAAAGCGGTTTCTCGTCTTTTTGCCGCAATCATTCTTGCTGCTGTAGGGGTCATTTCAGGACGAAGTGTTACTCCACGATCTCCTCGGTCAACGAAAGAATAAGTTTGTTCATTCACTATTTCTTCACTTGTTTTGGATTTATAAAGTTCTGTTGGTTCAAGGATTGAAGCATTGTATTCTACATACCCAAAACTTTCGGCAGTTTTGCGCCAAACATTAAAAATATAATTTTCTATCGCCATATCTTGAGGGTAGAAATCTCTAACGCCTTTATATGGTTCAGTTTCAATTTTTTGCTTTTTATCTGTCATATCCTAATATATTAACAAACTATGAATAAATTACCAAAAGTCCTGAATCTATACAAAGAGAGCGGGGAAACACCCTTGGAAAGAATTAAAAGATTTAAGGATGAAAATCTAGAATATCAAAATATAAAGCTGAGTTACGCTGGTCGGCTAGACCCTTTGGCCTCCGGCGTTCTTTTGGTTGTGGTTGGAGAAGATAATAAAGATAAAGAAAAGTATCTGAATTTTGACAAAGAGTATGAGGCTCTAGTATTGTTTGGAGTTTCTACTGACACTCATGATGTGTTGGGAAAGATAAAAAGTTCAAAATCAAAAGTTGAAAATTTGGAGGAAAAAGTCAGGGCGGAAATAAAAAATTTCAAAGGAAAATTTTTTCAGGAGTATCCATCTTATTCGTCAAAAACAGTAAACGGTAAGCAACTCTGGCAGTGGGCGAGGGAAGATAAATTAGATGAGATCGAAATGCCAAAAAAAGAGGTTGAAATTTACGACATACAAATTCTTGAATTTTTTGAACTATCTAAAGAAAAATTACATAAAGAAATTGCCGAAAAAATTTTGAGAGTAAAAGGCGACTTTAGACAACAGGAAATTTTAGCCGAATGGGATAAATTTTTCGCCAATTCACAGAAAATTTTTTCAATAGCAAAAATAAAAGTTGCTTGTTCAAGCGGAACTTATATAAGAAGTTTAGCTAATGAAATAGGTAAGAAACTTGATATAGATGCCTTAGCTTTAGATATTAAAAGGACAAAAGTAGGCGAGTATTTAATTTAATAAAAAATTAGATTGAATCATGGTATTTGTAAGACCATGTAATGTTAGGTTTCGATAAAAATTCTGCTTGTTGATCTGTAACATCAAGATTTTCAAGATAGACACTACCTTCGTATTTTGATAAACGTTCTGCTTGGCGATCAGTAATAGATTTGAGATTACTTAAAAAAATTCCGTTTTCTTTAGGTTGTTTTAGTAAGATTTCAATTATTTCATCACTAATAAGAGTTAATTCATCTACTCGACTGAAATTTTTTCTTTTTATTTCTTCCCAAATTTTATTATTTTTTTCTACGTCGGAAGTATTTTCTAATTCGTTATTTGGTAGGACTGTTTCTTCAAATGAATTTTTCATAATAACAATTATATTTTTTAATACACTTTAAAAGTTAATCATAGCACTATAAGTTAATCAAAAGCTAATAAATTTCAATAAAATTTAAAGTGTTAGGCAATAATTTTACTCATTGACTTTTTTAGCTATATGGTTTATTATTGGGAGGTTCGAAGAAGTTTCTCAATGGATTAAATTAGCCATAGGGAAGGTCGTTCTATCGACAATTTTATAAAGAAAATTCTATATACCTATGGCAAAGAAGTTATATGTAGGTGGCCTAGCATGGGCAACTACAAATGATAGTTTGAAACAAGCTTTCGCTCAATACGGCGAAGTTGAAGATGTTCAAGTTATCACTGACAAGATGACAGGTAAGTCTCGAGGATTTGGTTTTGTTACTATGGTAGATGACGGAGCAGCTGAACAAGCTATCCAGACTCTAAATGGTGCAGAACTAGACGGACGAAACATTACTGTCAACGAAGCTCGACCAAAGAGCGATCGACCAATGGCACCACGAGGAGGAAGTCGAGGAGGCTTCGGTGGAGGCTATGATCGAGGCGGTGATCGAAGAGATCAACGAAGAAGCTACTAATTAATTTTAGTGCTTTAGAAAATACCCATCACGTTTAACGTGATGGGTATTTTCGTATACTTGCGTTTTTTAAAATTGTATGTTAATGTGTAGTCCGATCAGTTCTAAAAAATATGGAAACGAAACAGAAAAAATTGAAATATAAAAATCCAGAAAGTGAGGCAAGGCACCAAGAAGAAAAACGAATTTTAGTAATTCTAAATCGTATAGGGCCTATTATACTTAGTTCTGGAGATCAGAAAGGTAAAGATTTTATTAACAGGGTGAGAGAGATTATTAGTTCTGGTGATTTTAAAAATTATCATGAAGAACTCTTTCTTCTAATATTTAAACTTCAAAATAAGGGTGCTTATTGGATAAAATCTTATTCCGTATTTGTTTATGGAAATAGAAGAATTAATCTGGACCTATGTTACAGAGAACCTCAAAAAGAGAAAGCACAAAGTTATGTCAGAATTCTAAAGGCATGGTTAAAAGATGAGAATCAAAAAACTGTTAAGCCTTCTGCAAAAAGGAAAAAACTTTATGCAGCAGCAGCTTAATATTGTTATTTTCTCATAAAAACTCCGCGATAAACGGAGTTTTTTATTTGTTTGCGTTTTTTAAAATTGTATGTTAATGTGTAGTCCGATCAGTTCTAAAAAATATGAAAACAAAATGGGAAATGGAAAAAGATCCATACGTTCCTGCAAAGGATCGAAAATTTATGGATTTACTCAATCACCTTGGATATGGATTTTTGGGTAATGTTGGTAAAGCAAGACAAGTTATAGATCGAATGGAGGAGGTCGTTATAACTGATAAATTTAAAACCCCCTTTGAAGAGCTTTTTCTTTTAATATGGAAGCTTGTTGAAAAAAAAGAAGCAAATTGGGGTAAGACTCACGTCGCTTGGAATACTAGGATTTTTAACCGCTTTATTTGTGGAAAGAATTCAATTGCTTTAGATTCATGTCATAGAAAAATTGATGAGGAGAGAGTAAGAAATTATTTAAAAATTATCAAATCATGGATTAATAATGATTCTCAAAATGCTAAATCTGTAAAAAAAGTTCACAAAAAACTTTATGCGGTGGCAGCATAATGCCGTTCTTTATCTATTTTTTAAAAAACTCCGCAATATATTGCGGAGTTTTTCTTTTATTTATTTTCTTTTCTTGTCGCTCTAGAGCGATCAATCTTTGTTAAATATTTTTTTCGTAATCTTGTAGACTTTGGAGTTATTTCCAAATATTCATCTTCTGCCATTATTTCAAGTCCTCGTTCGATATTAAGAGGTGTTGCTGGTATTAAGAAAATTCCTTCATCAGATCCTGATGCGCGCATGTTTGTAAGCTGTTTTCCTTTTGTTGGATTAACATCAAGTTCGTCGCCTTTTGTAACGTTTCCTATTACCATACCTTCGTAAACTTCTGTTGCAGGTTCAATGTAAAGCACTCCTCTGTTTTGCAAATTCCACAAAGAAAATGCGAGTGTCTTGCCGTTTGCCATTGAGATCATTGAGCCGGTTTCTCGTTTTTCTATTTCTCCAGCGTAAGGTTTAAAATCTATAAATCTGTTGCATAAAATACCATTACCTCGAGTGTCCACAATAAATTGATTTCGGTAACCTAAAAGGCCTCGTGTAGGTATTTCAAAAATAATACGGGTAATATTTTCTTCCTGTTTCATCGATGTTATTATTCCTTTTCGTTTTCCCATTTTTTCAATAACTGCGCCGACTACTTCATTCGGCACTTCTATAGTTACTTCTTCAAATGGCTCATTTTTTACACCATCAATTTCTTTGATTATTGCCTGTGGTTGCGAAACTTGAAGTTCATATCCTTCTCTTCTCATATTTTCCAAAAGAATTGAAATGTGAAGTTCTCCACGTCCGAATACTTTAAAAGTGTCACCTTGTGAAAAATCAACTTTTAGTCCGATGTTTACCTCGAGCTCTTTTTGTAATCGTTCGCCGATCTGTCTTGTTGTTACGAATTTTCCTTCGCGTCCTGCAAAAGGTGAATCGTTAACTAATAAATTTAATGCAATCGTTGGTTCGTCTACTTTAATTGCAGGCAAAACCTCTTGAGATTCGCTTTCGCAAATTGTTTCTCCTATATAAATTTCAGGAAGTCCTGCGATCATTACGATGTCGCCAGCTTCTGCCTCGCTTACTTCTTTGCGTTGAATTCCTTCGAAAGTATAAAGCTTTGTGATTTTGCCTGAATGATTAGTTCCGTCAGGTCTTTTTGCAAAAACATTTTGTCCGCTCTTTAAGGTGCCTTCATAAACTCTGCAGACAGCGAGGCGTCCTAAGAAGTTGTCATAGCCTAAGTTAAAAGATTGTGCGCGAAGAGGCATATCTTTGTTTTGTGGCGCAGGCAGAACTTTTTCTAAAATTACATCAAGAAGAGGGAAGAGGTTTGTGCTTTCGTCGGTTAAATTTCTTTTCGCCATACCTTCGCGTCCGATTGCGTAAACCGTAGTGAAATTAAGCTGTTCATCTGTTGCTCCGAGATCCATAAAGAGCTCTAATACTTCTTCATGAGTTCTTTCTGGATTGGCTGCTTGTTTATCTATTTTATTTATTACAACTATTGGCTTAAGACCAAGTTCAAGAGATTTTTTTAGCACAAATCGTGTTTGTGGCATCGGTCCTTCTTGCGCGTCTACCACTAGAAGCACTGAGTCGATTGAACGCAAAACTCGCTCGACTTCAGAACCGAAGTCTGCGTGGCCCGGAGTGTCTACAATATTTATTTTTGTGTCTTTGTAAAATACAGAGGTATTTTTTGAGTAAATAGTAATACCGCGCTCTTGTTCTAGAGCGTTTGAGTCCATGGTTACATTTTCTTCTTTAACCATTCCTGTCTGTCTCATTAAGGCATCAGTTAGTGTTGTCTTACCGTGGTCAACGTGGGCTATGATTGCGATATTTCTGATTTCCATTTGTTTTTAAATTGATTAGTGACAAAAAAACGGCAATAAATGGCCGTTATTAGCATTACAAATATAGCATAACTTTTTAAAAAAGTATAGTGTTTGAGATTTTATATAGAATTTATCTGTTATTTATCTAACTCTGAGGTGCAAAGAGGGCAGCGTTTTGCTTCTATTGAAATAGCTGAAGCACAAAACGGACATTTTTTTGTGACTGCTGGTGGAGTTACTTCTTCTCTAAGTTTATTAACGCGTTTGCTAAAAATAAATACGACGAAAGCTATTATTAAAAGGTTAATGAATGTGTTAATGAAAAGTCCGTAATTAATAGTTGGCACACCTACTGCTTGTGCCTGTGCTACCGTGCTGTATTGTTTTTCTGAAAGACTTATAAAAAGGTTGGCAAAATCAACCTTACCGATAAGTAATCCTATAGGTGGCATAATGACGTCAGTTACAAAAGATGTAACTACTTTTCCAACAGCACCTCCAAGGGCGACTCCAATTGCCATATCGGTGATGTTTCCTCTAATTGCAAAGTCTCTAAATTCACTAAATGTTTTTTTCATATTAAATAATTATTATTAAATTTTAAATTTTTTTATTTTGTGATTCTTTTTTAATCTTTATGATTTCCCAAACTCCTGGAAGAAAAGATATAACAATTATAACTAAAACAATTGGTAAAATAAATCGGTCGGCATCTTTAATCAATGTTCCTAAGAAAAATCCCAGGTTTATTAAAAGTAGCGTCCATGCCGCACCCCCAATTAGATTATAAGTAAAAAAAGTTTTATATTCCATCTGACCGACTCCGGCAAGTATTGGTGTGAACGTTCTTACTATTGGAATGAATCGAGCTATCACCAAAGCTTTTTTGCCGTAACGCTCATAAAACTTTTTTGTTCTGATAACATGTTCTTTGCGAAAAAAAAGCGAATCTTCTTTTGTAAAAATTTTTGGTCCTATATGCTTTCCGAATTGATATCCGAAATTGTCTCCTAATACTGCAGCAAAGAAAGTTAATACTATCAATACAAATAAATTAAAATATCCTTGCGAAGCCAAAAAGCCTGCTGTAAAAAGAAGCGAATCGCCGGGCAAGAAAAATCCGAAGAATAATCCGGACTCGGCAAAGATTATAAACAAAACGCCGATAAGGCCCGCGGACTGTATTAGGAATAATGGATCTAGATATTTGAGCATTAATTTATCTTAAACAAATAAAAGCAATTATAACCACAATGACTTGGAAAGTGATTCCTACTATTGGAGTAAGTGTTTTTTTCTGAGAATGAATCCACATGTGAAATTTCTGAAGATTAACAAGTAATCCGTAAATGTATTTATTATTTTTCCAATGGAAAAATACGAATTGCAAAAAGTCTGGCGTAGCTCCGCCTATTGCGCCTATAAGTATGTATAGATTTTGAGATTCTAGAATTTGATCTAAACTATAAATTTTGAAAATTATAAAAATTATTATAAAACCGAGTAAAACATCGCATCCGATTTTAATAAGATCATATAATGATTTTAAATTAACAGATGTAGAACTATTAAGTTTATTTTCTTTATCACGCATTATTAATGCTTTTACTTCGTAATCCCAGTGGGGAATAGCATCTAGAACAAAGTGACTTAAAAAGCCAACAAAAAAAGCAACAAAGGGATTACTGACTTGTTGTGCCAATAGGGCGCCGACAACCATGTGTGTTGATAAAACCATAAATTTAAAACGTTAAATTAGCTTTAATACTAATAATACTATTTTTTCTATAATCTGGAAATTTTGACCGCCAGGATGCTTAATATATAATTAGATTGCCAATTTATAATAACTAAAGAAATAAAGATATGAGAATAGAAGAAGAGGTTAAGCTTGATTACAAAGATGTTCTTTTAAGGCCGAAGCGCTCAACTCTTAATAGTAGGGCAGATGTCGATATTTCTCGAAAGTTTGCTTTCAGAAATAACAATAATACTTTCGAAGGCATACCAGTTATTGCTTCTAATATGGATGGTGTTGGCACTATGTCTATGGCGCGATCGTTTTCAAAACATGACATGATGGTTGCTTTTCATAAACATTATGAGATTGATGAACTTCTGCAATTTTATAAAAAAGAAAAATTAGCCGACAAAGTTTTTTATACGATGGGGATAAAAGATGCCGATCTCTCTAAGCTTTCTAATTTTGCAAAAAAAGGTGGAAAGAATTTTTTAAAAAATATTTGTATAGATGTTGCGAATGGTTACACGGAGCGTTTCGCAGATTTCATAAAAAGTATTCGCGAGAAATTTCCGAACTCAATAATAATGGCTGGTAATGTCGTGACGGGTGAGATGACAGAGCAACTTATTCTTTCGGGTGCAGATATTGTTAAAGTCGGAATCGGTTCTGGTTCGGCTTGCACTACGAGAAAAATGACAGGCGTTGGTTATCCGCAACTTTCCGCAGTTATCGAATGCGCAGATGCTGCACATGGCGTTGGTGGACATATTTGCGCTGACGGCGGATGTCAGGTTCCAGGAGATATTGTAAAAGCTTTTGGCGCTGGTGCCGATTTCGTAATGCTTGGCGGAATGCTTGCAGGGCACGAAGAGTCAGAATCAGAAATAATAGAAAAGGATGGTAAAAAATATTTGCGTTTTTATGGCTCTTCTTCTGAAGAGTCGATGATGAAACATAATAATGGTGTTGCAAAATACAGGACGAGCGAAGGACGATCTGTAGATGTTCCTCTAAAAGGTCCTGTTGAAATAACGATACAAGAAATCCTTGGAGGACTTAGATCTGCCTGCACTTATGTTGGCGCTCGCAAATTAAAAGAGCTTCCAAAACGAACAACTTTTGTAAGGGTTACAGAACAACTAAACCCGATGTTTGATAGAAATTAAATCAGCCTGAATAAACAAAATTTCACCATATCTTGCTTTTTATGTCCAATTGACCCTTGGTAATTTCGTGGTATTCTAAGAACAGAAAAAACAAACAGAAAGAAAGGATTTGGAATGCTTAAAATAGTTGTTTTACTTCACGTTTATCAGCCCCCGACTCAAGTATCATATAAGACTGAGGAAATTTATTATCAGTCATACTTACCACATCTTGAAATGTTGGAAAGTCGGCCGGAGTTTTTGGTTTCTATAGATATTCCTTTGTCACTTGTTGATCAGATAAAAACTTTGCCAAAGGGTTTCACTCAGAGATTAAACAGACTTCATAGGCTTAATAGGCAAGTTGAGTTTGTAAATACTTCTGCTTATCATTATCTTTTTCCACTCTTGTTTCCTTATGAAAGAGCGGGATTAGGAGTTTCTTATGAAAGAATGATTGAAAAGCAGCTTGAGTTAAACAAAAAATGCTATCAAGAATTTTTTGAAGCAGAAAACGTAACAGGGGTTTTTCCTCCTGAAATGGCGTTTGATTCAAGACTTGTTCCGATCTTTCAGCGATTGGGATATAAATGGTGCTTGGCTTGTGATGATCCTTTTAAGAAGAGCCGTCTGGATTTTCCAGAACATGAAAGGGTTCCTCAAAACTGGGTTCCGAGTATGAATGATTTTGGGATTATCCTGAGATCAAGAGAATGGTCGGATGCAATTTCATTTGAAAAATATACAAATGGATATGAATTCGGTCACTATTTAATCAATTCCCAACTTAATTGGAAGGAACGTTGTCAAATCTCTGGAGACACCTACATTGTAATTGCAATGGACGGTGAGACTTTTGGTCATCATCAAGAAAATGCTTTCAGGAGATTTCTGATCCCATTTTTTGATGCTGTTATGAGTCGTAAGTCAGTCTGTGAGTTCGCTCATCTTTCTGATGTTTATGAATCATTTCCTCGGACTGAAGTTGTTATACCGGAAGGCACATGGTCAACTGCAGATAGGAGTAATCCTTATCCGTTATGGAGAGATCCTGGTGTGGAATTTCATACACATTGGAATTTGTTTATGCATCATGCCTTGCGCATGTGGGATCCTGATAGTTCTACAGCCTTGAATCAGCTTTTGGAAAAATCTTTCTATAGTTGCACTCCATGGTTGTATTCTTTAGGAAAAGGTGGTGTCGCACGTTGGTGTCTACCTCTTTTTAAACAGATCATTGATTATACAACTGATCCAAACATAAAGATTGCTTTGGAATTTCATCATAACGAAATGGATCGTTTAACACGATAAAGTCTAGAATTATAAACACCTCGTAATTAATTACGAGGTGTTTTTTTTATTTCGTCGAGCGAGGAGCGCCGCGCAAACTCTCAGTTTGTATGGCGTCCGAGCGAAGACGAAATATAGATTCAATATCTCACCCCAGGGCTTTGTCCAGAGGAATCTTTATTTTGCAAAACAAAATAAATTTTTGCCAAGATTGAAAAACTTATTTTGATAGATACAATGGAAAAGATGATGACTACTAAAAACCATAAATATATATTTGTTATAGGGGGAGTTATGTCTGGTGTTGGAAAGGGTGTTGCGACTTCTTCTATAGGAACAATTCTTGAGGCAAAAGGTTATAAGGTAAATATTGTAAAAGTTGATCCGTATCTAAATGTTGATGCGGGAACTATGAATCCCACCGAACATGGTGAGGTTTTTGTTATGGATTCAGGTCTTGAAACAGATCAAGATATGGGGAATTATGAAAGATTTTTAAATCGCGATTTGCACAACGAAGACTATATGACTTCCGGAATGGTTTATAAGCGTGTTATTGAAAATGAACGAGCTCTTAAATATGGAGGTAAATGTGTAGAAGCTATTCCCAATATCAGAGATGAAATCATTCGTCGTTTTGAGCTTTCGGCTAAAGTTAATAAATCAGATGTTTCAATCATTGAGATTGGCGGCACTGTTGGCGACTATCAAAACATAATGTTCATTGAAGCTGCGAGAGTTATGAAAATTTGTCACCCAAAAGATGTTTTGTTTATTCTTGTTTCTTATATGCCAATTCCAAATAAACTAGGTGAGATGAAATCAAAACCAACACAGAATGCGGTGCACCAACTTAACTCATATGGTGTTCAAGCAGATTTTATTATCGCTCGAGGTGAACAGCCTCTTGATAAAAAACGAAAAGAAAAAATTGCGATTTCGTGTAGTGTACCTGTAGAGAATGTTATTTCAGCACCGGACATTGATAGTATTTATGAAGTGCCTTTGAATTTTGAGAAAGATAAAATTGGTGAAATGATCGTAAAACATCTAGGAATTAAAAAGGGGAAGATAGACCTATCTTCTTGGAGATCGTTTGTAAATAAAGTTAAGTCTGCATCAAAAGAAGTTAATATTGCGATTGTCGGTAAATATTTTGATACAGGAGATTTTGTTTTGTCTGACTCGTATCTTTCGGTTATAGAAGCGATAAAATTTTCTTCATATCATTTAGGAATAAAGCCTAAGATATCATGGATTAATGCAAAGGAATTTGAAAAGGATAGTAAAAAAATAAAAGAACTTGGAAAATTTGACGGAGTTATTGTGCCGGGTGGTTTTGGGGAATCTGGCATTGATGGAAAGTTGAAGGCAATAGAATATTTACGAACAAATAAAATTCCATATTTTGGTCTTTGTTATGGTATGCAGCTTTTAGTAATAGAATATGCGCGAAATGTTTTAGGTTGGAAGGATGCAAATACAGCTGAGATCAATCCTAAATCTTCTCACCTTGTGATTGATATTATGTCTGAGCAAAAAAATAAGCTTGAGAAAAATGACTATGGAGGTTCAATGAGGCTCGGTGCTTATAAGGCGCACTTAAAAGAAGGAACAATTGCAGGAAGCGCTTATGGTGCGAAAGAGATAAGCGAAAGACACCGTCATCGTTATGAAGTTAATCCTGAATACATAGGAGAGCTTGAAAAGTCAGGACTTGTTTTTTCAGGAGTTTCGCCTGATTTAAAACTTATGGAAATTGCCGAACTACCAAAGAACAAGCACCCATTCTTTCTCGGAACACAATTTCATCCAGAGTTTAAAGCTAGACCACTTTCTCCACATCCGCTGTTTACCGAGTTTATGAAAGCTTCTCTTAAGAACCAATAGAACTTGTATGTTTGGCGCATTTCTTCGTTGCTCGCTTGCGGTGCTCCCTCACAATACTCCGAATATTGCTCGGTTCGCTCCGCACTCGCGCCTCGAACTGCATCCAAACATTCAAGTTCTGAAAAATTAAAATGACTGAGGAATTACTTTTAATAGATAAGCCTAAAGGAATCACTTCTTTTGATGTGATCCGGATTTTGCGTAAAAAATTAAAAGTCAGAAAAATGGGACATGCTGGAACTCTCGATCCTAATGCTACAGGACTTCTTCTTATTGGAGTAGGGAATGGCACAAAAAAATTGCATGAACTCCTTGGAATGTCGAAAGAGTATATTGCCGAAATCTTGTTAGGAATAAAAACTTCTACTGGTGATATTTGCGGTGAAGTTATCGAAAGTAAGCCTGTTACAAATATTTCATTAGAAAAGATTAAGGAGATTTTAAAAAGTCTTGAAGGGGAAATTGAAATTCGTGTGCCTATTTATTCCGCAATTAAAATAAAAGGAAAACCTCTTTATAAATATGCGAGACAAAAAGAAGAGATAGAACCACCTAAAAAAATAATGACCGTTCTTAATGCGCAATTATTGAATTTTGATCCTGAAAATAATCTTGTTGAAATTTCTTTCAAAGTAAAAAGCGGAACTTACATAAGAAGCATAACCGAGGAGTTTGGTGAACGTCTTGAAACTGTTGCAACTTTAAATAATCTCCGCCGAATTTCTATTGGAAATTTTTCTGTTAATTCCGCTAAAAGTTTGGATTCTATAAACTAAGCAATTATTTTAAAAGACCCAAAAACTTTTCAAAGTCCTCAGACACCTGCATACTTTTTATAGTATAGATATCATTTAATGTGTGATATTTTCCCCAATATCCAGTGCGAGCCAATGTAAATCCTGCTTCTTTTATTATTTCTATAGATTCTGGGGAAGAATTGCCAAATGGGTATGAAAAAACATTAACTTTTTTTCCAAGGATTTTCTCTAAGTTTTCTTTACTAACCACAATTTCCTCGCGCAGTTCTATAGGGTCAGTTATTTTAAACAGATACGGATGGGATTTAGTATGATCGCCAATTTCCATGCCAGCGCGATCTAATTCTAATAACTGTTCTAATGTTAAATAATTTCTATGATTTATAGTGTTTGTATAAACAAAGAATGTGGCAGTAAATCCGTATTTTTTAAGTAAAGGAAAGGCATAAACATATTGATTTTCCCATCCGTCGTCAAAATTAATCGAGATTGGTTTTAAAGGTAGTTTTTTATTTTGAGTTAGACTTAAGGCGATGTCTTGAAGTGCAATTGTAGTGTAACCATTATCTTTTAAATACTGAAGCTGTTTTTCAAATGAGTCTGGAGTAATACTAAATTCTTTTTCTTCTAATGTTTGACCTTCGTAATAAGGTCTTACACTGTGATATACAATAATTGGAACTTTTATAGAACCTTCAGGTGTAATTTCGGTCGGTTGATTTTTTAAGATTTCGGTATTTGTTTTTTCAGTTGTGGATATGAATTCTTGAGATACTAGCGCTGTTTGTTGTTTTGATTGTTTGTATGTATAAATGGCAGCATTGAAAAAATATGACATCACTATAAAAACAGTAAAAACAATAATTAATGAGACTTGTTTTTTAATTTCTGAATCAAATTTAAACATTTTTATTCAAATTTATTCAAAAATTATATCAGCAAGTTGTTAGAATATCTAATTTTCAATTTTTGGATATAAAATCCGTATTTTGTCTATTGCTTTAATGGACAGTTTGATTGTTCGGACAATTTTTCAAGAGTCTGTTCGCCTTCTAATTTTTGTCCATTTGATAATATCCATGTTGGAAGACCATTGACCCCTGCATTTGTGCATATTTTGAAGTTAATAGTGCACTCAATATATGTAATATATTTGAATGAATCTTCAAATTTTGTTTTTTGATTTTGACAATGAGGACACCAGAATGTGCCATACATTATTATTCCTTTTTGCGTAAGGCATTTCGCAAACTCATCCAGTGTTGAAGCAGGAGCATTTTTTTCTTTGTTTTTAATAATAAAAACAAAGATTATAATAATTATTATTGCTATAAATATGATTTTTTTATGTTCGTATATTTTACTCATTTTTAAATTATACCATTATCAATAAAAATGATTATCGAGACTTACTTTTCATACTTGTATGATTTTTAAATTGTTGTATACTATTGGTATAAATTAAAAAAATATTAAGCTATTATTAAATATGAAAAAACCAATAAATGTAAATAAGCATTTTTATGGCACTACGACTATTGGTGAGAAAGGACAGGCGGTAATTCCGATTGAAGCTAGACAAAATATGGATCTTAAAAAAGGCGATAAACTTCTTGTTTTAGGAATGGACTCGGATATGATTGTTTTGTCTAAATTTTCAAAATTAGAACAGTTTGCTTCCAATTTGTCGGAACATCTTGATGCAATTAAAACAATAATTAAAAAAAATAAAATTAAATAAAACTTATGAAAAAAGATGTATTGATAAAATTTATAATTCCTATAGTTGTTATAGTTTTAGCGTTCTCTGCGCTTGCTTACAAATATTATTTAAATCAGAAGAATTTAGCAAAATATGAAACTGAGACTGTTAAAAAAGCAGATGTAGTTGAAGAAGTTAGTTCAACTGGAACTGTAAAGCCTTCGCATAGCGTTGATTTAGCATTTGAAAAGTCAGGAAGGATTTCTGAGGTTAATGTTTCAGTTGGAGACTATGTTTATTCTGGGGCAGTTTTAGCTTCTTTGGGAAATTCAGATATAGAATCACAAATAGAACAAGCAAAAGCTAAACTTGAAGCTGAACAAGCGAAATTAGATGAATTAAAAGTTGGAACTAGACCGGAGGAAATACGTTTGGTTGAAATTCAGGCTAATAATGCCGTAGTTTCATACAATGATTCAAAACAAAATCTTTTTGATAAAATAAATGATTCTTACACAAGATCAGACGATTCGATTCATAATCAAGTTGATCAATTTATGAGCAATCCGCGAGGACCTAATCCTCAACTTAGTTTTATTACTCCTTTTTCCGATTTAAAATCAAAAGTTGAAAATGGACGTGTAACTATGGAAAGCACCTTAAATAATTTTTCTGATCTTGTTAATAAAACAAATTTGAATTCTGATTTAGAGATAGCTGCATCAAGCGCTCAAGCTTATCTTTCAAGCATTAATAACTACCTTGATGATGTGGCGGATCTTATAAACAGTATGACTCCAAATTCTAATGTTTCGCAAACGACTATAGATGCATACAAAGCAGATGTTTCTGCGTCTAGAACAAGTACTAATGCTGCCATATCAAATCTTTCTGCTGCTACAGAAAAACTTAAAACAGCAAAGTCTACGCTTGATGTTGCAAACCAAAATCTTGTAGTAAAAAAGGCAGGTTCAACACCTGAAGATATAAAAGCGCAACAGGCAAACGTTAATATAGCACAGGCAAGTTTTGATAACGTTAAGGCTGAATTAGGAAAATATGTAATCTATTCTCCGATTGACGGAGTTGTGGCAAAACAAAATGCAAAAAGAGGCGAGATCGCAACAGCACAAGTTTCTGTTATTTCCATAAACTCCAGCGCACAATTTGAAATAGAATCCAATATTCCAGAATCTGATATTGCAAAAATAAAAGTTGGACAGTCAGCAGAGGTTACGCTTGATGCTTATGGTGATGGCGTTTTGTTTGAAGCGGTTGTAAGTTCAGTTGAGCCGGACGCTAAGATCATTGAAGGAGTGCCTACATACAAAACTGTTTTACAATTTAAACAAAAAGATGACAGGATAAAATCAGGAATGACTGCGAATATTAATATTGTTACAAATAAAAAACAGAATGTTTTAATTATTCCAAGCCGCTCTGCTTTTGATGAGTCAGGAATAAAATACGTTAATATTTTGGAGAACGGGCAATCTGTTAAAAAAGAGATTCAGGTAGGACTTAGAGGAACTGATGGAAATTCAGAAATTTTAAGTGGTATTAATGAGAATGACAAAGTTATAATCTTCGTAAAGAATAATTAGAACTTAATTAAAATTAAATAAAAGTTATGGCTCTAATAGAAGTAAGAGATTTAAAAAAAGAATACGATGATGGAACAAAAGCATTGCGTGGCGTATCTTTTGACGTAGAAGATGGGGAATTCGTTGCGATCATGGGACCGTCTGGCTCTGGAAAATCTACGATGCTTCATCTTCTAGGGTTGCTTGATCCGATGTCTGGTGGCGTTTATAAGCTTGAAGGTAAAAATGTGAATGAATTTTCCGATTATGAAATTGCTAAAATTAGGAATAAAAAATTCGGTTTTGTTTTTCAGATGTTTAATCTGCTTCCCACTGTGAGTGTTTTTGAAAATGTTAAATTGCCACTTTTTTATTCTGATGTTAAAAGATCTGAATGGGATAAAATTGTTACTGATACTATTGAGAAAGTAGGACTTACTCACAGAAAAGACGCGATGACGATGCACTTATCTGGCGGAGAAAAACAAAGAGTGGCGATAGCGAGAGCTCTTATCAACAATCCTCAAGTTATTTTTGCCGATGAACCAACAGGAAATCTTGACTCCAAATCTGGCGAATCAATTATAAATATTCTTCAGAAGCTTAATGATAATGAAAAGCATACTATTATTCTTATTACGCACGAAACTGGCACGGCAAGACACGCAAAAAGAATTATAAATATTTTAGATGGAGAAATAGCAAGCGACAAAATTATTCCTGTAAGTGAGCGATTATTAGCTGGTGGAAATCATACGATTAAGTAAATTATGACAATCATAGACCGTATAAAATCAGCAAGCGGGGGACTCTTGGTTCACAAATCAAGATCAGTTTTAACTATCTTAGGTATTGTTGTTGGAGTTGCAGCGATTGTTATGATCTCTGCACTTGGCGAAAATGCTTCAAAGGTAATAGTAGGCGAACTTGGTGGACTTGGTGCGGAAACAATAATTATTCGCCCAGGAAAGGAACCAACAGGTCCTAGTGATATGGCATCAATACTTTTTTCCGATTCACTTAAGAAGCGTGAACTTGATGCAATTTCTAATATTCCAAATATTGTTGATGTGGCGCCAGAAGTTTTAGTTGCAGGAAAAAGTGCGTCATATCAAAATCAAACTTACCGACCGATGGTCTTAGGATTTACAGCTTCATTTATGGTAAATGTTTTAGATTTAAAAGTTTCTCAAGGAGATATTTTTTACGACTCGGATATAAAAGATAATGCTAAGGTGGCGATAATAGGAACAAAAGTAAAAGAACAACTTTTTGGTAATGAAGATCCAATAGGAAAAAATATTGAGATTTCTCGTCAGAAGTTTAGAGTCATTGGTATTTTTGATCCCAGAGGACAAGTTGTATTTTTTAATGTCGATGAGTTAGTTCTTGTTCCTTACACCACAGCCCAAACATATCTTATGGGAATAAAATATTATAATCAGATAGCTGTGAGAGCGTCATCTCCTGAAACAGTTGATAGCACTGTTTATGAAATAAAAACTCTACTTAGAGATATGCATAAAATAACTGATCCAACCAAAGATGATTTTTCTGTGCAAACACAACAAGGATTAATAAAACAGGTTTCGAGCATTATAAATATGTTCACAGTTTTTCTTACCTTTGTTGTCGCTATATCACTTGTTGTAGGAGGAATTGGAATAATGAATATTATGCTTGTGTCGGTTTCTGAACGAACGAAAGAGATTGGTTTAAGAAAGGCGATTGGTGCAACTGATAATGATATTTTATTGCAGTTTCTTTTTGAAGCTATGATTCTTACTTTTTTTGGAGGAGTAGTTGGACTTTTGATAGGGTTTGGATTGTCAGTTGTTGCTACATTTCTTATCGGTTTATTTTTAGGAACTTCGCTTGCATATAGTATTCCAATAACCGCTTCTGTTATTGGACTTGTAAGTTCAGTTGGAATTGGAATTATTTTTGGTTCATATCCTGCGCTTCAAGCGTCAAAAAAGAGCCCGATAGAGGCTCTTAGATATGAGTAAGATTTTTGTGATTTTGCTTGTGTAAAATTTATCATGCAAATTGCATGCGGTGATACTATTCTTATTTATTCATCATGATTTTTTGAGACGGCGGTATTCCAATAACAGTTGAATTATCTGGAATATCTTTTATTACGACCGCTCCTGCACCAACTTTTGAATTTACTCCAATAACAATGGGGCCTAGGACAGATGATCCTGCGCCTATTATTACCCCAGATTTTATTGTCGGGTGGCGTTTGCCTTGATGTCCACCTCGACCACCACCAATAGTAACTCCATGAAATATAGTTACATTGTCTTCTATAATAGATGTTTCGCCAATTACTATTCCCATTCCATGATCTATAAAAATTCCATTTCCAATAGAAGCACCAGGATGAATTTCTACCCCAGTCCAATGTCTGCTTATTTGAGATAATATTCGTGCAATAAGTTTAAAATCATGTTGCCAAATTTTATGACTTATACGATGAATTATTAATGCGTGAAATCCTGAATAGCATAAAATTGCTTCTAATTTACTTTTTACAGCAGGATCTCTTTCTAAAATAGCATTAAAATCTAATTTGATATTTTTTAACATTTTTTGATCGATAGTTTATTTATTTTTATTATCTCACTATTTCTTTTCTGTATTCCAAATAAGAATATAGGAAAATGTAGACAGTGACCAAAATTATAGGAATAAGTATCAAAGCGATTGCGAAATCAGGAAAGAATGTTCCAAAGAGGGAAATGATACCGACTATTTTGAATAATTTACCGCCTAGTGCGTGAGTTTTATCCCAAACTTTCTCGCTAGATAGTGTCCATGGAGTTCTGATGCCGATAGACCAGTTCATTTTTGAGTTTTCAATAAGTATTCCGCAGTAATAGAAGAGTATTCCAAGCGCAGGCGACATAAATTCAATGATATTTATTTTTATCCCTAAATTCCACATTATTGTAAGAATGTAAATATAGAAAAGGAAAGAAGCGATCAGAACAATGAAATTATCAAAGTATTTTCTGAATTGTGCGATGTTTTCTTTCAGAGGATCAATTCTAGGGATTATCATAAAAAGAGCCAGCATCAAAAGGGAGATCATAGGCATCAAGAATGTTCCCCAAAATCTGTTCATTTCACCGTTTACTTCGCCTCTATAATCCCAATGCGAGGCTATTCTTTCTGGCATTTGCGGATAAAAGTAAGCGCCAACTAAAAATGATAATAAAACTATTAAAAACATTGTTACTTCGCTTTTTTTGATTTTCATAACAATAATTGTAACATTGAAAGTTAGGGTAAAAACCATTGACAAAATGCTTATTTAATGTAGATTATCAGTAGTTCTTTGAAGCAATTCAGCTTTAAGAAAAACAAGAAAGGTGTAAAAAAATGAAAGCGATGATATCTTCTTTTTCTTCTGTTTCACTTGGTATTGCAACAGGTTTAGTAAGTTGTCCTATTGTGGGAGGATTTGCAGGAAGCTTGGCGGGAATATTTGTGTGGTTGGGTGTTTTTTTTGGTTTTTGGGCTATTGATGAAATCATCAAGGAGTCAAAAAAAGACTAAATTATATTAACCCACAACAAGACTCAAATTTTTACTTAAGGAGGAAATTATTATGATGCAGAAAATCTATGATATCCAATCATTTACTTTAGAAGAACAGTATTTACTTAATACTATCATTTGTGTCGATCGTTCTGTTTGTCTTGTTTTACCACCTGATTTTGTATGTCTTGCGGATCCTGAATTGAAAATTCTTGGACCGACAGAGTATGACTTCACAAAGGTTGAACTTTATCTTTACGAAGGACAGAAAGATGAAAAATGTATAAGAGGTATTCGTATTTACGAACATCTTAAGGATATTAACATCATTAATAGATGTTTTGGTTTTGAGGATGTTTTAGAAGTTCAGAAGAAAGCTATTGGAGTTTTCCAAAAATTTGTTGGAGACAAAACAATATTTTTTTGGAAGTCCGTTGTGATGGACAGGTTTGGATATTTCCATGTTCCATGCATTCAAAGTGATCTAGGTTGGATTTGGATTAAGTGGCGCCGTCTCGATGACTATTGGTTTAATGACAATCCCGCGGCTTGCTTCGCAAGTTAGAAACTTTAACTCAAGTTTTGGAAAGTATAACTTTAAACTTTCTTCCCCGATACAATAAAATGTATCGGGGTTTTTTTGTATTCATTAACTATATTAGTTATAATAGAATAAATTTATTCTAAAAAAGTTTTCATGGAGCAAAAAATAAAAAATTTTGATGAACTGGCAGTAACAGAAGAAAGAAAAAATATCCTGCTTATAGCAGAAGAAGGTTTGAGATCAATAGATACTTTTTCTGTGCTAAAAAATAATTTTAAAATTGAAAATGGCGAGATTTTTGTAAAAGGTAAAAATTTTCCGCTTGAAAATAGGCGGGTTTTTGTAATTTGTATAGGAAAATGCGCGACTGAAGCCTCAGTTGTTATTGAAGAAGTTTTAGGTGATAGGATTTTAGATGGAATTGCTTTGGATGTTAAGCCTCTCGGAAAGTATACACTTAAAAAAATAAGACATTTTACTGGAACCCATCCGCTTCCGTCAGACGTAAATATAAAAGCGACCTCTGAAATAATAAAACTTTTAAAACAACGCGAAGAAAACGATCTTTTTGTAATGGTGGTTTCTGGTGGAGGCTCAACATTGCTTTGTCAGCCTGAAAATGGCGGCACAAGCGAGCATGAACAGTTGATTTTTAAAGCTCTTACGAATTCTGGCGTTACAATTGAAGAATTGAATACCTTAAGAAAGCACTTGTCTTTGGCAAGAGGCGGTTTTCTCGCTAAATATGCGTATCCTGCAGAAGTTATATCAATGATTTTCTCTGATGTGCCGGGTGGAGACCCAGCTTTTATCTCTTCTGGTCCGACCATGAAAGATTCTACTACCGTGGAAGATGCAAATAAGATTCTTGATAAATATAATGTTTTAAAAGTTTGCAATATTGATAGTTGTGGATTAACTGAAACTCCTAAGGAAGATAAATATTTTGAAAAAGTATATAATATTATGTTAGTGACGAACGAACTTGCTCTTAATGCGATGCAAGACAAAGCTCGAGAGCTTGGGTTTGATGTCAGAATATGTTCAGACTGTTTTAAGGGAGAGGCAAGAGATGTCGGAAAGATGGTAATTGAAGAAATTAAAAATAATCCAAACAAAAGCGTTTTGTTTTGGGGTGGGGAAACTACTGTAACTTTTTCAGGACAAGGAAAAGGCGGAAGAAATCAGGAACTTGCCCTTTCTGCACTCAAAAATTTGGCCGAAAATAATTTATTGATCTCAATTTCGTCAGATGGAAGAGATAATGGCGAATATGCCGGCGCTTTAGTTGATCAAAAGATTAAAGAAAAAGCGCAGGAAATGAATTTAGATATTGATAAGTATATTGATGAGCATAATTCAAGCGTATTTTTTGAAAAAGTTGGGGGATTAATAGTGACAGGAGATACAGGATCAAACGTAGCAGACTTTTTTATAGTAATGAAGACGTGACATAACTTTTGATTTTGACGCATTTCTTCGTTGCTCGCTTGCGGAGCTCCCTCACAATACTCCGAGTATTGCTCAGTCGCTTCCGCACTCGCGCCTCGAACTGCATTCAAAATCAAAAGTTATGTGGCTAAAAATATTAATAAATTAAAATTAAAAACTAATAAAAATAATTTATGGATAATAGTAAAGAGACAGAAAAATTATTAATTGCGATGGAAAAAGTTGGTATTGAAGATGTGCCTCTAGTTGGAGGTAAAAATGCATCGTTAGGAGAAATGTTAAAACACCTTTTGCCAAAAGGCGTTAGGATTCCAACTGGTTTTATCGTTACTGCAGAAGCTTACAGATATTTTCTTGATAAGGCTGGATTAGTTGATGTTATTAAAAATACTCTTGAGGGGCTTAATACTAGCGATATCACAGATCTTACTGATCGCGCTAAAAAAGTTAGAGATGCAATAATTAAAGCAGAATTTCCTGAAGATTTAAATAAATTAATTGTTGAAGCTTATCAAACGATGGAGCAACAATACGGGAAGAATATTGATGTTGCTGTTCGCTCAAGCGCAACTGCCGAAGATCTTCCTGGCGCTAGCTTTGCTGGTGAACACGAAACTTATCTTGGAATTAGAGGAACAAAGGATGTTTTAACAGCCGCTCGTGCTGCTATGGCTTCGCTTTTTACAGCTAGAGCTATTTCTTATCGTGTTGATAAAAAATTTGATCACTTCAAAGCAGCACTTTCAGTTTCAATTCAGCGAATGGTAAGGTCAGACAAAGGCGCATCAGGCGTTATGTTTACGCTTGATACAGAGTCCGGTTTCAAAGACACAATAGTTATAAATACTTCTTATGGTCTTGGAGAAATGGTTGTGTTAGGTGAGGTTAATCCTGACGAGTATCTTGTTGCAAAAAAGAAATTAGGAATTGCGCCAAAACCAATTATTTACAAAAAAGCTGGAGATAAATTAGCAAAAATGATTTATTCAGATGCTAAAGCTGGAATAAGACCAGTAAAAATTGTTAAAACGACAAAAGCTGAACAGCAAAAATTTGTTTTGACTGATGATGAAATAATCGAGTTGGCAAAGTGGGGAGTTCTTATTGAAGAACACTACTCAACAAAAAATAATAAATGGATGCCGATGGATATTGAGTGGGCGAAAGACGGAAAGACAAATGAACTTTATATAGTTCAGGCTCGTCCAGAAACAATTCATGCAGGTAGAGATTTTTCTAAATTAAAAGAATATGTTCGAAAGGAGGATGGTGAAGCTCTTGCTAGCGGAGTTTCTGTTGGAAGTAAGATCGCAACAGGAAAGGCGAGAGTAATTTTGGATGTAAAAAATATTACTGACTTTAAAAAGGGGGAAGTTTTGGTTACAGACATGACTGATCCAGACTGGGAGCCAATTATGAAGATCGCATCGGCAATCGTTACGGATAAAGGAGGACGAACTTCACATGCAGCTATTGTTAGTCGCGAGCTCGGTATTCCTGCGATAGTTGGAACAGGAAATGCGACTAGAAAAATAAAAACTGGAGATGATTTAACAGTGGACACAATGGGAGAGAGCGGAGTTGCTTACAAAGGCACTCTTAAATTTGAAATAATCGAACACGATCTAAAAACCATCCCAACTATTAAGACAAAAATAATGATGAATATCGGAACTCCTGATACCGCGTTTGAAAAATCATTTTTGCCAAATAGTGGCGTTGGACTTGCGCGTGAGGAATTTATAATCGCTTCAGGAATTGGAGTTCACCCAATGGCTTTGATCAATTACAAATCAATGACTCCAAAGCTAAAGAAGAAGATTGATAGTAAAATAAAAGGTGCGTGGACTGACAAAACTGAATTTTATATCGACAATTTGGCCTTTGGAATTGCAAAAATAGCAACAGCATTTTATCCAAATCCTGTTATCGTTAGATTTTCAGATTTCAAAACAAATGAATACTGCACTCTTATAGGTGGTGATATTTATGAACCGAAAGAAGAAAATCCAATGATTGGTTGGAGAGGTGCTTCACGTTACTATGATGATAAATTTAAAGAAGCTTTTAAATTGGAATGTTTGGCAATAAAGAAGATCAGAAATGAAATGGGTTTGGAAAATGTTATTCCGATGGTTCCTTTCTGTAGAACTCCAGAAGAGGGAATGAAGACCCTTGAGATTTTAGGCGATGCAGGAGTGATCACAAAATATTACGCAAAGAAACATAATTTACCTGCTGATAAAACCGTTCCAGTTTATGTTATGTGCGAAATCCCTTCAAATATTCTTTTGGCAGATGAGTTTCTAGATATTTTTGATGGAATGTCTATTGGTTCAAATGACTTAACTCAGCTTGTTTTAGGACTTGATCGTGACTCGGGAATTGTAAGTCATGTTGCAAACGAGCTAAACGAATCAGTTAAGAAAATGGTTAGCGAGATAATTAAAATTTGCACAGCAAAAGGAAAGTATATTGGAATTTGCGGACAAGCGCCTTCAGATCATCCTGATTTTGCACGATTTCTTATCAAGGCTGGTATTCAAACAATGTCTCTTAATCCAGACTCAGTTATCAAAACTATTGTCGCGATATCAGAAGAAGAAATTAAATTACAAAACGAAAATCGTAATGGTTCTGGTAAAGCATCTCCCGATCTAGGTTCTGCAGTTCAAAAGGCTGTTTCCGCTTCAGAAGAGGAGAAAAAATTAAAAACTGATAATTCATAATCAAATATGAGCAAAGTAGAATTTTTTGAAGTTAAGCCGTGGGAGAAAGAATACTTGGAAGAAAAATTAAAAGCCGTGAGTGGTATTGAAGTTTCTTATTTTGAAGAAAGAATAAATAAAGACAATATACCTACCAAGACAGATTGTGAAATTCTTTCTATGTTCTCAGACTCGGCACTTGATAATGCTGTTTTAGAAAAATTTCCTAATCTGAAATATCTAATAACAAGATCGACCGGTTTCGATCATATTGATCTCAATTATTGCAAAGAACATACTATTTTAGTTTCAAACATTCCTTCATATGGCGAAAATACTGTTGCAGAGTTTGCATTCGCACTTATTTTGGCGCTTTCCAGAAAAATATTTACTGCTGTTGATCAAATCAAAGAAACAGGGGACTTCAATGTAGACAAACTACAAGGTTTTGATTTAAGAGGAAAAACTTTAGGTGTTATTGGTGCAGGTAAAATAGGTCAGCATTCAATTCGCATGGCAAATGGTTTTGGAATGAAAGTTGTTGCATACGATCCGTTTCCTAAACCAGAACTTGCACAATCACTGCAGTTTGAGTATCTTCCTCTAGAAGAAGTTTTGAAACAAAGCGATGTTATAACACTTCATACTCCATACACAAAAGAAAATCATCACTTGATAAATGAAAACGCAATATCTCTTATGAAAAAAGGTGTTTATATTGTTAACACAAGCCGCGGTGCGATTATTGATACCGAAGCTTTAGTAAAAGGATTAAAGAGCGGACATGTTGGAGGTGCGGGTCTTGATGTTTTTGAAGAAGAAGGCGTGGTTAAAGATGAAAAAGGTTTTCTTGAGCATGGCGATGCTACGGGTCACAATTTAAAAACGATTATTGCTGACCATGTGCTTATAGATTTTCCTAACGTTATTATGACACCGCATAATGCATTTAATTCAAGAGAAGCTTTGCAAAGAATTTTAGATACAAGTGTAGAAAATTTATCGGCTTATTTATCGGGGGCACCAATTAATTTAGTAAAGTAAGATATAATTACAGAAAATCCTAAAAATATAAAAACATTATGATAAAAATTGAAAATATAACTGCTCGAAAAATTTTAGATTCCAGAGGCGATTCTACAATTGAAGTTAGTTTAAAAACTTCAAATGGGCGATTGTTTTCTACTGGAGTTCCACAAGGAAAAAGTAAAGGTATGCACGAGGCGATTTCAGTTGAACCGTCTATTGCTGTTGAAAATGTAAATAAAATTTTAGGTCCAGCTTTAGTAGGTCTCGATCCTTCAAATCAACATGCGATTGATCAAATGCTTCTAAACATGGACGGAACTAAAGATAAAAGTAAAATGGGCGCTAATGCAATTTTGGGAATTTCTTTTGTTTGTGCTCGTGCTGCTGCGGAAGAAGACGGATTGCCTTTGTGGAAATATTTAAGAAGTATAAGCGGATTGCAAGTTCCAGCAGGAAAAAATCCGAGACTCTATATGAATGTTATAAATGGAGGTCTTCATTCGTCATGCGGTCCGAATTTTCAGGAATATCACATAATTCCTGAGACTAATAGTTTTTCAACTGCCATTGAAGATGGTCTGGAAGTTTTTAAGCGACTTGGCGATATTTTATTGCAGAAATTTGGTAAGGGTGCAAAATTCGTCGGAGATGAAGGTGGTTACTCACCGCAACTTAACGATAATCTAGAACCGTTTGAAATTCTTGATGTTGTTATTAAAGGATTGCCGTTAAAAGAAAAAGTTGATCTTGGTGTTGATGTTGCCGCCAGTAATATAACTATAACCATTGATGAACTTAATAAAATGTATACTACTCTTGTTGAAAAATTTGGACTTATATACATAGAAGATCCATTTGGTGAGAATGATTTCGATGATTTCTCTAAACTTACTGCAAAATATGGAGACAAAACTACAATCGTAGGAGATGATTTAACCGCGACAAATCCTATTATAATGAAGCAGGTAAAAGAAAAAAATTGTATTAACGGAATTATTATAAAGCCAAATCAGATCGGCACTCTCACAGAAACTTTTGAAGCTGTTAAACTCGCACGTGAGTGGGGATGGAAAGTGGTGGTGTCTCATAGAAGTGGCGAAACAAACGATGATTTTATCGCTGATCTCGCAGTTGGTTTGGGGGCTGATGGTTTCAAACTCGGTGCTCCGATGAGAGGAGAGAGAATCGCAAAATACAATAGACTTTTGCAGATCGATACGGAAAATAGATAAGTATTCAGTTCGGAAAATTTTACCTTATAATAAATTACATGTATGGCTACTAAAAAAATATATTTTATTCGACATGGCGAGACTGAAAATAATGCTACTAATGTCAGACAGGGGCCGGAAGGTGGTTTGAGCGATATTGGTAGAAATCAAGCAGAAAGTGTTGCTCTGCGCTTGTCTGAGTTTCCTATTGAAGCAATAATTTCAAGTCCTTATGAAAGGGCTAGTGAGACCGCGCAAATTATTGCAAAAAGTCTTAATCTTGTAGTTGAATATTCAGTTCTTTTAAAAGAAAGACGTAATCCTCCGGAAGTGAAAGGTAAAAGCAAAGAAGATCCAGAAGTAAAAAGGATTATGGAGATTATTGATAGAAATTTACATTCAAGATATTACAGATATTCTGATGAAGAAAATTTTGATGATCTTGCAAAACGCGCAGAAAAACTTCTTGAATATATAGAACAGCGCCCAGAAGAATATATTATTTTAGTAACGCATGGAATTTTCTTAAAAATGCTAATATCCTATATGCTTTATCGTGATAATCTTCGAGTTGAGGATTATGAAAAATTAAATTACGACAACAAAGTAAATAATACAAGTATTACTTATTGCGAATATAATTCAGAAGAAAAAAATACTCCAACAAAAGGGTGGAAGCTTGTCATATGGGATGATCATCATCATTTGACTGAAGAAAAATAATCTGACATAGCAATTATTGATAACTATTTTAGTAGTTATCCACATAAAAATTAAATTAGTTAATGTTTATGTGTAATAATTTAAATATTGTTAAATAAAGCAGGGGCGTTCTGCTTTATATTTAATTTATTATTAATTATTAAATTTTAATTATGAGTAATCATAAAAATATTTTAATAGGTGCTCCGTTTGTTTTTATACTCGGAGTTCTATTAGCAGTTAGCGTTAGTGTTGTATCAGCAACATCAATAGGAACAAATATTACATCAACTGGAGATACCACAGTCGGTGGAAATTTATCAGTAACTGGAACCAGTGCATTAACAGGAGATGTTACACTCACTGGAGCTTTAGCTGTGACTGGTGATAGCACATTAACAGGTATTTTAACAGTGAATGGTGCAGCAACATCAACCTTAGCAGGCAATGCTGCTATTGGTAATTCAATCACTGATAGTTTGAATGTTATGGCGTCAACAACCCTTGCTAGCACAACGATTGGTACTTATGGTGCAACCATATCGTCACATCTTTCAGCAGTAAAAGCAGTTACATTTACTACTGCAGCTGGTGCAAGTTGTACTATCGGAACAACAATGACTATTTTAGGAGCTAGAGATGGTGATACTGTTACAGTTGGAATGCCTACTGCTATCGCTACAGCATCAACAACAATTACATGGAGTGGTTATGTTTCTGCAAATGATACAGTGAGTGTCAGACTCTGTCATGGTTTTGCAACAACAACATCAACAGTTTATGTTGGAAACGTAAGAGCTGATGTTTGGAGACATTAAAATTAACTCCTTCTTAAATAAAAAAATGAATTATAAAATTATTATTTTAAGTCTGTTTGCCATTCTTCCTACTGTAACTTTTGCTGCAATTGTATCGGTGGTGCAAGACACAACGATTGTTTTGCCTTCCGACAGTTCAACATATACATTGAGTAGCGGAAGCGCATTCGATTCATTAGATGTAACTACAGGAGATAAATCATTTTCGTTCACAGTGCCTGCGAATACAGATGTATCAGTTTCATCTTCTGATAAAAAAATGCTTTTCAATTCTGCAGGAATAGAAACATCTTGCGGAACAAGTAATTCGTCAGTTACTTTTTCTGGAGGTAACGCTGGAAGAACGATTCAATTGACTCCTGTTGGAGTATGCACTGCTGCTGCAACAGCAAGTAGTGGTGGTAATGGTCCTGTAGTGGGCAGTGGTGGGGGCGGCGGTGGTTCTTATGCTCCCGCAGTTCCTGCAACTCCAGCTGTGCCCGCAGTTCCAGGTGTTTCCTCAGCAACTCCAGCCATTCCAGCAACACCTGCGATGTCAACAAGAAAAGCTGAAATGATTAGTGTTAATCTTTTGCCAGGCACTACAAAAGCGGATCTTGTAAGAACTCTTCAAACATTACTTTCATCAGACTCATCTATCTATCCTGAAGGAATTGTAAACGGTAGCTTTGGTCCAGCAACAACAAGAGCTGTTAAG
>JBAYLF010000002.1:0-124654 GCA_041664205.1 Minisyncoccota bacterium | reverse complement strand
CGGCATCGTCTCTAGTTTTTCCAATAACTTTATAATCAAGATGTTTTTTAATACTCACAAGTTCTGTGTGTCCTCCGCTTATAATAAGAGCAACTGCTGGATAATCTATTTTAAATTTCTGATCAGGATTGTCTGTGTCGATAAGAACTGACAATATGTGACCTTCTGTGTGATTAGAAGCGACTATGGGAATATCCCAGAGAATATTAAGCGCTTTTGCAAAGTTAATTCCAACCCATAACGCAGGTTCCAAGCCGGGGCCTGTTGTAACCGAAATAGCGTCTATTTTGGGTTTTTCAAAATTTTGTGCAAACTCAATAAAATTCTTGAATAGTTCAGGTTCTCTCTCTAAGATTTTTTCCAGCTTTTTTTGTTGAGCTGTTTTTATTTTTGAAATTTTTGATTTTAAAAATCCAGTTTTTTTAAGTAGTTCGTGAAATAGCGGAATAATATTTTTTGCATGTTCTCTTTTTGCTACAGCAGGAAATACGCCTCCGTATTGTTTGTGAATATCAATCTGCGATTGGATCTGTTCTCCTAAAACTTTAAAATGCGGATTTTTTGATCCGCCCTTGGCTTCTACTATCGATAGTGCGGTTTCGTCGCACGAAGTTTCTATTCCTAAAATTATCATATTTGATTATCACTAATCTAAACTATCTATCGTATTTTTCAAGCGTGTCAAAAAATCTGCTTGTGCGGGCTTTATTTTAATTAAAGCTTCGTCTAATCTTAAAAATTCGAATTTATCTAATTCTAAAAAATCTTGAGTTTGTCCAGATTTTGGTGGCCACTCCATTTGAAAAGTATTACTTTTCATTTTTGCTATATCAGCGTCTCCTTCAAATCCCCAAGCGTGGACGATTTTTCCATTTTTATATTTTACTTCTCCTAAAGGTATAAATTTTTCTGATTCTGGTTTGATGTTGGTTTCTTCTTCGAACTCTCGTTTGGCTGTATCAAGCAATTCTTCGCCGTCATTTCTTTCTCCTTTTGGTATTGACCAGACTCCCTCGTCTTTTTTGCTTTTAAAAAATGGTCCTCCGGGATGTCCGAGTAAGAACTCTAGATCATTATCTTTTTTTCTAAACATTAAAAGTCCAGCACTAATTTTTTGCATGTTGGTTTTTGAATTTATGAGTAAGCATAAACTAAGTGTGTAGTTTATACAACATTACGCCAATTTTAAAATAATTGGAAGTATTTTATTTTCCACTAATTTCCATCATCTTTATCCTTGTGGTTTTGCCTACAAATCCGGTTCCTTTGGTTAATCCCCAAGGAGTTAAAATGTCCTTAGCATACTTTTCTTGGAATTTAATAACTGATTTTTTAGTTAAAGAACCGAAGAAATTTGTTTCTTTTCCTGGAGAGCCAGGACCAGATTTAGCAATTTTTGTGTCAGAATTGGAATTGAGAAAAATCTGTAGTTGCTTAACTTCATTTGAAGTGAAACCCGGTTTTAAGTCTTTTGTAAAAGATAATTTTAAAGAAGATATGTTTGTTGAAATGGGTGTTTGTGTAGGTGTTGTAACTTGGTTAGCTATTGATTGACTGGTGGTTGGTCGTTGTTCATCTAGGTAAATGATTGTTCCGTTTGGATAAATAATTTGCTGGCGTGGTTCTGTGTAGTTAGAAAAAGATGAAGATGATCCAGAAAAAACTGGTCCATTGATAGGACAAACACTCGTTAAGAAACTTCCATCTGTGCTTGAAGCCGTGCCAACAGAGTTGGTTGCAAAAGAACGGAAGTGATAAGTGGTATTACAAGTAAGATTTGCAATATTACTTGCGAAAGTGCCTGTGTTGTACGAACCTGAATTTGAGATAATTGTGCCGTAGGAATTTGTTAAACCGTATTCAAAGCCTATAGTAGTTGCGTTTTCACCTCCAGCTGTTTCAATTTTACCGTTTAGAGTGGCGGTTGTGGCATTAATGGAAGATGCGGATTGGGTATTAGCAACAGGAAGAGCAGAAACAACTTGAATAGAGAAACTTACTCTATCGAAGAAAGATCCTGAAGAAAATGTGTCATCTGCTTCAATTGTAAATGTATTTGTTCCAGAAACAGTCGGAGTGCCTGAAATAACTCCCGTAGAAGCGTTTAAAGAAAGTCCAGTAGGAAGCGAACCTGAGTATACAGAAAAACTTAAAGTCGCTTGGCTTTGTTCAGTTCCGATATTTGCACTATATAAGCTGTCTGCAGTTGCATTAGAAAAGGAAGTTGTAGTGATATTTACCATTGGAAATTCCATGACACGATCGGGATAATATTGAGAATCGAAATATCGATTATGAGTAGGGTCATATATACCATATTCGGAATATCCTGATCCATCCTTTCCGTTTTGAGTTCCGAGATTTGTATTAGTAGTGGAAGTAAAATCAGATTGTCCTAAAACATTCGAAGCATTCTCTCCGTTTGTAATAGTAGATGTAGCGACATTAAAAAGCATTACGCGCATATTGGTTCTATCTGCCACAAATAGTTGATCGTTATTAGAGTTATAAGTGACACCATATGGAGAACTGAATTTTGCTTGAGTTGTAGCGGCTGTAGCAGAAGTAAAATCAGTTTGCCCTAAAACATTTATAGCATTTGCACCATTTGCAATAGTTGATGTTGCATTAAACGCCATGACTCGATTGTTAGTATTATCTGCTACAAAAAGACGCCCATTAGTTGAATCATAGCTAACAGCTACAGGGTTACTTAATCCTGCTTGAGTTGTAGCAGCAGTGGAATGAGTAAAATCAGCTTGTCCCCAAACATAAGAAGCATTCTCTCCGTTTGTGATAGTAGAAGTGGCGACGTTAAACACCACGACACGATTGTTACCTGAATCTGCCACAAAAAGTCGATTGCTGGCCGAATCAAAACTAAGTCCTTTGGGGGCACTTAATCCTGCTTGAGTTGTAGCAGCCGTAGGGGAAGTGAAATTAGCTTGCCCTAAAACATTTATAGCATTTGCACCATTTGCAATAGTTGATGGTGCAACATTAAAAACCATGACACGGTTGTTGTCTGTGTCAGAAATAAAGAGACGATCGCTAGTAGAGTCATACGCACCACATGTTACAAGTTGACTCAGCTTGTTTGCTACAACTGAAGTAGCATCGCTAAAGGAATAAAAATCATCCCATCCGAGAACATAGTCGGCTGTGCCTTTAGCTATGTGATCATTAGCATCTAAGGGGTATACAAGGACACGACCAGCAGAACTACTTAAATCATTATATTCACAAACAAACATGCGATGGTTTTTTGTATCTAACACAGCGCCGTGAACATTATAAGCTGTTTGTGAGTTTGGTCTGTTATTTGTATCCCATGATGTGTATTCTAATACTGAACCACTTGGGTCGGTATGCCCTAATTCACTCGAAGCATTTTTTCCATTTGTAATAGTAGAAGTTGCGACGTTAAAAATCATGACACGGCTGTTACCTGAATCGGCTACAAAAAGACTTTGTGTGGTTGAAGCGAAGCTGAGTCCTAAGGGTTGTTCTAATCTATTTTGGGTTGTAGCTGGGTCAGAAGAAACAAAATCAGTTTGTCCTAAAACATTTAAGGCGTCTGAGCCATCTGTTATAGTAGATGTAGCGACGTTAAACACCATGACACGGTTGTTGGTATTATCTGCTACAAAAAGGCGATTGCTAGCCGAATCAAAACTAAGTCCTCTTGGAGAAGATAAATTACTTTGAGTTGTATCAGAAACAGAAGAAACAAAATCAGTTTGTCCTAAAACATTCGAAGCAGCTTTTCCGTCTGTAATAGTAGATGTAGCGACATTAAACACCATGACACGGTTGTTACCTGAATCAGCTACAAAAAGTCGATCACTAACAGAATCATAATCAGCTCCTATAGGTCCTTTTATTTTTATTGAAGTTTTACCAGAGGTAGCAACAGTAAAAGTTGTTTGTCCTAAAACATTCGAAGCAGCTTTTCCGTCTGTAATAGTAGATGTAGCGACATTAAACACCATGACACGGTTGTTAGTTTTATCTGTTACAAAAAGGCGATTGTTGGTTGGATCAAAAGTAAGTCCTTGTGGGCTACTTAAACCATTTTGAGTTGTGGAAGCGGTAGAATGAGTAAAATCAAATTGTCCTAAAACATTCGAAGCATTCTCTCCGTTTGTAATAGTAGAGACGTCAAAGATCATAACACGGTTATTACTACCATCTGCTACAAATAGACGATTACTATTTGAATCGCATGCAATACCAGTAGGGTTATTAAGTGTGCTTTGGGTTGTGCCAGTGTCATAAGAATAAAAGTTGCTATGACCCAATACATATGAGGCTGTAGTTGATGCTGGATTATTATTGGAGTCTAAGCTAAAAGCAAGAACGCGACTATTTAGCTTATCTGTTACGAAGAGATAATGTGTTGTCGTATTAATACAAGATGCTTGTGGTAAAGCTAATCCTTGTTCATTTGTTGGAAGTGCAAAAGCAGTATAATCAGGATTGCCGTTTATATCATAATGTCCGATCATTCCATCTGCTGTGATAAGAGCAGCATCGGTTATTTTTATATCAAATAAAAACAAAAAAGTAATTGAGACAGAAAAAATTCCAACAAACAGAAATAATTTTTTTAGCATATTTTAAATTATATCATTTATGTTTTAATTTAAAAAACATGCATTTATTGAATTTTGGTAGGCGATAGAGGACTCGATTCTTACAGAATCGGTATAGTTTTCGCATCGTGCTCGCAAAGCTGCGCGCGATATGCTCAAACTTTTCGAGTCCTCCACGCAAAGTGCGCAGGCACTTTGCTATTGCCCTCTAACTCGAAGACTCGTTTGTGGGCGATAGAGGACTCGAACCTCTGGCATCAACAACGTCAATGTTGCGCTCTACCAACTGAGCTAATCGCCCTTATAAAAATAAAACTTATTTTTTACCGTGTGACCCCACAGGGAGTCTCGACTACCGTTGCAGGTGCTTTTCGATCTCATCTCGCAAGGCTCGACTCGATAACGAAAAGCCTTTCGACTCCCTGATGCGAGCAAAGCAGTTTGCTCGCTTAAGGTCATCGAAAAAATGACTTTGAAGCAAACTAATTTTTTGACCGATGACCCTACAGGGAGTCGAACCCTGCTTTAAGGCTTGAAAAGCCTTCGTCCTAACCGATAGACGATAGGGCCAAAAAACAATAATAAAAATATAGCATTTTTTGTAAAAAAGGCAAAAAGTGATATATTTTAAATACATTTTATTTGGAGGGTTGGCAGAGTGGTCTAATGCGCCGCACTCGAAACGCGGTTGGGGGAAACCCCTCAGAGGTTCAAATCCTCTACCCTCCGCAGTGAGCGAAGCGAATGAGAAGGGTAGAGGATTTGAAAGGCGGAGCGATGCCGAGTCAGCAGACGAGGCCGCGAGCCGGGGTCGCGAAAATTTGCGAGCGACGACGAGTAAATTATTTGTGACCAAATCCTCAACATAAAACCATGGATGCCAAAACGATAAAAACTTATAATCAAACAGCTAAGGAATATGATGATGAGACCATTGATTTTTGGGATAGATTTCCCAAAATCTTTTTTGATAAGTTTGCTGAATTAGTAAAAGGAAAAGTTCTTGATGTTGGGAGTGGTCCAGGTAGAGATGGATTAATTTTAAAACAAAAAGGTTTAGAAGTAGTTTGTTTGGACGCGTCAGAAGTAATGGTCAAATTTTGTGAAGAAAAAGGATTGAAAGCTGTGTTAGGAGATTTTAACGATCTTCCTTTTGAAAATGATTCTTTTGACGGAGTATGGGCCTATACATCATTACTACATATTCCAAAGGCTGAAATTTCGCAACCAATAGAAGAAATTAAAAGAGTTTTGAAAGATGGTGGAATTTTTGGAATAGGAATGATAGAAGGGGAAACAGAAGGATACAGAGAAAGTTCTGGAATAAATATGCCACGATGGTTTAGTTTTTATACAAAGTTAGAAATAGAAGAGCTTTTTCAAAAACATGGATTTGAGATTGTTTATTTTAATCAATTCAAACCAGGATCTAAAAATTATTTAAATTTTATTGCAAAAAATCATAAATAAATTCTATGAAAAAAGGAGAGGATTATACCGGTGTTGCTATTGTATATTTATGCCACGATGGAGAGGGTAATATTCTTTTAAATAAAAGATCTAAAAATTGTCGCGATGAGCATGGAAGATGGGATTGTGGGGGTGGAGGATTAGATTTCGGCGATACAGTAGAAAATACTTTAAGAAAAGAAATAAGGGAAGAATTTTGCACGGATGTTTTAAATTATGAATTTTTAGGATATCGAGATGTTCACCGAGAACATGAAGGCAAAAAAACTCATTGGGTTTCGCTGGATTTCAAAGTTTTGATTGATAGAAGTAAGGTAAAAAATGGAGAGCCTCATAAATTCGATGAGGTTGAGTGGTTTACATTGGATAATATGCCAGAGCCTTTGCATTCGCAGTTTCCTAATTTTTTTAAAGTATATAAAGATAAAATTTAGGAAATTGACTAAATAGTTAAAGATGTTATTATCCTGTAAGGATAGTTAACAGTTCAAAGTTTAAACAACTCAAAAGAAAGGAAGAAAACCAATGTTTGTAGGGGGAATTTTCATGATGATTTTTGGAATTTTACTGTTTGTGGTTGGCCTATGTATGCTGGCTACAGAACGTTGTAAAATGATTCGCGCAGTCTGTGGTGATGATTGTTTGATCTTGATAATAGTGTTCATGAGTGTCTTTTTTATCTGTTGTGGTTATAACTTGATACACTGATAATATTGTATTATATGTCAAAAACCCGAAGCTCTACGCTTCGGGTTTTTTCTTTTGATATTTTTTATTTTGTATGCAATGAGACGTATATATCTTCGAGCGCGCGGACAGCGTCGCCGGCAGCGATATTGTTTTGATGGTATAAGGAATCTGTGCAGTCTCCAGATGCCCAGATGCCAGGAGTTTTTGTTTGCTGGGTTCTTGGATCAATAATTATTTGACCGTATGCGTTAATTTCCAAAAGTTCCTTTAAAAATTCAGTGTTAGGAATAAGTCCAATTTCAACAAAAATTCCTTCTGCTGGTATTTCATTTGTTTCTTTAGTCTCTGCGTTTTGATATACAATAGATTTTGCAAATTTATCTCCTTTGATCTCAACAGGTATTGAATTTATTAGTATCTTTACTTTAGGGTTTTTGCTTATTTTTTCTATTGTTACAGGATCGGCTTTAAAACTTTGGCTTCTGTTCAAAATTGTTACGCTTTTCGCATAAGCTTGAAGTTGAGCTGCAGCTTCAAAAGCGGCGTTACCTCCGCCAATAACCACAGTATCTTTATCTGTAAAAAATGGTCCGTCGCACGATGCGCAATAACTAATGCCTTTATTTTCAAATTCAGATGCGCCAGGAATATCAAGTTTTCTGCGATGGCTTCCTGTGGCTATTAATATCGTTTTTGTAAGATATTTGTTGTTTTGAGTGCTTACTTCGAAACCTTCCGAGACTTTTTTGATTGAAGAAACTAGTTCTCCTTCTTTTATATCAACATGATCTTTCGCGTATGCTTTAAGGTGATTTTTTAATGATTCTGCTAATTCAATGCCTGATATTTTGATGGTGCCTATCCAATTTTCTATTCCATCAGAAACCATGCTTTGTCCGCCAAAACTTTCCGTTATGATTAAAGTTTTTAATTGTTTGCGAGATGCATAAACTCCGGCAGCAACTCCCGCTGGTCCACCGCCAATAATAGCTAGATCATACATATTTAAAATAAGAGCCTGTTTAGAATCTAACCGCAAAAACAAGAAGCAAAATCAATGCTTGCATGCTAAAACGCTAAAATTTTGGCTGCAAATCATTCATTCCTCCTCGCCGTATCCTCGATATGTCTCGTCGGACTTCATGATTTTCGCTCAAAATTTTAGCATTTTAGCTAGGCATTAGATTTTGAACAGGCTCTAAGAAATTACGCGATTTCTGATAATAGAAATATTATAAATCAAAATATTAGAAAAAGAAATTTTAGATTATTTCTTTCTTCTTAAGAATGCTGGAACTGCGCCCCATTCATCTTCTTCGATAATAATTTTGTCTTCTTGTTGTTTTACTTCTTTAGGATTGTTTACATTTACAGAATTAATAGGAGCTGGGTTATTTAAATTTATTGGGGTAGTTGAAGGATTAGTATTTTTTGGTTTTATTTCATCTTGTGGTTGGAAAATTTTTCGGTTCATGTTTCCTGTTATTGTTTCAGGAAAGCCCGAAGCTATAACTGTGACTTTTATTTCATCTTTTTTCAATTTATCGTCTTTAACTGCACCGAAAATAACTTTTGCGTTGGGATCTATTGATTCTGTAATGACTTTTGCTGCATCTTGGATTTCAAACATTGTCATATCGTCACCGCCAGCAATAGAAAATAGGACACCTTTTGCTCCTGTTACAGAAAGTTCCAAAAGAGGGGAATTAATTGCCATTTTTGCTGCATCTTCAGCTCGTTTTTCGCCTGTTGCTAGTCCTATACCCATAAGTGCTGGTCCTGAATTTTCTAGAATTGAACGAACATCTGCGAAGTCGATATTTATAATACCTGGAGTAGTGATTAAGTCAGAAATTCCTTCGACTGCTCTGCGGAGTATTTCATCACACATTGCGAAAGCATTTTTTGCTGTCGTAGTTTTGTCGATGATGCCGAATAATCTGTCGTTCGGGATCATGATGATAGCATCAACTGATTTTCTTAATTCTTCAATACCTTGTTCTGCGAGTCGCATTCGCTGTTGTCCTTCAAAGAAGAATGGTTTTGTAATTACTCCAACTGTGAGAATTCCCATTTCTTTTGCAATCTTTGCAACGACTGGTGCAGCACCTGTGCCTGTGCCTCCTCCCTTACCGCATGTAATGAAAACCATATCTGATCCTTTTAGCATTTCTTGAATTTCTTCTCTTGTTTCTTCTGCAGCGCGTTTGCCGACTTCTGGATTCATTCCAGTTCCTAATCCTTTTGTAAGATTTTTTCCAATGTGAATTTTTTTCTTAGCGAGTGATTGATGTAGGTCTTGCGCATCTGTATTAACGCAAATGAAATCCACACCGCGGACCTTTGAATTGATCATGTGGTTAATTGCATTTTTTCCTGAACCTCCAACTCCAATAACCTTAATTCTAGCGAAAACTTCTACTTCTGGTTTGATGATTTGAGCCATGATTTAAAATTGCTTTAGATCAACCTTGATTTTTAAAGCTTTTTTATAGATTGGTAATTAAATATACTACCTTTTGCATCATCATAATAACAAACTACCCTAAAAAGAAAACACTTGACGGATAGGGGACATGGTTATATATTCATGAATAGAATAAACAAAATATGAAAGAAAATACAGACATTTTAGACCAAGTTCGAAAGTTTCTACATAAACCAGAAGCAAATCCTCACGACCTACTATATTATTTTTTGGTTTTTGATAATCCAAATTTTCATAAAGAATTGCGCGAAGTTTTATGTTCAGATTCTGATGATTCAAAAATTTTAAGTCTAAGACTTTTACGTCACGTAGAATATCTTATTAAAAAAGTTATTGATAATGATATCAGTGTTGAACTGACCAGTAACGCATATTACATCGTCGGATTGTTTTCATTAGCTAATCAGCTTGCAATCTGTGGATACGGTAATGATGATAATGGATTGAAAGGACTTTTGAAAACTTGTGTTGCAGAGAAAATTTTTTCAGATAATTCAGCAGTTGCTGAAATGGTAAATACTGCTCTCAAATCTTGTATTCCAAAAAGAGTTGGAGTGCATTAAAAAATAAATGCCTCGCGTTCACTTTGTGAACGCGAGGCATTCTTGTAATTTTTTATTAAGGCAAGAATTGTTTAATCCAAGCACCGATGCTGTTCTTTGCTTTTTTGACGAATTTAAATTTGTTTGCTTTGAAAGAGTCATCTTCATCTATAGTAAATCCTAAAATACACAAACCATATGCCACAGACCAGAAAGAATCTTTAATAAGGCTGTTCTTCCAACCATTATCGATAGGAAGACCGACTGTTTTAGAAGGAAGTTTTAGGGTTTGTTTTGCAATATCTTCTATTGCATAAATACTTGATCCTCCTCCCGAAAGAATTATTCCTGCTGGCAAAAGACCGCTTCTGCCTATTTTTTTAAGATGAGCTTCTATCAGTTCAAAGATGTCGCTTAGTCGAGCTTCGATAATTTCATCAAGTTTCTTTTTTGAAAATTCCAATCCGTGATTTTCTCCAGTTTTTATACTTTCTGCTTCTTCTAGTGGAATTTTTAATCCGAGTGCGATGTCGTTTGTTATGTCATTTGAACCGATAGGCAAAACTTCAAGTGAAATAGGGATTCCATTTTCATGAACAACTATTGATACTGTTTCTGAACCTATGTTTGCTAGCACGCATCCGACTATTTTTTGAGATTTAGTGAGTGTTACCATACTTGCTGCAAGAGGTGAGGCGATTACATCATCGATCTCAACTCCAGCATCTTTTATTGATTGTATAAGATCATTTAAATGATGTTCGAGACATGTTATAAAAAGCGTTTTTACTTCAAGCTTAGATCCTTTAAGTCCGTTTGGTCTTCCTAGAACAGGCTTGCCATCAATTTTGTAATTAATAGGAATTGTATGAAGTATTTTTCGATTTATTAAAAGATTATTAGGAACAGCATTTTTGCAGGCTTCGGAAACATTTTCCAAGTCGAGGTCTGTTATTTCTGAATCAGCGCGTGATATTGCAATAGAACCAGTTGAAATCGTGCCTTGAAGACCAATACTACCTATTGAGATGAACGCATGGTCTATAGGCGATTTTAGCACTCGTGAAGCCATGTGAATGGCGTTTTTGATACTTTCTGTAACTTCGCCTGTGTTGGTTATGTATCCATGTCTCATACCAAAAGTAGGTGCAATTCCTGTTGCAACAACTTTTCTTATGATCTTTTCGTTTTCATAGAATTGTTCTAAGACAACCACCTTAACTTGATGGGTGCCGACATCAATTCCAGTTGTAAAACGGTGTGACATGTTTAAAGAGAATGATTAGTTGGAAATATAGAAACTGCATTGGACTAGTTATCTAAAAAATAATTGAGATAACAGGTCTAACTTATATTAAATTTTTTGCAGATTTTTCTTTCCTCACTATCCATTTTACTACTATGATCCATTCCTTTCAAATGGAGTAAACCGTGGATAAATAGGTAGACTATAAAATTCTCATAATCCATATTAAAATCAACACATTCTTCTTTTGCATTCTCTAAATTTATGAAAATTTCCCCTAAGTTTTTATCTAGTGGAAATGATAAAACATTTGCAGGATAATCTTTTTCTCTATTTTCTTTGTTTATTTTTTGAGATAATTTATTCCCAACAAAAACTAAGCTAAGATCGTAATCTTTTCCTAGCACATCATTTTTTATATTAACAAAAACCAACTTACTCACTGGTAAGTTGGTTTTTGTTTTGTTAATTAGGGAAATTTTTTCTTCCAAGTTTTTATAATTACTTAATTATTTATCTTGACTGGTGTTGATGTTGGTTTGTCTTCTCTACCATCTTACCAAGTTTGATTAATTGTGTGATTTCTTCTCGGTGTTTTAGTCCTTTTAATTTCTTTTTCTTTTTAACGTAGGATGATTCTTTACGCTTGCTGTAGCGTACTGATCTGACCTTTTTTAACACTCCAGATTCTTGAACTCGCTTTGTAAAACGTCTTAAAATACTGGTGTTATTTTCGTTTGGGTTTTTCTTAACTGTTACATTAATTGCGCTCATAGTAGTAGAGAGAATAACATAAGTAATTTTTTATTGCAAACAATTTAGACTAGGTTTAAAGATTTTCAGGCTTACTTAATCGGTTTTAATTTGTGCCAGATTTACCCCCTAAATAAAAGACATATTCTACGTCAGCCTTAGGATTATTAATAGCATTTCCTTTGCCTTCTTGCCATTCACCAATTGCTTTAGCACAAGCTACTGATACTTCGCCAAAACGAGGACCTCGGTCTCCAACAACAGCAAGTGTGGTTTTACCTGTAGTGTGGTCAATTACTTTAGTAGGTGTTCCTAATGGAATTGATGAGCCAACAGGCACTACAACATAACTATCTTTAAAAGCATTCAAAGATTTACCACCAGGCTGGTATGAAGTTTGACTTTGATGAGTCGAATCCCAACTTGCACTTTGTGTGCCATCGGTATCAAGAGCGAGATGACATCCTCCTGCTGTTTTGCAAGGGCGAACGATAAGAGTTTTTCCTTCTGTTGGAGTGGTTACAGGATTTCCTCCTACTGTTCCAGGTTCGCTGTTAACTTCAGTTAAACCATTGCTATCGCTTGCGTTACCGCTAGTTATACCAGCACCGCTATCTGGATTACTGCTTCCTAAACCACTATTCATGCTTGCTTGCGTAAGTGGTCCAAAGTAACCTGTGTTTGGTATACCATTTGCAGATTGGTAATTAGCTAAACCATTTTGAGTAATTGGTCCAAAATATCCAGTAGGTTCTATTCCTAGTAATTGTTGTAAAGCGCTGACTTCACCATTTGTTGTTCCATCCGTAGAACCTCGTCCAAAAAGATTTTTGAAAAGATTCATTATCTTGTTCACTAGAGAGTTGTTTGATGATGTGCCTGATGATTTATTATTTGAAGAATCGTCTGATGAATTATTGCCCAAAGAATTATTATTTGATGTGGTTGGGGTTGTTGTTTGAGATGTAGTGTTAGAAGGTTGAGCGGTTGATGTGTTGGTGTTTGATGAAGTTGGACTTGTGGTATTTGTTGCATTATTACTTGTTGTTGGGAGATCGTTTACTGTATCAGAACTACTCTGAGTTGAAGTTGTTGCAGTATTATTTGTGGAAGTTGTTGTATTTGAACTTACCTCGGTCATTGTTCCATATACTGTAAAATGAATACAGCTATTTTGAGCTGTTTGGATGCAACAATCGCTTGTTGTGGGAGTATAACTACCATATATCTGACCGCCAACTTTAGAAGGATCGCCTTGCATTACTTTTGTGTGATTAGGGTCAAGTAAGAATATTTTTACTCCTCCTACTGGTTGGATAAAATCTATTATTTTCATTCCGCTCTCATAAGTTGTTCCAGAAGTAGTTGTTTTACAACTACTAGTATTAGACCATAACACTGTTCCGATGAAATTTGTGGAAGAGCTAGCATTATTTGTGCTGGAATTATCAACTTGGATTATTGATTGTGTAGTTTGCGCATTTATACATGTTGGAAAAATAAAAATTGTAATTAAAAAAATTACAAAAAAGATCTGACTAACATTAGAATTAATTTTATATTTCATAAAATAAAAAACATTGTTAAATATTATCTGATAATTATAACATTCTTTTTTTGATATAAAAATAAAACCACTGCTTTTGGCAGTGGTTTTAAAATTATTAAATTTTATTTTCCAAACGAGCAACGACAATAAAAATCGATTATTTTCTTACATAAACTGTTGCAGTAGAGCAAGGAAGTGCAGGTCTTAATTTTCTACTGAAAATATCTATATGTTTGCCTTTTACTTTTCCACCAGTATCAACTGCTATACCGGAAATAGCCTTACTTCCATTAGCACATTTTATAAGTAGTCGGCTTTTTAGGGGAATGACTTTTGGATCGACTGCTATTGAATAAACTCCGCCATTTTGGTCGGGGTATTTAAGTTTAGCGCCGGTTGCACTCTTAAATTTCATAGTGTCTTTGTCGTTAGTTTTTTCATCATGGCTATAGTAAGTAAGTTGAACGCCAGTTAATGTCTTTAGAGAGCCACTTCCTTGTCCAAGTGTCTTAAATGCATCGTATGTAGATTTGCTTGTTGCCGCTACTAAAAGAGAATTTATTCCATCAAATATTGAAGCTCCATTAGATAATGTTGATGTTGCGGATTCGTCTGGTTCTGCTGGTGGAGTATAGTCAGAGTCGGTATATCCTGAATTGCTAAACAATAATCCCGGCACTTTTCCTGAATTGAAATATTTTAATGTATAAATTCCAAAATATCCGGTGCCTTCCGTTAGTCCTGCTGGTTTTAAAATTTCATCTGATGCAAGCTCCTGTAATACTCTAAGAAGTTCTTGAGTAATTGGTCCAAAATATCCAGTAGGTTCTATTCCTAATACATTCTGCAGACGGCTTACTTGTCCATTTGTAGTTTCGTCTATGCTTCCGTATCCAAATATTCTTGTGAATGGAGGGTTATTTTTATATATCTGAGTTATTGAATCAAGACTTGGTGGTAATCCTATTCCAGAATAAGGCGCATTGCTTAAAAGTTGTAAGTCTCTTGAAGTGAGGCCTGTGTTCGAAGAGGTAAGTATTTCTTCAGAGCTCGTGCTAGTTTGAGCATTAGTATAAGATATATTTACCGAAAAAACTAAAAGAATAATAAAACTTGCGAAAATAACTTTATAATTTTTTGGCATAAAATAAAAAATAATTGATTGATTAATTATAGCACCTATTTTGATTTTGTTAGATAGGAATATTTTTTAGATATCCAGCAAGTTTATATATTGGTATGGTTTCTTGCGCGCGGGTTTCCATATTTCTAACAAGGATCGTTTTTTCAACGGCTTCTTTTTGTCCCATTATCAATATGTAAGGGATGTGTAAACCTTCAGCTTGCGTGAGTTGGAGTGCTAGCTTATCTTTGTGTAATGATTGATGAATTGGAATCTTGTTTTCTCTTAAAAATTCAATTAATTCAAGACTTTGAAGTTTTGCTTCAGCGCCAAGTTGAACGAAGTAGAATTGTGGCCTTTTATAAAATACTTTTTGTTGAATTTCCTGTCTTTTATTATTTTTGTGTGCCACTAACACAGAAACTCCAACTGCAGGCACATCTTTTCTGTATTCCATTTTTTTGGCGAGTCCGTTGTATCTGATCCCAACAGCAAGGGGAAGTGATCTTAAGTTTGTAATTCCTTCAAGAAGTTCTTCTTCTTTACTTTTTGTGCCGTCTTCATTTTCATTTAGTCTTATTTCAAATATTGTATGATTGCAAAGATTTCGATTGCCAATTAATGAATTTTTTATTCTGTAAGGAACGCTCATTCTTTCAATAAATTCCATTACTTCCATAAAATGCTTTCTGTGAGGTTCTGAAAGAAAGCTTATTGAGGTAGGAGCATTTTCTCTGATGGGTGCGCATTTTTCATGAGCACACAAATAAGCTTTCATTACATCTTCTTTTAAGATGTCTCGGCATGATGGCGCAAGAGCGTCTATATTTTTTTTATAGTGAATGGATAATTCTTTTGTAAATTTTGAAATTGAGTCCTTATCGCCAACGCTGTTTATTTCTATTAAAAGATTTTCTTCACCTTCATCTTTAAGTATTGCAACTGCTGTTTTTAATAATATTGCTTCAGAAACGCTTCTTGTTGAACCTAAAATTTCAAGGCAGATTTTTCTTTTGCCTGCCAAGCTGAATTTTTTTGATTCTTCGGAAGAAAGATCGCCTTCGTAATACACTAATAACGGATGATGCATTGATTGCAATCCTCCTTCAAAATAATTTTTTATAAGCGCGCTTTTTTCCTTAGGATCGATAAATAGGGAATGATGTTGCCATAAATTTCTTTCATTTAGGCATTCTTTAAATAATTTGGATTTTTGTATATCGGTTTTTTTAAGTGGAGGAAATTCGATCGGAATAAATCCATAATGTCTTGCAACTTTAGACGCTCTGCTTGATACGAGAAAATCAGGAAGATTAAGCATGACTTGTGCCATCGTTTTTTCGGATTTCTCTTGATTCTTTGTTTTTAACATAATTCATCAAGACCTCACAAACTCCAAGGTTGTGCGGAAATAAAAGTAATAAACGATAAATATTTGAAAAACCTAATTTAACTTAAACTAATTAAAATCTAATTCTAAAATTCTAGTTCGGAGCATTATATTTTTCTGGGAATATATTGATCTTTTGTGGTGGAAAAAGGCGCACAAGGGCTCGTCCGATAATGTATTTTTTGTTTAAAGGACCCCATATTCTAGAATCTGAACTTACCGGCCTGTTGTCTCCCATGACAAAGTATTCATCAGTGGCTAGTTTTGTTTCTAAAGTTAATCCTTGACTGTCGACTACATAAGGTTCTTCTAGTTTGAAACCATCAGGATGTTCGGAATTTTTTATGATTATAGAATCAGTGTTTACCACAACCGTTTCTCCTGGAAGACCGATAATTCTTTTGATGAAGTCTCGGCTTGTATCTTTGGGATATTTAAAAATAATTACATCACCTCGCTCTGGTTGTTCGAATCTGTATGTTAGTTGGTCTACAATTATATATTCACCTGTATTGAAAGACGGAAACATCGAGGTGCCGCTTACTATGAATGGTTCAGCTATAAAAAGACGAATCGGAAGAATTATAAAAAGTGCGATCAGGGCGAAACGAAACATTTCTGCAAAAAATCCTTCTTCTTTTTCTGGAGCACGAGAAGAAGATGTCGTATGACTTTTTAATTTAAGATCATTTTTTTCTTCTTCATGCATAATATTTAAATACATTTTACTCCAAAGGTTTTGTTGACACAAGAACAGATTCTAATTTAGAATACTAAATGTTGGTAATAAAATAATAAAAATAAAATGTCTTACATTATTGTTGGTTTAGGTAATCCTGGAGAAGAATATAGGAATACTCGTCATAATACAGGACGTATAATTTTAGAAACATTTCGCAAACAAAATAATTTTTCAGAATGGGAAACTGACAAAAAATTAAAAGCTCTTGTGTCGGAAGGAGTTGTGGAAAAAGGAAAAGAAATGTTAGTTGAACCGGAAACATTTATGAATAAATCAGGCGAGTCTGTAAAACCACTTATCACAAGCGCAAAAAAAGCAGAAAAATTAGTTGTTATTCATGACGATCTTGATATTCCCATCGGCAAATTCAAAGTTTCGTTCGGAAAAAATTCAGGCGGACACAGAGGAGTTGAATCTATAATCAAAGCGGTGAAGACAAAAGATTTTATAAGAATAAGAGTTGGAATTTCTCCTGCGACTCCTTCAGGAAAAATTAAAAAGCCTTCTGGCGAAAAAGATGTTGAAAAACATATTTTAGGAGAATTTAAAAAATCAGAATTTGAAAGTTTAAAAAAAGTCGGGAAGAGCGTTGCAGAAGTTTTGGAAATTTTAGTGAAAGATGGAAGGGAATTGGCGATGAGCGCATCTGGAAGAGTTCAAGAATAAAAAAATAAAAGCGATGGATAATTCCATCGCTTTTTTAAAAATAATATTTGTTATTTATAATTTCTCGCAATCCATTTCAAAAGTTCTGGCACTCTAGATTTGTGAATAATTATTGTTTCAGTTTCAAGTTTGATTTTTCTTTCCTTAAGAACGAAATTTTTTTGTGTAATATAAGGAAAAGATAGTAAGTCGTATTCAATAGAATAAAACTCAAAACCTAATTTTTCACTAATTCCAAAAACAGGCGTCAGATCCCAAGAAGTTGTTATTCCAGGAGTCCATATTACTGCTCCAATCTCACTTTTCCACAGTTTTGCTGTTGTTATTCCAACACTTCCCGCCATTACATTTATTCCTTTGAATAAACCGCCTTTGTTTTGTTTCTTGGTTAGCTGTTGAACAAATAAAGAATGCGAATCAGGAGCCTTTCTTAATAAAACAAATTGTTCAGATAGTTTTTTCTCAGGATTTATTGATAAAACTTCACCTGGTTCAAATTTGCCTAATTCTAAGATTCGATGAACTTTATTTGATTCTGGACGATAACAATAAATTTCTTCGGTCATTACATCGCCTATAAAAGATGCTGCTACTTTGCCGTTGATAATAAGACCAAGCATCGTTCCAACACCTTCTGACTGTCGTCGCATGAATGCTTTTGTTCCATCGAGCGGGTCAATTGTAAAATACGCATCAAAAAGATTTTCGGTGCAGGGGATTATTAGACCATCTTCTTCTGCGATGATTCCGAACGTCGGGAAACATTCTCTAAGAAGTTTTACATAAATTTTTTGAGCAGCATGATCTGCTGAGGTAACGTAATCTTTATCAGATTTGTAATCAGTCGCTTTTTCTTTAAAAGTAAAGCGCAGACACTCTCTTTTAATGATTGAAATCGCTCTTTCAACAACTCCTTTCATTACAATACCAATTAAGTGAACATTAAGATCGCCGTATGTTTTCATAGTGCTTTTCTTATTTGAATATATATCATTTAAGAAAAAACAAAAGCCACCGCGTTTTGGACGTGGTGGCTTTTGTTTGGTGAAAGAATTTATTTTATTTTTCTTCCTTTACTTCTTCTTTTTCTTCAGGCTTATCGTCAGTTAGGTTTTTGTAAGACAAAACCATCTTTTGATCCTTTGCATCGAAAAGAATTATCTTGAAATCATAGCTTTTGCCAAGTTCGAGCTCGTCTCGCAATTTTTCTTCGCTTCCAAATTCTGAAATGTGCACCAATCCGGCTACGCCTTCTTCTATGGATGCTAATGCACCGTGCTTGTTGAACTTGATAATAACTCCTTTAACAATGCTTCCTTTTTTATATCGGCTCTCTGCTTCAACCCAAGGGTTTGGCTTTAGAGCTTTCATAGAAAGGGAGATCTTGTTGTCTTTAATTTCAATTATTTTTACTTTTACTTTGTCTCCTGTTTTAAATCGTGTTCGAGGATCGTCTACAAGTGACCAGTCAATTTCTGAAATATGAACAAGTCCTTCCAATCCTTCTTCGATTTTTACGAAAACTCCAAAATCTACTACGCCTGTAACTTCGGCTTCTATCTCATCTCCAACTGTGTATTTATCAACCATCTTTTCTTTGTCTTTGTTCTCTAAAGTTTTTTCAGAGAATATAAGCTTTCCTTCTTTTGGAAGGGCAGAGATTATAGATACTGATATTTTTTGTCCGACTAATTTTTGAAGTTCTACTAAAATTTTATCTTTATCGCCATCTTCAACTCTTGGATAATGCTCGGTCTTTAATTGTGATGCTGGTAAAAATCCCTGAATTCCTTGCCAAACCATAATAAGTCCTCCTTTGTTTGCTTCTTTTACAAGAACATCAAAGACTTGTTTGTCTCTAATAGCTGCTTCTGCTTCGCTCCAGGTAAGAGCTTGTTTTGCTTCTTTTAATGAAAGCTCTATATATCCCTCGCTGTTTTCGAAATCAACTACTTTTGCTGCTACTGTATCGCCAATATTTATCTTTTTAATGATATCTCTTGCGACTATGTATTCTTTTCCATAGATAATACCTGTGCCCCATGGAGGTAAGTCTACGAATACGCCATTTTTTGCAATAGCAATAACAGAACCCTCAACAATGCTTCCATTGGTTGGTGGTGTTGCTGTTTCGTTTAAAATTTTTGACATTACGCTATCTTTTTTGGTTAAAGACGATGCAGTGTCGGTTTTTTGTTTATCTTGAGTAACGTTATCTTCTACTAATATTTCTTCATTTTTTGTTGACATATGTTTGTTTTACAACCAAGATCCGTTTGAATTACTTTCTGAACACAAAACGGGGTTAACTTAGCTATAAGTGCCAATAAATACTGATTAAAATTAAGTATATAAATAAAATACGTTTTGGCAAGGTTTTTGGGTTCAGAAAATTTTTCACATTTTCTAATTTATGCTATACTGGTGTTGTTATGGTTATTACTTATTATGGCGCACAATTTTTTAAAGTTCAGCTAGGCGATACTACTATCGCTTTTAATCCTATTTCTAAGGACTCTAAATTGAAGACTTCACGTTTTGGCGCGGATGTTGTGCTAGTTTCGCTAAATCATCCAGATACAAACGGTTCTGATCAACTTACCTTTGGGGAAAAAGTGCCACTTGTTATTGCTGGTCCAGGAGAATATGAGATAAAAGGAATATTTATCAAGGGAATTTTAAGCAAAACAAATTATGGAGGAGAAGAAAAAATAAATACTGTTTATGTGATTGAACTTGACGATATAAGATTATGTTTTCTCGGATCGATAAATAGCACTTTAACTAGTGATATGAAAGAAGATCTCGGTGAAGTAGATATTTTATTTGTGCCGATTGGTGGAAATGGCACATATGGTTCTGAAGATGGATATAAAGTTGCAACTTCACTTGAACCAAAAATAATTATTCCTATGAATTATGAAGATGATAAGAATGCTCTCAAACTTTTTCTTAAAGAAGAAGGTTCGACTGATTCTAAACCTGTTGATAAATTAACTATTAAGAAAAAAGATTTGGAAGGTAAAGACAGTGAGATAGTTGTTTTGGAAAAAAACTGACAGCTTCTGTCATCCCCGTGTATACGGGGATCCAGATAATAAAAATCAATACTAGATTCCCGCCTTCGCCTGCCCGCAACGCTTTGCCTTGCATGGCGGGCAGGCGGGAATGACACTAAATATGATTGATTTAGACAAACTCAGAGAAAAAACTGATAAGGAAAAGAGAAATATTGTTTTCCTTTCGTCTTTTTGTATTACGGCCTTAATCTTTTTTGTATGGTCCGTTTCTTTTAAAGAAAGACTAAATAGCTCTGTTTCTAATATTGAAAATACAAAAATTGTTCAAAATGCATCGCCCTTAAGTGTTTTGAAAAATGAATTTTCTCAAATTGTGAACGAGCTGAAAGCAAAAATTCCTTCAGGATTTGTATCAATTGATAGCGAAAATTTGAATGTTGAAAATGATGTGGCAACAACCTCAGATTATATAGCAACGTCATCCAGTGCTGTTATTGAGGGTGACAGTATTTTAGATAATACAATTTCAACATCATCAGAGTCTTCTTCCTTGTAATTTTTAATTTAATGTGAGTTCATACAGAAAAAGGCGTGTTAAATGCTTTCACTTTTTATAATTTTATGTTAAGATAGAAGCCTAATATGGCTAAGAATCAAAATAAAAAACCAGAAAATCTCCCAGAAGAGAGCCAAAATAAAGGCGAAGAGAAGGGAATTATCCTTCAGGAAATTGTCGGCGAAATGCGTAAATCGTTCATCGATTATGCGATGTCTGTCATTACAGATCGCGCGCTTCCAGACGCTCGTGACGGTTTGAAACCTGTTCATCGAAGGATTCTTTATGCGATGTATCATGATCTAAATTTGCACTCAGGAGCAAAAACCAGAAAGTCCGCAGCTATTGTTGGAGAGGTTATGGGAAAATATCATCCGCATGGAGATGCTTCAATTTATGATGCTCTAGTAAAACTTACTCAACCTTTTACAATGCGATATCCGCTCGCAATAGGACAAGGAAACTTCGGTTCAATTGACGGAGACAACGCCGCAGCTCCACGTTATACAGAAGCAAAACTTTCTCGTCTTTCAGGCGAACTTCTAAAAGACTTGGAAAAAGAAACTGTAGACTTTCGTCCAAACTATGAAAACAACAGACAAGAACCTGTTGTTCTTCCTGCTGCATTTCCAAACTTACTTTTGAACGGAACATTGGGTATTGCTGTTGGTATGGCAACGAACATTCCGCCTCACAACCTACGCGAAATTGTAGATGCAACTATTCATCTTATAGATAACAAAAATGCTACAACAGAAGATTTGTTGCAGTTTGTTAAAGGTCCGGATTTTCCAACAGGCGGCACTGTTTTTGGACAAAAAGATTTAAATCACGCTTATGCAACAGGACGAGGTGGTGTGCTTACTCGCGGCGATGCAGAAATCGTTGAGACAAAAGCTGGAACTTTCCAAATCATAATTACCTCAATTCCTTTCCGAGTAAACAAAGCCGATATGATCTTAAAAATCGCTGAACTTCATCGTGAAAAGAAGATCGAAGGCATCAAGGATATGCGTGATGAGTCCACGAAAGACATCCGAATTGTTATTGATTTAAAGAATGGCGCTTTTCCTGAAAAAGTTTTGAACTATATTTACAAGCACACACAACTTGAAGAGATGTTCCACTTTAACGTCGTCGCTCTTGTTGATGGCGTTCCACAAACTCTATCTTTGAAATCTCTTCTCAGTGAATTTATTTCTCATAGACAAATTGTCGTAAGAAGAAGAACCGAATACGAATTAAAGCGTGCCGAAGATCGTGAGCATATTTTATTAGGACTCAAGAAAGCTCTTGATCACATCGATGAAATAATAAAGCTCATCAAAAAATCCAAAGATGTTGTAAATGCACATTCTGGATTGATGAAGCAATTTAAATTCTCTGACAGACAAGCTACAGCTATTCTTGAAATGAAGCTTCAGAAATTAGCAGGACTCGAAAGAAAGAAAATTGAGGATGAACTTCACGCAATTCAGATCCTTATTAAAAATCTTAAGGAAATTCTTGCTAGTCCAAAGAAAATGCTAAGCATTATCAAGGATGAGCTCAAAGAAATTCATGCAAAATATGGCAACGATCGCTTAACTCGCGTAATTAAGGGTGGAGTAAAAGCATTTTCTGCAGAAGATCTTATTGCTGACGAAGAGAGCGTTTTGGTTCTTACAAAAGGTGGATATATAAAGAGGACAAATCCTGATGAATACAGAAGACAGAAGCGCGGAGGTATTGGTGTTGTAGATCTTGATACAAAGGAAGAGGACTTTGTTACAACAATGCTGACCGCAACAACTCACAATGACCTATTATTCTTTACTGATAAAGGAAAAGCTTATCAGATAAAAATGTATGATATTCCAGAAGGAAAGCGCGCAACAAAAGGAAAATCAATAATGAACTTTTTGTCGCTCAGTGCTGAAGAAAAAATAACATCAGTGCTTGCGATGCCTAAGGAGATGAAAGAATCAAGTTTGAGTTTAATGCTAGTTACAAAAAATGGCACAGCCAAAAAAGTTGCCGCAGAAAATTTTCATGATGTTCGAAGAAGCGGACTTATTGCAATAAATCTTGATCAAGGTGATGAACTCATATCTGTAATGTTTGTTGCAAAGACCGATGAAGTAATGATTGTAACCTCAAAAGGTCAATCCATTAGATTCAAGGAGTCTGATATACGCGAAATGGGACGAGGTGCAACAGGCGTCAGAGCTATTAAATTGAGTAAGGGAGACAAGGTAGTAATTGCAGATGTTGTTAAAAAATCTTTCGAGAGCCCAGAAATTCTTATAGTTTCTGAAAAAGGTTTTGGTAAAAAAACAAAGTTGAAAGAATACAAAATTCAGAAGCGAGGCGGTTCTGGTATTAAGACCGCAAAAGTAACTACAAAAACCGGAATGCTTATCGGAGGCAAAGTTGTTACACCAGAACTCGAAGAGATAGTTACAATTTCACAAAAGAGTCAGGTTATCAGAGTTGATCTAAAAGAAATTCCATCTCTTGGAAGACAAACACAAGGCGTTCGAGTTATGAAGCTTCGAGAGGGAGATCATCTTGCATCTATCGTCTGCTGGTAAAATAAAACTTACCTGTTCGGCACATTTATTTGTGTGGTTTTTAAAGTGTTATATAATTAAATTATGAAAAATAAAAAATCACTTTCAATAGATGATTTGGCAATAATGATGCAGAAGGAATTTTCCTCTATTCATTCTGAGTTTGCTGATGTTCATTCTGAATTTGCCGATATTCGTTCTGAAATGGCTACAAAATTTGAAGAAGTTGATAAGCGTTTTGATAAAGTTGATAAGCGCCTTGATATTATTGAATTTAAACTTATTGACAAACATGAACGCGAAATAGAAAAGCTCCGAGATGATATTTTAAAACTGAATGTGCGCCTAGCAAAAATAGAAAAATAATTAAATAAGTAAAATTTAAACAAAAAACTCGCGCTTTGTTCGCGAGTTTTTTGTTGTTAACAACTCTTATGCATCAAAACAAATAAATTGTTATAATAAATATGTTAATTAACTTATCCAAGTAAATGGCTTTTAGTAATCCAGAAACATTAGTTGCTCAATTTCCTATTGACGAAGGCTTCAAGGTTGCCGATATCGGCGCAGGAGTCGGATTTTATGCAATTCCTTTAGCAAAAAAAGTAGGACGTATTGGGAGAGTATTTGCAATTGATGTTCAAAAAGAAATTTTGACTCGATTAAAAAACGAAGCAACGAGACAAAAGATTAATAATGTTGAAATTCTTTGGGGTGATGCCGAAAAAATCGGAGGCACTTCGCTTAGAGACGGTGCTGTTGATGTCGTAGTTGTTGTGAATACGCTTTTTCAAATTGAACACAGAGAAGATTTTGCAAAGGAAATAAATAGAATATTGAAGATAAAAGGTAAGCTCTGCTTTGTTGATTGGGAGAGTTCATTTGGCGGGATGGGTCCATCTCAAGATAGTATTGTTTCGCGCGATGAAGCAGAAGAATTGTTCAAAAAAAATGGATTAGAAGTAATAAATTATGTAAATGATCCAGGTGAATATCACTATGGAATTATTTTTAAAAAGAAATAAATTATCATGAGTAATTTTCAAATTGTTTTATTAGGAGTTTTTATTTTCTTTATAGTTGTTGGAGTTATTACATTCGCTTTTCTTAGTGGAAATAATTCAGACGTAGCCGGGCAGGAAGTGGTAATATGGGGCACTCTGTCGGCGGATATATTCTCTCAAATTACTCAATCTTATTACACAACAAATCAACAATCACTAAGAATAAAATATTTCCAAAAAGACGCAAATACTTTTGATAAGGATTTTACTGAGGCACTGGCAAGTGGTAAGGGTCCTGATGTTGTATTGATTCCTCACAATTTGATAGTTCGACATCAAGATAAAATAATGACCATTCCTTCCGATTCGTATTCTTTCAGAGAATACAAAGATACTTTTTTTGATGGAGGAGAAATTTTTCTTAATTCAGAAGGATCTATCGCGTTGCCTTTTATAGTAGATCCTTTAGTTATGTATTGGAACAAAACACTATTTTCAAATGCTGGTATTACTGAACCACCAAAGATTTGGGATGAGCTCAGCAATCTTTCAGGAAAGTTAACAAACAAAAATTCTGATTTGGTAATTTCACAAAGCGCCGTTGCTTTGGGGGAGTTTAAGAACATAACGAATGCCAAAGATATTCTTTCACTTTTAATACTTCAAGCTGGAAATCCAATTACTGTTCTAGATAATATGGGTCAGCTTACAAGTGTTTTGAATAGTAATTTTAAATACACAGTATCGCCCGCAGTTGCTGCTCTTAATTTCTATACGCAGTTTGCAGATCCTAGTAGGAATATATATTCATGGAATAAATCGTTACCTTCTTCCCAAGACGCTTTTGTTGGGGGAAAACTGGCAATATATTTTGGTTATGCAAGTGAACTTAATACGATCAGAGAAAAAAATCCAAATTTGGATTTCGATGTTGCTTCTATACCACAAGTTCGTGATGCAAAAACTAAGCTTACATATGGAAAAATTCAAGGATTAGCGATATTAAAGAGTTCAAAAAAGACAGCAGATGATTTTAATGAAATTCTTATTTTAGTTGGAAAGAGTATGCAACAAGTTGTTGGTAATACAGGATTACCACCTGTTCGTCGGGATCTACTCGGAGTTAAGCCCTCAGATCCATATCTTTCTGTTTTTTACGATTCGGCAATTATTTCAAAAGCATGGCTTGATCCAAATCCACAAGAGACGTCAGCTATATTTCAAAATATGGTAGAATCAATAACAAGTGGAAAACAAGTTTCAAGCGACGCTGTAGATGAGGCAAGTCAGGCTATTAATATTCTTTTGGGAAAATAATAAAATGAATACCAGAAAAATAACAAAAAGCTTTTCATTGTTAATTAGCATCGCGTTATTTGTTTTTTTTAGTTTTACGCAGATCGCTATGGCAGAAGGACTGATTCCAGATTGCGGAACAAGTTGTGGTTTTTCAGATTTTCTTGACATGGTGAGCAAGATCGTAAACTTTTTACTGTATCAGTTTACATTACCTGTTGCCGCTCTAGTTTTTGCATATGCAGGTTGGCTTTACGTTACAGCAGGGGGTGATAGTGGAAAGATCTCCAAAGCACACGAGTTATTTAAGAAAGTTTTAATCGGTATTACGATAATGTTTGGAGCTTGGCTTTTAGTAAAAGCAATATTGGTTGGTCTCGGATACAACGAAAGTTTTCCTCAAATTTTACAATAATAAATTTTTATTTATGAAATTTTTAAAATTAATTAAAAGAACATCATTAATAGTTTTTGCATATTTTCTGTCTGTTAATTCCTTTGTATTTGCTCAAATTGAAAATCCTATCCAGTCACAAGATTTCGCAACATTTACACAAAATTTATTGTCAGTTGTTAAAGATGTTGGGGGAGTTGTTGTTACTCTCGGAATTATTTATACAGGATTTCTTTTTGTGATGGCACAAGGCAAGCCAGCTGAACTTCAAAAGGCTAAAACAGCATTAATGTGGACATTAGTAGGTTCATTTATCCTTTTAGGAGCTTGGGTTATTGCAAGCGCAATAGTGGGAACGGTTCAACAATTGTAATTTAATAATTTATGCATAAAAAAACATTTACAATAAAAAAAATTATTTCTGTATTTTATATATTTACACCAGCTTTAATTTCTTTTTTAAGTTTACCTCAAATAGCTTCGGCTGAAGTTACAGATTTTAGAGGCCTTACAGATCTTATTCAGAGTATGTTAGAAATGGTGGTTCCTATTATTATAGGCACTGCGGTTTTATTTTTTCTTTATGGAATTTTCAAATCAATGACAGCAACAGGCGAAGATGCAAAGTCAGAAGGCAGAACATTGATGTTATATGGAATAGTCGCACTCTTTGTTATGGTTTCAGTGTGGGGACTTGTTAGGTTACTAACCGATACTTTCGGATGGGGATTAGTTATTCCTTCAATATCACAATAGGAAACAATTTTATTGTTAAGTAATCCACAACCCTTCTTTATTTTTACTCTAAATATAGTAGAATATAGTCTATAATCGTTATTTATTTGGTCGTAATTTTATAAATTTAAAAAATAATTTAAAAATGAAAAAAATAATTTTTTCAATATTAGTTTCAGCGCTTCCTGTGTTTGCGTTTGCACAAACATCAACATCAGGAGGACTTCAGGGTGTGCTTGATACAGCAAACGTATTTTTAGCTAAATTAATTCCATTCATAATTGGTTTGGCGGTTCTAGTATTCTTGTGGGGTATATTAAAGTTCATCATGAACGCTGGGGACGAAGATGCAAGAAAGGAAGGAAGACAACTTATGCTCTACGGAATCATAGGTCTTTTCGTTATGGTGTCTGTATGGGGATTGGTAAGAATTTTGTCTGATACGCTAAATCTAAACAAGGAGGCTCCAGCAGCTCCAGCAATTCCAAGATCCGGAGGTTTTGGTAGTTAATCAGTTTTGTAAGTGTAATATTAATAGTATATGCAAAGCACAGATTCATTAACCCTGATTTTTAAGATAAGTAATCTGATTATAAATCCAATTATTTATCTTCTTTTTTCAGTAGCTATTGTCGTTTTTCTTTGGGGAGTGCTTCAATATTTCTTGCAAAGCGATAGTGAAGATGCAAAAACTCAGGCTTCTCAGCATATGCTTTATGGAATTATTGGGATCTTTATAATGATATCGGTTTTTGGGATCACTCGTTTGATCATGAATACACTGAGTGTTCCAGAAGATCAAAGACCACAAACAATTCCAAGATAAATAATTAAATTATTTAAACTAAAAACTCCTGCACAAGCAGGAGTTTTTAGTTATTGTAAGTATTAAAAAACTCTCGAAAGTTGGAAAAATGCTCAATTTGAATATATTGACAAATCGTTATTTATATGTATTCTGATAGAAGTATGAAAACTATTATGCAGTTCTTTGTAAACATTGTAAGTTTAATTTTTGGACCAGTAAAGGAGATGGTCGTAGAAAAGATTGAACAGATTAATTCTGCTTTAATGAAAAAACGTATCATTGAGATTGCAGAGAAAAATCTTGATGAAGCTAGCACTCTCTATCAGGATTTTATTCAGAGCAATCATTTAAAATATTCAATCGAGCATTTTTTGCTTGATAAAGTTTTCGATGAAATTCCAAAATTACAGAGTGTAATTCAGATGTGGCCTCACGATGAACCACATGATCATTATGTAACAGTTGGATTAGCTCTTGATGCTTTCTATATAGGATATTCTCCTTTTCGAATTTTGACTCAAGTTGCTCAATATTTCGAGATCTCGCTTGAAGAAGCATACCAGTTTAAATTGATTTACCTTAAATCAGCAGAGTGTGATCCACTCCATGCAGATATTATGGTATATCAAGGTGATGGGTTTACAGAAAATTCAATTCTCTAAACACCTCAGCTGGTCGGTATTTCAGATGAGAACATCAATTAAAAAACCGCTACTCTATGTAGCGGTTTTTATTTTAGTTATGTGTGATATGTTATTCTCAAACTTTTCAAGTTATCTTGTGAAAGCCATGAAGATAGCTTCCTTCCATCAAAACTCATTTCGTTCGTTGTGCCGAGGAGAGGACTTGAACCTCCATGGGAGTAACCCCGCCAGCTCCTAAGGCTGGTGCGTCTGCCAATTTCGCCACCTCGGCTTATAATTTTAAAACAAAAATCGAATTTTTTAATTCGAGTCCGCCCACCAGTCGAAACTTACAGTTTCAGTATCCCGATTGGTTATTTTATTTAGTCTTCGTCAAACTCAGACTCATAAAATAAGCTCAATTGGGCTTCGAACCCTGGACGCATGTGCTCCCCAGCACATGCTTGTCCGAACTCTCACTTCGTTCGAGTCCGCCCACCAGGGTTCGAACCTGGGACCTTACGCTTAAGAGGCGTCTGCTCTACCAGCTGAGCTATGGGCGGATTTAATTCCTATTTATCTATTATATCAACTAATCTGCTTTTACAGATTCGTTTTGTGCCCGAGGTGGAAAATCTAACATTACATGTTCAGTATACCTTTTGGTTATTTTGCTTCTTTTTCGTCAGACTCAAAATCGCAAAATAAGCTCAAAAGGTTTTCGATTCCCACACGCTTTGCATCCCCATGCAAAGCTCTCGGTCAAAAACTCATTTGCTTTCGCAAAATCGTTTTGTGCCCGAGGTGGGAATCGAACCCACATCCCTTGCGAGACACGATTTTAAGTCGTGCGCGTATACCAGTTCCGCCACTCGGGCATAATTTAACTTATTTATTTTTCAAAAATCTTCTGAGGCCTGGGTGGGAATTGAACCCACGTATAAGAGTTTTGCAGACTCTTGCCTTACCACTTGGCGACCAGGCCAACTTCAGAAATTATTCACTCAATTTATCCGAAGGTTCATTTGATATTAGGTCAATTTTTTGCCTAACTTTTTCTCCAACATCGATTTCAAAATCAAAGAAGGGGATTCGGAAAAGACGCGAATTAGCCTTAACATACTGCCTAAAATCTGATCTTTTTCTTTTTACAAATTCAAGAGCTTCTTTTTCGTTGCTCTCAGGTAATACTGTAATATAAATTATGGAATTTTTAAAGTCTTTTGAAATTTCGGCACGAGTTACAGTAATAAGCGAAAGACGGCTTGATTCTTTACTCAAGAATTGTGCTGCTAAGTGTGAAATTCTTTCTTTGAATCTTAATTCTTTTTCCATATTAATATAATTCTATTTATTAACAATTTCAAAGCATTCAATCTTGTCTCCTGGTGCTATTTCAATTTTTGATTCTATCATTGTTCCAAATTCTCCTTCTTTTACTTCGCCAGTTTTCATTTTTTGTTGTTGAAGTTCTTTGATTTTTCCTCTGCTTATTTCAACATCTCTTCTTAAAATTTTTACATCAGCACCTGACGTTATCGAACCTTCTTCCATTCTTCCTCCTATTATTTGTTTGTCTTTATTTTGACTAAAAGTTTTGAGTATTTTTGCACGGCCGAGCATTTGTTCGGTCGCTACTTTTGGAGTTCTTTCTTTTACAACTTCTTCTAGCCATTCAGAAAGTTTATAAATTATATCAAATGTTTTAATTTCGATTCCTAGACGTTCTGCCAAATCTAGTGCTCTTGGATCTGTTTCTGTATCGAATCCTATAACTATTGTTCCTTCTTTACCACCCTTACCACTTGTGATCCTTATATCATTTTCGGTAATCACTCCAACGCCGGAATGAACTATTTTAATTGCAACCTTATCAGTTTCTATTTTTTTTAGTTCATATTCTATTGCGTCTATTACTCCTGCTATGTTTGCTTTTATTACTACTGGAACAATTGTCTTTTCTTCTTTTATTTCAGCAGAGTCTTGAGTTTTGACTTTTTGTTCTTGCTCTTTGTTTAAAATTATTTTTGCTTCAGCTTCTTTTTTTGTTGAGAATGTTTCAAAGGTAGAACCTATCTTAGGTAACATATTCCAGCCATATACTTTTACAACATTTCCTACAGATGCGTCGGTAATTTTTTTACCTAGAAAATTTTCCATCATTCGTGCTGTGCATAAAGATTCACTGGAGATCAAAAACATACCTTGTTTTAAAGATCCATTTTTTATAATAAGCGTCGAAGAAATTCCTTTTCTTTCATCACGAATGGCTTCTATTACTATTCCTTCGGCTGGGACAGTGGGGTCAGCTGTGAATTCTTCCATATCTGCAACAAGAAGAATCATATTTAATAGTTCACTTACGCCTTCACCAGTTTTTGCAGAAATAGCAACGAAAGGCACATTACCGCCGTATCCTTCAACATATACTCCTTTTTCTGCTAAAGTTTGTTTTGTTTTTTCTAAGTTTGCATTTGGCTTGTCTATTTTGTTTATTGCAACAATATAAGGGAGTTTACCTTCCTGAATTATCTCAAGTGCTTCAATAGTTTGAGGTTTGACTCCGTCTTCTGCTGATACTATTAGTATGGCAACGTCTGCGACTTTAGCTCCATAAGAACGAGCCTTTGAGAATGCTTCGTGACCAGGAGTATCTAAAAATGTTATCTTTTGTTCTTTTCCAGCTTCATTTGTTATATCGACTTCGTATGCCGATACGCGTTGGGTTATTCCGCCAACTTCTTTATCTGCAACATTTGTCTTTCTAATGTAGTCTAAAAGAGTAGATTTTCCATGATCAATATGACCCATGATTACTATCACGGGAGGTCGTGCAACAAGAGTATTCTTTTGTTCTGAAATTTCCTTTGTCATTTTGATATGTTTTTAATATTGAAACCAGGCTCATGTTTTTATTTTAAGACAGTTTTTTCCTTAGCTCTCTTTATAGCCTCTTTTTCTTCTGCGGTCAATTCAAATTCAGATTGGCTATTTGCTATGCCTTTTGCAAAAACATTTACTCGATCTCTTGAGTAAAGACTAGAAAATACAACACCGTCTCCTTTTTCAGAAATAAAAGCAGTGGCAAAACTCTGGTTGCCACCTTCTCCTGCGCCTTTGAAAGGATTGAATCTGACTGTTTCTACTGCTCTTATTGAATTTTGAAGACGTTTTTCTGATGATGTTAAATAGTTAACAGTATCTTCTTGAAATTTATTTAAACCTTTTACTTCTCTATTTAAATGGTGAATTGAGTCTTCTATGCTTTTTGAATCTGGGCCCACAACAAGATGTTTAAATTTGATCTCAAGTCGAATGATCCAGGCGATTAATAATACACATACGCCAACAAGTATATAAATGGTAAATTCGCTTTGAAGTATCATAGAAAATATTTAGATAAAAAGTTTATTAAATTAAATTATACATTAAATAAGCACTTTCGCAAAATAATTTCGCCCCGAAATTTTTCGGGGCGAAAAAACATTTTAAACATTTTGGTCTTCGATGCTTTCAAACCAAAATGTAAAAATGATCGTTAAGAATAAGAGTATGATAGTTAGCACAAATGAGTGCAAAATTGTTTTTATATTTGGATCATATACGAACAAGCTAAAAATTGCTCCAACACATCCAGTTAAGGTTGTTTTAATTATTTCCTTAAAATTCCAAGTGACTAAAAAGTATCCGAGTGTGTAAGTAATGCAAAGCATTATCAAAAACATTTTTAGTATTGTAAAAAATCCAGAATAAAAGGTTTCAAAGCTAAGATATTCTATAAATAATTTTGGAAAGAAATATTCTAAGCCTATTCTAGGAATTAGAAATATTGTTGCAAAAATCGATATATAAAAAGCTTCTAGAAATAATTTACAGCATGAACGTAGAATGTTTTTCTTATTCATTTTTCTGTAACAAACATTACAATTTTTATTTACGAATGTCAAAAATAAAACCGCTCCAGTTTTGATGCTGAAGCGGTTAGAAAGTTGTTGTTTTGAGTTATTTATTTTTTGAGATATTTTTCTGTTGTAAAACAGATGATAAATAACACTACAGAGCATTCAATAAGAGGTGCTATTTTTTCTGGCACCAATGTTAAAGAAATAAAACTTGCGATTGAAAATAAATTCGCCCAATATAAAGATCTTTTCCAAGTCAGTTTAAAAACAAATAGACCCCACAAAACATTCAATGGTAAAAGTAAAAATGCCGCGATGAATGATATTGCGATGTTTTCGCTTCCAAAGACTGGAAGTCTAGTTGTTGATAATCCGAGATAGAAAGAAAGATAAACACCGAAGGAATAAACTATAACTAATAGGGATAGAACCCATAATGTAGCAACAATGGACTTAATTGATTCAATCATTTTCATATTTGGATTTTTCTGGAGTTATGATAATATGCAAATACAACTATGTCAAATAAACGAATATATTTTGATTATGCTTCCACAACCCCGATTCACTCAAAAGTGAAAAAAGCGATGAATGATTTTGCAAAAAATAATTTCGCAAATCCATCAGGGCTTTATAAGGAAGGAGTAGAGGCTAGAAAGGTGCTCGAACAATCACGAACAAACATCGCGAGGATATTTGGCGTTAAATCAGACGAAGTATATTTTACAGGAAGCGGAACGGAATCAAACAATCTAGCAATATTGGGGACATTTAATTTTTACAAAGGAAAATTCAAGCCACATTTTATAACTTCTGAATTTGAGCATTCTTCTATATTAGAAACTATGAAAGAAATTGAGAGGCAGGGTGGGGAAGTTACTTACATCAAACCTCAAGAAAATGGAATCGTTATTGCAAAAGACGTTGAAAAAGCTTTGAAGCTTAACACAGTGCTTGTTTCTGTAATGTATGCAAATAATGAGATCGGCACAATTCAGCCAATATCTGAAATAGGAAGAGTAATAAAAAAATACAGAGCGTCTAAAAAAGATAGTGATGATGTTTTGCCATATTTTCACACAGATGCTTCACAAGCGGCAAATTATTTAACTCTGCTTAGAGAGGCTTTAGGAATAGATATGATGACACTCGATTCCTCAAAATTTTATGGACCAAAAGGTGCAGGAATTCTTCTTAAAAAAAATCAGTTAGAAATTTTACCGATTATTTTTGGAGGAGGGCAGGAAGGTGGACTTCGATCTGGCACCGAAGATGTAGAGAAAATTTTCGGTGTATCTTTGGCTCTTGAAATTGCACAAAATGACAGAGAAAAAGAATCTGAAAGACTTGTGAAGCTTCGCGACTATTTTATCGATAAAGTTTTAAAGCATTTTCCTAACGCGAGCCTTAATGGCGATATAGAAAAACGTCTGCCAAATAATATAAACGTTTGTTTTCCAGGAATAGATGCTGAATTTACAGTTATTAAACTTGATCATGAAGGAATTTCTTGCTCGTCAGTTAGTGCATGTAAAAATTTATCAGATGATTCTTCTTCATATGTAATATCTGCAATTGGCAAAAAAGAATGCGCTATTTCGTCACTTCGCTTTACTCTCGGTAGAGAAACTACAAAAAAAGATATCGATATTTGTATAGAAAAATTAAACGCTCTGAATTTATAATCAAAATTTCTTGTCATTCCCGCGAAGGCGGGAATCTAGTTTATCTCTGTTTAATCTGGATTCCCGCCTTCGCGGGAATGACAGAATGGAATTTGACGAAATACTGCAAGAACGATACCTTATAATTCAGAAGGAGAATTAAATATGTATAACATAATTATTCAGTATGAAATGCAGTTATGTATTATTTTAATTATTTCTAATATATTTTTCTTTGCTGGAATTTTTTATGGAAGAAAGAAAAAGTTCTTTATGAGGAGTTGAAAAAGAATCCTGAAAATAAAGCTCTAGCCAATAAAGCTGGTTTTACCTGGCTTGCAGGTCTCTATCTTCAGATTTTTGGAATTGTCGGTATTTCTATAGTTTTTATCTTTTTTACACTGATTGCTTTTTCACCTAGGTAGAAAGATTATTATTGACATTTAAATAAAAATATGATATCATTCTAAGTAGATAAAAAGTATAGTGCTTTTTTAAAAAAAGGAGGAATAATATGGAAGTATTGATTGGATTTTTTATTTATCAATCGTTGATCATATTGACTCTCTGTGCTTTTGATAAGAAACCTAATAAAAAAAAGTTTCTATGATCAAAACAGAAATTTACTCAATTTTGATGTATCACCACGACCTACGGTCGTGGTGATTTTTCTTGCGTCGATATCTCAAAATGTTAGAATAGACTTGTCTATCAACAACCTTTCTGTATAAATTTAACGGATTTCGGCTGCAGCTTGTTAAAAATTTTTCAAAATACCAAAAAGGTATTCTTCAAAATTTTTTACCGCGCTTCGCTCGAAATCTATTAAATTTCTCCAAGAAATCCTATTGATAGACAAGTCTCACAATATTTATGGAAGATCTAAACAAACAACAATTAATTCTTTTGTGCGTGATGATAAGCTTTGTGACATCGATTGCCACAGGTATTATTACAGTTTCTCTTTTACAGGAAGTGCCACTGCAAGTTCCGCAAATTATAAATCAGGTTGTAGAAAGAACTATTGAAAAGGTTATTCCAGGAGCAAAAGAAATAATAAAAATTCAAAGCGAAACACCTCAAAAAAGTAGCGAAGAGCTCATAGCCACCGCAATAGATAAAAATTTAAAATCAATTGTTAGATTGACGCAGGTTAATGAAGATAAAAGCAGTTCATTTGTTGCTTTAGGTCTTGTAACATCAAGTGATGGATTAATCGTTGTTGATAAATACTCAACATTTGAAGATGGAAATTATACAGCAGTATTTTCAGATGGTAGTAAATATTCATTGAAATTTGAAAACTCAAACTCTGATTTTAGATTATTCAGAGCAGAGAAGGCAGGAGATGATAAGACTATTTTTAATAGTATTGGAACGGAGAGTGTAGATAAAATAAAACTCGGACAAACATTGATAGGGTTAGGTGGTTCAAATAGAGATGCAGTATCGATAGGTTCAGTTGCAAGCTTGATAAAAAAAGAGTCTCAATCAAATACTGAAACAAGCACATCAACTCCACCAAAGATTGAAATAGGTGCTATTGAAGCGCAAATTTCTTCAAACGATATTGTTTCAGGAAGTCCAATCGTAGACATATCAGGTAATGTGCTAGGAATGCACTTAACAAAATACGAAAATAAAAATATTTTCACTCCTTTAAATATTCCTACGGTCAAACCAGTAGCGGAACAATCCAAAAAGACAAGCAATTAGTAATTTGACACATCTTATAAAGTTAAGTATAATTGTCAAAAATTAAACTTATAAATTTAGATTTATATTTTATGCCACCATTTCAACATTTTACAACAAAAGCAAAAGAGGCGATTAGACGAGCACATGAACTTGCTATAGAACGCGGACAAAATCATGTGAATCCTTTACATATGCTTGCGGCTCTTATTCTACAAGAAGAGAGTATGGTTGCTTCTATACTCGATAAGCTTGAAGTTGATATGGTGTTGCTCACAGATTCGCTTCTTGAAGCTATTGAATCTCCTGAAGCTACAACAACTCTTTCTCCTTCATATCAAATATATATTACTCCAGATTTAGCTCAGATGTTGGAAGGATCAACAAAGATTGCCGCAAGTCTAAAAGATGAATTTGTTTCTACTGAGCATTTGTTTATATCAATATTCGATGTTGCTAGTCCTGCTCGAGAAATTTTATCTCGTTTTAGGATTGATAGATCAAACGTTATTCGTATTTTAGATGAACTTAAAAACAGTAAGACAACAGATACTAGAGAGCCAAAGAAAATGAAATTTATTGCTAAGTATACAAGAAGTCTTACTGGACTCGCAAAACAGAACAAGCTTGATCCAGTTATCGGACGCGATACAGAGATTTCTCGAATAATACAAATTCTTTCCAGAAGAACAAAGAATAACCCTATTCTCATAGGAGAAGCAGGAGTTGGAAAAACTGCTATAGCTGAAGGCCTTGCTAATAGAATGGCAACCGGTGATGTTCCAGAATCACTTCGTGATAAAGAACTCGTTTCTCTTGATCTTGGATCATTAATTGCCGGCACAAAATATCGAGGAGAATTTGAAGAGCGGTTAAAAAATATTTTAAAAGAAATCGAACGATCAGAAGGGAAAATAATTCTTTTTATAGATGAGATACACACTATTGTAGGCGCAGGAGCTGCTGAAGGCTCTCTTGATGCATCAAACATGCTTAAGCCAGCACTTTCTCGTGGAGAACTTAGAGCGATTGGTGCAACTACTTTGAAGGAATATCAAAAACATATTGAAAAAGATCCTGCACTTACCAGAAGATTTCAGCCTGTTTATGTTAACGAACCATCTATCGAAGATGCTGTTGCTATTTTGCGAGGACTAAAAGAAAAATATGAACTCTATCATGGTGTTCGTATTACTGATGATGCGATAGTCGCAGCAGTAAATCTTTCTAGTCGTTATATATCAGATAGATTTTTACCTGATAAAGCTGTCGACTTAATTGACGAAGCTGCGTCCTCACTTCGAATTTCTTTAGAAAATAAGCCACCGATACTTGAAGATGCTCATCGAAAGATAATGCGTTTTGAAATTGAACGAGAAGCTTTAAAGAATGAGCCAGAAATATCTAAGAAAGATAAAACTCGAATTAAAGAAATTGAAAAGGAGATTGCTGATTTAAAAGAAAAAACTTCAGAAGTTGAACTTAAATGGAAAAATGAAAAAGAAACTCACACAGATATAAAGAGAATTAAAAAAGATTTGGAATCTCTTCGCAACGAAGCAGAGCATGCAGAAGCTCGAGCTGATTTATCAAAGGCTGCAGAAATTAGATATGGCCGTATTCCTGCTCTTGAAAAAGATTTAGAAACAAAATTAAAGCGTCTGAAGAAACTTCAAAGTTCACGACGTATTCTTAAAGAAGAGATAGTAGAGTCTGATATCGCAGATGTGGTTTCTCGATGGACGGGTATTCCTGTAAATCGAATGCTTGAAGAAGAGGCAGAAAAATTAAATCGAATGGAAGATGTGCTAAAGGAGCGAATTATAGGTCAAGATATCGCAGTCAAAGCTATTTCCGATACGGTCAAACGCTCACGCGCGGGTATTTCTGATCCAGATCGTCCTATCGGTTCATTTATTTTCTTAGGTCCAACAGGTGTTGGAAAAACAGAACTTACAAAAGCTCTCGCAGAATTTATGTTTGATGACGAGAAATCACTTATTAGAGTTGATATGTCTGAATTTATGGAACGACATGCGGTTTCAAAACTTATCGGCGCGCCTCCAGGTTATGTTGGTTATGAAGAAGGAGGAAATCTTACCGAGATGGTGAGACATCGACCTTACTCTGTAATTTTATTTGATGAAATAGAAAAGGCTCATCCTGAAGTATTTAATGTATTACTACAAGTTCTTGATAATGGGCGACTAACAGATGCAAAAGGACGAACTGTGAACTTTAAGAATACTATAATCATAATGACCTCAAACATCGGCGCTCAGTATATAGATAAGATGGAGAAAATGGGATTTTCAGCAACTGCGGGCGATAGTGAAAAACGTAATTACGAAGACGCAAAGACAAAAGTTACTGCAAGTTTGAAAGATCACTTTAGACCAGAATTTCTAAACAGAGTTGATGAAATCGTTATCTTCGATATTTTAACTCCTGAAGCTATAAAACAGATTGTTAAGATACAAGTTGATAAAGTTGCAGACCGACTAGCTTCTAAGGAAATTAAGCTTGAAATAAATTCATCCGTATTGGAATATTTAGCAAGAGAAGGTTACAATCCACAATACGGAGCTCGACCTCTGAAGCGTTTGATACAAAGCAAGATGTTAACACCAATAGCGTCGCTTATGGTTTCAAAAGGTTTAATGAAGGGTGGAAATATTATTGCAAGTATGAAAGGTGATGAGTTTGTATTTGAAGTTAAGAAAGGGAAGAAGGGTTTTATGTTTACTGATACTGTTTCAGTGAATCGATAATAAATTTAAAAATACAGGTTCAATACCGCGTGGCTTTGCCACGTGAATGAACGAGCGAAGCGAGTTCCGATAATATCTCGGGGCTCTGCCCCGAGGAACCTTTATTTATTGAAAAACGCGCAACAAAATATTTTGTTGCGCGTTTGAATTTTTAACTAAACTAGTCCGGACATATTTCGTAGATTTTACCGTCGGTCACACCCAAGCTTCTAAGTCCAGAATACATTTTAAATTTTTCTATCACATTATTTTGAGATTCTATATTCTGAATGTCTGCTGAGAAAGATTCATAGATAACATAATCGCCTTGTTTTAGAACTGATAAGAGCCCCTCTTCTGTAATTTTGATCACTAAAGGATCTTTTGTAACTACTTCTGCGATAAAGAAGTGTATATCTCCGATTATGTGAATTACTAGATATTTTCCAACTTCTGTTGAGTATTTAGTTTCCATTCTGTGTTTAGAATAGATTATTTATTGATTATGTCAAATTTTGAAAAGCTCCTATTGAATATAAATGCTTTTTTTGCTATAAATTAGATAAATGCGTAGGTGGCGGAGCGGTCAATCGCAACAGACTGTAAATCTGTCGCCCTATGGGCTACGAAGGTTCAAATCCTTCCCTACGCACAGAACTTTAAAAAAAGCTGACTTCTTCTGTGTTGTCGGCCTTTTTTAAAATTTATGAAGTGAATTTTGGGCTTAGGAGTAGGGTGCCTGTGCACCTTTAAAGTTCTTTAGAAAGGGGAATAATTTATGAAAAAAGTTCTGGTTGTTGAAGATCAAAAGTGGTTTCATGATGCATTACATCATTGGTTTGATGGCGATTTGAAAATTGTTAGCGCGCTTTCTATTAAAGAAGCAGAAAAACAGTTTGCCAGCAATCCTGACATCGATGTTATTTTAATGGATGGTTGTGTTCCAGGAAATGAGTTTAATACTCGGGCACTTGTTCTGAAGTTTAGAGAAACATTCAATGGGCCAATGATTGCAATTTCGTCTATTGAAGAATATCAAGACTTACTTGTTGAAGCCGGATGCAGTCATAAGTCTGAAAAAGGAGTAAAGACCTTTAAGCTTCTCGGAGAGATTCTTGGTCTGAAGTAATTTTTTAAGTTTATGTCGCATTATTATTAAGGTCAGCTTGTGATAATATCAATAGCTGGCCTTTTTCTTTGCTTAATTTGTGAAAATCTTTTAATGTATTTAAATAATAATGACTTCACCTCAGAATAATAAAATAATAGTGGTTCTAGGACCGACATCTTCTGGCAAAAGTGACTTGGCAGTTTCTCTTGCTAAAAAATTTAATGGCGAGGTTATTTCTGCTGATTCAAGACAGGTTTATAAGGGCTTGGACATTGGATCAGGAAAAATTACAAAAGAAGAAATGCAGGGCGTGCAGCATTATTTGCTTGATGTTGTAGATCCAGAAACCAAATTTACAGTTTCTGATTTTAAGAAGTTGGCTGAAAAAGCGATTTCTGAAATTTTGGAAAAAGGAAAAGTTCCTATTATTTGTGGTGGAACAGGATTTTATATTCAAGCTATTGTAGACAATGTCGTATTGCCTGAAGTAAATCCGAATGAAGAATTAAGAAAAGAACTCGAAGGTAAATCTGCCGAAGAACTTTTGGAAATTTTAATAAAATTAGATCCTGCGCGCGCAGAAAATATTGATATTAAAAATCCGCGCCGTTTGATACGCGCTATTGAAATTGCGAAAAATTTAGGAAAAGTTCCAGATATTAATAAAGATTTTGGCAAATATGAGGCTCTTCAAATTGGTATAGAAACGGATCAAAAAGAATTGAAAGAGAGAATTTATAAAAGAATTTTGACGCGAGTTAAAAGCGGAATGATAGAAGAAGTTGAAAAACTTCATCAAGAAGGACTTTCTTGGGAAAGGCTTGATGAGCTTGGTCTTGATTATAGATATCTTGCTAGGCATCTTCAAGGACAAATAACAAAAGAAGAAATGATAGAAAAAATTTATTACGAAGATTGGCATTATGCAAAACGCCAAATGACTTGGTTTAATAAAGATAAGAGAATTAAATGGTTTGAGTTAAAAAATAAAGAAGGGATTGAAGGGGAGGTAGAGGAATTTTTAAAATTGACTTAATTAAGTAAATATTCTAACATTCCATTCAGACAAAAATGAAGAATGAAAAAGATAACTGAATGGTTCGAAACTGAAAACAAGAGCGATATTAGATTTTTTATATACTCAACAGTTTTAATTTATCTTTATATCTGTTGTGTTTTGAGCGTCTTGAATTTTTTAGGCATTTCTGAGCAATGCGAATCGAATGTGATGGTGGCTAATTCTTCTGTTCCGAATCTTATCAATGAAACAGCGTTTTATTGGAATGTTGCGTGGGGTGAAGAGGTATGGGCTAGGCTTATCCCATTTATTTTATTCGTTAAGTGTTTCGGAAGATCTAGAATAACCTTGTGCGTGTGTTTTTTAGCAGGATTAGCTTTTGGTCTAGCACACATTTTCAGAGGTTTTGATCATTGGTTTTTTCCAATAATTATTCAAGGAGGCGTAGGCATATATTTTTGGATACTATTTCTTAAATGCGGTGGCTTTCAGGGAAAATATTTGAAAGCTTTTAGTTATAGTTCCGTAGCTCATTTTTTATGGAACATATTATTAACTAGGTATTTAATAATTTTTTCGTTCCCACATCCATAAGCTTTTATAGTAAAAGTTCCAGCATTTGAATGCTGGAACTTTTTTGTTTTCTTATTTGTAATCGCTTTTAGGTTTAACCCCGGTTTCTTTATAAGCTTTCAATTCTGCTTCTTTTGATTTTATTGCTGCTTCATATCCTTCATTGGCTTCTTCTAAACGTATTATTTTTACTGTATTTGCTTTAAGATTTTCTTGTGAATAATAAATATGACTTAAAATTTCATCTTCAACAGGATCTTCTGAGAATTTAAAATTTTCATTAATAGGTGTTAATTGTCGTTCAAAAACAGGCATTTGAGTTTTTGGTTTTTCACTAGCTGTTTCTCCAGGTTTTTGTTCAAAATTTGGCATGTAAATTTATAAAAATTATTAATAAAATTATTATAAATAAAAAATTGTTAATAAACAATCTTAAAAGGAAAAATCTGCGGGCCCACGAGGATTCGAACCCCGGTCAATCGTTTTGGAGACGATTATTCTACCACTGAACTATAGGCCCTCGGAAACTATTTTATCATTTCTACAAAAAAATCCCAAACTGGTGGGATTTTCTCGCTTTGATTTATTTTTTAAGTTCTTTGTGCACTGTTCTTTTCTTGCACCATTTACAAAATTTCTGAAGCTCGATTTTTCGCTCCACCTTTTTCTTGTTTTTGCTTGACCAATAATTAATACGTTTACAGGTCTTGCATTGAAGTTTTATAAGTCGGTCTTGTGACATAAAATAAGCCTAATTCGTTGGTAATTAACTGTGTAATTAAGATACTATAAAACTTCAAATAACGCAAATAGTATAGGAGGTTTATTAAAAAATTAAAGCACCCATAGAACAAAGTCTATAGGTGCTGTTCGATCAAAAAACATTATTTTGTAGGATAGTTTTTTTCTATCCAATAATAGAAGACTGATCGAGATTTTTCATTACTTTCTTTAAAAGTTTGACTCAGTGCATCTCCTTTTTCATCAAGGAGGAAAAAAAGTGCAAGAGCCAAAAAATCATGATGTTCCACAAGAGTTAAATTATATTTTTTTGATATTTTTGATATTCTTTTGAATTGTTTAAAAAAATCCCACAAATTTTTTACCCTATTAGAACCTTTAATAGGTCTTGTTATCGTGTAATAAGTAAGAAGAATTACTATTAAAATAGCAATGACAATAAGTAACACAGTATTCATACTGATTTTATTTGATTGTTTATCGAACGGTCTGAATAGAATAGTGACATAATTAAAAAATTATGTCAATTTTAAATTATGAGAAAGGTTTTTTGATTCTCTCACGCGAAGTGCGAAGGCACAATGCTTCGCGGCACATTATAAAAAAACCTGCTTATTGCAGGTTTTTTTATAATGTGCCGCGGGAGAGAATCGAACTCTCATGACCTTGCGATCGATAGATTTTGAGTCTATTGCGTCTACCAATTCCGCCACCGCGGCATGTGCCGAGTCATGTCAAAAATACTAACAAATTTTTCACATAAATCAATTTCTTTAACATTTAACTTTATGATAAAATAGAGTTAAATTAAGGAAATAAGCTATGTCACAATATTATAACGATTCAATATTTTGGATAGAGGTGGATAAGATAAAGCCAAATCCTTTCCAACCTCGCAAAGAGTTTGATGAAGCCAGACTAAAAGATCTGTCTGATTCTATACGCATGTATGGAGTGTTGCAGCCGCTAGTTGTTACGCGAAAAGAAATTTTTAAAGAAGATGGTGGTCTCGTTGTTGAGTATGAACTTATCGCAGGTGAACGAAGACTTCGCGCTTCAAAAATGGCAAATCTAGAACAAGTTCCTGCTCTCATAAGAAATGATGATGAAAATGATATGGTAAAGCTAGAACTTGCCATTATTGAAAATTTACAAAGAGAAGATTTGAACGCGATAGATCGCGCAAGAGCTTTCGATAGACTTTCAAAAGAATTTAATTTCAAACACGCACAGATCGCAACTAAAGTTGGTAAGAGTAGGGAATATGTCACTAACACAATAAGACTTCTAGCTCTTTCACAAGAAATGCAGGACGCACTTATGGCTGGAAAAATTTCTGAAGGTCATACACGTCCACTACTTATGCTTGTTGATCGTCCTGAGGAGCAAGCTGTGCTTTTCAAGGAGATTATTTTTAAAAGGATGACAGTTCGCGAAGCAGAATTAATCGCGAGAAAAATTGCTTTTGAACGCGCACGAAAGAAAGAAAGAATGTTTGATCCTGACATTATGGAAATGGAAGGAAAACTCACGGAATCTCTAGGCACACGCGTGCAGATTGAAAAGCGTCAAAATGGCGGAAGAGTTGTTATTGATTTTTTCAGCGCTGATGATCTAAGAAATATTGTTGAACTAGTAAAATCAAATCAGCAAAAGCCGATAACAGAAATGATGAATAAATATGTTAATAATCCTGAAAACACTATCAATGATGTAAGCAAGCCGGATGATATTGATGCACTTGTAAGTGAAGCTACTGTCCAAGAAGAGACTAGGGAGGAAGATGATGGAGATCTCTACTCAATAAAAAACTTCAGTATTTAAACTCTAATTTTGTGCTAATTTACTATTGACAATAAAGCTTATCTATGATAAGCTTTTTGCAGACAAGCTCTTTATGGTAAAGTGACTTGTCGAATTTGGAGAATACCGTATGACAAAAACGAAAGTAAACACAAGCGCAAAAGCAAATACAGGTGCACTAACTCCCGGCGTTCGTTGTGGAGAATTGGTCACTGGAGGATTGGACCGCCGCGTTGTTACCACCGGTAATGCATGGCAGGCCATTCGCAAGCAGGAAGAGTCCGATCGGCCTCTGAACCCAAGTCATTACTTAGGAAGGTAAATACCAAGCAAGTCACATAACCAAAGCGCTCAAGTTCTAGAACTTGAGCGCTTTTTTTATTTATTTTTAACTCCAACATTGTCATTCCCGCGAAGGCGGGAATCTAGGTTTTTACCTACACTGTCTGGATTCCCGCCTTCGCGGGAATGACAGAGATTACTCGATCTTATTTAATTTGTGAGGGTTATGATTCGGACATTCTTTAACACTACATCTTTCCGGGATAGTTTTTGTGCCCTCCATCATTAGCGAACCGCACATTTTACAAAGATTTCCAGTAGGCTTTGTTTTGATTGCATATTTGCACTTTGGATAATTGGTGCAACTATAGAAAATTCCAAATCTACCGCGTCGCTCTGTCATTTCACCTTCTTTGCAAACAGGGCATTTTATTCCAGTTGAATTTTTCATTTCTAGAGCCGCGTCTTTTTTAATATATTTGCACTTTGGGTAATTTCCGCACGCAATAAATCTTCCGAATTTTCCATCTCGTTCTAAAAGTTTGCCGCTACATTCCGGACAAAGTTCGCCAGTTTCTTTTGGACCCTCCAATTCTTTTCCTTCCACAGTTCTAGCGCCTGTGCATTCTGGGAATTTTGAACAGCTCATAAATTTTCCATTTTTACTCAATTTAAAAACCATCGAAGCTCCGCATATAGGACATGGAAATTCTTTTGGTGCTGGGCCAAGGTCTGTTATCTTTTTTTCTGTTTTTGATTTTAATTTCACTTCTTTTAAGAAAGGTTTATAGAATGTTGATAATGTTTTTTCATATTCTCCAGTTCCAGAAGCAATGTCGTCTAGTTTATCTTCCATTTCTGCGGTAAATGAATCGCTTATATATTGTGTAAAATTATTTTCCAAGAATGTGCTTACAACATCGCCCGTATCTGTAGGTGTGAGCGATTTGTTTTCTTTGGTTACATAACCTCGATCTCCTAATGTTTTTATAATACTAGCATAAGTTGAAGGTCGTCCGATGCCTCTTTTTTCAAGTTCTTTTACAAGTCCTGCTTCTGTATATCGAGGAGGCGGTTCCGTTTGCTTTTCTAAAGAATTGATTTCCAAAAGGTTTAAAGGATCGCCTTTTGAAATTTTTGGAAGTTCCACATCATCACCTCGCGCTTCAGGGTCTGCCGACATCCAACCATAAAATAATGTTCTTGAACCGTGTGCAGAAAAATCAGGTATAGATTTGTCTTCTATGTTTGTTGATATTTTTGTTCGAAGTATTTTCGCTTCAGTCATTTGCGATGCTACTGTGCGTTGCCAAATGAGTTGATATAAGCTTTTCTGCTCTGCATTAAAACCTGCTCTTTCTTTTGATACATCGCTGGGGCGTATTGCTTCGTGAGCCTCTTGAGCATTTTTACTTTTTGTAGCAAAAGTTCTAGGTGATAGGAAACTATCGCCATATTTTTTTACAATAATTGAATTTATTTGTTTAAGTGCAACCTCGCTTAAATTTGTGCTGTCCGTTCTCATGTAAGTAATGAGTCCGTTTTCATACAACTTTTGAGCGACGGACATAGTCTTCGATGGAGAAAATCCTAGTCGTGAGCTTGCTGTTTGTTGAAGTGTTGAAGTAATGAACGGTGCTTTTGGTTGTCTTTTTACTTCGGTTTCTGAAATATCTACGACAGACCATTTACCAGCCTTACCCGCCTTTAAAATTCTTTCTACTTCTTTAAAGTCTGTAGGCTCTGTGTCGCAAGTAGTAGGAATCTTTTCATCTTTCTTTGTTTCAAGTGATGCAGTAAGTGCCCAATATTTCTCAGATTGGAAAGCGCGAATTTCTCGCTCGCGTTCCATAATGATACGAAGCGCAGGGGACTGCACGCGTCCAGCTGAAAGTCCGTAACGAACTTTTTTCCATATAAGACCAGAAAGATCGTATCCAACCAAACGATCAAGCACACGTCTTGCTTCTTGAGCACGGCGAAGATTTTGATCAATACCGCGGGGATGCTTTTCAGCTTCTTGCACGGCTTCTTTTGTTATTTCATGAAAAACAATTCTTCTTATTAATGGTTTTTTAGACTTCTTATCTTTTGAATTTCTCTCATGAATAAGTCTATCGATATGCCAAGCAATAGCCTCGCCTTCACGGTCGGGGTCAGTCGCTAACATAATTTCGTCAGATTTTTTTGCGAGTTCGGTTATTTCTGCAACAACTTTTTCTTTTTCTTTTGGAACAACATAATGGGGAATAAATCCTCCTTCTATATCTATAGCTTCTTTGTTGCTCTTTGGTAAATCACGAATATGTCCAATCGATGCGACAACTTTATATTTACCATCAAGATATTTTGAAATTGTTTTTGCTTTTGCCGGAGACTCTACGATAAGTAACTTCATATTTTTTAAATTATTACAGTAAAAATTTTATTTAGCAATTGTTAACATTTAATTAATCGCACTATTATTAACTTAAACCACAAGATTTGTCAAATAAAATTTAAATTTATAGTTGTTATTGCTAAAAAAACAAAATAAAGTTATTTTGTTCATAGAAAATAAAAATATGAATATTATAGTTGTTGGATTTGGAGCGATAGGTAAACGTTTATCTCAAAGACTTAAAAGAAAAGGACACGAAGTAATAGTATTGATAACCTCTGGCTTGTATCGATTTGAAAAAGCAGATTCATTAAAAAAGTTAAAAAACTGTTCGTTTAGAAAAGGCGCAGACCTTCTTTTCAAGGGAGAGTTTACAGCCGATGTTTTATTCAACTGTATGAAAACTATAGAAGGTGGCGAAGATTCGGCTTATGTAATGAAAAAAGCATTTGAATATAGTAAGCCAGTAATATCTTGCGAGAAGGCTGGATTTGCTTATAACTCAGATCTTTTTGCTGAATATATCGGTTTGTTTGGTTTGAGCGGAACAGTTGGCTGTTTGTCGCGTATCCCAGCATTTCTTTGGCAGGTAAAAAATTGTTTACCTACCAGAAATTTTCAAGTTCAAGATTATTTTATATTGAATGCCGTTTTAAATTATTTATTTGCGCAACTATCTCAATCTAAAACATTAGATGATTCGCTGAAAGAAGTAAAAAGATATCATTATCTTGAATCAGGCACACATAATATTGTAGAGGTTTTTAATCGAGAAGCGTTCGATGCATTTCTCAAGACCATAATTCTTTTTAATTATTGCTACGGGTTGCAACCATCTGTTTTCCCTAATCGAAAGCATTTTGTTGAATTTAACGAAGAGTCGGTAAGGAAGCATTTAGAAAACGGTAGTTCTGAAAGATTTATTGTTTCTATCGTATCGTGCAGTATCGATAATTTTAATTCCAAGGCTGAAATTTCAGGAGGGTTTAACTTTGTTGTAAAAGGTCTTAACGACATTCATATTCTCGGATGCTTTCGGAATATTAACGAACTAGGTCATAAGGGTGAAATTTATAGAGATTTACTTCTCTATCCTCCCAATGAATCTGTGGCTATTTCGAAAGTGGATCACACTACGATTATTACTCACGGCTCAGGTTCCGGTGTTAACGTTGCTGTTGAAGCTATGATTCAGGATGCTTATGATCTTGATATAGATATAAATCCTTTAAATTTAGAAGTTCAATAAAATAGCAAACGCTCTCGATATGATCGGGAGCGTTTTTTATTATTGCTTATACGAGATGAATTTCTCCAGCGCTTTCTTTGATGAATCCTTTAATTTCTAAAATTGAGATAAGCGCGTTCGCTTCACTTACAGGGATTTCCAAAGTTCTTAAAAGTTCATCGCGAGATATCGGCACTTCCAAAAGTTTTAAAACTTTTATTTCTAATTCTGAACAGTCACTATAATTTTTGGTTGCAGTTGCTTCTTCATTAAAGCCAAGCGCTTCCAAAAGTTCTTTGCTTGAAGTTATTGGAGTTGCGCCGAGTCGCATTAACATATTGGGCCCTTCAGAATTTTTTGAAAAAATAGATCCGGGAACAGTTAGGACGTCTCTGTTGTAATCTGTTGCGAGTCGCGAAGTTATCAATGTTCCAGATTTTAATTCAGCTTCAATAATTAGTATTGCATGCGAGAGTCCTGCCATAATTCTGTTTCTTTGTGGAAAACTCCAGACTGTTGCGTGGAAATTCGGTTCGAACTCTGTTAAAAGTGCGCCATCATTTTCTAAAATTTTTTGAGCAAGACCTCTGTGAGTGCTTGGATATAAAACATTTGGATTAAGACCTGAACCTGGCACAGCGACAGTCTTAAGTCCTGCATCAAGCGCCGCTCTATGAGCGATACCATCAATTCCCAAAGCAAGTCCAGATACAATTACTATAGGATATCCGCGAAGTCCGCTTATTAATTTTTCACAGACCTCTTTTCCATAGTTGCTGTATTTTCTAGAACCAACAACACAAAGAAACTTATTTTCTTCATAAGACGGCAAGTTTCCTTGAAGATATAAGGTTTTAGGCTGATCCGGAATTTCTTTCAGTAGTTCTGGGAATTCATCTTTCGTTAATTGATTGATTTTATGCATTGAATTATTGGAATATTAAACATTTTTTGGTATTATAAATAAATAATCGGTCAAAGTCGATTGTTTTAGGCTTTTTATCGTTTTTATTTTAAAAAACTATGTTAGATATAAAATTTATTAGGGAACACAAAGATTTAATACAGGCAGGTGCAAAGAAAAAGCATCTTGAATTCAACGTTGATGATTTAATTACTATTGATGATGAACGAAAAAAGATTCTTGCTGTAGTTGAAAAAAAACGCACTGAGCAGAACGAAGTTAGCCAAAAGATCGTTCAAGTGAGTGATCCGGCTGAGCGCAATTTAATAATTGCTAAAATGAAAATGGTTAAAGATGAGATTCAAGTGGAAGAGGAAAAATTAAAAGAAGTGATGAAGAATTGGCAACAGCTTATGGTTAAGGTGCCGAACATTCCTGATATCTCAGTGCCAGAAGGAGTAGACGATTCTGGTAATGTCGAAGTAAGAACTTGGGGAGAAATTCCAAAATTTGATTTTACTCCGAAAGATCATGTAGAGCTTATGGAGTCGCTTGATATGGTTGATTTTGAAAGAGGAGCCAGAGTTTCAGGTTTTCGTGGATATTTTTTGAAGAATGAAGGCGCAGAGTTATCTTTTGCGATCTGGAATTATCTTTTAGAGGAATTTCATAAGAAAGGCGGTTTTACTCCTATGATCACACCGCTTATTGTTAAGCGCGAAACTCTTATGGGTTCAGGTTATCTTCCACAAGGCGAAGAAGATCTCTATAAAACACAGGATGGTGATTTCTTAACAGGAACAGCCGAAGTGCCAACTATGTCATATTATGCCGATGAAGTTGTAGACAAATCTAAGTTGCCTATAAAATTCTTTTCTTTTTCTCCATGTTTAAGAAGGGAAGCAGGAAGCCATGGAAAAGATACGAAAGGAATAATGCGAGTTCATGAATTTTATAAATTTGAACAAGTCGTGCTTTGTGAAGCTAGTCATGAAGAAAGCGTAAAGCATCACGAAGAACTTACATTAAATGCAGAAAAAATAATTCAAGGATTAGGACTTCCTTATCACGTCGTAATAAATTGCGGAGGAGATTTGGGATTGGGCCAAGTCAAAAAATATGATATCGAATGTTGGGTGCCATCAGAAAATAAATATCGCGAAACACATTCGTCTTCATATTTTCACGATTTTCAAACAAGACGTCTTAATATCAGATACAAAGATAGCGACGGTAAGTTAAAGTTTACTCACTCATTAAACAATACAGCGATCGCTACACCTCGCGTTCTTATTTCTATTATTGAAAACAATCAACAAGCAGATGGTTCTATAAAAATCCCTGAAGTTTTGCAAAAGTGGATGGGAGGAAGAAAGGTTATATCTAAAAAATAAATTCGGCAATCTTTCTGTCATTCCCGCGCAGGCGGGAATCCAGACCGTTGAAATAAGAAACTAGATTCCCGCCTGCGCGGGAATGACAAAGTACCTTTATGTTTGGAAGTAAAAAACTTTTAAAATCTTCGCGATCTAGAAAAAGCGGTAAAAAAAGTAGCGCGAAGTTTTTCTTTAAGTTTGTTTTAATTGTCATTTCTACAATGACTTTGCTTTCTGGTATTTCTTATATCTCAAAATTAAAATCGATTACTATTGCGAGTATTAATTTCGAAGGGAATCTGTCTGTAAAATCAAGCGATTTAAAAGCTTTTGTTTCAAGTGCTCTTAATGGAAGTTATGGGCATATTTTAGCAAAAAGTAATTCTTTGATTTATCCAAAAGGAGATTTAAAGAATAAATTGCTAAATAATTTTACTAGAATAAAAAATGTAGAACTTAAATTAAAGGATTTTCAAACACTCAATGTCTTGATAACCGAAAGAAAACCAGTAGCTTTGTGGTGTGATCAAAAATGTTACTTTTTAGATGAGGAGGGTTTCGTATTTGATGAAGCCCCCCAAATTTCTGGAAGTGTTTATACGCATTATCATGGTTTTATTTCAGATGAAAATATTATTGGTAAAACATTTCTAAATAGTTCAGATTTTAAAGATCTATCACATTTTGTTTCTAATCTAAAAAATGAACAGATAAACATTACAGATATATTTTATAAGCAAGAACAAGAGTTTGAAGCAGTGGTTGAAGGAGGAGGAAAAATATTATTCAATAAAAAAACCTCTTTTGAAAATACTCTTGAAAATTTAAACTCAGTATTGGAAGATTATAAGGTTGAAAATAAAAACGGCGACTTCTTCAAAAATTTAGATTATGTCGATCTAAGATTCGGCAATAAAATATATTATAAAAAACATTAAACCGTTTTTTCACTCACTATCTGTGTATTTCTTTGTTCTATATATACGACAAACAGGATATAATTAAAACATGATCACTCTAACGCTTAGATATCTACTTTGGCATTATTCTACAGCTATAGGAGATATTATTCGTATCTGGACTAATTACCTATGGTTTTTTTACAATTTCTTTTCTATATCACTTCTTTTTAAAACCTTACTTGATCCGTGGGAAAGATTGAAAGAAAAATATGATCTAAGATCTATAGAAGATTGGGCTAGTGCGCTTGTTACTAATACCATAATGCGATTGGTTGGTTTTATTGTAAGACTTTTTACAATCGTTTTTGGATTATTGGTATTACTTGTAGTTGTGCTGATAGGCCTTGTCACTATTATTTTATGGTTAGTTCTTCCTTTTTTACTTTCAGTGATGTTCATTAGGGGGTTACAAATTATTTTTTCATAATGTTAAATTTATTAAATCAAAAAAGCGTTTTAAAATATGAAGATCTAGTTTCTGTTGCGTTAGAATACAACAGCGCTATTGAATTAGAAAAACGCTTTTCTCAAAAAACGCGAAATATAATTCGACAAATATCGAGTTTCGTTCTTCTCGCTGTGGTTTTTGCTATAGTCGGAGATTATTTTAAATTAATTTCTATAAATCAAAATCTGCTTTCAAAAATAGAAGCCGTAAGCTTGCTAGCTTTTCCGATCTATATGATGGCTATTCTTCCTAAATTTTTTTATAACTCATATATTTACAAAGACATCGACTTTGTTATGCCAGAGTTTAGAATGAAAAAAAATAACAGAAATATATCATTTGATGTTGCAGAAATTATTTTAGTTGGAGACGAAGATGATGTAACAAAAAAATTCATCCTTTCTTCTTATGGTAGAGAAATAATGTTTCGCTTGAAAATTTCTGACAACGAGCTCAAAGAATTTTTTGATGCAAGAAAGATCGTATTGTCTAAGTTCTCTTTTTCAATAGAACAAAGTGAGATCATAGAAGAACGTCATCCCGTTTCTATAATTGATTTTGCGGAAACAATTTATAGCCACGATGGTGAGTTTTCAAATTTTTTACTAAAGTTAGGCATTCAAAAGAGCGATTTTCTAGGCGCAACAGAATGGATTTCTAGATACAAAACTTTAGCCAAGGAAAAAAGTCGCTGGTGGGGTAGAGATTCTTTAGGAAGAATTCCAAGTATTGGAAAGGATTGGGCTTATGGTAGAGCATTTTCGCTTGAAAAGTATGCTCATGATGTTAGCTCTGATAATCTTTTTCACGCCGTAGATTCAAAGAGTTCTTATGGAAAAGAAGAAGTTTCTATTCTCGAGAAGATACTCTTGAAATCAAGCGCAGCCAATGCTCTTCTTGTTGGAGAATATCAAGAAGGACTCCTTTCGATCATTATGCTTTTAGCTCATAGAATATATGAAGGAACGATCATGCCAGCATTGGAGCATAAGCACGTGATGATTTTAAATGTAGGAATTTTCAATGCTTCCTTAAAAGAAAAAAATGATTTTGAACAAGAAATTATAAAAATTTTCAACGAAGCAGTCTCGTCTGGTAACATTATTTTAGCAATAGATGATTTTCCATCTTTAGTGGAGAATGCTCATAATCTCGGTTCAAACATTTCAGAAATGTTAAGACCATTTTTAATTTCTTCTGGAATTCAAGTCATCGCACTTTCTGGTCGCGATAGATTTCATTCAGTTGTAGAAACTGATACTGAGCTTATGCAATATTTTGAAAAGATCAGTGTATTAGAAAGAGATGAAAAAAGTCTTTTGAAAATAATAGAAGACGAAGCGTCTAAGCTAGAATCTGAACAAGGAGTCTTATTTACATTCCAATCAATTGCTGAGATTGCAAATAATGTATCGAACTATCTTAATTTTGAAGTTGTCGAAGATAAAGCAAAAGATATTTTAATAGAAGTAGTATCTAGGGTTAGAAGCGGAAAAAGAATTTTGATAGAAAAAAATGACATACTCAAAATCATAGAAGAAAAAACCGGAATGCCTCAAGGGGAAATTCTTGGGGAAGAAAAAGATAAATTATTAAATCTTGAAAATTTGCTTCACGGAAGAGTTGTCGGTCAGGATGAAGCGATAGTGGCAATAAGTCAGGCATTGCGTCGTGCTAGAGCCGGTATACGAAATGTAAAGCGTCCACTAGGTTCATTTCTATTTCTCGGACCAACAGGAGTTGGAAAAACAGAAACAACAAAAGCACTCGCAGAAATATTTTTCAAAGGCGAATCCAATATTATTCGTATAGATATGTCAGAGTATAGTGGCGACGATGCACTCGAACGCCTCATAGGATCATTCGCACAAAGTAAAAGCGGAGTTCTTTCATCATTCTTGCGCGATAAAAGTTACGGCGTTCTTCTTTTGGATGAATTTGAAAAAGCATCGAAAGAAGTTATAGATTTATTTTTGCAGATTTTAGATGAAGGATTTTTCTCAGATATGGGTGGTAAGAAAGTTAATTTGAGAAATATGATAATTATTGCAACATCAAATGCTGGAAGTGATCTGATATGGGGAATGGAAGAGAAACATCTTGATCTAGCTTCTCATAAAGATGAAATTATAGATGCATTGATAAATCAAAGAATTTACAAACCAGAACTTCTAAACCGTTTTGATGGGGTTATTCTTTTCCATCCTTTAAATCAAGAAAATCTTCAAATGATTGCAAAATTGATGGCTGATAAATTTGCGAAGAGACTTCAAGAAAAAGGTGTGACTCTCAATGTGAACGATGTTCTTTTGAACATTCTTATTTCTTCAGGAACTGATCCAAAGTTTGGCGCCAGACCAATGAACCGAGTCTTACAGGACAAGATAGAAGAACCAATAGCAGAAAAAATAATCAGCGGACAGATAAAAGCTGGCTCAATAATACAATTCAAATTCGTCCATCCAGATATAGATGATGGATTTATGATAGAGATAAGGAGTTAAAACGATAAAGTGCTGTCATTCCCGCGCAGGCGGGAATCCAGTTTTATAAATCTAAACTCAAATCATTCCACTCCGGATTATTTAACTCAATAAGTTTTAGTTTCCATTCTCTGTTCCATTTTTTTAAACTTTTTTCTCTACTTAAGGCACTGTTTATATCATTGGTTTCTTCATAATAAACCAGATTTTTTATATTGTATTTTTTAGTAAATCCTTCAATTAAACCGTTTTTATGTTCGTAAATTCTGCGTACTAAATCATTTGTAACCCCTATATATAAAGTCCCATTCTTTTTACTTGCTAATATATAAACATAATAATTTTTGTTCATGTGAGGATTATACTGGATTCCCGCCTTCGCCTGCCTGCAACGCTTTGCCTTGCATGGCGGGCAGGCGGGAATGACACGTATATGAAAAATATGTTAATGTTTTGTTAATGTCTTTTTGGGAAAAAATAAAAAAACCAATAATCGCTTTGGCACCAATGGCGGATGTTACAGACGTCGCTTTCAGAAAAATTATTGCCAAATATGGCAAGCCCGATGTTTTGTGGACTGAATTTGTTTCAGCTGACGGACTTTGCTTTGCACCGCGAAGCGCTTCGCGGAGTGGGGTTGGTGGTAAAGAGCAACTTATAAAAGATCTAAAGTTCGATGAATCCGAACGACCTATTGTCGTGCAATTTTTTACTTCTAATCCAGAAACTATAGAAGAAGCTGCGCGCCTCGCAGCAGAGATGGGTTTTGATGGAATTGATATAAACATGGGCTGTCCCGATAAAAGTATTGAAAAGCAAAAAGCTGGAGCAGCCTTGATGAAAAATCCAAAGCTGGCGAAAGAAATAATTTATGCAGCTAAGAGAGGTGCTGGCAATGTTCCTGTTTCTGTAAAAACTCGCATCGGATTTAATAAAAATGAACTTGAGTCATGGCTTCCTGAAATTCTTGAAACAGAACCTGTTGCGATAATAGTTCATGCACGCACAAGAAAAGAAATGTCGAAAGTTCCAGCGAATTGGGATTTTGTAAAAAGAGCGGTTGAGATCCGTGACGAAAGAAAAAGCAAAACTTTGATATTGGGAAATGGCGATGTAAATAATTTAAGTGAAGCGTTTCAGAGGGTGAGGGAAACTGGCTGCGACGGCGTCATGATAGGGCGGGGGATTTTTGGAAACCCTTGGCTTTTTGCTAATTTAGAAAAATTTAAAAACGTACAAGAAGTTGAAGATGCTTCGGTTGAAACTTCAGAAAAATTAAAAGTGTTAGTTGAGCATACAAAACTTTTTGAAAAACTTGTTTCTCATAAAAATTTTGCAGTAATGAAAAAGCATTTCAAAGCTTATGTTAATGGCTTTGACGGCGCTAAAGAATTAAGAATGCAACTTATGGAAGCAGAAAATGCTGATGAAGTGGAAAAGATAATAGAAAATTTTATTGACAAATCTAAATAATCTGATATTTTACTAAAGTAATTGAGTTCTTAAAAAAATGAAAGGAAAATGAATTATGGAATATTTAATGATAATAGCTTGTTTGATAATGTTAGTATTAACACATTCTTTTCTTGTAGAAGAATTAGAATCTTTTAGTGGTCGTAGTTTGAGTCCCGAGTTATATCATCTTTTAATTGGGATTTTTATGTTTTTTGCGTTTGTTACTATTTTAACATTACATAACAGTGTAATAATAAACGAACTTCAAGTAAAAGTTCGCTTCATAAATAGCAACACTGAAGCATATTCAATAACTAAAAAATAAACTGAATTATGACTTCTTACACATTCTTAACATGGTTTCCCGTTGCTATAATTTTTTATGTATGGTTCGCGGTTACTCGCTGTATTACACATAAAAAATACGGAGAAGCTCTATTGCAGATAGCTGTAATTTTTATAGCAGATGGAATAATTTATTTCTTTGAATTATTTTCTCAAAGACCTTCTGTAGTGCCTTTTCTGACTAGTATGGGAATCATTATGGTTGTTTTTGTAGCGATATTCAAAGCTCTGGATATCGCTTCAGAACATCATTCAAAAAATGAACATACTACTAAAAAGTAGGTGACTACACCATTCAACAACGCATCATTTTAATAAGATGCGTTGTTTTTTTTATTTATACCTAAAAATAAGGATATTTTATGATATTTAACATTTAAAATGAAGTTTGCCATAAAAACGCTTGACAAAAATAATTAATCTGCTACTATGTAAGAGTAATTTTGTTCTTCGCGAAACACAACAGGGTCAGCAGACCCAATAAGAAGGAGTGATTTTTCCTAACAGAACCCGCGTAAGCGCCAGAATGCGAAAGCGAACCCATCATGGGGGAAACTGGAGGAGCTACAGGGCTAGACAATACCAACGCCAATACAATCGCCGGAAACACAATAATTGAGAGACTCGCAACACAGAATAAGGCCTGAACGGTCTTAGAAAGGAACATTCACGCAGAACCCAATACTGGAAAGGTCTAACCAATTTTTCTGGAATGTTATCGAAAGATGACGAACATGGGCTCGTAAAGCAAAGGTACCAATGACGATTCTTTCTGATTTCTTAAAAAATATGTGCCCGTTAATTCAGTTTGGGGTGTTCACATATACTAAGAAACAGATTAGTAGAAAAATGAAAGCTGGCGGAGCAATTGAGTAATCAATCTGCTCCGCCAGCAAAAACAAAAAACACGGATTAAACCCCGTGTTTATTTTTTTATATACGATATCCAATTATTTGATATAATAGACACAACATGAAAGATAAAGACCAAGAAAACCACACAGCGCTTTACCGCAAATATCGTCCTCATAAATTTAAAGATGTATTAGGGCAAGACCATGTTGTTGATGCTCTAAAAGGCTCAATAAAAAATGATGCAATTTCTCACGCATATCTTTTTGCTGGATCTCGTGGAACTGGCAAGACCTCGATCGCTAGAATTTTTGCAGATGAGATCGGTACAAAAGAACACGACCTCTACGAAATTGATGCCGCATCGAATAGAGGAATTGATGACATTCGCGAAATTCGCGATTCAGTGAGCACTCTTCCTTACGAATCAAAATACAAAGTATATATTGTTGATGAAGTTCACATGCTTACAAAAGAAGCATTCAACGCACTTTTAAAAACTTTGGAAGAACCACCTTCACACGCCGTTTTTATTTTAGCCACAACAGAAGTTCACAAGCTTCCGGACACGGTCATTTCTCGCTGTCAGCATTTTACTTTTAAGAAGCCGGGCCAGAAATTATTAAAAAGTTTAATACTGAAAAACGCAAAAGAAGAGGAATTTGAGCTTGAGCCTGCAGGCGCAGATCTCATTGCGCTTTTAGGTGAAGGATCTTTTCGCGACGCACAGGGAGTTTTGCAAAAAGTTATTTCAGGAATACAAGGTAAAAAGATAACAGCAAGCGATGTAGAAAAAATAACAGGAATCCCAGCGAGCACTTTGGTCAATAACATTATTATTTCACTCACTGAAAAGGATCTTGAGAAAGGACTCAAAGCAATTCGTTCCGCTTCCGAAAACGATATCGATATGAAGATATATTTAAAACTAATTCTCAAGAAATTGCGTGCGCTTCTGATGCTTCGATTTGTTCCAAATGAGGTTAATATGCTAAGCGATTTTTCTGAAGAAGATGCTGAATTATTTAAAGAGTTGAGCCAGCGCAAAGATCTGAATATAAATTCTGGGACTTTGTTAGAGTTTTTGAACGCTTATGATAACGTAGGGAAGTCGTATTTGCCAGAACTTCCTTTGGAGCTTGCGTTAATCAAATTGTTGGGGCAAGATAAATAAATATTGGGGAATCGTCTAAAGGTAGGACAGCGGCCTTTGAAGCCGTTAATTGGGGTTCGAATCCCTGTTCCCCAGCACGAAGCGCAGCGTAGTGCTGTGGGAAAGGAAGCAAATAATTTTGCTTCCGTCAGGGATTCGAAAACCCTGAGTATATCGCGCGGAGCTTTGCGAGCACGATACGAAGGGTGTACAGCTCCTGTAAGGAGAGAATCCCTGTTCCCCAGCTATTGACATCTAGAATAAGTTACGTTGTATTAATTTAATTTATTAATGAGTAGATTTTATTGGTATCTCAAACCAGAATATACTTCCTTCTCCTTCTTTACTTTCAAATCCGATTTTTCCACCATGTTGCTCAATAAAGCTTTTGGTTATAAATAGACCTAGTCCGAATGAATCCGGCTGCATAACTGAAGCGTTTGATGCTCGGAAAAAACGAGTAAATAAACGATGTTGTTCTGGTGTAGGAATACCGACACCAGTATCATTGATTTCAAAATGGATCATATCTTCACGCATTTCAAGTTTGATAATAATTTTGCCATTATCTTTAGTATAAGTAACCGCATTTTCTATTAGTTTATTAACAATTGTTCGGATTTTTTCACCATCACCCTCAATAACAGGAAGATCTTTCTCAGGTGCGGCGTATTGCCATGAAATATTTTTTGCTTCACTCCTCTTCATCATTTCATTTATAACTGCTGCGACTATACTATCGAGAGCAACTTCTTCTTTTTGAAATACTACGCGTCCTTCTTCAATATCCATTGCTGTAAGCAGATCATTAATACGATTAGTAATTTCAATGCTTGATTTATAGGTGATTTGTAAAAATTTGTTCACAGTATCTTCTAGTTTGCCAAATTTACCACTTAATACTGATTCGAGATTCCAATTTACGGCCGTGAGGGGGGTTCTTAATTGATGGGAAATAATGGTTATGAATTTATTACGAACTTCGTTCAGCTCTTTAATTTCTTTTTCGTTTTTTTTACGTTCTGTAATATCTCTACCAACAAGAGAAGCACCAATAATTGTGCCATCTTCAGCATGAACGGGTGAGATTGAAAATTCCACATCAGCGCGAGAATTATCTTTTCGTAACCAAATTGAATCATAATCAGCAATCACTTCTCCCTGTTTTACCTTTTCAAGTAATTTTGGTAATTCATCCTTAAGTTCTGCTGGAAATAGATTTGTCATTGGTTTTCCAATTACTTCGTCAGGAGAATAACCAAACATCTTCGTTGCGCCACCATTCCAACTAGTGATGATGCCTTCAAGTGTTTTACCAATAATTGCGTCGTGTGAGTTTTCTACAATTAGTTGAATCTGACGCATTGATTCTTCAGATTTTTTACGCAGTGTTATGTCGCGTTCAACAACCGAAGCGCCGATTATTACACCATCTTTTGTGTGGACAGGAGAAACAGATATCGCAACATTAATCTTTGTTCCATCTTTTCGTGATCTTACTGAATCATGGTCGGCAATCACTTCTCCCGCGGCAACTTTATTTAACAGTAATAACGCCTCATCTTTCATTTCTAAAGGGATCAAAATAGAGATTGATTTTCCTATCGCTTCCTCTGCAGAATAACCAAACATCTTCGTTGCGCCACCATTCCAACTAGTGATGATGCCTTCAAGTGTTTCACCTATGATGGCGTCGTGAGATTCTTCAACTATAGCCGCGAGTTGTAAGAGCGATCCTCCTCCGTCCCCATTTGATTTATCTTGTGGTTCTTGGGTCATTTAAATAAAATTATTTTTAAAAGATAAAGATAATTTTTATTATATCAAAATAAATTAGAAATAAGTTAATAACGTATTATTATAATAAACGTCACAATGAATGGATTTTTGTTTTTAACTAACAACAATCAAAATTTCTTTATTAAGTATGTTATTTTGATTAAAAAGAGTTTAATTTTTACAATTTGAATGATGCCTTGTTAATAATTAATTGATAAAAAATTTATTTTTTATCCACAAGATGACATCTGAAGTTTTTAAATAATAGTAAAATAAAAGAACAGTTTAATAATTTTGTTTAGTGATATTATCGTTATGAAATTTAATAAAAAGAATGTTGGAAAAATAAAGAATGCGACACAGGAAGAATTGAATAAATTACACGAAGAGTATAAAGGAGTTTCAAAGAATGTCAGCGGAATGAGTCTTGCTGGACTTATGGTAATTGCTGTTATGGGTATTGCAATGATTTTGTATTTTCAGAACAAATTGTTTGTTTTTGTTGGACTTGTCATGTTGTTGTATCCAATTTATATCTTCATTAAACGAGGTGCGCACCGCGAAGGATATTTTGAAGGTTATTATGAAATGATGAAAAAGTTTGGTGATCGAGACGAAAACACAACTTCAGATAAGCCAGATCAAAAATAAGTTGAACAACTTATTAAATATTTTATTTATATTTTTCACAACTAATTAGTACAAGAAACCTTGTTAAATATTAGGAATGTTTATTGACGTCTGTAAAATAAAAACATCATTGATATGCTTAAAAAAAAGTTCATATTTTTAATGTCGGTAACAACAAGATTGACCTTTGTATTTTTTCTGTTTCTTTTTGCTGGTTCGACAGTTTTAGCTTCAACATGGGTTGAATATCCAACAAACCCAATTTATGATCCGGTTATCACTGCTGAAAAAGCTTATTTCCCCACAGTCCTTAAAATAGGAGCTAATGACTATAGGATGTGGTATCAATCAAATTCTACTTCAGGCAACAGCACGATTGCTTATGCCACTTCGGTTGATGGTTTATCTTGGACGCTTGTAACCAACCAAGTATCCGGACTGATTCCTGATAACGCCGGTCACCCTCATGTGGAGTTTACCGAGGGAAAATTCAGAATATGGTATTGGAATACCGTCAGCCCTTATACCAATAGTGCCATGCATTATGCCGAGTCTACTGACGGGATCACATGGACTAATGATTCAGCAATAACTGGTGATTTAATCACTGCCACGGGAGGATTATGGAATAGTGGCAGTTATGGTGCAGTGGATGTAATTGTTAACGATAGTCCGACAAATATTGGTACGGCTGTTGGTCATGCTAATGGTTTGACCGCAGTTGATTTATCGCCAGTAACCGTTGTTGTTGCTGCACCAGGACTTCCAAATACTGGATTTTCTTCGGATTGGATAAAAATTATCACTCTTGTAGGTGTTCTTGTTTTAGTTTTAGTTTTAGTTTACTTTCTTCGAAGAAAACAGACAAACACAGACATAAAAACAAACAAATTAGTATAAGTTAGAATAACTAGAAAATAAGATATTAAAGCCAGACCAATTTTTGTCTGGCTTTAATGGTATAATTAAGCTTTGGAGAATTTATGAAAATTAAAATATTATCAAAAAAACTGTTAGCTGTTGTTTTTTTGGGGGTTGCAATTTTTTTAGCATTTATTTTTTATTTTATTAAACATAATTCTATCCAACCTTTTGATCATATTCAGATTGAGAAAGTTTTAATGCCGCCTACTATAAAAAATAATACAAAAGTTGCTTTACCTGTTCGTCTTCAGATCCCAAAGATTAATGTTGATGCTTTTGTCGAGTATATTGGTCTTACGGCTCAAGGGGATATGGATGTACCAAAAGGTCCCACTAATGTAGCTTGGTACAATCTAGGCCCGCGTCCAGGAGAGATTGGTAGTGCAGTTATTTCCGGACATTATGGTTGGAAAGATAACATACTGGCTGTGTTTGATAATTTATATAAATTACAAAAGGGAGATCAAATATACATTGAGGATGAAAAAGGAATTATTACTACTTTTGTGGTACGCGAAAGTCGGCTGTATGATACAAAAGCGAATGCTACAGAGGTATTTAGTTCAAGTGATGGAAAGGCACATCTTAATCTCATAACTTGTGAAGGAGTTTGGGACAAAGTTTCTAAAAGTTATTCTAGACGATTGGTAGTATTGGCTGATAAAGAATGATTAGTGTTAGAATTATTGGCTGAGAGAATGATTCCAATATTGTAACAGATACCCCGATCGTAAATTTGAACTATAAGTGTTAAATTAATTGCATGGCAAAAAGTGAATTAAAAGAAATTACCAAAAAGGTCAAGAAGGTGATGGAAAGATATAAAAAGGATTTTCCAGATGTGAAAATAGACAGGGATTATTTGCCGTTCAAGATAACCGAGGAGTGGGGAGAGTGTTTGCAAACATATTTGATGCTTACAGACAGGGGGCGTCAGAAAGGAAAAAGTAAAGAAGAAATAAAGACAATGTTTTCAAACGAATTTGCCGATATGTTTTCTTACCTTCTTTTGTTTGCAGAAAGTGAAGGGATTGACCCAGTCAAAGCTATCACCAAAAAATGGTTTACGTATCTGAAATAAAAGTTCCAGTTTTGTACCAGATGATCAGCCACAATGTGGTAGTAATGTATGTTGGTCACCTCCAGCAAATTATTGTAGAATACTCTACATGAACGAAATAACACTTCACAATCAATGGGTCGTTAAAGCTCCTATAGACGAAGTATTTAAAATAATGACCGACTTCGAAAAACTTCCGGAGCATTTTCCAAAAGTCGCTGAATCAGTACAAATTAATAAACGTGAAGGAAATTACTTAGAAATGGAAGCAACTGTAAAATCATTCGGTAAAAGATTTCAAGTGAAGATGAAGACTCAAATTCTTCCAGGTAAAGGTTTTATCTCAGATAATGATAGTTATCAGTTTGGGACTTCTGGACATGAAGAGCTATTGCTTTTCCCACACGCCGAAGGAACTTTGATCGACTATACTTATCAAGTCACCATTCATAAAAAATGGTTACGTATAGTTGCAACACCACTTATCAAAGGGTATTCGATGAAATCCTGGGAAAAAGCAGTTATCGATCAGCTTAAAAAGATTATTGAGAAATAATAGTCACTGATATTATCCCAGACGGTTAGCTAAAAGTTTGATACAATAGAAACATGACTAAAAATCCATACATTAATGCAATAATTGCTGGAGCTTATATAGTTTTCGTCGTACTTCTTATTTCCTACGGTCCAACATTCGTCAGAGAAAAGCCTGATACAATCTTAGCTCCGATGGCGATGCTTAGCCTATTAGTACTCTCTGTTGCTTTCATGGGCTACACTTTTGTCTTTCAGCCGGCACTTATGTATATAGATGGGCAAAAGCGCGAGGCTATAGAGCTTTTTACAAAAACGCTCCTCACGTTCGCTTTTATAACCACAATCATTGTTCTCATTGCCTTTTCCGTCTAACTAAATTTAGAATAAATCTATCCGACAATTTAGAATCCTGATAGACTATAAACATGCAAGAAAAAATCACTATTGAGGATTTGGGATATGATACTTTTTTTGAATCTAACCGCAAAAAATTAGGGTTGGATAATTTTGGCGTTGCACGAGTTATTGCCGAACACAGAGGCGCTTATAAAGTAAAAAATGCTAATGGTGAATTTTTGGCAAAAATAACTGGCAAACAAATGCTTAACGCTTCATCGCGAGAAGATTATCCAGCAGTAGGAGATTGGGTGGCGATCACTGAACTTAATGCAGAACAAGCTGTGATCCACGGAATATTGCCAAGAAAAACTTTAATAAAAAGAAAGCATGGCGACAAAACCCGAGGCGAGAACAAAAGCGAGACACAAACCATAGCTTCAAACATTGACGAAGTGTTTATTGTAGAATCTATTAACAGAGATTTTAACTTAAATCGTTTTGAAAGATATTTTGTCATAGCTAATGATGGAGGAGTAAAGCCTGTAATTGTCTTGAGTAAAATAGATCTGATTTCAAAAGAAGATCTTGATTCAAAATTGATAGAGATAAAAAATAGATTTAATGAAGTTGAAATTATCAAAACCAGTGCCATGGAAGATTATGGTTTAGAAGAATTAAAAAAACATATTGAAAAAGGAAAGACTTATTGTTTCCTCGGTTCTTCTGGAGTAGGAAAGTCGTCTTTGATAAACAAGTTGTTTGGCAAAGATATTATTAAAACCGAAGACATAGGTCTTCGTACTGGCAGAGGTAAACACGCAACTACAGTAAGAGAAATGTATTTTTTGGAAAATGGTGGAATTGTTATTGATAATCCTGGTATGAGAGAAGTTGGAATGACTGACGCTGTTGTTAGTATAGATAACTTCTTTGACGAAATAACGGCTCTAGCAGAAAAATGCAAATTTGCTGATTGCACTCATGTGCACGAACCTGATTGCGCAGTTTTAGCGGAATTAAATTCCGGCAGATTGAGTGCAGAAAAATATTCAAATTATATTAATCTAAGAAAAGAGAGTGAATTTTATGAAATGACAGAACTTGAGAGAAGGGAAAAAGATCGCCAATTCGGAAAATTTGTTAAGACCGGTAAAAAGGAATTGAAGAAATATAAATATTAGATATAATAGGAGGACTCAAAAGGTGTATTGTGCCTACAAGATTAGAATTTTTATTACCAGAAGAATGGTGATTGAACCGTATTTATATATAATTAATTTAAATATTAAAAAAATTATGACTTTAGGATATGAATTCCAATATGAAATAGAAGATCGTATTAGAAAAAATGGATTCGAAGTATTTTCTGAGCAAAATTATATTGATGATGTTGAGCTTAAGCCAAGAGATATAGATATCGTGGCTATACAAAAAAAAGAAAGTTCTAATCCTCGTGGTAATCAATTATCTCTTGTTATTGAGTGTAAATATTTAGATCAGGATTTTACTTGTTATTCAAGACCGAACCCGAAAGATGAAAGGGTTTATTTTATAGATGGTTATAATATTCAAAATTTACATGACAAAAGTAGGTTTCATTTTTTCAATATTGATCCTGTCATAAAAAATATAAATCTAACAAAAAATAAAGATGAGGATGAAAATGAAAGTTCGAAGAGGAAGAATAGTAAGAATAATCTTTTAGGAGCTATTATGCAATTAATCAAAGCATTACTGTATTTACGCGGAAACTCACGCATACTTCATACAAAAGGATTATTTTATTCGTTAGTTGTATATAAAGGTCCTGGAAAAATAATCGATCAAGATGGAAATGAACTGAAAAATTTTTTATATTATCGTAATTATGAATGGAAAGAACCTTATACTGATGAGAATGTTATTTCAAGAAACATTTATGTTGATGTAATTCATGAGAGTCATCTGGAGGAATATTTAGATAGAATATTTAAAATAGAGATGGATTATTTGATGGACTATGTATTTTTTGAAAAAAGAATGCATGAAAATAAAGCTCAGGAACGAATAGAAAATCAATGGCGAAATTCTGCTATGTAAGAGAAAATTAATTGGTTATTGTGTTTGTTATGTTTATAAAAGTTTGACCACTCCTCTAATAAAAGCTAAAATCTTCTCAGAAAATTGTTTGGGGGAGAAAAATGAAAAAAGTTATTATTGAAAGTCCATTTGCTGGAAATACAGAACGAAACAAAGAATACGCTCGCAAATGTATGCGAGATTCTTTATTACGAGGAGAAGCTCCTTTGTGTAGTCATTTGCTCTATACTCAAATGGGCATATTAGATGACAATATAAAACACGAAAGAGATCTAGGAATCGAAGCCGGTCTCATTTGGGGCGAAGAAGCCGAACTTACCGTTGTTTATGAAGATTATGGTATTAGTATGGGTATGTTATTGGGTATTGAACGGGCAAATAATGATGGTCGCCCAGTTGAATATCGAAAGATATTCTAAAGTTGTGAAATTTGGTGAAAATTAAAGATCTACAACACTTCAGTGTGTTTGTAGATCTTTTTATAAACCAGCCCTTCTTAATTATCAAAATCATTGAATAAATAATACGATTTGATAGTATTAATGAACGATGTTTCTCTCACATCAAACAATTGAACGATATATAAATGAAGGGAAAATCATTGTCCAACCGGAATTTGATAAGAAAAATATCAGACCGGCAGGACTTAGAATTCATCTCGCGAAGGATATTCTTATTCCCGAACCAAATCAAACAGTTGAGATCAACTCTCCTCAAAATCTTAAATATAAAGAAGTTGATCTAATAAAAGAGGAATTTTATTTAGAACCAAATCAATTTATTTTAGGAGCAACTTACGAAGCAATACAAATACCTTCTGATATATTAGCTATTTTAGACGGTAGAAGCACTGTAGCTCGTCTCGGTATTACAACTCATATAACTGCATCAATAATAGATGGCGCTTTTGAAATGCCTCATGTTGTAGTTCTAGAAATAAAAAATGTAGGAAATTTTAGAATAAGGCTTAAATTCAAAGACCCAATTGCTATGATGGTTTTTGTTGAATTGAAGGAACCTGTTATTCAAAAAACACACGGTCAATATGGAGGTGTTCGTCAAAGTAAAGTAACTCCACCGTTAAATTCTCAAACTGAAGAAGATAAATAATTAACAAAAAAACAATTTCAAATTCAAACTGTATTTTAAATGCGGTTTGTTTTTTTAAACTTACTAAGCTCTAGACTTTTTTAATTTATTATGTTATTGTTGTGCGATGTCACGAGACGAAGTTATATTAAGATTTGAGAATGTATCATTTGAATACGGAGCGAAAAAACCCATCCTAGAGGATGTGGATTTTTCTTTAAGGCGAGGTTCTAAGGTTACACTGATGGGTCAGAATGGTGCTGGAAAAAGCACCATTTTTAAACTTATAACCAAAGGCCTTGAAACAGAAAACGGTAATATACATATTGGAGAGCGACTCACTATCGCTACTGCACATCAGGTCATTTCTCGCGAGGAGTCTCTTCTTACGGTTAGAGAATTTTTTGAAAAATGTTTTGATAAAAAAGTTTATGATATTGATCCTCGTATAGATGCAATTCTTGAAGTGGTAAATTTAAATGCACCACACGATAGAATTGTAAAATCTTTTTCTGGAGGTCAGCAAGCGCGACTTCTTCTTGCGTCCGCGCTTATACAAAATCCTGATATTCTTTTACTCGACGAACCTACGAACAATTTGGATAAAGCTGGAATAGCGCATCTCACAAAATTTCTTCAAGATTATAAAAAAACTGTTCTTGTTATTTCTCACGATGCGGACTTTTTAAATTCGTTTACTCAAGGAGTTTTGTATCTTGATATTCATACGCGAAAAGTTGAGCAATATGTCGGAAACTATTTCGATCTTCTTGCGGAAATTTCCGCTCGTATTGAAAAGGAAAATAGAAAGAATGCTTTGCTCGCCAAAGAGATTCAAGAAAATAAAGACAAAGCGAACTTTTTTGCTAACAAAGGAGGTCAGATGAGAATGGTTGCAAAACGTATGAGAGAAAAAGCTGAGGAACTCGAGGAAGAAAAAGTGGTTGTAAGAAGAGAAGATAAAACTATAAGATCATTTATTATTCCTTCTCAACAAGACACCAAAGGGGATGTCCTTAATATTACAGATTTTACTGTATTCAAAAATCATAAACCTGTCGCAAGAAAGGCAAAAGTGGTGTTAAGACGTAATCAGCATCTTCTTCTTTCTGGTCAAAACGGAATAGGAAAAAGCACACTTTTGGAATCACTAGCTTCTGGAAAATCTAAAGGGGCAACTATTGCGCCTGATATCATGGTTGGATATTATCGCCAGGATTTTTCAACATTAAATTTTGAAGATACTGTTTATGAGTCGCTTATGTCGGTTATGGAAAAACAAGTAGAGTCGACTCTTAGATCGACAGCGGCTAGCTTTTTAATTAGCGGAGAGCTTATACATACAAAAATTGGTAATTTGTCGGAGGGTCAGAAAGGGCTAGTTGCTTTTGCGAGACTCGTGCTTCAAAAGCCTGGACTTCTTATTCTTGATGAGCCTACCAATCATATAAATTTTCGTCATATTCCTATTATTGCAGCCGCACTTAATAAATATGATGGGGCAATGGTGCTTGTGAGTCACGTGCCAGAATTTGTAAGTCAGATTCGTATTGATGAAGTTCTGGATTTGGAAAAGTAGAGAGTTCTTTGTTTTCCTTGCTATTTAGCAATTAAAAGCATAGACTCTTATAACTTGACAGAATTCACAAATTTGGTGTATTAGTCATTTAAAATAAATTTAATAATAAATAAAAATATATGGGAAATTTTAATCGAGGTGGAAGCAGAGGAGGTGGAGGTTTTGGTGGAGGGAGAGGAGGCTCTAGTTTTGGAGGAAGAGGCGGAAGACCATCATTTGGTGGTGGACAAGGTGGATTTAAAGATATGCACAAAGCTGTTTGCAGCGAATGCAGTCAATCTTGTGAGGTGCCTTTTAGACCAACAAACGGAAAGCCAGTTTATTGCAAAGATTGTTTTGCAACCAAAGGAGATGAAAGAGACAGCAGAGGAGGAGACCGAGGCGGTGATAGAGGTGGTAGATTTCCTCAGAGAGAATTTAATAACGACAGAGTTCAAGTAAAACCTGCTTTTGTAAATACTAATGGCGGAAATGCTGATGTGTTAAAGAAGATAGATGAGCTCAATGTAAAAATTGATCGACTCGCTAAAGCAGTTGAAGCACTTTCTAGCACAAAAGCTGTTCAAGAAAAAGTTGCAGTAAAGGAAGTAGAAATTGCAGTTAAAAATTCTGACAAAAAAGCACCTAAGAAAAAAGTTGCAGTAAAAAAGACTAAATAATTTTTTTCAGATAAATTAAAAAAATATAATAATTTTCAAACTGTAATTTAAATTACAGTTTGTTTTTTATAAAAAATGTTGTAGAGTGAGCTCTCTACTTTTTTCGAGCTATTAATGACGAAAGCAGAGCAAAAATGCTTAAAAATATAGGTTTACATAGAAAAAAGTTAATCTCACTAGGTATTGCGGTCATTATTTTTATAATGGCAATTTTAGGTTACTTTTTTATTCCTTGGCCTTTTTCTTTAAGCGCTAGCTCGCAAACTCCAAGCAATTCTCCGTGGGGAGTTGATTTTTCACAGTCGCAGGCAGAATATTTCGGACTCGATTGGAAAGAAACTTATTCAGCAATAATAAATGATCTTGGCGCAAAAAATATAAAACTTCATACAAATTGGAATGCGGTTGAAACAGAAAAAGATAAATATTTTTTTGATGATATTGATTGGCAGATTAAGCAGGCAGAAAAAAATAATGTAAAAATTATTTTTGTTGTTGGTTTGAAAACAGGAAGATGGCCTGAGTGCCACACGCCTTCGTGGATGAGTGGTTTATCAAAAGAAGAACAGCAGGTGCAACTTTTAAAATATGTCACAAAGGTTGTTGAAAGATACAAAGGTTCAAAAGCGATCATTAACTGGCAGGTAGAGAATGAACCTTTATTTTATTTCGGTGAATGTCCTTCTTGGTATTATAGAAGCGATGATTTTCTGAAAGCAGAAGTTGCTTTGGTGAAGTCGCTTGATCCGACAAGGAAAATAATTATTTCTGATTCCGGAGAGCAGTCGACATGGTTCGGTGCGGCGAAGATCGGCGATATTGTTGGAATTACGATGTATAGAAATGCTTGGACGAGCGTAACGGACACTTTCGGTTTTGGAACTTACTCTTTCTTAAATCCTGTAACTTATATGAGAAAGGTGCAGATTATAAAAAAAGTTTTTGATAAGGATGTTATTTGTATAGAATTGCAGGCGGAGCCTTGGACAGGCGCGCCACTTATGGAATCTTCTTTGGAAGAACAAGCTCAATCAATGAATTTAAAAATGTTTAAAGAAGATGTTGAGTTTGCAAAACAAACAGGCTTAAGCAAATTTTATTTTTGGGGCGTAGAATGGTGGTATTGGATGAAGACAAAACATAATCAGCCAGAAATTTGGAATGAGGCTAGAAATCTATTCAATACTTCTGTCATTCCCGCGCAGGCGGGAATCTAGTTCATATCTGTTTAATCTGGATTCCCGCCTGCGCGGGAATGACAGAGAATATGCAATTCTGATAAAATATAACTTATGTATTTTGTTTACATTTTAAAATGTAGCGATGGGTCTCTTTATACTGGAATAACCACTGATGTTAAAAGGAGATTTGAAGAACATAAAAGCGGAAAAGGCGGACATTATACAAGCTCTAGAAAAGTTACAAAAATTCTTTATACGGAAGAGCATAAAGACAGAAGCAGTGCGTCAAAGCGCGAGGCTGAGATAAAAAGCTGGCCGAGAGAAAAGAAAATTGATTTGTGTAAATTATTACTGAAAAAGTAAATATAAATATATCTCACAACACCGCTTTGAAGCGGTGTTTTAAAGTGATAAAATTAGCTTATAAAATTTTAAGTTTTAAAATAATTATGAAATATTTTTTATCAGCCTTTTTTGCGTTCATTTTTTTATTTAGTGCTTCTACGGCTTTTGCTGCTAATCCATATGTTTCGTCTTTTACTGCATCTTCTCAAAATGTAAATTACGGTTATCAAGTAGTTTTATCATGGACTATTGAAAATGGATCGGGTCATAATCTTTATTTTTCTTGCCCAAATGGTGTAAGTATTAAAAAAGCTGATGGCTCATTATTTCCATGCAATACAAAACAATCTGTGAGTGCTAACGCATCCGACAATTTAATTTTTTCTGTTATTAATCTTACTGGTAGTCCGATAGTTTTGGCAGTGAAAGTTACACCTAAAGATTCTTCCGGTATTGAATATGATTCGGGTGCGGCGTTTATAAATTTGTATGCTGGAAATGTGCCTGTGCCAATTGCTGATTTTTCTTTCGCAACCACATCAGTCGCAACATCTACTTTCCCAATAAATTTATCATGGACTGGCAGAGAAATTAGCGCTTCAAATCTTCAGTTTGATTGTCAGAATGGAATTCAAATTTTTTCTACAAATCCAGCAGTAAACGGTGCTTTGAATTGCGGTATCCCAGTTTATTCTACAGATCTACCCGGTTCTGGTTCTGTGAGTGTATATTTTGTTAATTCCAACTCTTATACTACAGATCAAACTATAAGAATTCTTCCAGCGATATCAGCCGGAGCTTATGATGCCATTCACGCTAAATCTATAACAATAAGCATTCCGCCCAAACCTTTGCCGACAGTGCCTTACGTTTCAAGTTTTGAAAGTTCGCAAAAACTTTTAGCTTCAGGTCAGTCTGTAAATTTTTCTTGGGTCGCGGGTAATGCGTCTGGAGTTAATTTACAAATGCCATGTCATGCTTTTGTAACATGGAACAGTGTTCAAGGTTCAACAACAACGGCTTTACCGTGCAGTGTTCCTGGTTTTAGCAATGCATTACCAGTGTCAGGAAGCACAACAGTCTCTTTCACTAATATTAGTTCTGCATCTCAAGCAGTTCCTGTTTACCTTTTTCCACAAAATTTTAGCGGTGCTTATGATGCCACGAAGGCAAATATTGTAAATTTAATAATTCTTCCACCTGGCTATGTAAATACGAACTATAGTGCAAACACTACCTTGAATTCTCAGCAGAATATTTTAACTGGAACCTCAACCTCTACAATGGCGAGCACTTCAGCTTTGGGTATAAAAGCTGTTCGTTCAATAAATTTTTCAGCTTATCTCCAATTTGGATATAGAAATTCACAGGTTACTGCTTTGCAAAATTTTCTAAAATTAGATCCGTCGCTTTATCCTGAAGGTTCGGTTACAGGTTATTTTGGACCTGCGACTCTCGCGGCACTCAAACGTTTTCAAGTAAGATATGGAATAGCAAAACCTGGAGATGACGGTTATGGATTAGTTGGTCCAAAAACTAGAGCTAAGCTAAATTCATTACAATATTTTTAGACTAAACGAGTGCGATTATGAATAAAAAGTATCTTTTAATAATTATTTGCGCTGTAATTCTTGTTACTTCTGCGAGCTGGCTTGTTTATACGTATAAACAAGCCCCCCTAGAAGAATTAAAAGAAAAAGCAAATAACTTTATTAAAGTAAAACTTTATTTTTATAACCCCGAACTTGATCAAGGTCCTGGAGGTGCACAGTGTAGTAGAAAAGGTCTTGTTGAAGTTGAGCGAGTTATATCTGCAACCACTACACCTTTAGAGGATACAATAAATTTATTGCTTCGCGGAGAACTTTCTGATGAAGAAAAAGCAAATGGAATTTCAACTGAATTTCCACTGTCTGGAGTTACTCTAAAGAGTGTCGTTATAGATGAGGGAGTCGCAACTTTAACTTTTAATGATCCAAAATTTAAAACGAGCGGAGGATCATGTCGAGTAGGAATAATCAGGTTTCAAATTGAAGCAACTGCAAAGCAGTTTCCGAGCGTAACATCAGTGCGATTTATGCCAGAAGATTTATTCCAGCCATAAAATGACGACATTGAAGGTTTTATTACTCTAGTTTAATTAATAAAAAATAATATTATGATGCACAACAACGATTATTGGTGGAAAAATTCAGTTATATACGAGGTCTATGTAGATAGATTTGCTGGTACATTTACAAATTTTTCGAATAAGCTGGATTATCTTAAGTTTTTAGGCGTTGACTGCATTCATTTACTTCCTCATTATCCTTCACCAATGATCGACGAGGGTTATGACATAACAGATTACCTGGGTATTCGCGAAGATCTTGGAACTCTTGATGATTTCAAGGATTTTATGAAAAAAGCCCACGACATAGGAATACGTGTGATCATCGATTTTGTTTTAAATCACACTTCAACAAATCACCCATGGTTTGTTGAAGCACGCAGTTCAGTCCAAAATGACAAGAGAGATTTTTATTTATGGAGCAAGACAGGAGAGGAGTTTGCTGAAGCGCCAAATCTCTTTCCAGATCTGAAATCAAAAAATTGGATATACAATGAACAAACGGATGATTATTATTTTTCAACCTTTCATATTAAACAGGTAGATCTTAATTGGGAAAATCCGCGCGTTTTTTCTGAAATGATGAACGTGATAGATTTTTGGGTAAATATTGGCGTAGATGGATTTCGTCTTGATGCAGTGTCTCATGTGATAAAAAAGGAGGGAACTACATCAACTGATCTTCCAGAAACGCACACATTGGTCAAAAAAATACGTTCGCATATAGATCAAAATCACCACAATATTATAATTCTTGGAGAAGTGTGCGATTCTGTAGAAAAAACCAAAGAATATTTTGGAGACGGAGACGAATGCCATTTAATATATCTTTTTCCATTATTGGCACAGTTGATGCTTGTGCTCAAAAGAAATGATCCAGCTCTTCTTCAAGATGTTATTGAAACATCTGCTAAAATTCCCGAAAGTTGCGCATGGGTAACTTTCTTCGGTCATCATGACGAAATGACTATTGGAACTTTAAGGGATGAAAATGAGCGTGAAGAAGTGCTTTCTTATTTTGATCCAGAAAAAAAATATAGATTTGCTGGCGGTCTTTCGTTACGACCTGCAACGGCTCTCGGTGGAAATAAAGAAAAGATAATTGAAGCATATAAAATGTTTTTGAACGTTCCAGGAAGTCCAATAATTTATTATGGGGATGAAATAGGAATGGAAAATGTAGAATTGCTACCCGAAGAAAAAGATACGAGAAAAAGCGTTCGTGGAAAGTTTGATTGGGATTCAGCCAATACTCAAAGATTGGATCCAAATTCAATACTTGCGGGCATTTCAGAAATAATAAAAAATCGCAAAAAATAGAGGCTGGTAATTTGGTATGCTATAATTTTATTTATGGAAAATAATTCTGATACTAAAAAATCATTTTCAATCAAGGGAAGAAAAGAAAGTTTTGTAAATGCTGGCAGGGGAATATGGGTATTTTTAAAAAGAACACATAATGCATGGATTCAAATTGCTTCTTCTGTTGTAGTTGTATTTCTCGGTTTTTATTTTGAAATTACAAATCTCGAGTGGGTTTTACTGGTCTTTGCTATCGGTTTAGTTTTTGTTGCTGAGGCCTTTAATACTGCAATTGAGATAGATATAGATCTTACATCACCCGAGTATCATCCTTACGCAAAAGACACAAAAGACGTCGCTGCTGGCGCTGTGCTTATATCAGCGTGCATAGCCTTTATAGTTGGCCTGTTAATTTTTGGACATTACTTATTTTAAATTTAGAAATTTATTCTATGAAAAAGCGTATTGCGATTTTTTTTGTTTTATTGTTACTCGTGGGTGGAGTTGGATTTTATGTTTCTAAAATAATTTTCAATAAAGCACCTGCAATAAAAAGCTACGTAGCAAAAGTTAATGATATACCAAGAATTTTTATTAACGGAAAAGAAAAGGAACTTTTATTAAGCGATTGGTATTATTATCCCAACACAACAGTTCTAAACGAAACAAGCTATAAAAAAGGCGAGTGGCTTATTTCTGCAAAAAAAGTAATTGTCGACTCTATCGCAAATGGAGCGAATACTCTTGTGTTGCGAGTATGGTGGTCTGATTTAGACACAGCAACAATTCGACCAAATGGCATAGATTCTTCGCTAGATTTTAAAGATTTTGATGAAGCTATGAATTATGCCGAACAAAAAGGAATTTATGTGATACTCTATCCCGCTTTGCATAAGATGATCCCTGAATGGTGGATAAAAGAAAATGACTTTCCTCCATATGTTTTGTCTCCAGAATCAATAACGCCATGCATTCCTGCTGAAAAAGATGCTTCTACTTCATGTATTCCTAAAGAAATTTGTGCGAAAAGCGATTTAAGGTGTTGCACTAAACCAAAAGAAGAGCTAATTTGTGCAACGCCAGCCGTTGATATCTCTGAAAATGGCGGGCCTCAAGCAAAAATTGCAACAAACGGCATGCTAATGGTTCGAAAAGATGAAGATTCTGTAACTCCTTACAAAACATGCAAAGAATGCGAAACGGATTCATATGGATGGAAATATAACTATCCAAGCATGGGAAGCAAAACAATCCAAAACGATTATTCAGAATTTCTAAAAGCAGTTATCAGTCGATATAAAGATCATCCTGCATTGATAGGATGGTTATCGTCCGTTGGTCCTACGGGAGAAGATATATATTCGGATTATGTGCAAATCAGGGGAATTTATGGAGGATTAATGGGAGAAACTCCTTATGATCAAATACCCGGCTACTCAAATTTTTCTCAAAGCGAATTTAAGGTTTGGATAAAAAATAAATATAAGGGTGATACTGCTTTACGAGGCGCTTGGGGCGATCCAACTTTATCTTTAAGTAATATTAAGATACCAGATGCGAATAATTTATTAAAAGACCCAAATAGCAAGAAAGGTTTTCCTGATGATTTTTCACTAAACTATTTCGTTAAATTAGAAGATCTAAATCAAAAAGGGAAAGATCTCTATGAATTTAGAGAATATGTGAGAGAAAATTCTAGAAATTCTTTTATATCATTATTTAAATCACTTGATCCAAACCATATTCTTATCTATCAAGGCACTAATAACGATGGGATCTTAAACAATCCAAATATTGACGGAATCTACTCGAACAATCATGTGGAATATTCTCTTGATAAAAACGAACAGTCCACTCTTATATTCACTTTTATAGCGAGGGCAATAAAAAGTGGCAAGGCTTCATTGTTTGGAATAGAAAGTAAGGGTATTAGCGGAAAGGGTCTTACGGGTTCATCTGACCTAGATCAACAAAAACAAGCCCTTGTTTTGACGGGCAAGGTAACAAAATGCATGGGTGGCTATACAGGCTATGCATCTGGGTTGGAAACGGATAAAATTAATGGTCCTATATGGTCAAAGGATGATGTGGTTGGATTAAAAGATATTATAAATTACACTTCTCAAATAAATTGCATATGCGGTCTGATAAAACCAAGTGATACAATATTGAAAGATCACACTCTGAATGAATTTATAAATTTATTTAATTTGCAAGATTATTATGTATGCAGAGGATACGATCTGAATTCAAAAGATAACACCAACACAACAACACCGGAAGGACAGCAGGGCAATCCGAAATGTGGAGATGGAGTTTGTGATTCTGTTGAAAAATCATCTGGAATGTGTTCATTGGATTGTGATATTGTAAAAAAAGAAACTGATAATACGCCTACTGAAAATCATTCTGCACCAACCCCACCAACTCAAGAACAACAAAGTAGTGGAAAATGCGGAGATGGAGTTTGTGATACAGTAGAGAGAACATCAGGAATGTGTTCGGTTGATTGTAAATAGAAATTTTAAAAAATTAATAAAAAACAGACTATGGATAAAAATATAGCTCTTGTATATATGTGTGCTGGGATATCGTCTAGATTCGGCGGACGAATAAAACAATTCGCGAGGATCGGCAAGAATGGCGAGACCCTGATCGAGTATTCTTTGAACGAAGCGCTTCCTTTAGGATTTTCTAAGATAATTTTTATTGTTGGAAACAAGACCGAAGCCCCATTCAAAGATTTTTTTAATAATGAATATAAGGGTGTTCCAGTAGAATACGCTTTGCAAAATTATGACGAATCAGAGCGCGATAGGCCGTGGGGAACTATTGATGCAATATGCGCGATAAAAGACGTAGTAAATTGTCCATTTATTATAATGAATGGAGACGATATTTATGGAAAATTAGACATCGAAACTCTTCATAATCATTTATCTAAAGAAAACGAAGAAGCAACAATAGGTTACAAACTCTCAGATGTTATACCTGAACAAGGCAAAACTAACAGGGGAATCTTTAAAGTTGAAAATGATATGGTCCAGGATATCGAAGAAACTTTTAATATAGAAAAAAATAATCTCGCTCAAACTAGAAATACAGCGGATGATCTATGCAGTATGAATATTTTTGCTTTGCATCCAGAAACATTAGATCTTCTTTGTGAAAAATTGGTTGATTTTAAAAAAGCTCACAATGGAGACAGAAAGGCAGAGTGTCTGCTTCCTGTTGAATTAGCAATTCTTATCAATGAAGGAAAAATAAAAATGAAAATTTATCCCGCACAAGATAGATGGTTCGGTGTTACAAACCCCGAAGATGAAGAGATCGTGCGAAATTTAATAAAGTAATTTATACACAATTAAATAAAAAGAATGGTCCTGGCACGAAATGTGCCAGGACCTAATTCGAGAATTAAATTTAGCTTACCGCACTTCAATTCTATAATATCCGGTAAGCGCGCACTCTGCTAGCGCTCTCTCTCGTGCTATTTTTTTCGCTTCTTCCAACGAAGTCGCTTCAATCTTGATTGTTTGATCAAAAACTTCGCATTTAGGTGCCACGATCTTAACTTCTACATCAAACTCGTTCATAATCACCACCTTTCTTTCTTTGTTCTTATTAAAACTAGATTTTGAGAACTAAACAATTTTTAATCGCAGAAGTTCTTTAAGTTTTTTCAATACTTCTGTGAGAGAAAGATTGTTTTGAACTTTAACTTTATTGCTTAATTTTTTCTTTTCTGATCGAGTGAGTTTGATTGGTTTACCTTGTTCAATTTTCTGTTTTACAAAATCCATTATTTCTTCATAAGATAATTCATGCGGAAAAACTATGTATTTCCATGTTCCTCGCCATAAACAAGGTAAAAAGATTTTGCAGTAACCATCCTCACCGTATGTGTGTTCAAACAAACATCCAGATGAAATTTTAATACCGTCACAAAAAACAACCTCTGCTTTGCTATTAGTAAGTATTTGAGCAAGAAAGTCGATATCTCTCCAGCCAGATGCTTGTCTATATAAGCGTCTAAATTGTTTATGAGTAATTTTGTGTCCAGGTTCAATCATTCTGGAAACAACCTCAGTAAATCCGAGCTTCTCTGGAGACTTTTTTTGTTTAAAATCAGGACTACATTTTAATTGTCTCTTAAATTTTTCTTTAATAGCAGTTCTTTTTTGTCTGTTCATTTTATTATTTTCTGATTTCAGAATTACAGAAAATACAAGTTTTGTCAAACAAAAACCAACCAAAATTGGTTTTTGTTTATTGTAGTATTGATAGTTGATAAACGTATGTGATATACTTTAAAACAATTAAAAGTCTTAATTATAAAAAAATAATTTAATTCAAAAATATGGACGAATCAATGAATCCTTCAATGGAAAATAGTCCAGCAGAAGCTGGAAAGAAAAATTTTCTCAATATGAGAACTGCAGTAATCATAGCTCTTATCCTTATAATCGGAGCAGTGATCTTTTATTACAAAGGTTTACTAGTTGCAGCAACAGTAAACGGATCTCCTATAAGCCGACTTGAAGTTATCAAAGAGCTTGAGAAAAATTCTGGTAAACAAGTTCTAAGTGCTCTCATAGTTCAAAAACTTATAGACAGCGAAGCTTCAAAAAATAAAATTACCGTAAGCAGTTCTGAAATAGACGCAAGTGTAAAAACTGTAGAAGATCAAATAAAAGCACAAGGAGGAACTTTGGATCAAGCTCTAACAGCACAAGGTCTAACTTTAGAAGATTTCAAAAAACAACTTACTGTTCAAAAGAAATTGGAAAAACTTTTAGCTAGCAAAGCAACGGTTACAGATGAAGAAATTGCAAAATATATAAAGGACAATAAAGTTCCAGTTGCAGCAGGACAAGAGGAAGCTGTTAAGGCTCAAGTTGCAACTCAATTACAACAACAAAAAATGAATGCTGCGGTTGGTAGTTATATTCAAGACCTCCAATCAAAAGCTTCTATCAAGCATTTCGTAAGTTATTAAAATCGAATTATATTCTAAATTCAATAAAACTGCGGGCAAAAGCCCGCAGTTTTAGTTTGACAAAAAATTCATTTGTATGTATTTTATAAAAAGAAAAGATTTGGATTAACCAGGTCTTAAGAAAAACGAAAAAAAGAAAGAAAAATATGGGATTAATCATTAGCTTTTTATATTCCTTTTGGTTGTGTGTAATTTCACAGCTTCCATTAGAAGAAGTATATCTTAAATCTACTCACTTTCTTTACGAGTGGTATGTTGTATGGACAATTATTTTTGCCAGCATTTTCGCACTCATCGTATTATTCATTTGGGTTATAAGCGGATTTTCAGTAAAGCAGATGAATACTGAAACAGTTCTACCAAAGATCGGGATTTTCTTAGGTATAGTAGGGATTACTAGTACGTTTTCAGCAGTCCCTCTGATCATCTTTGCAGTAAGGCGTGGTCTTTATGTTGGTAGCGCTTTTTTACTAAGTACAGCGTTAATCTATGGAAGTGCAGGTTACCAGTGGGATTATGCTCGTTTAATCATCGGTGGAATTCTTTTATTAATCACTATGGTAAGTCGCAGATCTTCTTCATGTGACTGATAATCAGAAACAAAAACCAAGCACCGTGTTGCTAATTCAACACGGTGCTTTTTTATTGCTTGCAAAAAATCGTCCTTTGTTTATTCTTGCTATTAGAACAAAAATTATAAAATGAATAAAACAAAAAATTATGTTTCATACGCTCCAGAATTTTTGGAGCAATCTCGAATTAATTTATCGATCAATGTTACTGCTGATGAAATTGCAGTCGGAGATAAATATTCGATCAAAAGATTTTTTACTACTCAAGACATTATAATGTTTGCAGCAGTATCTGGTGATTTAAATCCGATTCATTTAGATGAGGCTTATGCTGAAGGCACAAGATTCAAGAGACCTATAGTTCATGGCGCATTTGTAATGTCTTTATTTTCAAAGCTTATGGGCACAGAATTTCCAGGACTGGGAACTATTCTAATAAAACAATCTTTGGAATTTAAAGCTCCGGTTTACATCGGCGACACCATCACTGCTATAGTGGAATGCGTTGAAAAGAAAGGGAAGGCTCAGCTAACAATGAAATGTAGTGCAATTAATGAAAAAGGTTCTGAGGTTATTTCAGGAACAACAATCATTCTTGCGCCGAGAGTAAAAATCGTTCGCGAACCATTTAAATTGCCGAGGGTGGCAATAAAACAATAATTTTTCGGACAAAATTAAACTTGGGAAATATTCCCAAGTTTTTTATTTTTTGCTTAAATTTTGAAAAATTTTAAAAGATAGTGTATATTCATATAACAAAATCAATTATTCTTATGAATGAACAGGAAGCTCAATTAAATAATACAAACACAGAAGCAACAAGAGAGGTTCATACTACTGAATCTTCTGGACATGAACATACTCTTTATGCAGAAGAAATCTTTAATATTGGAGGTTTTCCTATAACCAACTCACTTATCAACTCATGGATAATGATTTTAATAGTCATAATAATGGGTTTTGTATTGCGTGCAAAGATCTCTCTAGTTCCAAAAGGAATTCAAAATATCTTTGAAGTCGTAATTGATGAATTTCTTGAAATATTTGATTCTATTACCGGTTCGCGAAAAAGAACGATGCTTTTCTTTCCTCTGGTTTTTACATTCTTTATTATGATTTTGATAAATAACTGGCTCGGTATTTTACCAGGAGTTGGTTCTATCGGATTCATGGCAACAGAAAACGGCACACGGACTTTTGTTCCGTTCTTTAGAGGAGGAACAGCCGACTTAAACACAACACTAGCGCTGGCATTGATCGGTGTGATCGTCAGTCATATTTTCGGAATTATTACTCTGGGTGCCTGGAGTTATTTTAATAAATTCATAAACATTAAAGCTATTTTAGAGATACCGAAAAAAGTCATGAAAGATCCATCGGTTTTGATCGTTAATCCAATAAAGCTTTTTGTCGGTTTCATAGAAATCATCAGCGAGATTGCAAAAATTATAAGCCTTTCATTTAGGCTTTTTGGAAATATTTTTGCTGGTGAGGTTTTGCTCGCATCAATGGCTGCTATTTTTGCCTTTGGTCTGCCTATTCCTTTTATTTTTATGGAAATACTTGTCGGACTTATACAAGCACTAATTTTTGCAATATTGATATTGATTTATTTAACAGTTATGACCTCGCATGAGGAACACTAGAAAAAAAAGTCGAAATCGTTTATAGTATTAAAACATTTTTATTATTAATTTAAATTAACTTATGGAAAGTGTTATGTTGGCCAAAGCATTGGCAATAGGTTTGGGGGCTATAGGCCCTGGTATAGGCATCGGCTTCATTGGTGCTAAAGCAGCAGAAGCAGTAGGACGCAACCCAGAAGCTTCTGGAAAAGTCATGGTTACTATGCTTCTAGCATCTGCATTTGCTGAAGCTGTCGCTATTTATGCATTAGTTATTGCCTTTAGTATAAAATAAAGAATTTATGTATTTGGCGCATTTCTTCGTTGCGTCGCTCGTTTGCTTCCGCGCAGTAGGTTTACTACAGCTTGGTCGCAATCCTCGCTCGCGCCTCGAACTGCATCCAAATTCATAAATTCTTTAGTAGTTTGAATGTCGGGAGGTTTGTGTGATTAAAGTTAGTTTAAGCCTCTCGTTTTTAGACTGTTATTTAATTTTGTTTAATTTTTATTATGGAAAGTATAATAAACACATTTCACGTCGATATCAGACTTTTGCTCGCTCAAACTTTTAATTTTGCAGTAGCTTTTTCGGTGCTGTATTTTTTTGCTTTAAAGCCACTATTTAATGTATTAAAAGAGCGTAGCGATAAGATAGCAAAAAGTTTGGAACAAGGAAAAGAAATAGAGGAACGATTGGAACAAACAAATAAAGAGTATCAGGAACAAATTGCTCAAGCCAGAAAAGAGGCGGTTGAGATTATTGAAAAGGCCAATAAACTAAATGTTGAAAGAAGTCAGGATATGATGGAAAAGGCAAAAGTAGATGTTTCTGATTTTATAAAACAGGAAAAAGAAAAGATCGAAAGCGAAAGAGTTCAAGTCGCAAAAGAGATAAAAGGCGAGATTGCTGATCTTATAAAATTGTCTGTAAATAAGATTATCCAAAACCGACCCGATATCCAAAACGATAGAGGAACTATCAGATACTTATCAAATAAAAAGTAGAAATGAAAATTACAGCAAGACAATATGGAGAAATTTTGATGGAATCTCTTTACAACAAAAACGAAGGAGACACAAAAACGATAATTAAAAAGTTTTTTTTAATTCTAAAAAGAAATAACGATTTGGCTTTAGGAGAAAAAATAGTAAAAGAGTTTGAAAAAGCGTGGAATAAAAAATATGGACTTGAAGAAGCAGAGGTAACGACAGTTTCAGAAATTGATAAAGAAACCGCTCAAATAATAAAAGACTATGTAAGAAGAGAATCTGGCGCAAAGACCGTTTCAATAAAAAACAATTTAGACAAAAATATTTTAGGCGGAGCGATCATAAGATACGGAGACAAGATAATAAATTTAAGCTTAAGCCAAAAATTAGATAATTTTAAAAACCAAATTGTTAAATAATATTCACTAAAATGATCAACAAAGACACAATCGTAAAAGAATTAAGAAAAAGCATTCATGATTTCAAATCAGAATCAGAAGCAACATCACAGACCGTCGGCTATGTTATGGAAGCCGGCGATGGTATTGCCAGAGTATCAGGACTTTCCGATGTCATGATGTCTGAAATGCTTGAATTTAAAACAGAAGAAGGCTCAATTTACGGCGTGGCTTTAAACCTCGAAGAAGATAGAGTTGGAGCGATCATCTTAGGCGACCCTAAAACAATTAAAGAGGGCGACGAAGTTGTGGGACTAAAAAGAATCTTCGAAGTTCCTGTTGGCGAAGCTGTTATCGGACGCGTCGTAAACTCTTTAGGAGAACCGATAGATGGTAAAGGAGCAATAAAATCAGACAAATCTTATCCGATCGAAAAGATCGCGCCTGGCGTCATTACTCGTGAATCAGTCACTCAACCTGTTCAAACTGGCGTAAAGGCCATAGATGCCATGATACCTATTGGACGAGGCCAGAGAGAGCTTATAATCGGCGATAGACAGATTGGAAAGACTGCAATTGCAATAGATACGATAATAAACCAGCGAGGTCAGAATATGAAATGTATTTATGTTGCGATAGGTCAGAAGGAAGCAAAGATCGCAAGTATCGTTGCAAAACTCACAGAACACAAAGCTATGGAATACACGACTGTTGTTCTAGCTAGCGCCGCAGATCCAGCGTCACTTCTTTATGTTGCTCCTTACGCAGGTTGTGCAATGGCAGAATATTTCTTAGACAAAGGAGAAGATGTTTTGATCGTTTATGATGACCTATCAAAGCACGCTGTTGCTTATCGAGAAATTTCACTTCTTCTAAGAAGACCACCGGGTCGCGAAGCTTATCCTGGAGATGTTTTTTATCTGCACTCACGCTTACTCGAACGTTCTTGTAAATTAAACAAAAATTATGGAGGCGGATCAATCACAGCTTTGCCTATTATTGAAACTCAAGCCGGAGACGTTTCCGCTTACATTCCTACAAACGTAATTTCTATTACTGACGGTCAAATATATTTGGAACCTGATCTTTTCTATCAAGGAAACAGACCGGCTGTAAACGCAGGACTTTCAGTTTCTCGCGTAGGTAGCGCCGCACAAACAAAAGCGATGAAAAAAGTTGCAGGAAAGATGCGACTTGAAGCTGCACAGTATCGAGAACTTGCCGCATTCGCGCAATTCGGTTCAGATCTTGATTCCGATACAAAATCAAAACTAGAAAGAGGAAAACGACTTATAGAAATATTTAAGCAAGATCAATTCAAGCCAGTTCCAGTTGCAAATCAAGTTGTTGTGTTCTACGCATTGATAAATGGATTCATGGATAATGTTCCGGTTTTGAAAATCTCTCAATTTGAAGAGGAATTAAATAATTATCTTTCAAATTACGGTGCGCCTGTTTTGAAAGAAATTCAAGACAAAGGAGTTTTGAGTCCAGAATTAGAAACAAAAGTATCAACATTGATAAATGAGTTCAAAGAATCGGTTGATTATCTAGAAAAACAAAAATCAGAATAATATATGGCAAAAGTCAGAGATATACAAAGCAGAATAAAATCCGTAGGAAGCACAAAAAAAATTACTAAAGCTATGGAAATGGTCTCAGCCTCAAAAATGAGAAAGGCTATTGAATCTGTTTTGAAAACAAGAGCCTACTCTGATCTAAGCTGGAAAATTTTACAAAATCTATCGAAAGTAAATTCTGGATCAGAAATTCTTCATCCTCTTTTAAAAAAGAAGAATGAGGTAAAGACGATAGGAATAGTTTTAATAACTTCAAACCGAGGATTATGTGGAGGTTTCAACGCGTCTCTTTTTAATAAAGTCATAGAATTTACAAAAAGAGGTATCAGTAAAGACAAAACTCAAGATATAAAATATGAATTCATAGTTTTGGGTAATAAAGGCAAAGCAATCTATCAACGTTATGGTTATGATATTGTTGCGCAATTTTCTAAATTAGATCTAGCCGAAGGAATAGACGAGGTGTCGCCAATAGCAGAACTTGCGATCATGGATTTTCTATCTAATAGATATGATAAAGTTTTTGTGGCTTATAATGACTTCGTAAGTGTTGCAAAACAGATACCCCGAGTAAAACAACTTTTACCGATAGATATAAAAGATCACGAAGAATTTTTAGGTTCCATAAAAAAAGAAAGTTCGCATGATGCAAATTCAGAAAAAATAGAATATCTTTTTGAACCAAATCCATACGAAATTTTAAATACGATGCTCCCTAGAATTATCAAGATGCAGTTATATCAAGCGCTTCTGGAATCAAATGCATCTGAACATTCAAGCAGAATGACGGCAATGAAACAGGCGACAGATGCGGCAGGAGAATTGGTTGATGAGCTCAGACTCTTTTATAACAAAGCCAGACAGTCAGGCATTACTTCCGAAATAGCAGAAATTTCAGCCGGCGCCAATGCATTAAAATAAATAATTAATAAAATCAAAATTATGAAAAACGAAATGAAAAATGAAAAAGGAACAATCAAGCAGGTCATAGGCGCGGTTGTTGATGTTTATTTTGAAAATAAATTGCCAAAAATTTATGATGCTTTGGAAGTTGATATTAATGGCAAAAAGCTGGTTTTAGAAACCGAACAGCACTTAGGATCAGGTATTGTTAGAACTATCGCTATGAGTTCTACCGACGGACTAAAAAGAGGTCAGGAAGTTATAAATACAGGAGAAGGAATTTCTGTGCCAGTTGGAGTAGAAACATTAGGAAGGATGTTGGATGTTTTAGGCAATCCTATCGATGGAGCTGGAGAAATAAAATCAGAAAAGAAATACACGATTCATCGCCACGCTCCAAAATTTACAGACCAATCAACCGAAACCAAAATTCTTGAAACAGGTATCAAGGTTATAGATTTAATTTGTCCTATTGCAAAAGGAGGAAAGGTTGGAATGTTCGGAGGAGCTGGAGTAGGAAAGACCGTTATCATCATGGAATTGATCCACAACATCGCCAATGAACACGGAGGATACTCAGTATTCAGTGGTGTCGGCGAAAGAACCAGAGAGGGAAATGACCTATACAATGAAATGAAAGATTCCGGCGTTTTGAACAAAGTATCAATGGTGTTCGGACAAATGAACGAACCGCCAGGAGCGCGCGCCAGAGTTGGATTGTCAGGACTATCGATCGCAGAATATTTCAGAGATGAAAAAAATCAGGACGTTTTGCTTTTCATAGACAACATTTTCAGATTCACACAAGCAGGATCAGAAGTGTCAGCGCTTTTGGGACGTATGCCTTCAGCTGTAGGTTATCAGCCTACTCTAGCTTCTGAAATGGGTGAACTTCAAGAAAGAATTACATCAACAAAAACAGGTTCCATTACTTCTATTCAAGCAGTTTACGTTCCAGCAGACGACCTAACAGACCCAGCACCAGCTACAACATTCAGTCACTTGGATTCCACAGTTGTGCTAGCACGAAGCCTTACAGAGTTAGGAATTTATCCAGCAGTTGATCCTTTGGACTCTTCATCAATTGTTCTTGATCCTAAGATAGTTGGAAAAGAACACTACGAAGTTGCTAGAGGTGTGCAAAAAGTTTTACAGAGATATAAAGACTTGCAAGACATCATCGCTATTTTGGGAATGGAAGATCTATCAGATGAAGATAAATTCGTTGTGTCTCGCGCAAGAAAGATCCAGAGATTTTTGTCACAGCCATGTTTCGTTGCAGAAACATACACGGGACGCAAAGGAAAATATGTTAAGCTTGAAGATACGATCAAAGGATTCAAAGAAATTCTTGAAGGAAAGCATGATGACAAAAATGAGTCTGATTTCTACATGAAAGGAGGAATTGAAGAAGTAGGTATGAGTGAAGAAAAATAATTAAAACTATGGCAGATAAAAAATTTATAAAATTTGAAATTGTTTCTCCAGAACGAAAAGTTTTTGAAGCAGAAATAACTCAAGCAACAATACCAACCAAAGAGGGAGAAGTTACGATTCTTCCAGAGCATATTCCTTTGGTTACAAGTTTAATCCCGGGTGTAATCGAAATAAAAACGAGCAAAGGCGACATTGAGATACTTAGCGTTTCCGGAGGTTTTCTTGAGGTATTAAATAATAAAATTTCAATTTTGGCGGATACCGCAGAACGTGCCCATGAGATCGATATCAGTAAAGCCGAAGAAGCTAGAAAAACTGCCGAAAAAATAAAAGAAGAAGCTGTTCACACTGACAGAGAACACTTCACTGATGCTTACGCAAAGATAGAAAAACAACTAGCAAGAGAAAAAGCGGCAAAAAGATGGAGAAAATTGAAAAATATAGAACAGCTAAAGTAAAATTTTCTTTACAATTTAGGCTATTTTGATATACTGATCGGCGGAATATGAAAATAGATAAATCACTAAATAGTAGCGTTGGTCCACTTTTGTGGTAAATACTTTATAAAAGTTCTCCGCATTTGCATTTATTGCAGGTGCGGAGTTTTTTATATTTTTATTTTCTCATCAATCTACACTTTTCCCACAAATTTCCTATTTCTTGTAAATACTCTTCTTTCTTTTTACTTATATATTCTTCAACAAAACCAGTAGCGTTAACTCTTATTTGTGTTCTAAACATATTATTACCCAAAAGATTGATAATAGATTTTTTGAAACAGTCATCATCATCTTTATTACAAACAAACCCATTTACATTATCTTCAACATATTTGCTTGTTATTGCCGAATCGCAACAAACTATAGGACATCCACATGCTACAGCCTCTATAAGAGATGACTCAGATTCTTCGTGAGTAAAGGGTATAAAAAACGCATTCGCTGTTTTATAGTAGGGAATCACATCGACGGGATTTGTTTCAATAAAAACGTTCATTAATAGTTGGTTTTCAACTAACATTTTTTCTATAATATTAAATTTTTCATTATCGCCAATAAAAATAGCTCCTACGCGAGGATGTTTTTTTACTACTTCTTTTAGAATTTTTATAGTAAATTCTAATTCCTCTTTTAAATAAGAATGGGGATTAATAATCAAAATAAAATTAAATTGAGGATATTTTTTATGAATATCAAAATTTGAAGGTCCTTTATTGATAGAGTCCATATCTGTATAAGAGGGAAATATTTCTATTTTGTTTTTTAAATTAATTTTATTCAATATTATTTTTTCTTTCATGCTTTCCGAAAAAACAGCGACGCAATCTGCTTTTGAAAGAATAAATTTAGCAAACCAAAAACGAATCTTGTTTAAAAAATCCTTCTTATAAAATTTTGGTGTGAAAAAATCTGTAAATACCTGAAGAAGAAGGGGTCTTCCTGACTTTCTAGCTATCTGCCAAGCAGCAAAGCCTGCTTCAAAAGGGTCTTCTCCTATAACAACATCGATTTGAACTCTATTTTTCCAAACAGCATTTATTCGAGCAATATCGATAGAATCTCCAATAAAATTTATTGGAGTAAGTGAATTTGTGGGATATATCCAAATATTATCGGCAATTTTTTTAACAGAATAATCACTTTTCTTTTTTGTAAAAACAATAACATGCAATATTTCAAGCATCGTCCCATACTTAAGTATCTGTTTTTGCTTTTCACTTCCTTCTTCAAGCACATTCAGATCAGTTGTAATTATTAAAATTCTCATTTTTGTTTTTAATATCTATTGCTAACAATCCATATAATTATATATTAGATGCTTACTAAATTAAAATAAACGCTATCAAATAATGGTTTTTACTTAATCTTCTATATATAGTAAAATATAAAGACCTTTTCAAATTAAAGAAGTCTGGTAATTAAAATTACATGGAAAATTTTCCAGCATTTATTTCATACTCTTTAGCCTTTGCCGAACAATATAAATATATATTTATTTTTTTAGGCGCCATTATAGAAGGTCCGATACTGATGGTAGCAACAGGTTTTTTTCTAAAGCTTGGAGTTTTTAGTCTTATACCTCTATATATTGCATTAGTCTTAGGGGATATTGTAGCAGACATAGGTTGGTATTATATAGGTTATTTTTTTGCTGAACCTATTTTGCGAAAGCACGGAACTTTTTTTGGCGTAACTCCAGAATTATTTGAAAAAACAAAAGATCGCTTAAGAAGACATCGGGCACCAGTTTTATTGATATCTAAAATATCAATAGGTTTTGGTTTTGCATTAGCTACATTGGTTGCGGCTGGCGTTACTAAAATTCCTATTCGATTTTTTGTAATAATTAACGCTATCGGAGAAATTTTCTTAGTAGCAATGCTTATGTCAATCGGTTACTTTTTTGGACATTTTTATAGCAATATTTCTAATGGTTTCAATATTGCTTTAATTGCTGGTGTCGGGCTATTCTTACTCATATTAGCTTATGGATACTCTAATTACATAAGATCAAAAATGTTAAAAATATGATTTCTTTTATTATTCCAACTTTAAATGAGGAGAAGATAATAGAAAAAACAATAAGCTGTATTAGTATCTTAAATGACAAGCATGAAATTATAATATCTGATGGTGGAAGTTTAGATAAAACTCTTGAAATTGCAAAAAAATATAACTGTAAAATTAGCAAACATGAAGAAAAAGAGAAGCAAACAATTGCAGGTGGAAGAAATAACGGTGCAAAAATAGCAGAAGGTGATTATCTTGCCTTTATAGACGCAGACTGTTTTATATATGATTCAAATAGTTTTTTTAAAAAAGCTCTGAATATATTCGAAAAAGACAAAAACATCGTAGCTCTCACAGTTTCTATAAAAGTTTTACCTGAATTTGAAAAATTATCCGATAAAGTTATTTTTCGATGCTTAAATTCACTTTATTTTATTCTTAATAATATTTTACATATTGGTGGAGCATCAGGAGAATTTCAAATGATAAAAAATGATGAATTTAAAAAAGTTAAAGGTTTTGATGAAAATTTAGTTACAGGTGAAGATCACGATCTTTTTAGACGTTTAGCAAAAATCGGAAAAACAAAATTTGTATCAGATTTAACTATTTATCATACTGGTCGCCGCGCACATAAAATTGGCTGGGCAAAACTCTTGAGTTTATGGACAATAAATTCAATTTCAACAATTTTTTTAAAAAAATCTTCAAGCAAAGTTTGGGAGGAAATTCGTTAGATTAAAAAATATTATGCAAAAAAACAATGAACTAAAAATAAGTTTGGTAATTCCGGCCTATAATGAAGAAAAATACATAGGTGAATGTTTGGATTGTGCTATAAGAAATTCAAAAGGAAAAATCAATGAGATTATCGTTGTAGATAATGCAAGCACTGATAAAACTTCTGAAATAGCAATCTCTAAACAGGGTATAAGAGTTATAAAAGAAGAACGAAAGGGAAACGCTTGGGCAAGAGAAAGAGGTTTTAGAGAAGCTTCAGGTGACATAATTGCATTTATAGATGCAGACACGCTTATGACAGAAAATTGGCCTGATATAATTTTATGCGAATTTAAAAATCCAAAAATCGTCTGTTTAAGTGGTCCATACAGCTACTACGATATACCTAGATGGAAAAAAACATTTGTGAATACTTACTGGATTCTTGCTATGCCTATATATTTTATAGTCGGATATATGGCAATTGGAGGAAATCTTGCAATAAGAAGAGTAACGCTTAAAAAAATGGGCGGTATTAATACCTCCATATCATTTTATGGTGATGATACCGACATCGCTAGACGCGCCAGTAAATTTGGTAAAGTTAAGTTCAAATATAATTTCTTAATATACAGTTCTGCAAGAAGACTCGTTAAGGATGGTTTCTTTAAAACTGTTTATTTATATGTTATAAATTTCTTTTCGCAAGTATTTATTCATCGTCCTGTTACAAAAGAATATAAAGATATTAGATAAAAAAATAATAAAAAATCTCGTAAAGATATCAGAAAAAAGACCTTTGTTTAATTTGATAACGTATATATAATATATACATACCAATTTAAAAAAAAATTATGGTGATATCTTTCTCTTTGTTTTTAGTATCATTTTTTAGAATTTTTGTCGCACTTTTGCTTGGTTCCATATTAGGAATCGAGAGAACTTTTGCTGGCAAAACAGCAGGAATGAGAACTTATGGCTTAGTAGCAATGGGTTCTTGCTTATTCATTGTTGTTTCAAACTTAGTTAGTTTATCTTTTATTGATATTGCAAGTTTCGATCCTATGCGAGTTCCAGCAGGAATTATTACAGGAATTGGATTTTTAGGTGCAGGTATTATTTTCTTTCGCGAAAATGAACCAAAAATAAGCGGACTTACTACTGCAGCGGGTTTATGGGTTGCTTGTGGTATAGGAATAGCTATCGGCTTCGGTTTTTACGAAATTGCTACTTTTACGGCAATTCTTACATTTCTAAGCTTTACATTTCTTTGGAAAATTGAAATGTTATTAAAATCAAATTTTAACCCTAGAAAAGAAAATAATGATTAATAGTTTAAACGGTTCAAAAAAAGATAACAATTTTGATGATGAAGCTGTAGAAACAAAGAGAAAAGCAGACTCGATTATCATAGAACAGAGTAAAAAACAAAAAAAGAATCAGCTTTCTTCAGAAATTAGATTCAAGAAAGATGATATTGAACTTGTTAAAAGAAATATTGCTCAACTTGAATATGAAATTCAAATTGAAGAACATGATGGGCATCGATCTAAATCTGAAACTGATACTTTAGAAAGAGAGGTAAAACGTATGGAAAACAAATTCCAAAAAGCAAAAATGGATCTTGAAAAAATGAAAAGCGAACTTGATATAAAGAAAATGAATTTTGATAAAAAAAAGAGACATTTAAACATTGAGGAACCGGCTACAAAAAACAAAAAGGATGAGGTTGCTAGATTAAAAGAATCTGTTTCAAAAAAAGAACAAGAAATACGTAGGATGGAGAATGAGTTAAATTCGCTAAAATAAATTTTAATTAATAAAAAATAAATAATAATTCAAAGTAATGGGTTCTGGGGATGAAAGAATCAGAGTTTTAATGTTCGGTTGGGAATTTCCTCCATTTAATAGTGGGGGTTTAGGTGTTGCATGTTTAGGACTTACAAAGGCTATAGTTGGAGAAAATGCTGAAATCATCTTTGTTCTTCCTAAAAAAATCGACATTAAGAATTCTCCGGTAAAGTTGCATTTTGCCGATTCACATCTAGTTAATTACAAAATCATCGACTCGCTTATCTCGCCATATTTAACAGAAGATGATTTTTTAAAAAAAAGAGGTAATTTTGGCGATTATGGAATGGATTTAATAGACGCCGTTAAACTTTATGCATTAAGAGCTAGGGAAATAGCAAAAGAAGAAAACTTCAACATTATTCACGCTCATGATTGGCTTTCTTTTGGAGCGGGAATCGAAGCAAAGAAAATTTCAGGTAAGCCCTTAATAGTTCATATTCACTCGACAGAATTCGATCGAACGGGAGGAACAGGTATAAATAATGAGATCTACTTACTTGAAAAGCAAGGTATGGAGTATGCAGACGCAATAATTGCCGTAAGTAATTTTACAAAGGATGTAATAATATCAAAATATGGAATACCACCCGAAAAAATCCAAGTCGTGCATAACGGCATAGAAAACAAAGAAGAAACTCAGAAAGATCAAAATAAAAGTGATTTTTTCAGAATAATAAAAACCAACGGAGGCAAGATTGTTATTTTTGTAGGACGTATTACTATTCAAAAAGGTCCAGACTACTTCTTAAAATCTGCTAAAAAAGTGCTTGAATTTTGCCCGAACACATTTTTTATCGTTGCTGGAAGCGGTGATATGCAAAATCAGATCATTAGACAGACGGCGCAACTCGGCATTTCGGATCGAGTTCTTTTTTCAGGTTTTTTACGTGATGAAGAATTAAACAGTTTGTATAAAAATGCAGATCTTTTTATTATGCCTTCTGTTTCTGAACCTTTTGGATTAACAGCATTAGAAGCAATGCAACACGGCACGCCTGTTATCGTTTCCAAACAGTCAGGAGTATCTGAAGTTGTAAATCATGCTTTAAAAGTTGATTTTTGGGATACAGACGAGTTAACTAATAAAATTGTATCTGTGCTAAAAAATGAATCCTTATCATCCACACTAAAAAGTAACTCGTTGAATGAAGTTAAAACGATATCATGGAAAAACGCGGCTCAAAAATGCGTAGAAATATACAAAAAAATACTAGGCCAGTTCAAATTTTTTTTAAAAAAGAAAGATAAATAATAATTATGTCATCAGTTTGTTTTTATTTTCAGGTTCATCAACCGATGCGGCTACGCCGTTATGGGATTTTTGACATTGGAAAAGATTCAAACTATTTTGACGAAGAATCAAAGTCTAATCTAAATAATAAATTTATAATTGAGAAGGTTTCAAAAAAGTGTTATTTACCCACAAACCAAGTGCTTCTTGATCTAATAAAAAAACACCCAGAATTTAAGGTGAGTTTTTCTCTTTCTGGAGTTTTCATAGAACAATTAGAAAAATATGCTCCAGAAACTTTAGATTCTTTCAAAAGACTTGTTGATACCGGGAATGTAGAACTTTTATCAGAAACTTATTATCACACCTTGTCTTTTTTATATTCTAAAAAAGAATTTAAAGAACAGGTTTTACTACATAAAGATAAGATAAACCAAGTGTTTGGAGTAACACCTTCTGTTTTTAGAAATACAGAGCTTATCTACAATAATGATGTTGTAAAAGAGGTTGAAGAAATGGGTTTCAAAGGAATTCTCGCCGAAGGTGTTGATAGAATACTTGGGTGGCGCAATTCAAATTTCATTTATAAACCAGAAGGCACGGAAAAAATAAAACTACTGTTAAAAAATTATCGACTTTCAGACGATATCGCATTTCGATTTTCTTCTAAAGATTGGTCTGAATATCCACTAACCGCAGAAAAATTTTCAAATTGGGTAAATGATGTAAATGGAAATGGTGAAGTGATTAATCTTTTTATGGATTACGAAACTTTCGGCGAACATCAGTGGGAAGATACGGGTATTTTTAATTTTTTAAGACATTTACCGGAAGAAGTTTATAAAAATAAAGATAACGATTTCGTAACTGTAAGTGAAGCGATAGATAGATATGAACCAAAAGATACTCTTGATGTTCCACATTATATTTCCTGGGCAGACGTAGAGCGCAACCTTTCTGCGTGGCTTGAAAATGATATGCAACGCGATGCTGCTAAAAAATTATATGAGCTTGAAAGCAAAGTATTTAGCTCGGGGAATAATAAGATAATTGAGGACTGGAGACGTCTTCAAACATCTGATCATTTTTATTATATGTGCACAAAATGGTGGAACGACGGCGATGTTCACAAATATTTCAATCCGTACGAATCTCCATACGACGCATTCATCACTTTCATAAATGTATTAAATGATTTAAAATTAAGATTAATAAATAATTAATAAATTTAAAATAGCATTATGATAAAAAATAAAAAAATTATCGTAAAAAATAAGCCTGCAAAAAAAGTTGAGAAAAAAGGCAAAAAAGAGCTTGTATTTGTAGACGATGAAAGATCTTTTTGGGTCAATAACGGACCAATATTAAAAAACATCGATGACTTGATGATTGCTCTGGAAAACATCAACGACGACCAATATAATCATCATGTTTCTTCAGAAAAAAACGATTTTGCGCAATGGGTTGAAATAGTTCTATGCGAACCAGAAAAAGCTAAATTATTAAGAAAAGCTGGAAATAAAAAGAAGGCTGTTCAAGTTTTAAAAAAGAAATAATTTATGTCTAGATCTTTAGCCTTAGGAAATGGAAATATTCTTGTTTGCCTTGATAATAAAGGGCAGGTGCGTGATTTTTATTTTCCACATGTAGGGCTAGAAAATCATGTTGGCGGAATTTTTGTTCATAGGATTGGGGTTTTTGCTGATGGAAAAATGAGATGGTTTGATCATCCATCTTGGAACGTAACAGTTTTATGCGCTGACGAAGCGCTTTCTGGAGTTATTACAGCCACAAATGATGAATTACAAGTTTCAGTTTTGATTACAGACGTGGTTTATAATGAAAAAAATATTTATTTAAGAAAAATTGAAGTAAAAAATAATTCAAATATTGAAAGAGAAATAAAATTATTCATGAATCAAGAATTTGAATTATATGAATCACATCATGGAGATACTGCATATTTCAATCCAGACACACATTCAATAATTCATTATAAAGGACGACGACTTTTTCTTATTAATGCAAAAGTCGATGACAAATCATTTGATGATTATACCACTGGTATTTTTAATGCAGCAGGAAAAGAGGGGAGCTTTAAGGATACTGAAGATGGAAAACTATCGAAAAATCCTATCGAACACGGAAGAACTGATTCCGTAATAGGAATTACATTAAAACTCCCTGGGCATTCTTTAAAAATTGTTTATTACTGGGTTTGTGTTTCGAAGATTTTTAAAGAATTAGTAGCTTTGAATAATTATGTTCTTGAGCGAACTCCTGAGCATCTACTAACAACTACTTATGATTTCTGGAAAGCTTGGATAAAAAAATATAATTTTAAATTTTTAAAATTATCTGATGAGGTTGTTACACTTTTTAAAAAATCACTTTTTTACATCAGAGCTCATGCAGATATAGATGGTGGTATTATAGCATCAGGAGATGGCGAAATTATTCGCAATGATCAGGATACTTACGAATATATTTGGATGAGAGATGCCTCAATCGCAGCAATGGCGTTAGATATGGCAGGAGATTCAAGTGTTTCAAAAAGATACTTTGAGTTTTGCAACAGCACTATTTTTGACGGCGGATATTTTATGCATAAATATAGACCGGACAAATCATTAGGCAGTTCATGGCATCCGTGGATTAAAAATAATAAAATGCAGCTTCCAATCCAAGAAGACGAAACGGCGATTGTTATAGTTGCACTATGGAAGCATTACCAAGTATCAAGAGATTTGGAATTTATTGAAGCGATTTATAATTCGCTGATAAAAAATTCCGCCATGTTTTTGATCCAGTTCAGAGATATAAAAACAGGACTACCAAATCCTAGTTATGATTTATGGGAAGAAAAATTTGGCATACATACATATACATGTGCTTCGGTTTATGCGGCGCTAAAATCAGCTGCAAATTTTGCTCAAATTCTCGGTAAGGAATCAGATCAAAATTTATTCAACAATGTTGCCGAAGATATAAAAGATTCAATTTTAAAATATCTTTATGATGAAAAGAAAAATATTTTTTGTAAAAGTATGATCATAAGTGACAACGGAGAAATAACTTACGATTATACTCTTGATACATCGAGTATTTTTGGAATATATTTCTTTGAAGTTCTTCCTGCAGACGATCCACGCGTTACAAAAAACGTAAAAAAAGTTCTTGAAACTCTTCAATCGAAAACGGTTGGAGTAGGTGTAGCTAGATATGAAGGAGATAAATATTTTGGATCAAACGATTCAACTCCAAGCAATTCTTGGTTTATAACAACACTTTGGATAGCACAATATTACATAGCTATTACAAAAAAAGAATCTGATTTAAAAAAAGTAAGGGAAATTTTAGAGTGGGCTTCAAAATATGCCCAAAAATCGGGAGTGCTATCCGAACAAATAAATCCCAATACAGGCGAACAGCTTTCTGTCGCTCCTTTAACCTGGAGCCATGCGGAATTTGTAGTGACAACAATAAAATATCTCGATAAACTAAATGATCTTGGTTTATGCGGAGACTGCAATCCAGTTAAATTTAATTTATAATATAATAAATATGGAAGATTCAATAAAAAAATTCGCAGAACAATTTAGCTTCAAGCCAGAGGTTTCAAATAAAGAAAATATAAAACCTTGGAAAAATATCATAATTTCTGGAATGGGTGGTTCTCACCTTGCTTCAGATATCATAAAAAAAGTTAAGCCTGAATTAGATATATACATCCATAAAGATTACGGCGTTCCTGATATAAATTCCGAAAAACTCAACGAATCATTCTTGATAGCAAATTCTTATTCTGGCAACACGGAAGAAACATTTAGTTTTCTGAAGGAAGCTCATGAAAGGAAATTAAACGTAGGAGCAATTTCAACGGGAGGAAAAATTCTTGAATATGCAAAAGCAAATAATATACCATTTATTGAATTTCCAGATTCTGGTATTCAGCCAAGAATGGCAGTTGGCTTCTCTATAATGGCACTGGCGACCATTCTTTCGTTAAAAGATTTGCTTGCAGAACTTTCCAAGCTCTCAACAAATTTTAATCCTGATGTACTAGAGAGTAAGGGTAAGGAAATAGCAGATTTAATACATGGAAATGTTCCGATAATTTATTCTTCTTTAAAAAATGAATGCATTGCTTATAATTGGAAAATAAAATTCAATGAAACCGCAAAAATTCCTTCATTTTATAATGTTTTTCCAGAATTGAATCATAATGAAATGACTGGATTTGATATAATACCAAATACATCATATTTATCAGAAAAATTTTATTTTATTTTATTATCAGACAGTGATGATAGTCCGCTTATAAGAAAAAGAATGGAAATTTTAAGAAAACTTTACGCTGACAAAGATCTTAACGTCACATTTGTAGAAATATTAGGCGATAGTAAATTACACAAAATTTTTAATTCAATAATTTTGGCAGATTGGGTAGCAATTTATACTTCTAGATTATATGGAACGGAACCTGAAAAAGTTCCCATGATAGAAGATTTCAAATTAAAATTACAAATAGAAATTGATAGGAATAAATAATAAAAATATGTATATAATTTTTGATATAGGAGGAACAAAGATGAGAATAGCGAGTTCAAAAGATCTTGTTACTTTTAGCGAGCCAGTGTTTGTGGATACACCATTAAATTTTAAAGATGGCGTTGATACCTTTCTAAAAAAAGTAGAAGAATTAACTCCGCTTGAAGAAATAAAAGGTGTAGCGGGAGGTATAGCTGGAACTATCGATAAAAATACGGGTAAACTTTTCTGGTCTCCTCATCTTACGGGCTGGGTTGGTGGCAATTTATCTCAAGAAATATCAGAAAAAATAAAAGCTCCAGTATTCATTGAAAATGATTCTGCAATAGTAGGTCTCGGCGAAGCTGTGGCTGGTGCAGGAAAAGATAAAGAAATAGTTGTTTACATAACCATAAGCACTGGAGTTGGGGGTGCTAGAATTGTAAATGGCTTTCTTGATGAAAAGCGCACAGGATTTGAACCTGGCCATCAAGTTATAGATTTTGAAAAAATGATGACACTTGAAGATTATATTTCCGGAAGTGCATTAAAAAAGAAATATGGAATGACTCCAACTGAAATAAAAGATGATAAATTATGGAATGATTTTGCAAAAATATTGGCTGTAGGAATACATAATTCAGTAGTTCATTGGTCTCCTGATGTAATAATTTTAGGAGGTCCTATGATAATAGGAAATCCAAGCATTCCATTCGAAAAAGTAGTTGAAAACTTTAACAGCAACATGAAAATTTTTTCAGTTTTGCCTGAAGTAAAAAAAGCCGAACTAGGACATATAGGCGGACTTCATGGAGCTCTAACATATTTGAGACAAAAGTTAGAAGCAATGAAAAAATAATACCGAACAAATACTAAAAAACCGCTAATTATAAAATATAGCGGTTTTTTAGTATCTGAGAAAAGACTAGATAACGCTTTTGCATTTCATTTTTTGCTTTTCAGAGACGAAAAATTCCGTATTGCAAATTGCGACACGGGTTACTAAGAACACTAAAGTCTGTTTGTTAATATATCATTATTATTTTTAATTTCAAATAATAAAAAGTGGATAATTTATAAAATTGTTATAAATTATTAATCACATTTTTTAAATTATGTGCTATTATGTTAATAATTATTTTATCAATACATTTTTAATTTTTTATGAACAAAAAAACCATATTATTAACAATCCTCATATTACTTATAATATTTGTTTCTTTTTTAATTGGGAAAAAAATATTTTTCAATCAATCTTCAAATACCGACGTAATAAATTCTGATCAGTCCAATTTAAATACAAATACTGTTGATAAAAATACAAATCAACAAAACCCTTCAAATAAAAATTTAGGCACGAAAATTACAGTTGATGAAAAAGGGAGAATATTAATCTATTACACAGACAAAGGTTTTAACCCGAGCTCAGTTACAATACCAGCAAATTCAGTTGTTAAATTTATCAACAACTCTGAAGGTGCAATGAGAATGGCTAACTCGTATCCTGATCCAAAAAACGCATATAGAGGATTTGGTCAAGATGCATCAGTTCCAAAAGGTGGCACATATATTTTTCGTTTCAGTGATAAAGGCGTTTGGATGTATAAAAATTTAAACTCACCTCAAAATACAGGTGAAATAAATGTAATATAAATCATTTTCCTTTTTTAATATTTTTGGTATTATAATAAATATTAATAAAATAATTAATTATAATTTATTCTATGAGAAAACTTTCAAAAAACGAGTGGGTCGCAGTAGCAGCCTCTCTTGTAATTATTGGAATTTTTTATTTAGGTGGAAATATTTTTATGACAAGCAATAATAATCAACCGATTGATAATACAAATAGTGCTAATGTAACCGACTCTCAAAATCTAAGCCAACCAAGTCAGCCTAGCGCACCAGCAGGATTAAACATCCAAGATGTCGTTGTTGGAAATGGAGATGAAGTAAAGCCTGGAGATACAGTTATTGTTAACTATTTAGGAGCATTTACTGACGGTAGAAAATTTGATAGTTCATATGATAGAAATCAGCCATTTAGTTTCCAAGTTGGAGCAGGAATGGTTATAAAAGGTTGGGAATACGGTCTTGTAGGAATGAAAGTTGGAGGAAAAAGACATCTCGTTATTTCTCCTGAATTAGGTTACGGTCCAAACGATTATGGTCCTATTAAAGGAAACTCGACATTAGTGTTCGATATAGAACTTTTAGGAATTCAAAAGGCTCAATAATAAAGAATGAAGAAATTCGGATTTAAAATTGAAAAAAAACTAAAACACCGACTCGGCAGAGTCGGTGTTTTAGAGACGCCACACGGAATAATAGAAACACCTTCTTTTGTAATAGTTGGCACTAAAGCTACTGTAAAATCTTTAACTCCTGAACAGATAAAAGATTTGGGCGGGCAAGTTGTTTTAGGAAATACATATCACCTATATTTACAACCTGGAAGTAAGATAATAAAAGAAGCTGGTGGCCTTCATAAATTTATGAATTGGGATGGCCCAATAATGACCGACTCTGGAGGATTTCAAGTTTTCTCACTAGGAACTGCGTATGGAAAGGGGATAAGTAAACTCATCAAAAAAGACAGCATGGAACTTTTTCTAGAAAATAAAGCTGACGAAGAAGAAATGCCCAAAATCGCAACAATAGATTCAAACGGCGTAATGTTCCGTTCGCACTTAACAGGCGACGCTCATTACTTCACTCCTGAAAAATCAATTGAAATACAGCATGATCTTGGTGCAGATATTATTTTCGCTTTTGATGAATGCACTTCACCTGTAGAATCGGCGCATTATCAGCGCGAAGCACTTGACAGAACTCATAGGTGGGCAAAAAGCTCTCTTGAATATCATAAAAGCCAAAAAGAAAATTCGGACAAGCAAGCGCTTTTTGGAATAGTTCAAGGTGGCCGATTCGAAAATCTTCGCAAGGAAAGTGCAGAAGTTTTGGCAAAAATGGATTTTGAAGGATATGGCATTGGAGGATCTTTCGAAAAAGAAGACATAATGACCGCGGTAAAATGGGTAAATGAAATACTTCCAGAAGAAAAACCAAGACATCTTCTTGGAATTGGAGAACCTGAAGATATATTCGGAGCAATAGAAAACGGCGTTGATCTTTTTGATTGTGTAGCGCCAACACGACAAGCTAGAAATAAATCTCTTTATACTTCGTATGGAAAAATAAATATCGGAAATTCAAAATACATCACTGATTTCACACCAATAGATGCAGAATGTGACTGCTATACATGCAAAAATTACACAAGAAGCTATTTAGCTCATCTTTTTAGATCAAAAGAAATTTTAGCCGACACTTTGGCTACAATTCATAATCTTTATTTTATTGTAAATTTAGTAAAAAAAATTCGCGAGTCGATGCTAAATGATACTTTTTTCGAATTCAAAGATAGTTTTTTGCAAAAATACAAAAGATAACATCTTGTGAAAAAGTAAATATCGACAGAAAAACTGACTAAACTATAATTGATAACGGATAAACAAAACTAAAAAAGAAAGGTGGTGACAGAATGAAAACAAGAGCGTTTATTTTTTTATTTGTTTTTGTTTTTTTAGGAAGTTTTGCTTTTTGTAACCCATATGATCCATATATGGGCAATGCACGTAAGGTCATTAAAAGCGTAAATGGTGCGGCTCCTTCTTGGGATAAAATTGTATCCTTAACTAGACAAGCCTACAAAATCAGATATTCTTTTGATCCAAAAATAAATCCATATACCCCTCAAAGTCCTCAAGAAACTGAGAGACTACAATCAGGCGACTGCAAGGCTAAATCTCTTTGGCTTATTCAGAAACTTAATTATCCTGGTGCAAAATTTTGCATTGGTAAAATGACAAGATCATCGCCGGGTATGTCTCATGCGTGGGTTGAAATTCAATACAATGGCCGAAAGGTTGTTTTGGATCCAACCAACTATCCTGACCCGCAGAGTCCGAGTAATTATTTTCCACATTACAAGTGGTAAAAAACAAAAAATAAAACAGGGCAACTTTATTGTTGCTCTGTTTTTCTATATTTACGAATATATTGACAAAATAATTTTTAATGTTAATCTTATATGTAGAATAAAAAACTACAGAAAGAGGCAGCGAAATGAAAAAAATTATACTTGTTGTGTTGTTAACTTTTGTTTTTTTAAGTAATAATGTTTTTTCGCGAGAATTTGATCGAGGCACTCCAGTTCAAAATACTCCTTATGAAAAAGATTTAAAAAATTTGAGGATTGTTTTGAACGGTCTTAATAGTGATGCTAAATGGAAAGAAGTCACAGATTGCACAAAAAAAGTTTTTACTTACATCAAATACAAAGATCGTAATACCGATATGCCTAGTCCACCAAGTTTAACTTGGGCTAGAAAAAACGGCGACTGTAAGGACAAATCGCTTTTACTAGCGAAATTACTGAATGATAAAAATATCATCATTGTTGGTGGAATTTGCTGGGTAAACGACCGAGATGGTCATATGTGGCTTGAATGGAAACATGAAGGTGAGTGGTATATATTAGATCCTACCAACTCCAGCAAACCAATCAAACTTAGTTCTGTTGGACAGTATGATTACATTCCTTACTATTCGTGGAGTAAATCCGGCATCTATAAACATAAAGTAAAAAAACAATAAATAAAAAAACAACAGAGCATCTTTTGATCGCTCTGTTTTTTTAAATATGTATTGACAAAATAGATTTTTGTGCTTATAATATAGGCAGAATAAACACTACAGAAAGGCAGGTGGTTAAATTGAAAAGAATTATATTGATCATCTTGTTAGCTTTCGCGTTTCTAAACACCAGCACTTTTTCAAATGAATTTGATTGGATGATCCAAGTTGAAGAAACCCCTTACGATCAACATATTGAGATTGTAAGGAATACTTTGGAGAATCTGAACGGTGATAATGCCAAATTTAGCGATGTTGAAAAATATATGAAAGAGATCTTTGCGTTTAAATACGTATTTGATGCTCCATATATACCTCAACCGCCAAATATAACGCTCTCAAAAAGAGCTGGCGACTGCAAGGCAAAATCAGTTCTGTTAGCTTATCTGATGAATGATAAAAATGTCATTATCGTAATTGGAAAAGCTCGTAGAAATTCAATAATAAGCCACATGTGGCTTATGTGGAAATATAAAGATACATGGTGGATATTGGATCCTACAAATGTCAGCGAACCAATTCCGATGAATTGTATAAATCCAAATGATTATGTTCCATCATATCTCTATAGTAAAACTGGTTCTTATGTAAACAAGAAAGCATTCGAAAAAAAAATAAAGCAACCGTAACATACAGGGTGATCAAATGATCGCCCTGTATTTTTATTTGAATTTTTCTGCAATTAGATTATAATCATGTCAAATGAAATTCAAAATAAAAAATAAATTTCAACCAGCAGGAGATCAGCCAAAAGCGATCGAGGAACTTTCTAAAGGTTTTCAAAAAGGATTAAAACACCAAACACTTTTTGGTGTAACTGGAAGCGGAAAGACATTTACTGTTGCGAATGTGATAGAAAAAGTTCAGATGCCAACGCTCGTTATCGCTCACAACAAAACTCTCGCCGCACAGCTTGTTCAAGAATATCGCGACTTTTTTCCAGAAAATGCCGTGGAATATTTTGTTTCTTATTACGACTACTATCAGCCTGAAGCATACTTAGCTGCAAGTGATACTTATATAGAAAAGGAGGCGCAGATCAACGAAGAAATTGAAAGACTTCGTCATGCCACAACTCAAGCACTTCTAACACGAAAAGATGTAATAGTTGTCGCGACAGTTTCTTGTATCTACGGATTAGGAAGTCCTGTCGAATACGAAAAAGTAAATCTTCGCATAGAAAAAAATACTAAAGTATCTCGTGCTGAACTTATAAGAAAACTTATAAACATACATTATGAACGCACAAACGCAGATCTTACTCCTGGACAATTTCGCGCTATCGGAAATTCAATTGATATTATGCCTGTGAATGAACGACTTATTTATAGAATTAAATTTGAAGATGACGCAATAGAGTCAATCTCAAAAATCGATTACGTCTCCAGCACTTTTATAGAAGAGTTATCAGTTTTCTTTTTATTCCCTGCAAAACATTTTATTACAAATGAAGAAGATCAAAAAAAGGCAATAAAAAGCATAAAAGAGGAACTTGCGAAACGACTCAAAGAATTAGAGAAACAAAACAAAAATTTAGAAGCAGAAAGATTAAAAAGAAAAACAAATTATGACCTTGCTCTCATAAGAGAGGTTGGCTATTGCAATGGCATCGAAAACTACTCAAGACACTTTTCAGGAAAAGCAGAAGGGGAACCACCTGACACGCTTCTTTCATATTTTCCACGCGACAAAGACGGAAAACCACTTTTCTTAACTATAATAGACGAATCTCACGTAACAGTTCCTCAAATTCGCGGGATGTATGCTGGAGACGCTTCACGAAAAAATTCTTTAGTTGAATATGGATTTCGTTTACCATCAGCGAAAGACAACAGACCTTTAAAGTTTGATGAATTTGAAGCACGAATCGGACAAAGAATTTATACTTCCGCAACTCCTGGCGAATATGAAAAAACTAACAGCCAAAATGTTGTTGAACAGATTATTCGCCCTACAGGACTTCTTGATCCAGAAATTGAACTAAAACCAATATACGAGAAAGCAAAATATCCGGGACAAATAAAAGATTTTATTTCCAGAGTAGAAGAAGTTGTTAAAAGAAACGAGAGAGCGATCGCTACAACTCTCACAAAAAAGATGGCAGAAGATTTGAGCGAGTATCTAAAAGAGAGAGGAATAAAAGCAGAGTATCTGCACAGCGATATAAAAACAATTGACCGTATTCAAATACTAACAGAGTTTAGAAAAGGAACTTTCGACTGCATCGTAGGAGTTAATCTTTTGCGAGAAGGTTTAGACTTGCCGGAAGTCTCGCTTATTGGCATTTTAGATGCAGACAAAGAAGGATTCCTCCGTTCTGAAACTTCTCTTATTCAAACAATCGGACGAGCTGCGCGAAATGTTCGCGGTAAAGTTATTCTATATGCAGAAACTGTAACTGGTTCAATAAAAAGAGCTGTTGATGAAACAAACCGCAGAAGAAAAATTCAACTTGATTACAATACGAAACACGGAATCACTCCAAAAACAATTATAAAGAAAATTCACGATATAACAGAAAACATAACTCAAGAAAGACAATCTGCTGTAAGAACTCTTCTGTCGCTTGATCAAGTAAAATTTAGAAAAAATCCAAAAGCCTTTATAAAAGATAAAGAAAAACAAATGAGCGAAGCGGTAAAGATCCTAGATTTTGAAACCGCTGCACTTTTGCGCGATGAAATAAAAGAGTTAAAGAAAAAGATCTAAAAAAATTCGCTACTCGATTTTTTATTGACTTTATATAAAAAATATTGTATTTTCTAAAAAGAAAGGGGAGATTGTATGATTAGATTATATCTAATACTTATTTGGAAACGCATAAAAAAAATAAATTGGTATTCCTTACTTTTTTGGAGACGTTATTGTTCACATTGTGGCAGTAAAAATACTCATAAAAAATGTGTTGGCGAAAGAATTGATCCTAACACAGGAGACTTGATCCAAAATTTTGAAATTTATTGTTTAGAATGTAAAACAAAAATTTCAGTAACAGCTGTATTTCCAGCTTGTGTCCGCCGTTATCTTTAATGGTCTTCAAAATAAATCCGCCTCTCGTTTTATACGAGAGGTGATTTTTTATATCTGATTAAAAATACTTGACATAATTTCATAATCTGTTAGATTACTAAGGTAATTGTTCTTTCAATACTTGGAGTATAAAACTGATTGGCATCAGTTGAAAGGATAAATTACATAGTAAATTATGTTCCAGACTCCAACGGGTACACTTATTGTTTGATTGACCGGCGCCGGTGCGTTTCCACCCACAAAAGAAGAAACGCAAGGAACCAACCCACCTCTCACAGATTTATTCTGTGGGAGGTGATTTTTTATATTTTTTAGTAATAGTCCTTAGACAAAAGCTAATTCCCGTGACATTACCTATAATTTATCGTATGATGATTTCCAATCGAATATAGCTAACCCCTAGAGCAAAGTTAAGGGGATTTTTAGCTGTTTGAGACCCTAATATATGACCCAAAAGAATAAAGAAGAATTAAATAAGGATAAAATCATTGTGAGAGGCGCTAGAACTCACAATCTTAAAGATATTACTGTCGAGATGCCTCGCAACAAAATGATCGTTTTTACAGGACTTTCCGGCTCAGGAAAGAGCTCTTTGGCGTTCGACACTATCTTTGCTGAAGGACAAAGACGCTATGTCGAGTCACTTTCCGCATACGCACGACAATTTTTAAAACAAATGCAAAAGCCGGATGTTGATGAGATCATCGGTCTTTCTCCTGCAATCTCAATTGATCAGAAATCACGTTCAAACAATCCGCGTTCTACTGTCGCAACTATCACAGAAATTTACGACTACCTCAGAGTTCTTTACGCGCGCATAGGAAAACCACACTGTCTTACATGTGGTAGAGAAATAAAAAAACTTTCAAAGGAAGAAATAAAAGAAACTATTTTAAACACAGTAAAATCAATAGACACGACTCAGCACGACAAAGAAATTATGGGAGTAAAATACAATGACCTCAAACTTCAAATTTTCGCACCACTTATAGTCGGACGAAAAGGCGAATACTATCAATTGCTTTACGACCTACTTGGAAAAGGATACGAAAAAGTCCGAGTTGATGGGGAAGTAAAAAAGCTCCGCGAAAGAATAGTGCTTTCAAAAACAAAAAAACATGACATCGATGTGCTCGTTGATGAATTTAGTTTGTCAGAAATAAAAGCAGAGAGTCAAAATATAAATGAACGATTGAGCGAATCAATCGAAAAATCTTTGGAAGAGTCTGGCGGATTAGTAAAAATAATTACCCCGACGGAAGAGAAACTTATTTCATCGAAATTTATGTGTCCTTACGATGGATTTTCTTTTCCTGAAGTTGAACCGCGACTTTTTTCTTTCAACTCTCCTTATGGTGCTTGCACAGAATGCAATGGTTTAGGATCAAAATATTTCTTCAGCGAGGAAGTTTGCGAAAAGTGCAAAGGCGCCAGACTCCGAGATGAAGCTCTGCATGTTTTTATAGGACAAGATAAATTAAGCATCGTTGATGTTACTTCACTTTCTATTAGTGACGCAATGAGTTTTTTCAAAAATTTAAAATTGTCAGCAAAAGAAAAAGCAATTTCAAATGTCGTTCTAAAAGAAATAGAATCGCGACTACAATTTATGTTAAATGTTGGTATTGATTACCTAACTTTAAATCGTCGCGCAGACACGCTTTCTGGAGGTGAAGCTCAGCGTATAAGGCTTGCTTCTCAACTTGGCTCAGGCCTAGTTGGTGCTTTGTATGTTTTAGACGAACCTACAATCGGACTTCATTCAAGAGATAATGCAAAACTTATTCAGACACTTCTTCATTTGCGAGATATTGGAAATACAATAATAGTTGTTGAACACGACGAAGAAACAATTTATTCTTCAGACTACATCATAGACATTGGACCAAAAGCCGGAATACATGGCGGACATATCATAGTATCAGGATATCTTGATGAACTTTTGACCGCCTCAAAAAATACTTCTAATTCATCAACTTTGGCATATCTTAGAGAGGAAAAGAAAATTGAGGTCCCAGAAAAACGCAGAACAAGCGAGAAAGGAAAGATATCAATTCGCGGAGGAAATCTTTTTAATATTAAAAATATGAATGTTGATGTTCCGCTTGGCCGATTGGTGGCAGTCACAGGCGTATCAGGTTCTGGTAAATCAACATTCCTTTATGAAATTCTTAACAAAAATTTGCAGGCTAGATTTGAAATGAAATACAGAACGAACGACCTGCACAACTGCAAAAGTTTTACAGGCACAGAGTATGTAGGACGATCGATCTTGATCGAACAATCTCCAATAGGACGAACTCCGCGATCAAATCCTGCAACATATACCGGAGCGTTCACGCACATAAGAGATATGTTCGCATCAACCGCCGAAGCTCGAGCGCGCGGTTGGACATCTAGCAGATTTTCATTCAACGTAAAAGGTGGCAGATGCGAAGCATGCCAAGGCAATGGCCTTATCGCAGTAGAAATGCACTTCTTGCCGACCGTATACGTTACGTGCGACGTTTGTGAAGGTAAGCGATTCATGAAAGAAACGCTTGAAATAAAATATAAGAAAAAAAATATTTTTGACGTGCTTTCTATGACAGTAGAAGAAGCCTTGAAATTCTTTGAAGATATTCCAGCAATTTATGATCGCCTCAAAACTCTTGATGAAGTCGGTTTAGGATATCTAGAGCTTGGTCAATCCGCAACAACTCTTTCTGGTGGTGAAGCGCAACGCGTAAAAATTTCATCGGAACTTTATCGTCCGAATCTTCAAAAAACTATTTATCTTTTAGACGAACCCACAATAGGACTTCATTATGATGATGTGAAAAAACTGATAGAAATATTGCAAAAACTTGTAAATAAAGGAAATACTGTGGTCGTCATTGAGCACAACATGGATATTATTAAATCTGCTGATTACGTAATTGATATCGGCCCAGAAGGTGGAGTTGGCGGAGGTCAGATAGTAGCTAAAGGAACGCCCGAAGAAGTCGCCAACAACTCAAAATCTTACACGGGAAAATATTTAAGAAAGTCTTTGAAAAAATAAATTCGAAAACAATAAATCCCGCAACATAGTTGATGTTGCGGGACGTTTATTTGTTTAAAAGAACAAGTCACTCAAATTCTGTTGATCCATGAAGGCCTACGATTTTTTTGAATCGCTTGCCACAGCATGAACATTCATGAACAACGAGAATGTCGGATGGGAGTTTATGTTTTTTTTGAAACTCCCTTTTTTCTTCTTCATTCGGCATAACTCGTTGCAGACTAGAATGATTTATATCTGCTTTGTTGTGTGAGCACATTTTGTATCCTTTGACACCAGTCGGCCTTTCTAGAGTATTAATCATAACACATTCAATATCGATAGTTGTTGCAGTTTTAGTTTTTCTAGATCAGATTTTATATCTCCAATCGCTTTTTTCATTTCAGAGACATATGCCTTTTTTCTTAATCCAAGTTCGATGTGACCTTTTTGTGGACCCATGCGAAGATTTATTAAATAAAAAATAAGGTAACCTTTGAGATTATGAATCTCTCTTGAAAACCTTTGGATCTCCAATAAATCTTTCTTTTTCATAGCAGTTGATTTATCTGAAAAGTATTATATAGTGTTAAAAACAATATGTCAATAGGAATTTCACAAATTAAAAAATTACCAGATACACCAGGTGTATATCTCTTTAAAAGTGGCAATAAAATTCTGTATATTGGCAAAGCAACGTCTCTTCGTGACAGAGTCCGAAGCTATTTTAGTCCAGATCTTATAGCAACTCGCGGAATGCTTTTGGTTGATATGGTGGCCAAAGCTACAAAGATAGATTTTGTAAAAACAAATTCTGTTCTTGAAGCATTAATACTTGAAGCTGAACTTATAAAAAAATATCAGCCTAAATACAACAGTAAAGAAAAAGACGACAAGAGCTTCAATTGTGTAATTATTACAAACGAAGATTTTCCACAAGTTCTTATCATTAGAAAAAAAGATATCGATCTAAAAATTTCTGACGACAGTTTTAAAAAAAACATTAAATACATTTTTGGGCCATTTCCAAACGGCGGGCAATTAAAAGAAGCTCTGAAAATAATACGCAAAATTTTTCCTTGGAGAGACCAGAGGTGCTCACCTAAACAAAGTAAACAATGCTTCAATCGACAGATAGGATTGTGTCCTGGCGTTTGCACAGGAGAAATTTCAAAAAAAGATTACGCAAAAACTATCAAGCATTTAAAACTTTTCTTTGAAGGAAAAAATCAGGCTCTTTTTGGAGAACTAGAAAAAGAAATGAAAGTCTGTGCAAAAAAAGAAGAGTTTGAAAAAGCAAACAAAATAAAGAAAACTATTTTTTCACTGAACCATATCCAAGATGTCGCGCTTATAAAACATGAGATGAGCACAGTAAATTCAGAAGAAGAAAAACCATTTCGAATTGAAGGGTATGACGTAGCTCATACAAGCGGTAGGGAAACCGTAGGCGTAATGGTTGTTTCTGAAAATATAGAAATAAAAAAATCTGATTACCGAATGTTTAAGATTCGAGGCAACTTAGGTATAAACGATACTGCTTCTTTAAAAGAAGTGTTGAAAAGGCGACTGAACCATCCTGAATGGCAATATCCAGACTTAATAGTTATAGATGGTGGTCCAGCACAATTTAATACTGCAAATACAGTAATAAAAGAATTTGAAAAGTCTTTTATAAAAACTCCTATTGTAGTTTCAATAGTAAAAGACGAAAGGCATAAGCCAAAAGATATTTTAGGAAACAAGGAAATTATAGATATCTATAAAAAAGATATCTTACTCATTAACAGTGAAGCTCATAGATTTGCTATCCAATATCACAAAAAACTTCGAGGTAAAGCATTTGGAGTTTAAGAAGATTTGCGATTAACTAATTTAATATCTGTAACCGCCTCTGTGTGTTCTTCATCATTTACAACGGTAATTTTCGTCGAACCTAAACGTGTCTTCTTTTTTTCATTCTTATATCTGGAAACAGAAACATCGTTATTGATCATTGTAATGTCTGGTAAAAATTCCTTAAACTCGTCTGCGATTTGAACTCCTTTTTTTTGTCCAGAATGGCCATGAACTACTATTTGTATACCGAGCTGTTTGAGTAATGCGACAATTTCAGCGCCATGTTTTTTATAATATTTTTCAGGCTTTATATTCCTAAAAATATTTTTTTCTCCGGTTGTATTATTTATTTTTTCAAAAGAAAAATATCCTAGACCATCTTTATTGCCAGAAAGAGAATTGCTAGCCGCATCTTGAAATTGCTTATTGAGCGAATCAACACCTTCTTGAATACCACCTCGTTTAGTAATTTCTTCAAGAAGCTGAATCGTTGGATATCCGTGAACAAAAAGAACAGGTCCGAAATGACTAGCGATAGACATTCGAGCTATCATTTCACAATCCTTTTTACCTTCCTGCATGCCAGCATGTTCTACAAGATATTCGAGCTCATGATTTCCAATCTGAATTTCAACAAAACATCCATCAGGCGCGGTTTGTTTTAAATGCATCAAATATTCAATGCATTCACTATTAGGATTTTGTTTGTTGATAATATCTCCTTCATGAACAATAACCAGATTAGCAACCCCTTCTTGCCATTCACCATTTTTATCGACTATTTCGTGAAATTTTAAATTACGTATAATTGCTTTTTTGTCGTTGTGAGTGTCTGTCAAAGCAATAATTTCAACTTCGGCAGGATTTTTTTCTGCAGATTCAGCTTTTGTTTTTTCGATATTATTCTCAGGTGGTAATTCTTGAGAAAATGATTCTTGAGGAAATTTTTCCATAGGAATATATTAACATAATTTTTAAAAGCTAGAGTATAAAATTGTTATATTAGTATTTGACAATGTTAAAATTTATAATATAATTTTAGAAGTTAAAATTATTTTATGCAAACAGGACAAGGCAATATCAGCATGAAAAAACATGGGAAAGGTGGTCATTCAGCAAACCTTTCTCACTTTACAGGCCCCACAAAAGGCAAACCTGTAAGAAGAAAAAGTAGAGAAAAGAAAAAACACGTTCATAAAAATAAATATGAACATTTCAGTAAAGTAGAATCAAAACAAAGATATTAAAAACAAACACATAAAGCCACCAAATTATTGGTGGCTTTTACTTTTTGATTCGATAATGAGTTACTAGTTTAATGTGTTCACGAATAAATTTTCTGACGGAAATTTTTCTCGACCCCCGGCTCGCGGTTTTTACCTTTCGTAAAGCCTCAAACAAAAACACAGCTCCGCCTTCCATAAACTAAAAATCTCCCGTAAGGGAGATTTTCTTAACTATTGTGGACTTGGTATCAAACCGGTGGAACGAAATATTGCGAGAATTGTCCGAATGGAATCAACTCAAGATCGCTCACGAAGCCCAGCTTGCTACCCAATAATGCCATTTTATCAGATTTTGCACCCTTGTGCATGGAACTAACCGGAACTGACCTTAACTGACCGGTTTTCGCCCACTGTTTGCCCTCGTGGCGAGCTTTGTGCCGAGGGTAAGAGTTTGCAACCTATTCCGAACCGGTCGAGCCGTAATGCCAAATTTGAGAGCGTGGGACGATTTGCTTAACTTAAGCAATTATGACTCACGATTTCTTTTTACTGACTTTCTTTTCTTCCTTTGCCTGTCGTGCTCTTACCATCTCCACGATCTCCGTTTCGGTTTCAAGTCCTCGAAGCCTGCCGTTCAAAATGCCGAGCCGATACATAATACTATCGCCGATGAGCTTCCAGTTAGTATCAAACAGAACCCTCTCAATTGTTTTCTTTAAGATCATGCGACGGTCATATTCGTGAGTTTCCGCTGTCGCGCTTGTTGCATCCTGCACGGTAAATTCAACGGCTACACCCCTGTTCATATCCGGCTTGGAAAAATCCAGTTTTACATATCCAGCATCAGCAAGAGCCGGAATTAAGAGTTTCTCCAAATCGCTAATGCCAATCTTTTTAACTGTTTTTACTTCATCGTAGAGTTCCTTTTGGTTTTCTTGATCCTTATATTTCGCAAGTAGATTTTTCATATCAGTCATCTTTGCCCGAAAACCGATGTAGTCGAGTCCTGCCTTTTGAGAAAGACAGAATCGCTCACGATCTGCGGCGAAACTATCGTCTGGTTTCTCTTCGGCAAGCTCCTCATCGAGATCAAGGATCTCGGTTTCCGTAGAACCGCACATTTTGCAGACGTGGGTTGTGGTTATTTTGTTGCCTTCTCGCACATCAGAGCTTCGCACCGTGCCAGAACATTTTGAACATCGGTGTTGAGCTGGTTGGTACTCTTCGCCGTTATCGTAAATTGCCCGATTTTTGCTACACGCAGGGCAATGAAAGAAAAACAAAATCCGCCGATCATCGGGACCGTGAAAGTCTTTTGATGTGCACGTCATCTGTGAGCGACAATAAATACAGGAAACACCGTCTGGCACATGTGCTCGTTCCAGACGTTCGTCCTTTGCCTTATCCCGACTCATCCACTGGTCGATCGTCGTAGATTTATCGGCAAAGCGTTCGCCAACAATAGCGTAGAGGGCAAGATCGGACATTAAGCCTCGGGCTATCTTCTCGCCCTTTTTAGACTTTGGTTTTCCTACTCTTTTCGGTAGCTCGTCATGTAAAAATCGTCGCTCATAACGGCGACATTCTTCTACGGTAAATCGATCATACAAATCACGATAGTACTGTTCATCCTTAAGATATTTTATTGTCTTTATATCCGGCATATGGCTTTAAAGACTCTCTTCAATCTCAACGGCATCATCTTCGTCTACGCCCAAGTCATCCATAATCTCCTGCACACGCTCGGCCGTGTCCTTATCAAGATCGTGACTTTCCATAAGCTCTTTCACTTCCTCTTCTGGGGCTTCTTCAGCCGGATCATTCTTAATTGGATCGTCGGTGCTCATAATTTTAATTTAGCGACCAAATTGCGTAGTTTAGATATGCGGCAAAACTGACCCAAAGAATGTAGGGCACCAAGAGCCATGCGGCCAGCTTGGAAATTTTATAAAACGCAACGATCGTGGCGAGAATGCCGAGCCAGAGAAATACGATCTCAACAAGCGCACTGCCGGGACTGTGCAGACCAAAAAAGATAATTGACCATAGAGTATTCAAGACCAGCTGTCCGAGGAATATGCCGAGAGCAATTTTTACATCCCTGCGATCCAGTCCCTTTTTCCAGACAAGGAAGGCCGCGATGCCCATAAGCACAAACAGTGTTGTCCAGACCGGTCCGAATACCCACGCCGGAGGATTGAGAGCTGGTTTGACGATCCCTGCATACCATCCAGCAATTGACGGAGTCGTAAACACCGAGCCGATGATGCCGGCAAGCTCGGAGACTACGATAGCGATGATAAATTTAAATGTGTTGTTCAACTGCATATATCCTTAGATTTAAGGAGTCATTTTTGTTGACCTATCAAGACGATAAAAAAGATGGGACAAAAGACTTAATGCATCGAGACAATCTTTTTCAGTGAATAAACCGGAATCTTTTAAGTCCGATACCACTTCGTGTGCAACCACATTTCTCCCTCCGACCACTATTCCGTGGGAAAATTCTCTATGTGCATTTTTGATATTTTTTATCGTGTCTGGATCAAAGTCCGTTCCATCAGTCCTTTTGAAATTCTCCGTAACGGATAGAACCGGCGTTGCGAGTTGGAAAACATTTTCCATCATTGGAGCGGCATCAGTGATTGTTGATCCCGATTTGCTTTTCACCGCATTTATATATACCTTGGCGGTTTCTAAAAAAGCGGTGTAGTAATTTTCGTCTTCATAGTATTGCTTTGAGGCTTTTTGAACCTCGGGATGCATGTATCGCCAATGATAAAAAGCATACTCGGGAATCAATCCGTGAATTTTTTTAACTGCACTACCCATGGCTTCAACTGGAAGCTCCGAATCTCTTTCCAAAGTTTGAATAAGCGGTTTTACCTGATCTCTGATCTCGGTCGGTAACTTACTAAACCATTCCGGAATATTAACTCCAGTGGTCTCCGATAGTTTGGTTTCGCGCTTCGCCGCCCTTTTATTGCGCCAATCTCTCTCAAGCCATCGGATCACGCTCTGCAAATATGTTCTGAGCTCGGCCATTTCTGGGTGATCCCAAATCAAGGACTGCCGATTCGTCTCAATTACGTCCTCGGGAAGATCGTCGATAAAATCAACCTCAAGCCATCCGGTTAAATATGAAAAGAAGTGGCTCGACTCACTATCCGAAAAATACTCAGCTTGATTTACCAATTTATTTCTGGAGAAAAGAACGACGCCTCGCATATTTGTTTTTGGTGAGATCGGCTTTTCTGTGGCGATAAGATGTCCTATAACTTGAGCTTTTCGCGCGTAATCACTTTCCATGCCAATATCCGCTGGCACATCCCACTCGATCTCTTTGTCGAGGTCGGCGTATTTGCGCTCGTTAGTTACTTCAATGGGAGCCCATGAATTGTGTTGTAGAGTGATTTTGAAACTGGCATCTATAATAAATATTTTTGATAGACTTGTGGCTATGTCTTCAGGTAAAAAATTAGAATCTCTCTGGAGTTTTCTCAGTGTGATTGTCGTGCCGTGCTCTGCGGCACCGCATGTCTCATCTTTCTTCACGATCACGGGAGTGTATTCTTTGTCGGCTCCTTTAATATCTTCCCATCGCATTATGAAAACATTCAACTTGCCGTCTTTTTTTGTGGCAATTTCTATCTCATGCGATATACCAAAAAAAGAAAGTTTTCCTAAACCCTTTTTGCCTATGGCCTTTCGTCCTTTTGCCGAGGCGGGATCATCACCATCGTCTCGACGATTTCTACCGATTCTTAAAAACTTATTGTTAATGTCATCGAAGCTCATTCCAAGCCCATCATCTTCTATCGTGATTTCTTTGTCTGCAGTGTCATCTTTAAGATTCAATTTAATGTTCTCCGCATCAGCGTCGTAAGAGTTTGCGATAAGCTCCGCCAAAACCGGAGGCAGGGTCGAATACATCCGAACACCGAGATGCTCTATCGTATTCGGATCAAACGTCATTTTTAATTCTTGTCGTGGCATAATGGCGGTATTTACTGAACGGACTCGACAATCTGTTTGCCGATTATTTCAGCGAATTTCGGCGGTACGGCATTGCCTATCATCTTGGCGATGGAAGCAATGCTTGTGCCGATAAATTGGTAATTTTTGGGGAACGTTTGCAATGTCGCTCCCTCTCTCAAAGAAATGGCTCGGTCTTCCTCCGGATGTGCGAAGCGGCCGTTGCTGATGCTGAAAAATTTAGTCGTGATCGTCGGAGACGGCCGGTCCCACCACATACGCCCGTAGGTGTCATAAAATTTCTTCTCTCCAGAAGCGTAGCAGTCCAGCTGATATCCTTTTTTGTTTTGCCACTTTGAACGGTCGCCGCCGTTTTTGTCCGTCATTCGCAATCGCTCGATATTCTTATCGCTTAGATTAGCGGCGGTATGGAGGAAAGGATCACTGCCAGCTGTACCGGCTTTTATTTTATGGAAACCGTTTTTTGTTCCAAGGACATCCCGAACCGTTTTTTGTTTGTTGGTCGGCTTCGGGAGAGAGATCGTCGAAACCCGAGAGGCCAAAAGCGTGAAGCGTCTCCTTTTCTGCGGTATGCCGTACAAAGACATGTCCGTAATATCATGCGCCACGTTATAACCCAATGATTCAAGTACAGCGATAAAATTTCCCATAGGACTGTCTTTCTTGGAAGAAATGCCGGGGACATTTTCAACCAATACGATTCCAGGCAAAAAATACTCAACGAATCTCTGAAAATCAAGAATCAAATTCTTGGTCTTTTTGGATTTTTCCTTACTCGTACGAATGATGCTCCAGAATTGGCACGGGGCACAACCGGCGAAAATCATATTGTCGTCGTTTTTTGAGATTTTCAATTCTCGTTCGAGATCAGCCGGTGCATATTTGGTGATATCTCTTTCTAAGAAAACTGCTCCTTTATTGTTTTTTTCAAAAGTTGCCTTGCACGATCCGTCGTTATCGACGCCGCCAAGAACCTTGATACCGGATGCCATCAGTCCATTAGTAAGACCTCCAGCTCCGGAAAAAAAATCTACTGCTTTTAATTGATTTCGTTTTGCCATAAAGATAATGCTTGCTTGACTTATTTTAGCACTTTGACAGCGGATTTAAAATAACTCAAAACGTCAACGCTTCCACTTTTTATTTGCCAGATTTTCTCTTGCCGTACTTTAGTTCTCGAAGAGAGTTGATGGACTTAACCAGATCGCCTGATGTAAATTTTGGATTTTTACCATTCTCTGGATGATGAATGGAATGGCGAATGTATGTTGCTAAAGAAACACTATCCGTGGTTTTTGTCTTATCGTTGTACCACTTTTTTGATTTTGGAAGCCCATCTAACTTACTTTTATCAATATCCTCAAGATACCCGTACAGTTCATTGTGGTAATCGTTTGTTGGTATCCCGAATACTTCGTAGTTCACCTCGGAATACGAGCTGTCTTTTCCTTTAATCTGTTCGAGTTTTGTCTTTTTGTTGTCCTGTTTTTCTACCCTGAAACATCTCTCCAAGTGATCTTTGTCGATCATATAGTTAGAGTGGGTAGCAAAAATCACAATATTATCTTCCTTGTTTTTAGTAATTTTGATCAGCTCGTTTCTCAAAAATTCTTGCGCTTGGGGGTGTAAGTGTGTTTCTGGTTCATCTAGCAACAACAGGGAATAGGATAGTTGGTCAGTGGAGTTTTCTGCGGAAATAGTAAGCAAGAAAGATATAAATTGTCTAAATCCATCACTTCTCTGATTTGTTGTCTTAGAATCGTACTTCACTCCCACATCTTCAACCAAAAATGACAGCATCATGTTATTGATTTGAAACTTGATCTTGACCGGATGATTTTCCCACACCTTCTTTATATGGGCTGTAACCTTATCTCCCAGTTTGTCCTGTAGGTCACTAACTTCTGATGGATCTGTCTGCAGTCTGTTTATTGCCGCAGGGATGCTCGCTTCATCAATGCCCGCTAATCCAAAACAATTTAAGAGAGGCACAGATGTTTTCTTTGGATCAGTCGCAAAGGTAGTCAGATTTATCTGGTCATTTATAAGATATTCATCAGATGATTCCCAAAAGGTAATGTGGTGTGAAAGTTTCCAAAAGTATTTAGGGAATGTAGTTTGAAAATATGTCTGAAGATTAAAATCATCCTGCGTTTGTTCTGGGTTTTTCTGTACTGGTTTATCGCCCTCAAGAGTATAGTCGGGGAAAATGTGGGTCTTAAACTTTATACGATCAAAGTTATTTCGTACTGGTGTGGCTGTGGGTTCGAAAGTGACACAGACATCTACTTCTTCGATGCTAATTTTCGAAAGCAAATCTTTTTCGAAGCCTTTTTCAGTAAGTGCTTTTTTAAGCTCTTTATCTTCACTCGCATCTAAAGTGTAAGTTAAAAATATCGTTATCGGTTTTGTGTCGTTACCAAAATCTTTCGGAAACATTGCTTCACCGCCATCTACTAACGAAACACCTCTCAGAAAACTGCTTTTCCCTGATTCGTTTATTCCGATCAGGGTAAATGTTTTACCCCCGTGAAGTTCTGCGACATTGAAAGTTTCGTTTTCAATACTTCGGAAGTTTTCGATTGTAATGCTTTTAATTTTCATAATTTTACGCGTACACGTTCACCTTCTCGTCCACGTAGTTGTCATAGACGTGGAAGTACACTTTCTGCGTTCGGTCTTCGCAGTCGGGATCGGTATATGTCGGTTCCGGAAGCTCGTCATATAGCATGTCGCGGATTGTGATCTTTACGTCGGCTCGGGTTTCTTCTTTCCTCTTCCAGTCCAGCACAAGCTTTTCTTGTTTCAGCCGAGCCAGTAGCTCTTTAGCCACCTTCTTAACCTGATCAACTTCGCTTGGATTCAGATTCTCTTTTCGGAGAATGTCGAATACAGCCAGCTCTTCTTCGGTAAGATTTTCGGAAACAGCGCGGCGATCCTCTTCGCTCAATTCCTTCGCCAGCTCTACTAACTGGTCAAAAAAGGCATCGAGATCATGGGATCCGGTGTTGTATTCATGTAGGAGCTTATTTAGGCGGTCCAGGAAGTGTTTGCGGAGCTTATTCTTGCGCACCATCTCTTTGATCTTTTCTTCTAACTCTGCACTCAATGCTTCAGCTTCAATGTTCTGTGTGTCGGAGTCATCAAAGAATTTTCGAAGTGCCTCAAAATCAATCTTGCTCAAATCCTTAAGCTTCGGCGTATCCTCGATCACGTATTCACCAGCACGAATAGAGCGATCAAGTAAGTTTTCGAGATCCTTCTTCACCTGTGATACGTCCGTATCCTCATCAATAACTTCACGGATGCGTGATGCAATCACTTTATAAGCTGTGACTTCGTGATAGTAATCTTCTGCCTTGGGTTCCGGCAAAACCGCTTTGTAGTATTTATGTGCGTCACCAGCAAGCTCGAGATATTGCTGTTTTGTTTTTTCGTCTTGCAGGATCTTGTTTGTAAATACATCCACAAGCCGGATCTTTTCAACATCTTTTGCTTCGAGAAGTTCTTTGATGTCCAGTTCAAGTGTCTTTAAGAATTGCCTTGCCTTTGCAACAGTGGCAAAGAGTATCTCCACCAGCTCATTTTTGTCTTTGATAATTTCATCATCTCCGGCATTAGTAGAAGCGTAAACTGCGAGTGCTTTTTGCAGGTTACGAAATACGCCGATGTAGTCGACGATCAAGCCGTTAGTCTTGTTTGGATAGACACGGTTTGCACGAGCAATAGTTTGCATCAGCGTATGATTCTTGAGCGGCTTATCGAGGTAGAGTGTCGATAGATTCGGTACATCAAAGCCGGTCATCCACATTGCACAGACAAACACGATCCGCAGATTGCTATCTGCATCTTTAAACTTTGTTTCGAGATCTTCGTTTAAAATCCTTGCACGCAAGGGTCGCATATCAATCTCAAATTCTTCCATATCGGCAATTTCATTTTGGCTCTGGCTCACTACCACTGCCATGTCGATGTTCTCGTATTTCTTAACCTGTTCCCTCAACATTTCTTTCTCGTGATCATCCTTTGCTTTGGTAACAGCGATATTCATTTTTGCTAGATGGCGTTGCATCTCTGCCTTCACCTTCGTGTACATACGAATAGCAGTTTTCTTGTCGATGGAAACAACCATCGCCTTACCGTCATATCCGCGAGCAGTAAAGTGTATGACGATATCTTCGGCAACCTTGTTCAGTCGATCCTCGCGAGTAATGAGGTGGTAGAAAGTTGAAAATTCCTGTTCAAGTTTTTCTTCTTCATCGGTCGAAAGTTCATAGAAGTCCATCACTTTCTCGAGATCCTTTTGGATCTCGAGATTCTCGTTTTCAAGCTTGGGTACTCGATTTTCGTAGTAGAGCGGCACTGTAGCTCCATCTTCTACCGATTGAGCGAAGTTATAGGTCGACACATAGTCACCGAATGTTTCTCGGGTCTTTTCCTCTCCCTTTGCCATCAATGGCGTACCTGTAAAGCCAATAAATGCCGCTTTAGGCATCGCAATACGCATATTCTGTGCCAAGCGGTCGTATTGAGTACGATGCGCCTCATCTACCATCACAATGATGTCGCTACGTTCCGAAAGCACTGGTGGCTTCTCTTCGGGCTTTGTGCCGAATTTATGGATCAAAGAAAAGATGTGTCGATGATCTTCAGTTAGGAGCTGGCGCAGATTGAGGATTGAATCAGCATGTACTTCTTCCTCATATACCGCACCGCAGGCAGAGAATGTTTTGTATATCTGCTTGTCGAGTTCTGTTCTGTCGGTAACGACAACAAAGGTAAAGTTTCCGGTCATCTTGCGAAGTACCTTTTGTGAAAGGAAGATCATTGAATATGACTTGCCGGATCCTTGTGTGTGCCAAAAGACACCAAGTCGTCCGTGATTCTTGTCGCGATTTTTGATTTGATCAAATGCCTGATTTACTCCGAGTAACTGGAAGTAACGAGATATAGCTTTGACCCTCTCACGGAAAGAATCATCAAACAATGTGAAGTTCTCAACGATGTCGAGAAGCCGCGAGGGTTCGCAGGTTCCTTTGATAACCGTTTCCAAACTCACACGTCCTTCTTCACTCTCACTCTTTATCTTTTTCCATTCATTAAAATGCTCGTACGCAGATGTAAGCGTACCGACCTTAGTTTCGATGCCGTTGGAAAGGATGATGAAACCGTTATGCCAAAAGAGCTGTGGGATAGTGTCTTTATAATCGCGGATATTTTCTTGATAAGCATTTCGCAGATTCTTGTGCGATGCCTTCAGCTCGATCAGTATGAGCGGTAAACCATTCACGAATCCGATCAGATCAGGGCGACGCTTGTGAAGTTCGCCGGTTATCCACATTTGAGACACCAACAAGAAGTCATTATTCGCCGCGTTTTCAAAATCAAATACACGAATATTTATGCTCTCAAAAGCCCCCTCATCATTTCGTATCTCCGTCTTGATGCCATCCTTGATGAGCTTGTAGATATCATGGTTCGCGTTGACCATACTTGCAGTAGAGCGATCGCGTGTAAGTTCAGTGATAGCTTGAGTGATTGCTTCTTGTGGCGCATCTGGATTGAGCTTCTCAAGTGCTGGCTTTAGGTGATTGACCAAAACAACCTGCCCTTGATTCTCGCGCCCCAAAAGAGCATCACCCTCTTCGGAGTAGGCATTGATAAAATTTTTAACACCCCAAAGCTCCGCAAAAATCTTTACGGCTGTTTGCTCAATTAAATTGTTTTCAGAAAATTCGTTCATATTTTTATTTCGCCGGTTACAAGCTTTGGTATAAGCAAATCGCGTGTCTTACGAAGAGCTTGATTTTGATATGAGTATTGAAGTTTTGAATCTAAAAGCATATTTAAATACTCTAGTTTTTGATCAAACGAACTGTCCGGTATTGCGATAAATAATTCTTCCAGATGTCGGGAGCCAAGATGAGCAACGGTGGCACCCATGAGCGTTGCCTCAAAGTGTTTGATGGGCTTCATCAATGACAAGGCAAGGTATGCTCTCATTCTTTCATTCTTTGGTCTTACTCTACATACTCGTTGCACCAATAGCGCATCTTCATCCTGCCAGTGATTCATGTGGAAGATGCCATCCATTCCGATCAAAAAATCACCTTTTTTTACAAGATAAGAAGGGTCAACCTCCTCAGTCGTATAAGTTGTGGCAACGCCTGAAAGAATATCTCGAATCCTTACTGTTCTTAACCCCTGTTGCTCTTCATTGAATTGATTTGCCTTGAATGCGAAACCCATTTTGATATCCGCGACATCATAAAGATTTTCCGCCTTCCACCCTTTTGGAAAGTTCTTTTCTGCTACACCTTCTACAATTGCGGCAAAGTACTCTCCATAAATAGCTTGGGACATTTGATCCAAAACCCGAATTCTTTGAGTATTATTTTCTATAAGATTATCGTAAGTAGATAGTACATCCGATATACGGCGTTGGTCAGCAATAGACGGTGCTAAAACATCCAAACCATCCACAACTGATTTGTCAGCCCTTTGACGACCTGATGCACCCACCATGCTTTTTATTGCAGGTGAGCGCACTTCATCAGTCCGAGATAAGTAATAGACAAAATCTCTATCCGATATTCCTTCTTTGCAACGAAAAACAAAAAATTCTGTTGATCCAAAACCTACTCCTTCGGGGAGATCCTTAATTTGAGCTATCTTTCCATTCTCGAGACATGGTGTAATTCTTGCAAAAACTGTGTCGCCGTTAGAAAATCTTGAACCACCACCTGTAAACTTCTTTGTATAAAATGACGTGGGATTCTTTGAAACTCCGTCAACTAGCTCCATTGGAATAAATGCATACTCATTATCTTTCTTGAGAGCTGATTTTGGATTGGTATCCACAAAGTCAGCAAATTTCATTTTCTTCCATGTTTGTGTTGATGTGGTCATATTAAAATAGTTTTTTAAAATTCTCCGCTATCTTTTTTTCAAGATCGTGGGCTTCGTGTGTAAGATTCTGAAGTTCTGTATTTAAACCGCGTACTGTTATTTCAAAATCTGCATCACTAACAAAATCGCCATCTGCAGTTCCAACGTATCGACCCGAGTTTAGGGAATACCCAGCAGAGCGCACTTCATCAAGTGTCGCGACTTTGCAGAGACCTTTCACGTCCTTGTATTTCTTGGCGTCTTTCTCCCCTCGATAACTTCGGACGATATCAGCTATTTGCTGTATATGCTCTTCCGTCCAATCGCGGTGAGCACGATCGATCTGGTGATAGATATTTCGTGCATCAATAAACAGAACTTTGCCCTTGCGATCCGTTTTCTTTTTTCCTTTGTCGAGGAACCACAGTGTTACCGGCAACGTAACGTTATAGAACATATTCGGACCGACAGCGACCATTACGTCTACCAGATCGTCATCAATCATTTTGGTGCGAATTTCTTTCTCGCTATGTCCAGCATCGCTTGCAGAGTTTGCCATAACGAAACCGGCGCGTCCGGTATTCTTCAAAGCACTTAAGAAAATCTGAATCCAGAGATAGTTGCCGTTGTCGTTTCGAGGTATGCCATACGGAAAACGTGGATCATCTTTAATGCGTTCTTTATCGATGCCGTTGACGTTGAATGGAGGATTAGCCATCGCGAAGTCGAACTTGCCGACCGAGCGATGGAGATCCTCATAGTACGTATTACCTTGGCGGATATCACCGGACAAACCGTGGATCGCAAGGTTCATTTTGGCTATCCGGACCGTCTGATCGGTTTTCTCTTGCCCGTAAATAGAAACTTCGCGAGATGCCTTTATTTTTTTGCCGTTCTCGAAGTGCCGTTTGATAAACTCAACGGACTGTACGAACATACCGCCGGAACCGCAGGCAGGATCATAAATGTAACCTTTGTATGGTTCGAGGATTTCTACTATCAGCTTGACGATAGATGATGGCGTAAAGAATTCTCCACCGCCAGAACCATCAGCAATGGCGAATTTGCCAAGGAAGTATTCATAGATTCTCCCGAACGCATCGCCTTCGATATCATCAGGAATCTGATTGAAATTTTTAAGAAGCGTGATGATAGAGCGATTTTCAAGTATCTGAAATGACTTCGGTAAAATACCAGCAAGCTCTTTGTTTTCCGCCTCAATCTCTTTCATCGCGTCGTTCACGGCCTTTCCCATATCAGTTCCTTCCGGCAATTCTATGAGATACGAAAATCTGGCTTTTTCGGGAACGAAAAGCGTGCCGCGAGCATGGTAATCGGCAGAAGAAATCGGACGCTCGCGTGCAACTGAAGCTCCTCCATAGCTCTTCGTCTTTGCTTTTCGCTCTCCGGTTATTTCTTTCTCCGTTTTGCTGAATTTTACACCAGCGAATTTGAGGAAAATTAAACCTAAAACTGGCTCGGCGAATTCATTAAGACGCAAGGCCGAATTGGCTCTCATATGATCGGCCGCTTCCCATAGTCTATTTTCTAAATCTTTTATATTGGTGCTCATATAAGTTTTTCTTCTTTGAAGCTGAAGTAGCTATTTTTCGAAATGATAACGTGATCCATAACGTCGATACCCATCATCTTACCGGCTTCGGTTAATCTTTTCGTAAGATCCAGATCGTCTTCCGATGGCTTCGGGTCTCCGGAAGGATGATTGTGAGCGGCTATGATCTGCGCCGCGGAGTATTTAAGAGCCGGTTCGAAAACCTCTCGTGGATGTACTAGGTTTGCGTTAAGCGTACCCATTGAAATAGTCTCTTTGTGAACCAGCTGATTTTTCGCATTCAAGTACAACACTACGAAATGCTCTTTCTTGAGATCACGCATGTCGGAAAGTTGAGCCGCGGTATCTTTCGCACCATTGATCAATGGCAAGTTCGTGTCATTGACTTCCAGTGCACGTTTGGAAAGCTCGAAAGCGGCCAGAAGTGTCGTTGCTTTCCCTGAATCAATACCGCTTATTTTTGATAAGTCCTCATATGTCATCTGTAACAGCCGCTTCTTGGAATACTTCGATAATATTTGTGATGCGATTTCAATAACGTTCTTTCCGGTTATGCCGGTGCGTAAAAGAATTGCCAAAAGCTCGGAGTCCTTCAAATTATCGGCTCCTTTCGCTATAAGCTTCTCTCTCGGTCTATCTGATTTTGGCAAATCTTTTATTTTCATAAATTTATTTCAACCAATCATCGAAGTCGCCTTCGGTTAAATCCTCTTTGCGGAGAACGATCTGCTCCTTCTGATTCAAATTGTCAGCGGTTACGCGAATGAGTTTTGTCGTCAGCGTGTCGCCAACAAGTTCATGATTGATTTTCTTCAGGTATGCTTCGATCTTTTCGTAGAATAGAGAGGCGTATTCTTTCTGTTTCTTCTCTGATGTCGGATGGCTGGTAGTGCCGTTTGCCGAGAATTCTATGTGATCGCTTATGGTGTTGTTGATCGTAAACGAGACCTCAATATCTTTAAAGAGAAACCAGTATTCGCTCAAATTGCAAATAATTCGCACACGGTCACCCTCTTTTGTGCTGTACTCAAAGATGAAAGAGAACACGTCAGTACGGAAATCCTCGAACACTCGCACATGCTCAAACTTCGATACGGTCCTGATTTTATAGGCGTCTCGCAACTGAAAGAAAGTATCGCGCCAACTTTTAAGCCAATTGGTTACATAGCGAGAATCAAGAAAGAGTGGCGTGATGTCGTTTTTCAAATTTTCATCGCTCACATTATTCATTTTCACTGCGAGTTTAGTAAAGAGTGTTCGGTAGTCTTTCGCCTCCTCAACTTTTTTTGCTTTGAGATAATCGAGATCGGGTACGATTTTTTTACTCATATACCAAAGCAAGTCGTAAATATCACGTCCTTTTTCTTCGTATATCGCTTTACCTACACCGCGTGTTCCGCGTAGAAAAATAGCGGCAATTTTACTCGCCATAAGAGAGGAGAGGTTGTATGTCAGTATCACGAATGATAACTGCCCATGATTCTGCGGCATACGCTCCGTCACCACGTTAGAAGTTGGGACAAACTGGTTGAGATCAACTTTTACATGAACCCATTCAGAAGCGTAACCCTCAACCAGACCACCAACTCTAAATTTAAGCATTATGCCTCTGTTGTTGGTGATGCTGATTTTCAAAAATTCAGAATCAACGCCATACACCTTCGAGAAATGCTTTTCCGCCTCCTCTTTAAGTTCGTTAAGAAAATCGTTATCTACATCGCTACTTACCTCGAAATCTAGATCAACTGACATACGATCAAGGTCATAGCAGATGCGAAGTGCTGAGCCACCATACATTATCCATTTGTTGTATTCCGGATGATGGTAAACGAAATCGAGAACATAAAACTGCAATTCTTCTTTGAGAGCATTGAGCCTTATTTCTGGATCGGTAATGCTAAAACCGTAGGTAGAAAGGCCATCAAGTTTACGCTTTAGAGTTGTTGAAATCTGTTCACTCATGGAAGTATTTATTAATCATTGAATAAAATTTGTCCTGCTCGCTTTTTTCCATCTCATCGATATCTATCCGGAGTTCTTCGATCATTGCTTT
>JBAYLF010000001.1:0-186779 GCA_041664205.1 Minisyncoccota bacterium | reverse complement strand
TCGAGCAGAGCCAGCAAAGTTAACAACTGATGAAGAAATGAAATTAGTTCCATTAACAGTCATTGTGAATGTGCTTTCTCCTACTGTTTTACTGGTTGGAGAGATGGAGGTGGTGGTTGGGACATCATTATTAACTGTAATTGTTGGTTGAGTAACAATACTGGTCAAACTTCCAGAATCAGAAGCGCGAGATTGAGTTATAAAATTATAAGTTCCAGCAGTAGATGGCGCAGTCACACCACTAGTTCCACCACCAGAACCATATGTGACAACAACAGTTTGAGGTGTAGTAAGATCTAATAATCTAACGTCTATCACTCCTCCGCCAGGAAAAGTAACTGAACCAGGACCAACTAAAACGTCATCTAAATATATAGTTGCAGCGCCAATATCAGTAGCATAATTTATGCCATAACTATTGATAGAACTTCTTGTGCCAGTTAAAGTCAATTTTTGATATGTCCAAGTATTAGCAGAAAGCGCGCCAATATCAATTGAAGCCGCAGGACTAGTTAAATCAGATGCGGAACTATATTCAAATTTTAATTGACCAGCAGTAACAGTCACGCTTGATCTGATCCAAAATCCAACAGTAGTATATCCAGACCAATTTTGAGTTGAAGACAATGTTTGATACCACTTATCATCAGCAGAAGCTGTAGAAAGAATAATATTTTTTAATGAACCGGTACCTTCATGAAAAACAGAAGTATCAGTTGTTAGCGCCTGAACGCCACCAGATGAAGTTGTCCAACTTGTCGTTGAATCGAGAGTATTAAGTTGTTTACCTATTGCATCAATATCTAAAGTCATCACTCCTTTATCAACTGCCTGATTAAATCCGTATGATCTGACAGATTTGTTTGCTGAATTGGCTGAAGTTAAAGTTATATAAGTCCAAGTATTAGCGGCAATTGCAGGCAAATTAACAGTATCTTCTGGCGATCCTAATGTAGCACTACCGTCATCCATCCACTGAAAATCTCCAGCATTTAGAGCAACACTAGATCTAACCCAAAAACTTACCGTAGTGCCAGGACCTATTGTAAAAGCGCCACCAGCGTTAGATGTTCTATAACATTTAGAACCAACCACTGCACCAGAAGCAAAACTACAGCGACGTGCAGCCGTTCCTTCTTTAAAATTTCCTGAGGTATTTAAAGCAGACACCGTAACGTTACTACTGCCAGCCCAATTTGTAGTAACATCAGCAGCATCAAAGATTGCTGATATAGAATCTGCTTTAAATATCGCAGCACCAATATCTGTTGTATATCGGAAGCCATATGAAAGTTGAGCTGTTCTTGCAGCCCCAAGGGTTACTGAGGAATAAGTCCAAGTATTTGCAGTTAGTGCAGGAATCGCAAGAGTATCTGATGGACTTGCTAAATTTGCAGTATTATCACTCTGCCAAGAAAAATTACCACTTGCTGTATTAACACTAGACTTCAACCAAAAACCTATTCGCGAACCATTGGTTGAATTCGCAGCACCCCAGTTTGATGCCGCGCCATAATTAAAATACCACTGCTCATTTGCTTGAGCTTGTGTTGTTATATCATTAGAAAGAGAAGCTGTTCCTTCTTGTTTATCTCCAGTGTCAGCAGAAAGTGTCATATGGTTCGTTACTGCCCAATTTGTCGCTGTATCAAGATTATTTAATACATTAGCAACAATCCCGGAAGTGCTAACAGTTGTATAACCTGCTGTTCCAGCAACACCTTGAGGTGCGCTAAAACCCGATGGTGCAGTTATGGTAATACCGCCGCTATCCATCGTTTCGGATGCAGTAAATGTAAATGCATGAGTATTACCAGCAGAGCTTACGATCTCTGTTGTTGGACTCACAGTATTAGTTCCAGAACCATCTACTGCCAATACAATGTTGTAAAATAAACTCAGAAAAAGAACTAAGGCTGAAATCAATAATGATACATATATATGTTTAGATTTCATTTTTTGATTATATTGTCGACTCTTAAGAATTACTCTTAACCGCCTTACTACCGCCTTCAAGATAATCTTTGACTTTCTCAATCACTTCCTCGATAGGATGCTGTGACTTTACAAAATAATCATCTGCACCCATATCAAGCGCTTTTTTAATTTCCGCATCGCCACCAAGATTTGATAACACAATTATAGGGATCAATTTCCATTCTGGATTTTTTCTTACTTCTCCTAATACATAAAATCCATCACGCTTTGGCATAAGAAGATCAAGAAGAATAAGGTTTGGACGCTGTTTGCGAATTTGCTCAATAGCTTCTTCTCCATTAAGAGCCACGTCGATCACACAACCTTCAGACTCAAGATTATCTTTAAGTGCTCGCACTAAAAATTCTTCATCTTCAGTAATTAATACACGATTCATAATTTTAATTTATTTTAGTTATTATTAAACTTACCGCTAGAACCGACCTCTTTAGGAACTTGTAAATAAAAAGTTGCTCCTTTGTTCTCCTCGGACTCAAAAGTAATTTTACCATTAACTTTTTGCGCAAGCAAAAAAGCTGTGTAGAGACCTAGCCCTGTTCCGTCTGGTTTATATTCTTTTGCATTAGAAGCACGGTAAAAACGTTCAAACATCCTTTTCTGCTCATCTTTAGGAATACCGATACCATTATCTTTTACAGAAAATACTACAGCACCAGGCTTTTCTTTTGCATCTAAGACGATTTCGTCTCCAACTTTAGAATAATTAATAGCATTGGAAACAAAACACTCTAGAATATTTCGAAGCGACTGAGAATTAGATGTGATAAATAAAGTCTTTTTATTTTTAAAATTATTTTGTAATATCACGCTTTTATTTTTTGACACTGGATCCATTGTTGATAACAATTCTTCAAATAATTTTGATACGGAAATTTTTTGTTTTTCAAATATAGTAACACCGCCTTCTAACAATAAAACATCTAACATATCAGAAACTAATCTGATCATTCTTTCGTTAATTTGGTAAAGTTTATTTATATATTCCTTCTGTTTAGTATTCAATTCGCCAATCACACCTCTTTGCATTGTCTCAATAAGCCATTTGGTTCCCGAAAGTGGAGTTCGTAATTGATGAGAAGCAAGCGATAAAAAGCCTTTTCGAACTGACTCTATTTCTTTTTCTGCTGTAATATCACGCTCAGTTCCAACAAAATATATTATTTCCCCATTTTTATCCAAAACTGGAGAAACACTAATTATAGCTGTATAAATTGTGCCATTTTTCCTTTTATTTTGTATTTCACCAGTAAAAGTTTTTTTTTGAATTTTTATAACATTCCAAAAATTTTGATAATATTCTAATGGCATTGGACTTTTCCAAAGAACACCACTTTTTTTACCTATCGCTTCTTCAGGTTTATAGCCTGTAATTTTTTCAACTGCTTTATTACCATAAATCACTACTCCTTCCGAATCGGTAATTACTATATGATCAGAGGCGTTGTCTACCGCCAATTTAAATTTTTCTAAATCTTTTACTGCATTTTCTTCTCTTTTTTCAGATTCTATAAGTTCATTTTGTTTCTTTTCAAAATCCTCAAGAAGATTAGTCATAGCCTTTCGCACCTCCTCAAGTTCTAAAATTCGTTTATCTAAATCTTTTGTGCGTTTTTTAACTCTAATTTCCAACTTCTCATTAGCGTTTTTAAGAGCTTCTTCCATTCTTTTACGTTCAGTTATATCTTCAATAGTTCCATCAAAATATATATTTCCTTCTTTGTCTTTTTTCATAACAGCAGTAATAGAACCTGTTATCTTTTTCCCTTTAAGAGTAATTAACTCAAGTTCTTCATCTTTTACAAGACCTTGCTTCAATAACTTTTTCGCGAATAAAGCTCTTTTTTCAGGATACTGATAAAGATCACTAACATTATGCTTCAAAAATTCTTCTTTTGAATCAGCTTCAAACAAAGAAATAATAGCGGGATTAGCTTCCAAAAAATGCCCTTGAGGACCAGGAGTATTACGATATACACCGATTGATAAATTATTTATTAGTGTTTGATATTTTTCAAAACTCTCTATTTTTTCTCCTTCTGATTTCTCGATTTCTTTTTTAATTTCTTGGAATTCACGACTGCCTTCCAAGGATTTTTTTGAACTTAGATATAATGATTCATTAAGGAGTTTTATTTTTTTATCGCATCGCAAATAAGTATCATTAACCAATGTAATAAATGCCTTCCATTTTAATGGAAAAGTAGCATTTTCACCAAAAAGTTTTTTAATTTGTCTTTCGAGTATGCGATGCATAATATCTTAAATTTTTACTTTAATTTCCATTCTTACCTTTACAATTCTTGATCAAATCATTAATTTCCTTTTTTAATTCCATCATTTTTATTTCTCTACCTATCATAATTCTGTTAAGTCGTTCTGTTAATTCTTTACTCTTTTTTAACTCTTCCTCTGATCGTTTTCGTTCTGTTATATCTCTAACGATCGCCATAACTGCTGGCCTGCCTTCATAATCAATCAGGGAAGCATTTACTTCAACCGGTACTTTTTGTCCATTTTTTGATAAAATCTCTATTTCATATCTGCTTGCAACATCTTGGCCGCTTAATCTTTTTTTGTATCTTTCTGCGATAATTTTCCTATATTCAGAAGATACATAATTTAAAAGCGATTTTCCTATAACTTCCTCTCTTTTATACCCAACCAATTTACAAATTATTGAATTTACATAACTTAAAACCCCATCATATCGCATAATTAAAATGCCATCATTCCCTTTTTCAACTAGCGTTGAATATTTTTTCTCTGAGTCTTCTATTTTCTCTTCCGCCCGCTTACGCTCGGTAATATCTTGCGCTGTTCCACGCAATCCTATGATTTTATTATTCTTATCGCGCTTAACTTCTCCACGAGCAGTGAACCACTTTTTTGTGCCATCAGAACGCGCTTGTTCCAAATCTACTTCATACGGCTCGCCTGTTTTCATGCTTCTTTTCACTAACGCATCTAATTTTGAGGCACTTTCAGGACTATAGGTTTTTAAATGCTCTTCATATTTTGGTGGTTTTTGTTTTGGATCAAAACCATAGATGCGATAATACTCATTAGACCACACTATTGTATCTGTGAGTGCGTCCCAATCAAAACTACCGAAAAGGCCAATGCGTTGTGCTTCGTTTAGTTCGGTCTCACTCCTTATTAGCGCTTCTTTATATTTTTTTTCATCAGCTCGAATACGAAGAGTAGTAATACCATACGCCAAATCTCCTGCTAATTCTTTTAATATTTTTATTTCATCATCATTAAATGCGTCTGTTTCGTTCGAATAAACACCTATCACACCAAATGTCTTACCTTCGTTCATAAGAGGTAACGCAATAATAGATTGATAGCCTCGCTTTAGAGCATCTTCTCGCCAAGGAATCATGGCTGGATCTGTTGCAATATCACGAGCGATACTAATTTCACCCGTTCTAATAGCTACTCCTCCAGGACCGCGTCCACGAGGAGTGTCTGCGTATGTCAATTTTGCTTTCTCAATATAACTTGAGTCAAATCCGGCATACGCGACTGGGCGTATAGTCTTTTCTTCATCTTGTTCTACAAATCCAATCCATACTAAACGATAACCGCCAATCTCAACAACGATATGACATATATTATTTAATAATGTTGTTTCGTCCGCAGCACGAACAAGCGTTTGATTGACATCACGTATCATTTTTAATGCACGATCCATACGAACAATTTTCATCTCGATTTTTTTCGATTCAATATTGTCAATATTTATTTTTTTCTCTTTTTTCATCTATTTTATTACATCTTCTTATTATCACAGCCACAGCTATTTTTTTTAATAATATTCTTTAGATTTTCAATCTCCTTTTTTAATTCCATCATTTTTATTTCTCTTCCAACCATAGATTTATTAATTGACTCCACCTGACTTAATTTATCTGCAAGTTCTTTTGTTCGATCTTTTACCTTAGCTTCAAGTTCTTGCATATGCTCAATAGTTTTATTTTGAGCTCGCTTTTTCTCTGTAATATCTTCCATAATTACTACGATCAATTTCATTGAATCAAATTGTCTAGCATTGATTAGTATTGTTTTTTCTCCAATCGCTTCAAAAACATGGGTAACTTCATAATTTTTTACAACTTTTTTCTCTGGCAAGATTTTTTCTAATAAATCCCTTAATTTAGGAATATTCCATTGGCCATTTCCTAGTTCGTAAATAAATTCATTCTCAGTTTGTTTTGGTAAAACTTTAAAAGTTTCGTAAAAATTCGAATTCGCTAAAATTATTTTTAAATTAATATCGATAATTAAAAAAGGATTATCGATAACCTCTGCTAATGCTTTTAAATAACGCAAAACAATTTTTTTAGATTCTTTTTGTTTATTTGGTTCAACTTTATCATTTTCCATATTTTTATTTTTTACATTTTGGGTAAAATCGCCTTTAATGAAATTATTTAAATTTTAATAGACTAATACTTTTATACTCGTTTAGTATAGAAAGCGATGGTTAAAATAAAAATAAAGATTGGATAAGTTTTTTCTCTATTAATAACTATAGCATTTTAGATAGTGGCAAAAAAATTATTTGTTGATAAACATTCTGTATTAGTCTTAGAGCCTGTTAAAAATATAAAAAGCGTGCTATTAGTAAGAACTGTGTTATACTACAAAAGCTAAGACGCAGAAACAAAGTCGAAGTTTCAAGTTAAATTAATTTAAAAATCATATTATGACAGGAACAATCAAAACTCTTATAGACAAAGGATTTGGATTCATCTCTCGCGAAGGCGAAGCAAAGGATCTCTTTTTCCACTCTAAAGAACTTGTTGGTGTTACATTCAACGAACTCAAAACTGGCGATACCGTCTCTTTTGATATCGTAGAAAGTGAAAAAGGACCAGCAGCTGTAAAAGTATCTCGCGTATAATAACGCTTGAAAGAAAAATGCCCCGAATACACCAAATGGTGCACTCGGGGCATTTTTCTTTGTTATTAGGCTTTCTTTTTCAAGATTTTCTTCATAGCTGTCATTCCCGCGAAGGCGGGAATCCAGACTATACAGAAGAAAACTAGATTCCCGCCTTCGCGGGAATGACAACAAATCTACTATTCCATCATTATTCTCTGGCTTTTTCGTGTAAAAAAGATAAAAACGATAAGAAACAAGGATGCGATAAGCGCTACCCAACCACCAAAGAAGAATGGTGCTGCGGGATTGATTTTATCCCATAAAACGCCAGCTATAAAACTTGCTGGCAAAGCGATCAAACCAACAGCAGTATTGTATATTCCATAGGCTCGGCCACGATGATCGGCTGGCACCATATCTGCAACAAATGCTTTCGCAACTCCTTCTGTAGTAGCAAAATAAAGACCATAAAACGCGAACAAAACCCAAGCCTGATAACTTTGATCTGCAAACGCAAAGCCAAAATATGCGAGCGAATAAGCGACCCATCCTAAAATAATAACTTTTTCTCTACCTATGCGGTCAGACAAACTTCCTAAAGGCACAGAAGCAGAAGCATAGACAAAATTGAAAAGCGCGTAAACAAGTGGTATCGCAAGCAATGTCACACCTAGATTTTGCGCTCGCAATATTAGAAAAGCATCCGATGAATTGCCTAAACTAAAAAGAATTACAATACCAAGAAAAACATAAAAACGGCGAGGCAGGGCAACTTTAACTACATTGGTTATTGTTTTTTCTGCTATTGGCGTTTCTTTTACCTTGTATTGAAGAATGGCAAGCGTAATAAACAGCGGAATTGCAGTAAAAATAAGTATGATGTGATATTTTGACGGATTATCTTGAAGCAAATAAAGAAGTCCAAATAAAATAAGTGGCCCCGCAACTGAACCAAGCGTGTCCAATGCACGGGCAATTCCAAATCCTCTTCCTCGGGTTTTCATTTCTGTTGAATCGGCAATAAGAGCATCTTTCGGCGAATCCTTCATTCCCTTTCCTACACCATCAAGAAAACGAAGTCCTAAAATAGCAAAACCCGCACTAGTAAAAGCGAGTAACGGTCTAGCAACCATAGAAAGAAAATAGCCAAGAAAAATAAATGGCTTCTTTTTTCCAAATTTATCCGTAAGAAATCCGGCTACAATTCTGAAAAGACTTGATCCGGCAGTTACTAACCCTGATGAAACTCCAATAAATGTTTTATCAAGACCTAGAACATTTGTAAGATAGAGCGGTAAGATTGGTACAAATATATCCTGACTAATACCACCAAAGAAACTTAGCATTCCTATATAAAAAACATTGCCGAGACCTTTCTTCTTTTGTTTGTCGTTTTCTATTGCCATACTTTTATCTTAAAAGTATAACCGATTTCAAAGTTTATTTAAAACAAATACTGAATAACCAGCCCAACAAAAACGCTTATTCCAAAAAGTAAACCTATTATTTTAAATACTTCTTTTTTATTTTTCTCTTCTCTAAAAAGCACCAACACTCCAAGCCCTCCACCAGCACAAAGCCCAGCTATCAGCGATCCATAAGTTATAACTCCTTTTAAATATAGTTCTGTAAGTGCGACAGAAGAAGCACAATTCGGTATAAGGCCTATAAGTCCAGCTAAAAATGGCTGTAAAAATGTAAAACTGGCAAAAATACTTTCTATTTTATCCGTGCCAACTTTGAAAAATATAAAATTGATCAAAAAAGACACTATAAAAATAAAAGAAAATATTTTTAATGTATGTTTCAGAGGGTGAAAAAATATTTCTTTAATATTAAAAGTTTTTGATGATTGGCTGATATTGTGCCCACAACAAGCATGTTCATCTACAACAGATTCATGATGATGATTCTTATCGTCCGCACCGTGACTATAAGCATCGATATGGGCCAGAGTAACAGCATTACTCTTTCTAAAAAACAGATCTATGTAATAACCAGCAACAATTGCGATTAATATTTTTGTAAAAATTAAAGGAATTACCAAACCAGCTGCCCCCGGATTGGAAAGTATTATAGGAATAGCTTCGTCTGAGGTTGAAAGATACACAGCAAGAAGCGTACCGATAGTCACAAGTCTTTGAGAATATAAGGCTGTAGTAACAACCGAAAAACCGCATTGAGGAAAACTTCCAGCCAAAGCTCCTAAAAAAGGACCTGATTTTCCAGCCTTTTCTACGCTGCTTCTTATTTTGTCGCCAAATTTATATTCCGCAATTTCTATAGCAATATAAATGAAAAGCAAAAAAGGAACCATTTTTGAGGCGTCCAGAAAAGAATCTAAAAATATATTTAACATAACTTTATACTATACATAAAAAATAATTATTTACACGTATTTAAAAAGAAAGTTCTTATTCCTTATCAATTTTTACTTCTCCTTGGCGAAGAATAGAGATATTGTCATCTTTAATGCGCACAAGGGTTGAGGGTGTGCTTTCTAAAATTCCTCCATCAATATAAAAATCAACTTTCTTGCCGAAATAATTTTTTGCTTGAGCAATTATAGTCGCAGGAGAATTGCCTTGTGGATTCGCGCTTGGAGCAATAAGTGGTCCGGTTTCGCGTAAAAGTTGCACAAGTTCCTCATTATCGGGAACTCTGAAAGCGATAGTGCCATCTTTTTGCTTAAGATATTCAAAATATTTGCTTTTCGAGTCCAAAATAACACTGACTTTTCCTGGCCAATACTTTTTTAAGAAAATTTTTGTCTTTTCAGAAACTTCAACATCAAAAGGTTTTAGATCTTCGATATTAGAAATAAGCACGATCAATCCTTTGTCAGTATCCCTTCCTTTGATCTCGTAAATTCTTTGAATTGCCACAGGAGAAAAAGCAGAACCAACAAGTCCATATATTGTATCAGTTGGAATAACACCGATCCCGCCATTTTTTATAATTTTTATTATATCTTCGTTCATTTTTTAATCTTCAATGTTTAATCCTAACTTTGAAGCGAGATAAATAGCCTGACCAGTATTTACTGTGATACTTCCGAAAGAATCCTTATCTATCGCTATTCCTTCAATGTTAGATTCTTTAAAACTCACATTTTTTAGTTTTGTCTGAGAAAACTGCGAATTTTTAAGACTGCAATTTCTAAAAATAACATTTTCCAAGCTGGCTCCCAAAAAATCTGCATTTTCCAAATCACAATCTAGAAAAACCATACTTTTAATTCTCGCGAATCTAAAAGAAACATCTGCGCATTTTGATTTATCAATAACAACATCACGAATCAAACATTCGGCTAATTGTGTTCCTTGTAATCTGCTTTTGGTAATTGTAGATCTTTCAAAATAAGTATGACTAAAATTTGTCCCTGCAAAACTAACAGAATTTAAAGAAGAATCCATAATTTTAATTTCTTCTACTTTTGAAGACTGTAAAGAAACGTTATTCAAAACACTCGAATTGATCTTTATTTCATCGATACTTTTGTTATCCAAAGAACCTTCATTAACAAGTGTGTCGTCTAAATCAACCAGCGAAGATTCGACTAATGCAGTTTCTTTCAAGTTTTTTCTATCTAAAATGGGTTTTCTTATCTCCATATCAAAAGCCTACCAGTTAAAAACTAGAAAGTCTAAAAATAAAAACTAAATGGGGTGACTAGAGAGAATCGAACTCTCGATACCGCTTCCACAGAGCGGAGTTTTACCACTAAACTATAGTCACCATAAACTTTTCTCGTTCATTTTTATAACAATGAATGAGATGGTGGCAATTATGACACAACCATGTCAAATTCTCAAGTTTATTATTGCTATGATTGTGATCAATATGATGAACAGCTAAAACTCTTTTATCGCACAAACCACATTTTGAACACTTTTTTGGTAAATTACATCTATTAAGAATACTTCTATACGCAAATTCCCCTTTTTTCCAATTAGCATGTTTAGGTCCAACAAACTCCGTATTTCTCCATTTTGTTTGGCAAGATTTGCTACAAAAAAATTTTTGGCTTTTGGCACGTTTTAATTGGAGTTTTGTTTTATATGTTTTCTTTTTACAAATAAAACAAGTTCTTTCTTCACCCTTACGAGCCCCTTCATACTGACATTTTGTAGAACAATATTTGCCATTACCTCTTTTAATCCAAAAAGGTTTTGCATAAAAGTCTTTTGAGCAAATTTTACACTTCACAATAGGCATACTTTATATAATATAAATTTAAATTTTATAAGTAAACTAAAAAGTCTGTGGATTAATATCCACAGACTTTTGTGTTAACTAAAATATCATAAGTCGGTAAGCTAGATAAGAGAAAAGAGTGCTGAATTCGCAAGTTTTACTATTTGTAGTTTGGGGTTCCCTCTTTTATACCACATTTATGATTGGATAGTCTAGCTAAAGCGTACAATAATGAAGACAAACGATTCATATAGGCGATAGAAAATTCGCCAATTTTATCGCTCTTTTCATTCACTTCCACAACTCTGCGCTCAGCTCGGCGAGCGATCGTTCTGGCAATATCAAAAAGTGCCGCAAGTTCCGACCCTCCTGAAACAAAAAACGTCTTAATTGGCGGTAATTTTTTTTCTATAACATTTATGATCTCTTCTAATTCAGTTATTTTGCTTTCTTCAATAGTTTTTTGTGCTCCTGCCATTTCGGCCTGAATTATAAAAAGATTCTGTTGAACATTCTCAACGATATTTTTAAAAGAAACCTTGCCAACAAAAAAACCGCTCTCGTCTGATTTTATTTTACACAACCCTAAAAAAGAGTTTATCTCATCAAGCGAGCCGAGCGCTTCAACAACAGCCGAACTTTTGGAAATTCGCTGCTGATCGCAATCAAATAATTTTGTCGTACCTTTATCGCCCTTTTTTGTATATAGCATTTGATAATTATAGCAAAAATCCTCCGATAATAATCAGAGGATTTTAAAACTTAAAAAGTAGTTGAACATCTTGGTAATGCATATCCCAAACCAGCGCTTTTTGCCCAATCATAAACCCCTCTCATGCTCATACAACAAGCAATACCGTTCTTTGTTCTTAGTATATGACTTTGCAACATCCCTATACACATTCCATTTCTTAAATATAATCCTGAACCGCTTAATCCTCCACAGACCATTCCATTGAAAAATATATGCGGGTTTTCACTTTCTGCTGGAAAATTAACATAATTAGAAATATTTCCTGTTATAACAGTCCCCGCATAATCCGGATCAGCAGGAGCACCACAGCAAAAAGCTGGGGTCAGGATTGGAATATCTGATCCAATATAGAAAGTTGTTGTTTTGTCTAAAAAATTTCCTGACTCAACTTCGAGCAAAGCAATATCGAGTAACGGGTGATGCTTGATTATTCTTACTGGAGATGAAACACCATCAACTATTCGTTCGCCACAAATTATATTCTTTTTGATAAAAAATTTTTTTCTTTTTCTTGGCAAACAGTGACTGCATGTCCATACAAATGATCTATTCCCTTTTAAAATACCGATACCACCGCCATGCCACTCTGTAAAACTTTCATTACTAATAGTCACAGAGATCAGTCGCATAAGTTCTACCAATCTTTTATCAGACAGGTTTCTTTTTTTCATAAGATTCTGGATTCTATTTTCAAGACAACTTTAGCTGAAAACAGTGTATACGAATACAGGTTTGAGCGCAATTTTCTAATTTATGCAAACAAAAAACCGCTTCCGCGGTTTTTTGTTTGACCTCTTCATAAAGCACTATTCAATTTTTCTATTTTTTTGGATCAATAACTCTACCTAAGAATAAAATATTCCCATTATCATTATCTTGAATTACAAATATGAATGGATGATCAGCTCTGAATATAATTGGTTGTTGTGGTATTTGAACAGAAGTCTCAGACACCCCAACGCCAGTTGCGGCTGCCGCTTCGGTTCCTTCTTCATTAACATCAACAAACGCTTGATGAATAACTGTTTTAATTACTAGACTTCTTGTTCCATCCATACCGGACAAATCAGCATTGCTATCATCAAAAGCTGTTGGCATACCCATTTTTTTCAAAGTCTCATTCATGGAGTATTTAGTGTCAAAAGTAAATTTTGGCATAAATACATTAACGCGCTGTTTGCTTAATCCATTTCTCCAGCTGTTTATCTTTTCTAAAGTTAAAATGTTTTCAATAGAAGACAAACTGTCATTCTTAGGAAGTAAAACAATCATTGATAATTTATTTCCTTCATAAGACATTTCCAGAACCTGTAAATTATCGTCTTCGGTGTAATTAAACTTTGATTTTTCGTCCGTTGAACTCATCATTGGAACTTTGATTGTACTTGCGGAACTCACGCGAAAATCCTCATCTTTTGTTTGGCTTTTTTCAAACTGTTTAACCCAAGTCCCTTTAAAATAGATAGCGTTTGTCAGCACAAGTCGGGTTGAACTATCCAAAGAACCTTTTGGAAATAGATCTTTGATTTTGTTATTTGTTTTGCTTTCAACCCAATTATTAATTAATTGTCGCGCTTCCTCGGTAGAATTTTTAAAATCAACGTTAGTAGCCTTTCCATCATAATATTGCAGCAAGACCGTAAGGTAGTCATTCAAGAATTTATAATCATTTTGCGCCCATAAAGCATTAGCAATACTAAGCTGATACTTAGAATCTGGTTTATTTATTTGATTATGAATTGCCGCAAAAGAAGATCTGCGTAAATTATTATCCGTTGGAAAATGAAATACTGATTGAATTTCATCGGCCGTCTTTCCCCGTGCACCTTCATAAACCATCGCTAAAGCAGTTGAGATACTGTAAGGTGAAAAGAAAATATTTCCGTCATCACTTTTCAATTGCGAATAAAGCTCTAGAGCAAATTGATTATTTCCATTTACCACCGAATTTATTCCCGTTGAAGTTGATCCTTTGTCATCAGTAACATTAATAGATTGAGAAACAGAATCGCAGCTTTTGGCTTTAATCTTTGCACGAGTAATAGGACCAACAAAACCTGTAGGATCTATGTCATTACCTTTTTGAAAATCCTTAATAGCTTTAGTGGTAAGCACTCCAAAAAATCCAGTTGGTTCTGAATTTAAATAGCCTGTTGATCGCAAAAAATTCTGCAATACCGAAACAATACCGCCAACTTGAGCATCTAATGATCTGTAACGAAGATTGGTTTGTAAATCAACACATGTTGATGACGTAGTTCCTTGTTGATTGTTTATTTGAGTATTTGAAGTGGTGGTATTATTTGTGTTACCTAACTTTAATCTTATTTCTGTGACTTGCTTAAGCAACAACTGAATCTGCGCCTGCAAATCATTGTTTACTGATGCGTTTGTTACCATAGGTAAAGTAGCACCTAAAAATAACAAAGTTAGAAATATTTTTTTCATATTTTAATATTTTATTAATTTAGTTTTTAATTACTAAACTTAATAATAACACAGGCTGTCATTTACTCATCCTCTAAACAAAAAACCGCTTTCGCGGTTTTTTGTGACTTTTCGTTCGTTGTGCGCAGGAGAGGATTTGAATCTTACAGATTCGGTATAGTCTTCGCATCGTGCTCGCTACGCTCCGCGCGATATGCTCAGACTTTTCAAGTCCTCTCCCGAAAGCCATTAAAATGGCTTTCTCTTCACCCAACTCACTTCGTTCGTTGTGCGCAGGAGAGGATTTGAACCTCCATACCCTTACGGGCGCTACCACCTCAAGGTAGTGCGTCTACCAGTTTCGCCACCTGCGCATATATATTACAAAGTTTATTATGCTTGAAAATTTATATTTTTCAAGTAAAAACCCGCCTTTCGGCGGATCTTTGAAATTTATATTTTATAGACCAGATTATGCTTCAACCTCTTCCTTTACTTCTTCTGCTGGAACTTCTGCTTCTGCCTCAACCTCTTCTGGAACTTCTTTTGCCATTCTAACGTTTCTCATCTGGCGCTTAATTTCTTTAGATGCTTTTTCGCGAATATAATATAGTTTTGATTGGCGAACTTTAGCTCTTTTTGTGACTTCAATTTTTTCAATTACTGGAGAATAAAGAGGAAAAATTCTTTCTACTCCAACTCCACTTGCTATCTTTCGAACTGTAAATGTTGCGCCAGATTCTGAGCCATGTTTTCGTGCAATAACTAAGCCTTCAAAAACCTGAAGACGAACTTTGCCCTTTTCCATGATTTTCTGGTGTACACGAACAGTATCCCCTGCACGCATGTCCATTTTCTTGCGCGCATCCATATTTACAGGTGAAATTTTTGTTTTTGGTGCTGTTGCCATATTGGTTTATTAGTAAAGAATAATGTAACACAGCACTGCTTTTTTCGCAACTTATTTTCCACCAAAAATCGCTTTAAAACATTGTCGGCTTTTATAAGTTATGGTAAGTTTTATAAAGATAAAAGGAAGTTAAATAATGCTTTTTACAAAGTGTATTTTTCACAAAAAAAGCCCTGCTGATGGAATACGTATCTCCGTTATGAGCAGACACACATTAAATGATGGTGCACTGCCTGATTCTAGAATAACAAGTTCTGTTTTTGATGAACATATTCCTCAATTAGGACCTGCACCTAAACTAATTGGGGCTTATTATAGACATTTTATTAATTGGAATGATTTTGAAGCCCAATATCGCTCTCAGATTCGCATCGAACCTTGTAAATCAATTGTGGAAAAATTAGCAAAGTGCGCACTTACTGAAGATATTACTCTGCTTTGCGTAGAAGATAAGCCTGATCACTGTCACAGAAGAATTTTAGCTGAAGAATGTAAGATTTATATTCCTGAACTAGTTATAGAACATCATTAAAAAAGCACCTTATTAGGTGCTTTTTATTTTAATTAATCTTCTTTAACGCATTTTCGAAATCGGCAGGATACGGCGCCTCAACCTTAATTTTTTTGCCAGCCAAATTCTCGAACTCGACTGATTTAGCGTGAAGTGCCAATCTTTCAAAACCGAGCAAACTTGGCTGACTTGAAGCATATAGTTTGTCGCAAACTAGTGGATGATTTATAGCTTTAAAATGAACGCGAATCTGATGAGTTCGGCCAGTCTTCGGTTCTACCTCAACAAAAGAAAAATCTTTGCCTCTATTAAGCACTTTGTAATTCGTAACGGCCTCTCGCATCTCGCCTCTTGTCCCACGCTGTGCCGACCATTTTCTAAAATCGCTTTTACTTCTGCCTATTGGCCTATCGATAGTTCCATCTTCATCTTTTATCACACCGTATACAAATGCGTTATAAGTTTTTTTAATTTTATGATCTTGAAATTGTGCTTTAAGAAAAGCATGTGCTTCTTTTGTTTTTGCGATAATAAGAACGCCAGATGTTTCTCTATCTATACGGTGAACAATCCCTGGTCTTTTTATAATTCCACCATTAGATAAAGTTATTGCCTCGCCAACATCTGCAGCCTCTGGATATTTTTCAAGCACCCAATCTGCTACAGAAGGCTCGACTGTTTTACCATCAGAATGCACAACGAGACCTGCAGGCTTGTTGATAACCACAATATTGTCATCTTCATATAAAATAGGAATTTCCATTTTTATTAGATTATTCGAAAATCTTTTTCTTCTCCAACAGAATTACTCCAGTGAATTTCTATATCCGACACTTCTGATAATTCTGGACCAACCGAAAGACGTTCTATAAATTTTCGGAGCAATTCCTCATCCCCTTGCGCAACAACTTCCACGTTTCCGTCTGGAAGATTTTTTGCATAGCCAGTTAAACCAAGCTCTTCTGCATTACGTTTGGCAAATTCTCGATAAAAAACTCCTTGAACTTCACCGTGGATGATGCATTCGACTTCTTTTTTCATAATGTTTAAATATTTTAATTATTTTGATTTCTTAATTTATATGTTAGATTATATTGAAAAAAACACAATGATGGTTTATGCTTACTAGATAAGTAAATAAGGGCGGTTAGCTCAGTTGGTAGAGCAGTGCTTTTACACAGCAAAGGTCAGGGGTTCAAATCCCTTACCGCCCACAATTAAAAATACTCGGCTTTTTGCCGAGTATTTTTAATTGTGGGCGGTAAGCGAGCAAACTGCTTTGCTCGCGTAGGGATTTGAAAGGACTTTCTATGTTTTTGAGAAATTCTTATTTCGAAAAAACCAGAAAGTCACCTGGCTATGTAATAGCCGAATCCCTTACGATTTTTAGACCTTTTGCGAAGCAAAAGAGTTGTGACCTAATCCCATTATAAAATCCCTTACTTTTCACCCTCCAACTATGCTAAACTAAAGAAAATTCATGCGATCCCTCACCCTAAAAATCTGCCACTTTTTATACATCCACATAGGAAAACCTTTTATGTTTCTTTTTGATGCGGAATTTATACACAACAGCATAACAAACTTAGGTAAAATTATAGGCAATATCAAGCCAATAACTTGGCTTATGAAAAAATTCACATTAGTCGAGAATCCTATTCTCGCACAAATGACAGGAAATATCTGTTTTAAAAATCCGATAGGTCTTGCAGCTGGATTTGATTACGAAGCGAAACTCACACAAATTTTGCCAGCAGTAGGTTTTGGTTTCCAAACAGTTGGCACGATCACTAATAAACAATATGAAGGAAACATAAAACCGCGACTCGGACGACTTCCAAAATCAAGATCGCTTTTAGTTAACAAAGGTTTTAAAAATCTAGGAATCCGAGAAACCTTAAAAAGACTTGAAAATAAAAAGTTTGAAATCCCGGTTGGTTTAAGCATCGGTGTAACAAATACTTCTTCCCTTTCAAATCAAGAAGTTGCTATTAACGATATTGTTGAAGCATTTAAAGTTGCAGAACGTTCATTTATACCTTTCAGCTATTATGAAATGAACATAAGCTGTCCAAACTTACATGTTAAAGTGGATTTCTATTCGCCAAAACATTTTGAAGAACTTTTGATTGCTGTAACAAAGCTTAATTTGAGCAAACCGTTATTTATTAAAATGCCGATAGATGAAACTAACGATGAAGTTCTTGAAATACTTAAAGTTATCGTAAGATATCCGGTCCAAGGAGTTATTTTTGGAAATTTACAAAAAAATAAAAATGATCCAGCTCTTCATCCTTTAGAAGTTGAAAACGCCTCAAAAGGATATTTTAGCGGAAAACCAACAGAAAAAAGATCTAACGAACTAATTTCCTTAACTTACAAAACATATGGTAAAAAACTCACAATAATCGGATGTGGCGGAGTTTTTAGTCCTGAAGATGCTTATAAAAAAATCAGACTTGGAGCCTCATTAGTGCAACTCATTACCGGCATGATATATGAAGGCCCGCAACTAATCGCAGAAATTAATCTTGGACTCATTAAACTTCTAAAAAAAGATGGGTTTAATAACATAACAGAAGCCGTCGGTGCTGATGTTGTTACAAAATAAAAGCTCTTTATAGAATAAATTCTATAAAGAGCTTTAAAATTTTACTACCAAAGTTATGCAAAAACTTTGGTAGCGTAACGTTTGGGAAAGAAACGAAATTTAAACAATTCAAACATAGTAGGCATAGACTTACCCCACTGCGCTATATTCAAAAACAAATCGCCATTAACCGAGCACATAAAATTTTTGAACTGATCGTCTACAGGATCGCCATACCAAAACTTAGGGACAGCATCAAGATCTTTCTTTTTCTCATTCTTTCCGATCTTTAGACCAGCTCGATCAATACGGATAAATAAAACGGCTTTATCGCCTTTTTCGTTAGATAAACGAACATCCACAACTTTTTGCAGTGGACCATATTTCCGAATCATTTCATCAATTGAGACAGTTGTTCCTTTAATAGGAAGCGGTTCAGCGACTTCGTGCTTGCTGTCATTATAAATATGAATTCTAAAGAATGGTAAAGGAAAGCCATTCAAACTAAGAAACTCTTGGGCTTTCTTTAACCCGCCTAATGTTGGTCTATATCCCATTTCTTTTCCCTTTCAATGAACAATCGCCACGACACTCCCGTAGCAGAGTTTATCAGATACAATTCCGATAATGACCTACATTATCATGAATTTATATAAAAAACACTTAGAGAGGATTCTAAACGACGAATCCTAATGGAAAACATGCTTATCACGTTTCGAGGCTATGGTGCCTCCGTTCGAACCCCCGCCCTCCAAAGTTCGGGCAAGATAAATTTGTTCGGGAATGTTCCGGGCGGGGTTCTTTTATATTAAAAGATGGATTTAATAATATAACAGAGGCCGTTGGCACTGATGTTATGGTAAATAAATAAAAGAGGCGAATATATTCCACCTCTTTTTTATAATAAGAGTAACTATTCTATTTTTCTTATACTTGGTCTAAAGTATATGATTATTTGATTTTTTATACTTAAAGAATCGCTTTTAGTTTTTTCACACTAATCATTCTTGATTAGTAATAACTGGCTGAAATTTACCAAGAAATTCTTCTCGGTATATCTGAGCGTAAAAGACTGATTCTTCACCATCAGAACGTTTGACACTAAGACCAGTCAAAGGTTCTTCGTAGCCGCCAGAAGCGATAAAGTTATCCAACGAAAGTGTATGATAACCACGTCTAGCATATTCAGCCTCCCATTTTTGCCATCTGGTGAGCATTTTATTAAAACCAATACACTCACCCATATATATGTAACTCACGGCATTTCCAAAAACTCGGCCAGCTTTAACGTAGCGTTTCTCAACTTGTTTATCAGTCAGTAATCTTTCTAGCATTTTATTTCCTTTTTTAGGTTCTATTCTATTTAAGACTTTATATGAATTTTGGAAAAAAGCAAAAAAAGAATCTGGCAGGAATCGACCGTTACACGGTCAGTATCACAGATATTTTCCTGCTGAAAAATTCTGCGACCCCGACTCGCTCGTCTTCACTCGCTCCGTCTTTGAATTGTTCCAAGTATTCACAATTCAACCCGATTGGATTTTTTATTTCGTCTTCGTCAAACTCAGACTTATAAAAAATACTCAATCGGGCTTCGATTCCTGTACGAAAGCGCTCCCCAGCGCTTTCTCGGGGGCACATTATAAAAAAGCCGCGCTTTTAGCGCGTTTTTTATAATGTGCCCCCGGCAGGAATCGAACCCACATCAATGCCTTAGAAGAGCACTGCTCTATCCATTGAGCTACGAGGGCAGAATAAACAAAATACTACCAGTATTAAATCGAAGGGTCAATAACCCTAAGTGGTGCATCTTTAAAATTATCGAATGCTGTATTTTTTGATTCATAAACAGAATCCATCTTTTTTAATAATTCTCTATCAAATACCGAAGTTTGAACTGATTCTTTTTCCCCAGAAGCAAAAATGTCCTGCGACTCAAGATTTTTATAAAAATACAAATTCATAATCACCGAAAAAATATTTATGATTGCAAACAAAATAATTAACACTTCCCAATCATAAGAAGAATCTTTTCCAAAAATAGAGATGGTTCCGTCTCTTTTTTTGAAAATTCCTTTTAAATATGAGATGAATGATTTTATTTTTTCTTTCATTTTAAAAAATTTGATTAAATTTGAACGTTTTTAAAATTATTTCTTAGAAATAGCTTCTTTAAATTTTAAAACATTCATATCTATAATGCCTGACCATTTTTGACTAACTGAAGAAGATTTCTTTTTAAGATTACCACCTGGCAATAAAGAATCTTCGCTTGAAAGATCGGATCCTCTGACGTTTAAATAAACTGTCTTGAAATCAGTCTTATATGGAATATTCTCGAGAAGCGAAATGAATCGATATGAATTCTCAAAACCACCTTCGGTCTTAATTCTAATTTTCATATTTTCAACAGGCAAGACATCGTCTGAATTTGAAATATCTTCTGTCTGCACAGATTCTATTGAAATATCAAGATTATTATCTTTCCCTAGCGTTTCAACCATTTGAATAAAATCAACAACATTTTCATGAGCTAAAATATGAGAATTAATATTTTTTCTTTCACTTTCTATATCAACGAAAGCTTTTTTAAGAAAGAAGCTATTATTCTCATTTTGAAAAACTTTTGAAACTTCACTCTTTAATGAAAAAACATTTTCATACTTCGATTGAATTTGATAGTAAACGAAAAAATATAGAGTCGCTGAAATTAAAGCGAGCAATCCTGATAAAAATAATATTTTTTTTGTTGAAGAATTAAAGTTCATTAACGTAATTATTTAAAAATCCTATTTTTTATTAACCTTTATTGTTATAGAAAAAACTATATCCTTATCTTTAGCGAGATTGGAAATTGGAAGATCAACAGAAGAAAAACCGCTTTCTTTTCTTAAAGTTTGAGAAAAATTAATCAAATCTGATCGATTGTCAGATATTCCATTTATTAAAACTAAAGACGATCCTCCTTTCTGTTCTTCAAAAGAAATTGTGTTGATACGAATTCCTGTTGGTCTTGAACTTAATATTTTTTCAAAAACTTCTGTAGATTTAATATTTTCTGATTCAGAAGTAAGTAATGTAAGCAATCCTTTGGTCTCAGAAATAGCTAAGCTTATATTTTTATTTGATTTTTCTGAAGAAGATCTCAATATCATATTTTTACTCTCTAAAATAACATCTTCGGTTGTCGTTAAAAGACGATACGAAGGAATAAGAAGAAATGTTGCAATAAGAAATGTTGCGAACATAAACATAAAAACCACAACAATAAAACGTAGTGTATATTCTTTGTTTAAAATAACTTTTTGAGAATTTGGTAATAAATACAACATATTAATTGTTATTTTTTAAAGCCAAACCTATTACAGAAGCAAAACTAAAAGATTGCTCGTAATGTATCGGTGGAACATATGAATTTAAATCTCCGACATTTATCCAAACATTAGAAGGTTCTACAATCGATCTTGTAATAAGAGCAACATATTCACAAAAATCATTCAACTGTAAACCTTCTCCATTTACAATAATTTTTTGAATTTCCTCACCGCCGTAATTATTTTCTGTTCTGTGCTTATGCCAATAGATGTATAATCTTTGAATTTCATCTGCCACTACATCAGAACTTTTTGTTGATTCTGGATTATTTTTGCTTATATCTTTAAAACTTTCCGATCCAAAAGCAATCATGGATGTAAATTGAACAATTCTATCGTGAACAATGTAGAAACTGGTTTTTTGCTTATCGATATTAATAACCATATGCGCTTCATTATCACCTTTTGCAATGATCGCATTTACTATTGCCTGCGCTCTTAATTCAAAAGAAACCGGGATCAAAGATACCGAATTTAACAAACTCGTGCATAATTCAACGCTTTTTTTAGGTAGAACAGTTACGAGTACATGAGTGTTGTGAATATTCTGCCCACTCTTTAAAACTCGAAAATCAAAAACTGCCTCCGATGATGCGATCGGAACATTTTCTTCTAATTGAAATTCAAGAATGGAACGAATTTCCGAAGGATCCTTTGTAGGAACTTCCGTCCTAAATATGTAGGCGTGTTCTTCATTTACAGAAACATTAACAAACTTTGCCTTAAATTCTTTTTTAATATCGATCAAAGCTTTCTTTAATTCTGGATTTTCATAAACCTCCGATAAATTTGGAGACCTTTCAAATTTTCTTTCAGTATAGCTATCGACAATAAGGCCTTTGTTTTTCGAAACAAGTTCCATCATGCGCACACAATCATCTGAAATATCTAACCCAACAGACGCCATGGTCAAAAAACGAGGTGGTGGAAAAATTTCAAAAAAGTTTTTCAAGATCATAAATTAATTATATCAAAAGTATCGATGTGAATACACTAATACCATCCCCAATTAATCCATTCACACCAAGACCTAAAAATTTTGGCTACGACTTTGATAAAATTCCTCAAAATATCTCGATATTCTTCGAAATTTTATCTTCGTCTCGCACAAAATTTTTAGGACTTATGTAAAAACCTTAATTGAGGATGGTATATTTATCCGCAGTAAAAAGAATAACCGCTCGATTAATTTAATCGAGCGGTTATTCTTTTTACTTTATATTATCTTATCATTGAGCCGGGCGAAATATTCGCGCCAGATTCTAAAAGAGAGAAATTTCCAGTTTCATCCGATACAGCAAGGATCATCCCTTGGCTTTCAAGGCCTTTAATCGTTCTTGGTTCAAGATTTGTGGCAAAAGCACACTTCTTTCCCACAAGCGCCTGCATATCAGGAAAATAAAGCGCAATACCAGAAACTATTTGTCTTGGCTTCTCTTCTTTAAAATCAACTTCGAGTTTAAGTAATTTATCGGTGTCAGGAACTTTTTCAACCGACTTTATCTCCCCTATTTTTATTTCTACCTTTTTAAAATCATCTATTGTTATCATGATTTTATTTTGACTTATTTTTGTAATGGTCTAAATAATCTTGTAAAATTATTGCTGCTGCTGAAGAATCGAGATTTTTTCCTCCTCCTTGTATACGTTCAGCTTGTGCCGAACTCATAAACTCTGGATGAAAAATAACCTTAAGTCCTGTTTCTCTTTCAAGATTTTGTTTAAAGATGTGTATTTGCTTCATTATAAGGTTTTCTTCCCCTTTAAAATTTTTTGATTCACCAAGAACAATATGTCCGATGCCTTCTTCGTCACATTCTCTTTTTATTTCTGAATAAATTTTTGAGCTGTTTCTTAGAACCACTTTTGGGAAAGCATACTTATTGGTCTCGTCCGAAACCGCAATTCCGACTCTCTTTTCGCCATAATCGATGCCTAGATATTTCATAGGACAATGATACACCAGATTTTGCATTATACCTATATTTTGGTAAGATACTTTCTATAAACAGTATTGTTTTTGGAGAGGTGCCGGAGCGGTCTAACGGAACAGTCTTGAAAACTGTCGCCCTGGAAACGGGGCCGTGAGTTCGAATCTCACCCTCTCCGCCGGTTTAAAAAAGAGCGCTGATTTCTTAATCAGTGCCTTTTTTATTCGGCGGAGAGGAGCAATGTGCCTACGCACATTGCGTGTGAGATTCGAAAGACATTAAATATGTTAAAATACTCTATAATACTCATCTCGGGCAATTAAACTATATTTTATGTTAAGCATTATTATTCCAACTTTAAACGAAGGTAAATTATTGCCTAACCTTTTAAAATCCCTTGAAAAACAAACTTTCCAGGATTTTGAAATTATAGTGGCTGACAATCATTCTACCGACGCTACTCGCTCTCTAGCTCTTAAATCAAAGGCAAAAGTAGTTGATGGTGGAATGCCAGCCGTCGGCCGAAACAATGGTGCTAAAGTTGCCAACGGTGAGTGGCTGTTGTTTTTAGATGCAGATGTAATTTTACCGCCTGATTTTTTAGAAAAAGCCATGGTAGAAATTAAAAAAAATAACTTTTCTGTAGCTACTTGCTTAGTTAATCCGCTTAGTGACAAAAAAATTGATAAAGTTTTACACGAAGCAGTAAATTTATATTTACTAACAACAGAAAGATTTTTCCCTCACGCTCCTGGTTTTTGTATCTTCGCTAAAAAAGAAGTTCATCTATTAGTCGGCGGTTTTGATGAAAAAATCAAATTAGCAGAAGATCATGATTATGCTTACAGGATCAGTAAACTTGAAAAATTCGGCTTTCTACAAAGCGTTCAAATACCAGTGTCCGTCAGGCGATTAAACAAAGATGGCCGTTTAAACATATCGATCAAATATATAGCAGTTGAAGCGCATCTGATATTATTTGGACCTATATATTCAAATATTTTTAAATATAAATTTGGGCATTTTAATTAAAAAACATTATTCATGAAGAAAATGCTAAAATAAAACCATTAATAATAAAAAACTATATAAATATGGATAATCAAAATATAACAACAGCATTTGAACTGCCAAATAAAAAAATAACCAGAAATCTAGGATTGGTACGAGGCGTAACTGTTCGCTCAAGATCAATCTTCGGTTCTATCGGTGGATCATTACAAACATTAGTCGGAGGAAACATCTCGCTTTTTACAGAATTATGCGAAAAGACTCGCCAAGAATCATTTGATCTAATGGTAAAACACGCTGAAGAAATGGGAGCAAACGCCATCATCGGCGTTCGTTACGACGCTAATGAAGTCATGCAGGGAGTAACAGAAGTGCTTTGCTACGGAACAGCTGTAATAACAGAATAATAAACTCGTCTTTTCTATAAAAAACAACCGCCATTTAGGCGGTTGTTTTTTATTTTTGATCTTTTTTTCTTTTAAAATAAAAGAAAAACCAAATTAGAGCAACTATTAAAAGTATCCATAAACATAATTTCCATGATAGAAAATTTCCTCCTGCAAAAACCGCAGCAGCTGTGTTTAAATTATTTAGATCTTGATTACTCGTTTCATTTGTAGAAGTTCCAATTGTTGAAGTTGAAATATCATCACCATCTTGGCTTTCTATAACACCGGAAACTCCTCCTATAGCTCGAAATCCGTTCACCTCTGCATTTTCATTATTCTGTGGTTGCCGTGGTTGATCTTGCTCGTTTGTTTGTATTTGTGGCACAACTGCAAGCGCAGAATTTGTTTGTATAACTCCGTTTTTATCCAGCTTAAACGTATGCTCGTAGCTAACAGTTGGCGGTGATGCCCGAGAAACTACTCTATAACTATACGTTTGTTCAGGTATAAGATTAGAAATTAATACTGAGTGACTTAAAACTTTTGTGGTGTTTTCTTCTGTTTGATAAGGATATCCTAAATTTGATTGCGAAAGATCTAGATTATATGGGCCATTTGACGCAAGACCGTATATAACCTGACTTGTTGCTGGCATATTTGTGTCCCAAGTTATAACAGCGGTTGTTGGTTGTGGAGGATTTGCGCTACTTATTGATTCGTTGCTTATAATAAGATTCTTAAGACCAGAAACTATCGGGCCGTTGCTGCCTCCCCCTCCGCCTCCACCACCAATTTGTCCGCCAACCGCAACAGTATCATTTACCATTTCACCATCTTCAAAACCGATCTGGAGAGAAAAATCCATTTTGCTATTTTGGTATTCATTGGCTGATTCTGGTTTAAAAGTTGCAATAAAATCAAACCTTGCTTCTGTACCAGCTGGCACTTCAGGTAAAATTAATTCGGAACGACTGAAAAGATCAGAAAATGTATTGTCGTATAAAACAGTTTCCCCATTTTTTATTACCAAACCAACTGCATCAGAAAGATTTCCTTCTTTCACAACATCTTTTGTTTTTAAAATAACACGGTGAGATGAACTGGTTGTATTATTTAATTTAACAAATCGGCTAACAGAATCGCCTGGAGCAAATTTGACTTCGCTAAAAAGCGGAGTTTTTTCAAATTGAACTGACGATACAACGGTTGCATTAGCTTGTGTGGAAAAACCAACAGTCAGCACTACTGCAACAAGCAAATATATTAAGTTTTTTAAAAATTTATTCATTGTATTTTATTAATTTGACGGTGTATCAGAAACTGGAACTTCTACTATTATTGGTTCTGGTTCAATTGCAGGAACAGGTTCAGTAATAGAAACCGTAGCAGGTTCTGTAATCGAGATTGGATCTATTGTTGTTTCTGTCTCTGTAACAGAAACTGGTTCTGTAACTTCTGTAACTGGATCAGCTTCTATGATTGTTTCTGATTCGTTTATTGCTTGTTCTGAAACAGAAGACTCTAATACTATCTCGGGTTCTTCTTGAAAAGTTGGTATTTCAACAACAGGCTCTGACTCAATAACAGGAAGAACTTCGTTGGTTATTTCTATAACGTTCTCTAAAATATTTAAGGTTGTTTGATTTTGTGATGTTGTAGTTTCAGGAATCAATAAATTGACTAATTCAGATGAAGTATTTGTTAAAGAAGCTTTTAAATTTAAATTATTATCTTCTACTTTATTTGATCCTCCTGGCGTTGGTATAGGATCAACCCATGATCCTATACCGTCCGGAATTCTAGCAAAAGAAAATCCTTCTGGTTTTCCTTCAGTATACTCATATGAATCTACAATATTTGAAGGTGTTAATGGATATCCGCTAGCCAATCTAAGGTTGTCACCATTATTATTTAAAGTAAAATTAGAACTACCATTTTTATAAACTACCAAAAATCCGTGTGGAGCTATTTTTGTACCACCTGTATTTGTTCTAGAACCAACAATCGGTAATTCGTGAGTATCAATTTTGTCATATAGATACCATCCAGCCAAATCATATTCTTGATTAGAATTATTATAAATTTCCACCCATTCTCCACCAGGCATGTGTGCATTATCATTACCTACTGGATTTGGTAAAAATTCATTCAAAACAATTGCTTGTCCAATTCTTATAGAACCTAGTTTTTCTTTTACATCCGAAAAACCATAAGATGGATCTGAAAGATCATTTTGCCAAGCAGTGTAAGTCCATTTGAAGTAACAAGTTTTACCCCAGATATTTGGGGGTATATTTGGTTTTATCTTAAAACTAAAATTCCAAACTGTATTATTTGTAGTTGTTGCTACAGATTTAAAATCTTTTATAGCCCCAGTATAAGAACTTGATGCAGTGGTAGCAGTCATCGTTACATAATCACAAACCGAATTATCACTACCTACAAGCGTAGAACTTGCAGTGTATTGGGAATTCACACTACCGATGTTTAATATCGAAATTACAGTTGATGTGCTTTCGTCAGAATACATTGGATTAGAAGTATATACGTTAGAATCTTCTAGAGATATTCCTAAAGTTCCAGCAGACATATTATTCGTCGAACTTTCTTCATCGCTTAAATAGGCATTTGTTAGAGGAACGTTCAAAAATACAATTCCTATTATTAAAATCAGGGCTATTGGTGAAAATTTAGGCAATAATGTTTTGTGGTGTGCGTATTGTTTTTTTATTTTTTGGGAAATCAAACCACTTTTTTTCAAATAAAATATCGCGAATTTCTTAGTTTTTCGTGCAACTTTTAGCAAACTCGTTGAAAGCTTTTTATAAGATATTTTATTCTTTTTTCTTTTTTTACTAATCATTTTCTTTTGCATTATTAGCAACATTATCTTTTTCTTTTTTCATTTTCTTTATTTCGTTCAATATTTTCTTAACTTCATCATAAACAATAAATATAGCTGGTAAAATTATAACCAAAACCATACCGATCGGTTTACGAACGAAATCTATAACATATCCTAAATAGGAAATATTAAAGAAAACTTTTCCATGAATATCGCTTTGGCGGATCTCTGTAGTGTCAGGAGAATTATTTGCATCACCTTTTGTTTTAAAGATCATCACCCCCTCTTCTGCTCTGCTTGAAATAATGCGATGAGTGGTAGGAATATTTTTTGCAGTATCTTTTCCAAATGTGACAACGTCTCCAATCTTGTATTGCGATTCTGGTTTTATAACAACCACACTTCCCGTATGTATTGCTGGTTCCATAGAACCAGAAAGAACAACAAAAAGTCTTGGGCCATTTTTAACTGGCAAGACAGACCATATCAACGTAAAAGCAACTACAAATATTATTGTATATATTACGACTTCAAAAATTTTGTAGATTTTTTTCATTTAATCCAAGGCCTTAAAGCCTTTTTCCTTCTGCCCTCAACTAAGAGCAAAAGAGAAAAGCATTAAGCTTAATTAGGTTGTACTAATTGTACATTTTGACAAGAAAATTCTAGATTATTTTCTGCTTGTTCGGCGTATACGGTTACACTTGCTGTGTATTGTGCTCCTTGAACATCATTTCCCATTCCTGCACCATTGCAAGAGTAATCAGGATTAAATGTTCCTGCACACCATGCAATACCAGCGTAAGAAGTGGTTCCAGCTGGAATAACTGCTAGTTGCGCTCTAAAAGCGCCAAGTGTTGTTGGCTCAACAAGTACAGTTTCACCACTATCTTTTACACCGTTTTTATTAACATCATCCCAAGCAAACATTCTAATACTGTCAGAAAGTTTGCCAGAATGTTCTAGTGACTGAGAAACTTCTACAACATTATTTGGAATAATACATGCATGTGCATCATTACCATTTGAATGCATACTAATGACATCACGACCGTAATCTCCTGGTTTAATACCGTTGAAATTCCAGAAAATATCACCCGCACCTAGGTCTTTTTCACCCCATAGTTTGCATTGATTTCTCCATGAACTGTCTCCGCAATTGCCGTTCAAGACTAAGCTGTAAAGTAATCCTGCTGGATTAGATTGAGGATTGCTTGGTTGCAATGCTTTGTTCTTTACTTTGAATTGCAAAACATTTTCACCTTGTAATATATGAGATGAAATATTTACAGAGGGAACAGAGTCAGCGTTGTGAAAGTTGTCTTCACTTGCATCAGTAGCGATCTTAACTCCGTTAAGCCATACTTCGTATGTATTATCTGAAGCTACTGCTAGATTCATAGATGCGCCAGTAACTGGGCCCCACCATGTGAATTTTTTCTCAAATGTATAGACAACATTGTTTGTTAGATCTTCTTGTGTAACTGGATTGGTTACCCATATCCATTTTGCATTGGAATTAGAAACATTAGCTGTCCAAGCTGAATGTGTCCACGCAAGCACTGCTGCAGTTGGATCTCTTGGAACATCATTCTTTGCAACAACCATATTTGATGTATCGCTTTGAATAGTTACACTGCAAGTTTTACAGTCTACACCATCAAAACTTTGCGCAGTATGGTCAACTTTAAGATCTAGAGTACCGGCAGTAAAAATATTTCCTGCGGATGTTTCTGTGTCATTAAAATATGCCATAGTTACTCCAGCAACCGCTCCACCAACAGCAACGATCGCCAAAGCGCTAATAAGTATTTTTTTCATTCGTTTCTTTGGAATTATTCTGATAATTACACCATTACCACATTTCAATAATAATTAAATGCAGTGTGGTATGAAATTCAACTAAGATTATCGTTCTTGTTCGAGAGTTGCTGCCATGTTGAATGTGCAACTATCTGATTGAATTTTGTTTCCAACAGTTGAAGGAACTGAATAAGAAACAGTTAAGTTTCTTGTAGCACCACCTGCAAGCTCACCTAATTCAATTCCTGCTGTAGGAAATGATTTTAATGCTGCATTGTAGAAAGTTGTAGTAACTTCATCTTTTGTTTCTGAAAGAGTAACAATAACTTCACCACAAAGTTCACCGAGTCCAGTTTCTCCATCAGCGCCAATTTCTGGCTCTTCAGTAGTATTTTCATGGTCAAGAATATCTGTAACATTTAATTTCAAATATTTTCCATTAACATTTCCGCTGTTTGTTACAACAACTGGTGCACTTTCTGAACTACCAGGAACAACGTTTGCAATAACAACTGGTAGTGAATCTGCTTGGTTAACTTTTAGATCCAAAGTACCTGCTGTAAATGTATTTCCTGTTGATGTCTCTGTATCGCTAAACCATGCGCGTGTTGCGCCTACTGCTGCTGTTGCTGTCAAAGCAATAACAGCTAAACTTAATATAATTTTTTTCATAATTTATTTTTTAATTTAATTAATTTTTTAATAATTCTAATAATTTTTGATAAAAAAAACGCACCCTGCATTATCTCTAATTACTAGAGTGGCGCGCACTTCACTTATGAATTTTTCACTCGTGATTAATCTCGACCTTTGTTATTTTTTTATGCATGTTTTTACATATTAAGTGCGCTACCACTTCATGTCAACAAAAAATATCAACTGCATCATAAAATTTTGCCGTAGCGCAAATCAATATTTTATTGTAAATACAAAAAATATTTTTATAATTTCTTTATATAGTTTTGTGAATTAATTTAACTTCAAGATTCGGATTTTTAATAATCCAATATTCAATTGCTGGGGAAAGTGTCACAGCAAAAGCGATATTTCCTGCCAAATGCCATAAAGTGAAAGGGATTTGACCCCAAAAAGCCTCGCTTAATGACTGCCCAAAGAAGATTGGTCCAATAGAAAGACCTGTTATAGCATCGTAGATAATAGTTGAGAATAAGGCAAAAATAACAAAAGACTTTATTGAATTTTTACCTTTTGGCAGAAACCATGCCGCTGAAATCCCTAGAAGTCCGTAAGTAATTCCTGTAATAAGTGTCCATTGACCTAATTTACCTGTAAATAGATCGAAAATAGCAATTGAAAGAAAAGCGAACGAAAAACCAACCAAATATCCATATCTTTTTGCAAAAGGCATCATTGTTGTCATAACAGGTTCTACATTAGGTGGACGAAATGGCATAAGTCTAATTACAAAAACGACTATCCAACCTATAATTATTTTTAAAACACCAGTCCTTGCGCTGTTTTTTTCCATATTTTTAGAAAAATTAGCTAATAAACAAAAAACTTGCCACACGGCAAGTAAAAATTTAGCTTGGCGCGAGCGATGTAGGAACCAACTGAAATAAATCAATTAATTCTGATGCAAAGGGTCGGACTTATCCGTTTTAAAGCGGAAATACCGTTGCGCGACAGCGTAGGACTCTCACCTACTTCACTTTGCAACTACAAAAGTTTTTTAACACTATAGAACAGCACCCCGATTTAAACAATCTTCCGCACCTCTATTTCTTGTAGCAAGATAAATTAAATACAAATTTGTATCTTACTTCTTAATAAACTTTTTAGATTTACCTTTATTTAGAAGTTCTGTAATTAAGGTATATATAATACACGACAAAAGATAATAATATATAATTCCGACAATAATATAAATAAAAACGAGAAGATTTATTGATTCAAATGGATTAATTAACAAACTAATTCCTTGCACTAAAAATATTACTAGGGTTAGAACAACAAAATCTACAGGGGCTATTAAATAATATGATATTGGTCTCTGACAAAAACTTTGCATGAAACAATCCATGATATGGCTCATAGCAAACCAATAACTGAATATTCCTAATACGACCAAAATAACAAAAATTACAACTTTCAACTTATTGAGTTTTAAAAACATGTTTTAGATTTAGAGATTTTAATAATTAAATTATAACACGTCTAAATTTCATACCCAATTACTCCATTATTAGTTGTTAATTTTATAACTCTTAAACTTGAAAATTCTTGTTTTTTAACGACTTTTCCTTTTTGAATAGTAACTACTATCGTTTTATTGTTTTTCTTATCGTATGTCGCTTGAAGCCAATATGTATTATTTACATATATTGTCTGACTTAAAAGTGTTGCGGGGTTGAGTATAAGTTGCCACACATAAACAAAATATGAACTAGGTAAATTAATTATTGAAGAATTATCATATTGAACACCTGTAAGTTTTGCGTAAGTCAAAATCTTACCAAAGTAATTTTTACTAAATATTAGCTTAGTAGTATGGCCCGCATTATCTGTAATAATATAATTATTATTAATATCTTTATTAACACTTTCAATACCAGAAATGTCCGCGCCTTCAATTTTCAAATCCTTTGTTATTGTGTCAACTAAAATTTTTGCTTCTGGTGCTGTTTTATCAATCTTAATAGTGATCGTGCTAGTTGCTTCTTGATTATTTGCAACGTCAACAGAATAATACTTAAGAATATGATCCCCTTCTGTTGTAATTGTTATTGGAGATGTTGAAAAATATGTTTGCCAAGTATTATTATCAAGTAAATACTTTGTTTCTTTTACACCTGACGATACAGCAATCGGAAGATCTGTTGCAGAAAATGAAACTGAAACATCGCTTAAGAAATAATTATTTTCACCCTTTGTACCATTAATTGATATTTCTGTTTTTGGAGTCAAAACATCAGGAAAAGTATTATCCTGTGTAGCAACAGGTGTAATATTTTGTATATTTCCATTCGTATTTAAAATAAGTGTCTGAGAATTATCATTGTTTAGTAATATTTCAGCTTGAGAACTTATAGCTATAGGAATATCAAAATATGTTGCAGTTTTAATTGTTTTTCCTTCCTCAATTTGTTTAGAAATAAAACTCATATTACCAGAACCTGTTGCCACAAGTTTAACTGTGTAATTTTCTCCATTTGGAAGCTCTGGTAAAAATGCAAATTTTTCTTCTCCTATTGTATCGTAAGCAACTCCAGGAATTTCATTATCAAAACTTCCGTCTGATTTATATCCTAGATGTCGCCCTTGAGGATCGTAAACATTAAGATCTGCTGGTGAATGAACTGAGACTTCACGGCCATTAAGATGACATTCTAAAGTATTGGTAGTTAACCCAGTTCTTACTACGTCTGTTGTGCCTGTTAGAATATCTGCTATTTGACCACGTATTATTGAATTTGACGGCATTTTGCCATGTTCAGCATCTAAAGAATATAAAATGTTTGTAACACCTATATTTGTCGCTGATGCAAGAGGCACTGTTCCGTCTCCTAGACCATAAACTACATCATTAAACCATGGGCTTAATTTGATTGTTTGTGTAAGTGTCGGAGTCTGACATCCAACAATGTTCCACGTTTCAATACCTAAATTAGATAGATCTAAGTTATCTAATGCATTTGTGTGAAAATTTTCCGCAAGAGAAATAAGAGAAGAGTTTAGACCTTTTTCTATAAGCTTTTGTTTTGTTGTATCGTAATCATACACAATCTTTTCTACAAGATCTTCATCTGTTGAAAAAAGATTCCATTTAGTCTCACCTAGATATCCAGATAAATGCGAGAAATATTCTTGAGATGGAAGCATTTCATAAATTGACGGCATATTTTGGGAAATACGTTTTACTTCAGAAGAATCAAGACCAACTCCACGCCATAAAATACCAAGTGAGTCACCTTCCAAAAGAACTTTTGAAGAACTAGGTGATCCTAAGTTTGGAGTACCAAGAAAAACAATTTTTCTTATTTTTGAAGCATATTCTGGATGATCAAGAAGTAGTTTTTTAACCAAAAGCCCTCCTTGGCTATGAGCTATGATATCAATTTTTTCTTCACTTGTTTGATTAAGTATTGTATCTATTTTGTTTTTCAAATTTATATCTGCATTATCAGAAATATCTCCACGCCAATCATATGGAAACAAAAAGAAATTAGTGCTTGTTGAATATCCACGATAAACAAACTCTGAAACAAGTCCTTCTGTATAATCAAATTGTCCAAGAAAATTATCAAAAGGTTTATCTAAAACTTTTCCAATAACAAGAGAAGTGTCTGAGGGTGTTCCATCAGGATTAAATGATAATGGATCCATAAAACGATCAAAAGGAGTAAAACTTAATTTGGGTATATCCAACCACAAAACCTCATCTCCTTTCTTTATCTCCGTTCCTAATGTTCCTGGAACAAATAAGACTGGCGTAAGTTTATTTTCAGGTGGCACAATACCAGACTCACTCGTCAACCATGGCGCAAAATTAACATTGCCGAAAACTCGCGAGCCTTTTCCAGAAGGATTAAATATTAAGTGAAACGGGCCACTCGCATCACCCCACCAATTATTTCTCGCATCAACTGTATCAGCAATACTTCTAACATAAACACCATAAAAACTATCGATTATTGAACTGGATGAAATATTCGTTATTCCATCTTCAACTAAAATATCATAATAATTACTAGACGAAACAGTAGAGTTTGTAATATTAAGAGAACCGCCATTATTTAAAATATTTGCACCAGATCCGTGATCATTGAAATTATTACCGCCATATTTAACAAAAACGTGATCAAAAGTCATTGTCGCGCCAGAATTCACGTCAATCTCTCGCCAATCTCCAACAGAAGGAGTAATCGCAATTCCATCCGTATCACCACCAACGGTATCATCTTTTATAGAAGTAAAGTAAATAGGCTTGTCTTCTGTGCCGACAGCATTTAAAGTTCCTTGAATATCCACATAAGTATCAGCATTTTTAAACTTAATTATAGACCCAGGTTCAATTGTTAAAGTCACTCCTTGAGAAATTCCCCAAGGTGTATAGTAATCACCTACGACATCACGTCCAATAATATATGGCACATTATCTCCACCACTCCAAGTTTGATCAGAACTTACACTTCCAACCATATTAAAACCATTTAAACCATTTTCATAAGCACTGTTTTCAAAATGTACAAACTTTTTAGGTGATAAAAATACGCCAGCCAAATATATGTTTTTAGAAAATGTATTTCCATTGAGAGTGATATCGCTTTCTAATCCACCAAAAGAAACTCCGAAACCATTGTCTTTAATAGTGCTTGTTGAAATGATGGTTTGACCACTATTTCCATAAACTCCATAAACATAACTTGAAGCTATTGTAGAATTTGTAATCGTAAGATTTCCTCCATTGTTGTAAATATTTGCACCAGATCCATGGTCATTTAAATTATTACCGCCATATTTTATAAAAACGTGATCAAGAGTAGTTGTCGCACCAGAGTCGATAATAATTTCTCTCCAGTTTCCAGCAGAAGGAATAGTTGTGGTGCTTAAATCTGTGTCACCACCCACAGTATCGTCTTTTATGGAAGTAAAATATATAGGGTTTGAATCAGTGCCAACAGCATTTAATATTCCTTGGATATTCATAGCTGAACAGTTGCTTCCAAATTTAACTATTGTTCCGGGTTCAATTGTTAAAGTTACACCACTAAAAACGGTAACTGCTGAATAACAGTCGGTCGAGATAATATACGGGCTTTGGTCAGCTGTCCAATGAGTATCTGTGTTTATATTTGGATTTACCACTGTATCTGCCGAAGCTAAAAAAGGAGTATTAAAGAAAAACAAAACCGCAATAACAAAAAATTCTACTTTTTTCATACCAAATGAGTATTTTAAATTAATAAATAAATTTTATCGTAACAACTTAACATTTTTTGTTTAAAATACAAGAAAAATAAAAAATGGGGCATTTATGAATAATTTTTATAAAACATGACTTCCGCACCACTGTTTCTTGTAGCAAAATATTTAATTTGATAAAATTAAAATATGAATGATTACTCTCCACTTAGTTGGCATGCATATGAACACGAACATAAACAAAACAGTTCAGATTGGTTTTGGACTGTAGGCATTATTGCTGTGGCGCTAGCTTCAATAGCAGTAATTTTAAATGATTTGCTTTTTGCTACACTGATAGTCCTTATTGCTTTTACGCTAATGCTTCATGCAAACAAACAGCCTAGACTTATAAAGTTTGAGCTTATGGAACGTGGTATTCGAATAGACAAACATGTATATCTTTATTCACATCTTGAATCATTCTGGATAGAAGAGCATGATGGGCCTCAGGCAAAAATTCTAATCAAATCGCATAAATTATTAATGCCACTTATAGTAATCCCGATAGAAGAAGTAAATCATAATGAAGTCAGAGACTTTTTAGCAGATCGAATGGATGAAGAAGAAATGCATGAACCTGTTTCTCAGAAGATTCTTGAAAGTTTCGGATTTTAATCAAAAATAAATCGTTTTAATTTAAAAGCCCGCAGTAAATGAGGGCTTTTATTTTTGAAAATTTTATTGTATGGTTGTTATTGTTACTTTACCCTCTCGTCGTTCAACGGATAGGACATGAGTTTGCGGAACTCAAAATCCAGGTTCGATTCCTGGCGAGGGGATATATAAAAAAACGACTCGCGTCTTCGGCGAGTCGTTTTTTTATATATCCCCTCGAGCAAAGTGCCTGCGCACTTTTTGCGTCCAGGAATCGAAAAGTCTGAGCATATCGCGCGGAGCGAAGCGAGCACGATGCGAAGACTATACCGAATCCGTAGGATTCGATTCCTGACTATAAATGATTTCTATAACTCCTCTATCCTCTCTACAATCTCCCTCCAAGAAAAAACTTTTTTAACATTTTTAGGTAAAGAAGAATTTTTATTCCAAAGACGATCAACAAGAAATACTTGTGGCACATTAACAGAAGCCTCTATTGCGTATTCCGGCATATCTTCTATAAACACGTCCGAACCTATATTTTTGCAAATCTCGGATTTTGTAAAAGAATCTGAAGGATTTCGATAAACACTATAAGCAAAATGTATCTTCTCAAAAGCATCAGGAAAATTGCGATCAATCCATTCTTGAGTTTTTTCTGCAATAAATTTGGGCCGTGCAGTAACAATATGTAATTTATGGTTCTTTTTAAGAATCTCTATCGCCTCTTTGGAGCCTTCTATTGTTGGTATATTTTTAAAATCCTCGCTACCCATAAACTCGTCTATCCTTTTATATGCTTCATCTTTTGAATAATTCATAACCTTACTAAAATCATAAGTAACAAAATCATCTGTGATCATAGATGTTTGATACTTATCATTATGATATTTTATGAAGGATGATAAAAAATCTCCTAAAACTTCGTCTATATCTATTGCGATAATCATAGGTTGATTATAACAAATCCCGCTGTTTGAGCGGGACTTGTTTTTAGAGCCTGTTTATAGTCTAATGCTTAGAAAAAATTCTAAAATTTTGAGCGAAAACCATGAAGTCCGACGAAGCATATCGGGGATACGATGAGGAGGAATGAATGGTTTGCAGCCAAAATTTTAGCATTTTTGCAAGCAAGCTCTTGCGTTTAGACTACAAACAGGCTCTTAGCTTATTTTGTTTACTAGTTTTGTAAGTCTAGATTTCTTACGGGAGCCAGTGTTTGCTTTGATGTATTTTGTCTTAACTGCCTTATCAATTGCCTTGTAAACTCCTGGAAGTGCTTTCAAAGCCTCATCTTTTTGCTTTGCAGCTACCAACTTTCTAACGCCTTTAATAGCGTCTTGCATTGTGCTCTTTCTACGTAGGTTAAAAACCTTCTTTCTTATAGAGACTCTTAATGCTTTTTTTGCTGAAGATGTAATTGCCATAAATTTAAATAAAAGTAAATTGAATATACCAAATATCGCGAAATCATGCAACTTTTGATACTATAGTGCTATGATTTCACACCTTGAGGGTAAAACTATATACAAAGACGTGCGTTTCGTCATAATAAGCACAAATGGCGTAGGATACAAGGTTTTTGCTACTGAAGAAACTGTCGACTCGCTTCACGAAAACAAACAGGTCTCTTTATGGACTCATTTAGTAGTTAAAGATGACGCTTTAGACCTTTATGGATTTCCTAATAAAAGCGAACTAGACTTCTTTGAGAAACTTATTACCATATCAGGGATCGGCCCGAAGACTGCGCTTGGAGTTTTGAACAACGCCTCCGTGCCTTCTATTAAAAAAGCTATAACAACTGGTGATACGACTCATCTTATAAAAGTTTCTGGTGTTAGCAAGAAAATTGCCGAAAAGATCGTTTTAGAGCTCAAAGGTAAATTTGATAATGAAAATAATGACGTCAGTTTCAAGGAAGAAGTAGAGGCTTTAGAAGCATTAAAATCGCTCGGCTACTCTCACAAAGAAGCGCGTGAAGCTCTCAAAGAAGTATCTGAAAAATTCTCAGGAACAGGAGACCGTATCAAACAGGCTCTTAAAATTTTGGGGAAATAGTATAATCTGCAAATTATATTTAAATAAAAATCATGGAAAAAATTTTACGCACAATAAAAAAAATTATTCCAAAAAAAATTCTTGGCGTAATGCGACCTGTCTACCATTACTCTCTCGCTTTTGTCGGAGCTGTTATTTATAGATTTCCGTCTAAAAAAATAAAAGTTGTAGCAATCACCGGAACCAAAGGTAAAACTTCAACTGCAGAATTAGTTAACTCAATTTTAGAAGAAGCTGGATACAAGACCGCTCTCGCTGGAACGCTTCGAATAAAAATCGGAAATACATCGCGTCCAAATCTTTTCAAGATGACAATGCCGGGAAGATTTTTTGTTCAGAAATTTTTGCGCAACACAGTAGATGATAAATGCGACTACGCAATAATCGAAATGACATCAGAAGGCGCAAAACAGTTCAGACATAAATTCATCGATCTTGATGCTTTTATATTTTTAAATATTTCTCCGGAGCATATTGAATCGCATGGTTCATATGAAAAATATTTAGATGCAAAACTTTCGCTCGCAAACTCGCTCGCACAATCCGATAAAAAAAGAAAAGTTCTTGTGGTAAATACCGACGATAAAGAAGCTTCGAAATTTTTGGCCGTTCCAGTTCTAGAAAAATATTCTTTTTCAATAATTCAAGCTGAACCTTATCTTGTAAAAAAAGATGGTGTCGAACTTACTTTTCAAGGAGCAAAAATTTCTTCCGCACTTCGAGGTAAATTTAACATTTACAATATTCTAGCTGCCACAACTTTTGCCACAACGCAAAATATTCCGACTGAAAAAATTGTCCGCGGAGTAGAAAAGTTGAAAGAAATTAAAGGGCGCGTTCAATCAATCTATGCCGGACAAAATTTTGACGTAGTGGTAGATTATGCTCACACCGCGGATTCACTAACAAAACTTTATGAAACTTTTGGAGATCAGCGAAAGATCTGCGTGCTCGGAAATACTGGCGGAGGAAGAGACAAATGGAAGCGTCCGGAGATGGCAAAAGTCGCAGAAAAATATTGCGATGAAATTATTCTTACAAACGAAGATCCATACGACGAAGATCCGGAAGAAATTATAAAAGAAATGTCAGACGCAATTGAAAACAAAAATTTTGAAAAAATAATCGATCGAAGAGAAGCGATCCGACACGCACTAAAAATAGCGAGAAGTGGAGATGTTGTTTTGATCACAGGAAAAGGAACTGACCCTTACATCATGGGAAAGAACGGATCAAAAATTCCTTGGAGTGATGCTGGGGTTGTTACAGAAGAATTGCTTAATATTATTAAATAGCACATCATAAAAATTTTAAATTTGAATGCAGTTCGAGGCGCGAGTGCGGAGCGAACCGAGCAATACTCTTTTGTATTGTGAGGAAGCACCGCAAGCGAGCAACGAAGAAATGCGTCAAATTTAAAATTTTTAACATATATGCCAGAATTACCCGAGGTTCAAACAACAGCGACTATCTTAAATAAGCTTTTGCCAGATCTAAAAATCACCGACGTATGGACTGACTACGGCGGAGCTTTCCATGTTGGAAAAAGAAATATAAAAGATAAAAAATATTTTGAAGAATTTAAAAAACAAGTTGTCGGAACAAAAATAAAAAGTTCTTCCAGATTAGGAAAGCAAGTTCTTATAAATCTTTCTAACGAAAAAACAATTGTTGTTCATCTAAAAATGACAGGACATTTACTGTATGGAAAATACGTTTACGATGAGAAAAATAAAACTTGGAAAGCAGATGAACCAGGACCTCTTCAAGATCCTTACAATCGTTTCATACATTTTTTGATCTCGTTTTCAAACGGAAAAAGTCTTGCGCTTTCAGATGTAAGAAAATTTGCAAGAACAACTCTTGTGGAAACTGCACACTTAGATACGGACGACGACTTAAAACATCTCGGGCCTAACCCTCTTATGAAACAGTTCCACTTTAAAGAGTTCGCTGATAAACTCCTGAAAAAACCGAAGGGGAAAATAAAACAGGTCTTAATGGATCAGAGCATCATCGCAGGAATCGGGAATATTTATTCTGATGAAATTTTATGGTTCGCCGGAGTGCATCCAGAATCAATCGTATCAAAAATACCAGAAACTGAGCTTAAAAAAATGTTTCAGGGAATGAAAAAGATTTTAGAAGAAGGAATTGATTTCGGTGGCGACTCGCTTTCTGATTACAGAAATCCATACGGTGAAAAAGGAAAATATCAGTATCATCACAAAGCCTATCAGCAAACAAAAAAACCTTGCACCAAAAAAGGATGCAAAGGTATTATTGAGAAACTCAAGATTGGCGGACGAAGCGGACATTTCTGTCCGGTTCATCAAAAACTTTTTAAATAATTTTTTGACAAATTTTAGTTTATAAGTAATACTCTAGAACAGAAAATGAGTATTATTATGAGTCAAGAACAAGAAATCGAACAGCCACAGAAAGAAATTAAGTATAGACAATCAGAGATTCAAAAACTGATTGACACTGTGGCACAAGAACTTAATAAAATTTTAAAGACTGGAAGTAATCTAGTCAAAATAGTTTTTGCTAAAGATGATATAGATGACGAATCGGATGACATAACAGTATATTATCTAGAGAATAATGAATTTAAAAGATGTTTTTTCAAAAAAGCGATATGGGGCTATGGACCAGAAAAAATTTCTATTATTAGTTCACGTGAAGCTATAAAGGCTGCTCTACAATACGGCTGGAGAGAAGGTCATAATTTCACAAATCCCCAAGACGTTGTTGATTGGTTTAGAAAACAACTTAATGCTTAATTTTTAAAAACAGCCGACTCCGAGAGTTTTATCTCTCGGAGTCGTTTTTACTAATTCTAAATATTTAAAATTCGAAAAAGTGCGACGCCTGCTGAAACAGAAACATTGAGCGACTCCTTCTTCCCTCTCATTGGTATCTCACATATCAGATCACTTTTATCAAGAATGTTTTTTGTAAGACCTTCAACTTCGTTTCCTAAAATAAAAGCTGTCGGATATTTTATTTTTGCTTTTTTGTAATCAACGGATCTTTCATCTTGTTCGATAGCAACTAAAAAAACTTTTTCGCTTTTTAATTTTTTTATAAGAGTTCCGATATTTTCAAACTGCTCCCATGGAACATTTTTTTCTGCTCCGAGCGCAGACTTAGAAACATCTTTTCTTATTCTTCCGAAGCGATCGAGAGGTGCTGGAGTATATCCAGTCAAAAATATTTTGGAAATACCAAGAGCGTCGGCTGTGCGAAATATCGCTCCGACGTTATAGACGCTTCTTATGTTGTGTAAAATTAAATAAGATTCTTTCATGTAATTAAATTTCTATTATTTCTGTTTTTCTTGTCATTCCCGCGCAGGCGGGAATCTAGTCTTAGTCTTAATTCTCTGGATTCCCGCCTGCGCGGGAATGACAGCGTTTGAGCTTTACGACTTTGTAACTTTTAGTTTATACTATACACATGTTAAATCCTTTTCCAACCCTTTTATATTTAGAACGATTCGCTCCTATGATTTTGCGCATCGTTTTAGGTTTAGTATTTTTGCTTTTAGCGTATCAAAAAATTACAAAAGAGAGGTCAAAACATTCTGAATTTTTTGAGTCTTTAAAACTTTATCCTGGAGGATTTTTTGTATGGATTTTTGCAATACTAGAAATTGTTTCCGGTCTTTTTATGTTAGCAGGATTTTTAACCCAGATCGCAGCAGTCGTATTTATTACTATTTCAGTTCTAACGATTATCGCTAAACTTATTAAAAGAGATTCTACTCAAAGCGAGATTTTGGTTTATATTTTACTCTTAACAATCTCCATTTCCCTGCTCTTCTTTGGGGCTGGAATTTATGCGGTGGATATTCCTCTATAGAAAAAAGTTTAAAACCGCTCATTTTCATGAGCGGTTTTTTAATATGGTTTCGGTTGGAATCGGTCACAACTCTTTTACTTCGCAAAAGGTCGCGACCCCGCCTCGCTGTCGTTGCGTCGAAGACTCCTCACGACATGCTCCAGCTTTCGATTCCAACACGCAAGGTGCGCAGGCACCTTGCTCGAGCGGACAATAATAAAAAGCCCACGAAATAGTTTTCGGGGGCTTTTTATTATTGTCCGCTCGGTTGGAATCGAACCAACGACCCTCTGCTTAAAAGGCAGGTGCTCTACCGACTGAGCTACGAGCGGATACATCACTAACAAAAAAAATATAACAGAAAATGATAAAAAAGTATAGACATGTTATACTTTTACGAAGTCGAACTATTAAATAAATTTTTAAAGGAATTTTTATGGAAAATCATTGTAAAACATGTGGTGGAGCAACAGAAGGATATAAATGTGATGTCTGTGGCGATGAATCTTCAGAACATATAGAAGAACATCCTTGTGGCAACAGTCACAATATGCCTAAATGCGCCGAGTGCAACGAAGCAGAAATAAAGTGTAGTTGCAAAGCTGAATAAATAAAAATAAATCAAATATAAAAAACCGCCATGCATACATGGCGGTTTTGATTTTAACTCTCATTATGAGAAATTAAGAACTAAATTGTTTGCAACCAATCATCCAGACTAGAAATTAACGCTGTCGGTATTAAATCTTGAAAGATAACATGAGCTTCTAATGAGTTTTTTTCTTCTTCCTCCTTTCTTTTAAAAACTCTACCGATAGGAACATTAAAAATTAATTCTGGGGTTAGGACACAATCATTGAGAACATTTTTGGGATTCAATTTATGCTTATTAACGGCTATGTGATAATACTTTTCATCCCATTCTTTTGCTCGTTCTATAAGATATTCATGTTCTTCAGGATACCTCAAATGTCCGATAATAACGCGATTGGCATTTCTTGCATTAGCTCTATTACGAATTATTTTCACTAATACATCAATGCCTCTTTCTTCACGAAGTTCTCTGGCTACCTTTCGTAGATTTTCTTGATTTTTCTTTAAACCTTTAAAACCTAAAAAATCTTCAAGGAGAACTTTGATTGAGAAATAAATAAATCCTATATTTTTGAGATGTTCTGTGACTATTTTTTTACCAATTTTATCGGTGCCTGAAATTGCTACTACAATTCTTTTCATCTAGCAACATTGTAACACAAAATTATATAAAAGCAAGATGTTACAAACTTAGTATAAATTTCTCAAGTGCAATATTAAAATCATATATTCCACGATGGGAATCATGATACATAGAAACAAGCCTACTTAAAAAGCTTTTTGTTTCTTTTTCAGTAAAATTTTGCGCGTATCTTTTAGATTTGGAATAAACAAAAGGTTTAAGATCAGCTTCTTCTGCACTTTTAGCCAATCTGGAAAGCGCGATGGTTTTAAACTGCCAAAATAGAAGTCCGTGTATCTCTTCTGCGGGTATATTTAACTGATTGGCCTTCTGATATAAAATCCATAAATTCTTTTTATCTCTATTTCCAAGCGCGTCCGCTAAAGAAAAAACATTAAAATCCTGAAGTGAGAAAAAATTGCCGTCCCCTAGCCCGAATTTCCTACCGACTTCTTTTTTGACTTTTAATTCAAAACATTGAACCTGTTTGGCATATTTTTTAAATTTTTCCAATTCAGGCTTATTAACCTTTGTCTCACGAATAATAAACACGTTTTCTGATTCAGCAATTTCTTTAACCTTATCCATTAAAACATCTTTTGATTTTTTATCAGATAAGACATTACTAATCTCAACAATAGATTTTATTGAAAATAGACCTTGTCCGCCTATTACTTCCTCCAATCTCTCTGGACTGATGCTTTCATTATCAAATTTTATATATGCAGCGTCCGGTTTTTTGGCCTGCATAGATTTAACAAGCTCCCCCGCTTTCAATCGGGATTTATCGGCATCTTCTCCATAAAGAAAATAAATCATGATGTTATTATAGTAGTTTAAATAACAAAAACCACCTGCAATACAGGTGGCTGCTAATTTTTACGATTATACAGATAAAGAAATGGTCTACCTTCGTAAAACGAAGGCGGGTTAATTAAACTCAATCCTTATCATAACTCACGATAATGGTCATTTGTGTAAATGAACCATGTACGTTAGTTGCTGAACTTTGAAGCAATTTCGGCTCCCCTATTATAGAATGGCTTTCGATGAATTCGTTGATCTTATTCTGTAAATCAACAATAGCTTTTTCTCGCATTTTTTCTAATACTTCTTTAATACTTCCAGGGGGTCCGATGTGATTAACAAGCTCAACAAAAAATATCTTAACTTTCATTTTTTATATTCCTCTGTTTTCTTTAAAAAGAATATCACGATTTTTCAATAATATCAATATCAAATTTTTTCCATTTCACCCCAATTGTCGCCTATTTTTCCTTCAGTAAATATTGGAACGCCTTTAGTTTTCTTGAGTGGTAGGACATTTTCCATTATTTTTTTGATCTCTGGCGCCACTTCTTTAACTAATTTCTCATCAATTTCAAATACGAGTTCGTCATGAACCTGAAGAATTGGCCAAACTTTTTCTTCTAATTTCTTAGATTGAACATATTTTTCTACTTCCGCCATTGCGATCTTTACAATATCGGCTTCAGTTCCTTGGATCGGCGCGTTTATCGCCATTCTTTCCGCCATCGCTCTTATAAAAGGAAGGCTTGAATTTATCCCTTCAAAATGTCGCCTGCGTCCAAAAAATGTTTCCGTATAGCCTCTTTGTGCGGTTTCTTTTTTTACATTCTCAAGATACTCGGCGAGTCCGCTGAATTTCTTAAAATATTCATTATAAAAAGCTTGCGCTTCGTCTCGGCTTGTTCCCAAATTTCCACGCAAAGCATTAACGCCCATTCCATAAATAATTCCGAAGTTTATAACCTTGGCCCGGCGGCGCATTTCATAATCAACTTTATCTAAAGACACATTAAAAACATGAGAAGCAACTGCAGAATGAACATCTTCCCCGCTCTTAAAAATTTCTATCAAGTTTTTATCGTCTGCCAAAAAAGCTGCAATACGAAGTTCTATTTGAGAATAATCAAATGCGACAAGTTTGAAGCCTTTTTCCGCCACAAACGCTCTTCTTATTTTTTTACCAAGATCAGATTTTATAGGAATGTTTTGCAAGTTAGGATCTTGCGACGACATTCTTCCTGTTGTTGTTCCTGATTGCAAAAATTTTGCATGCAATCTTCCTGATGAAACATCAATTAGACTAGGAATGTTATCAATATATGTTGAAAGCAATTTTTGAAGCTCACGATGCTTCAATATGAGATCGATTATCGGATGAGCGTCGCGCATTTTTTCCAATTCTGACTCTCGCGTTGATTTTGCGCCTGTCGAAGTTTTCTTTTGGTTTTTTACAACCAAGCCCATTTTTTCAAAAAGAATCTCGCCTATTTGTTTTGGAGAATTGATATTAAATTCTTCTCCAGCCATTTTCCAAATAGATTTTTCCAATTTCGAAAGTTCTGTATGATATTCATCTCCAAGTTTTTTAAGATATGAAGTATCAATTTTTATTCCACGCTTCTCCATTCTATCCACGACAGGAATTAACGGTTTTTCTATATCTTCAAAAACTTTTAGAAGATCCTGCTTTTTCAATTCATCAAAAATTGTTTTATGAGCCTTTTCAAAAGATTTTGTATTTGAAAATCGTAAAATATCATCAAAAGAAGGATTTGTAAGATTTGAATTCAAAATCCATAAAGCTATAGCAGCCTCTTTAATATCCTCTGGTAAAATATTTTCATTTGAAACAATATCAAAAGAAGACTGTGTAACTTCTTCTTTTTGTTTTTTATTTTTTGTTTTATCTGCATTATCGCCACCGTCTGTAAACTTTGATAGTAATTCTTTAACACGGCTGGCCATTGTGCGAAATTCCAACTCTCTAAAAATATTTTCAATTTTTTCAAAATCAAGCGATTCCGCCCAGCTTTTTTTAGGCAATTCAAAATCGATCGGAGCATCACGCCTTATAAGCGCAAGCATTTTGCTAAACTCCGCTTCTTCTTGTTTTTCCTTAAGCAAACCGATCATTCTTTCTTTAATTCCGGCTTCCTCAAACTTTTTTGTATCTTTTTTTAATTCTTTATAAATATTTTCTATTGAACCGAAGTTTTTTATAAGATCAGTCGCTGTTTTTTCACCTATTCCAGAAATCCCGATTATATTATCTGACGGATCACCGCGAAGTCCTTTGTAATCCGGCAAAAGTTCTGGCTTAAATCCAAAACGCTCAACAACTTTATCTTCGTCGTACAAAATTGTGTCGTTTATTCCTTTTTTTAACGTATAGACCTGAACTTTTTTACCAGCAACTAACTGCATCGTATCCATATCTCCTGAAGCGATAACTATCTCTATCTTCTTATCATTCTTCATTTTTTCTACGATCGTACCCAGTATATCGTCAGCTTCAAAACCAGCCTTTTCATAAATTGGAATCCCGAACGCCGCAAAAATATCGCGAGAACGATTTATCTGTGCGACAAGTTCTGGATCTGATTTCTTTCTACCAGATTTATAACCTTCGTAAGCTTCATGACGATATGTTTTTTGAGGAAGATCAAAACAAGCCACGATATAATCAGGACTAAGTTCATCAATTATTTTTATGATCATTGCAGAAATACCATAAAGAGCCCCTGTCGGTTCACCTTTACTTGAAGCAAATTGTGGCAACGCATGATAAGCGCGGTGCAAAATCGCGTGCGCATCAAGTAAAACTAATCTTTTATTTTTTTCTGCTTTTGTTTTTGCCATTATATTTTATTCAAACGTTATCTCTCTGGTTGTTTCATCTATAAATTCAAAATTTATCTTAATCATATCATCTGGCAGAATATCTTTAACAATCTCTGGCCATTCTATAAAAATAAGATTTTTTGGATCACTAGAAATTTCACTCCAACCTAAATGAGTAAGTTCGCTACCACTAGCAAGACGATACGCATCGATATGTATTAAATGATTAAATTTTTGATTTTTTAGTTTATAGGTCTTTTCAATAACAAAAGTCGGACTTGTTACAGTTTCTTTAACTCCTAAAATATTTGCGATCTCTTTTGTAAATGCTGTCTTTCCAGAACCCAAATCGCCATCAAGACCAACAACGACAGCTTTTTCGCTTTTATTTAGCTTTTCTATTTTTTCTAAAAACTTTGCGGCAATATCCGCGGTTTCTTTTATGCTTTTGCTGACATATTTCATAAAGCTGATTTTATCATAGAAATAAAAAAACGGCAGAGAAAAGCTTTTAAACTTTCTCTGCCGTTGTGTCGATAAATTTTCATTTAGCGACGATGGCCGTGGCCATGTTGGCGACTAGCCTGAGTTGCATTGAACCAATCCTGTATATTCCTGAAACCACCGTATGATGGCTCCATTCGTATAGCCGGGGATACCGACCGGAATTGAGGATGATAGCTCATCGACTGACGATAACAATCATTCCGAACAATCCGTTGTTGAATTGGAATTTGAACAACCCTTTCACGATAAACTGGCACTTGAACAACCCTAACTTGCGGTTGAACTCGAACCTGTCTTTCGATTACTCGAGATTGTTGGAATTGCTGAACCACCCTTTCTTCACCACCTTCTTCAACTGATCCAAATTTCCCTGAACACACAGGACAAGCCGGCATATTCGGGTTAGTCTTCAATCCTTTTGTGTGGTGTTTGTGACAAATCCACACATTAGAATTATTTTGCTGAATAGGTTGAACTGGTTTAGGTTCGACATAGGTCAACCTCTGAGGTCCTGCTGAGTGTTTAACCACAGCGACCGGAGGAGTATCATCAGTAACTTTCTTAATTACGGATTCTACACCCTCTTTTAGCTCTTTAGCGACAGAGGTCTTGCAAAATGTAGACACCAGCAAACCAAGTATCGTAGCCACGACCGCCCAAATAAAATACTTGGACAGCGCTTTTGTGTCATCATTTCCCAACTTATTAATATTAAGAAGCAATACAATGACAAGGCCTACGCCAACAACAATAAATGAAGTGTAAGGCTCATAGAATTTGCATATCGGTAGAGCGACCATTGCGATCGCAGCTCCCCATATAAAATACTTAGCCATAGCCTTCAAATCATCGGTTCCAAACTTGCTAATAAGAGCTCCTATCAGAGTCCCTACCAGCATAATAACCCACAATACAGTCATATTATTCATAATCTTCCCTTTCTTGTTTTTGAAGTTTTTTCGAAGTAGTTAGCAAATCATCCAATTTTGAAAGATCTACTTTTACTATCTAAAATTATAGCATATATTAGAAAAAAAGCAAGTATAAAAAGACCCCTCTGTATTTTAAACAGAGGGGTCGAATCCGAGTTGAAATTGGTTAAAATTAGTGAACTGACACATTAACCTTAACTTTAACCGAAGGCCTACAACACGAACCTTCTTTATGACGACGTTCTTTGTGCACCACCGTGCGTTTTTCACGATAAATAACTCTATCACGATAAACCGGCACCTTCACCACCTTCTCGATTACAACAGGTTCCACATAAACAGGAACTGGCACTTGGACAACCTGAACTTGTGGTTGAACTTGAACTCGTCTTTCAATCATTTGGGAGCGCTGAAACACTCTTTTTTCAGACATATGAACTCGCCGTTGAGACGAAATAGTTTGATTTGAAACTGATTCAAATTTTCCCAAACACACAGGACAAGCCGGCATATTAGGATTATCTTTTCGGCCCATCGTGCGATGAACATCACAGATCCACCTGTTTGAATCATTAGGATCAGTATAGGTCGATCCATAGACATCATACTGACGATTAACAAACGCCTTTTCTTCTTGCTTAGAAAGCTGAGGATCAGGTTGTTGAGCATTCAACACTAAACCTTGAAACAATACAAACGCTATAATTGCGTATTTCATTTTTTTCCTTTCTTTGATTTGTCTTCAAGAATCCACTCGGATTTTGAAAGAACAACTTTACTGCTCAATACTATGTCATATATTTCAAAAAAAGCAAGAATAAATGAGCTATAATTCATTTAAAAATCCCCCCGTTTTATCGGGGGGATCAATTTTCTCAGACTAAACGCCTGAGGTGACTGTTAGTTGCCACAGCTACCGCCAAAAGGGCAAGACGGATATGACGGCGGGTAAACATATCTGAGTATCCTGTTAACCGCAGACTCATGACGACGTTGTTGATGTTGGGCTTTGCGTATCACCTTTTTAATCGCTAACTGCTTTTGATAAGCAGTTTTGTGATGTTTCGTTGGTTGATGAGCATTCACACTCAAGCCGAGAAGCGAGAGCGCAAATATTGTGATTATATATTTTTTCATTTTCTATCTTACTTGTTTTACTTTTCTTTTCTATCTTCCAGAATCCACTCAGATCTTGAAAGAACTTTCAATAAAAACAGTAACACGAATTGTAAAAATTGCAAATTAAACATCTTTTTATTCTTGAATCAAAAATATTTTGATATACTAATATACATAAGAATATTCATCTAAAAAAATGGTTCAATTTGAAGAAGACAAACAAAACAGAAAAGTTGCTCTACTTCTTAAAGAAGAAGAAGAAAAACTTGCTGAAGTTCTCTCTCATAAATATGGAGTAAAATATATAGACCTTACTCGAGTGGCTATAAACACCGAGGCTCTTCGTTTAGTTCCAGAAACCGATGCTCGCGAAGCTAATCTTGCGCCGTTCGGTATAGTTGGAAAAAAGGTTCAAGTAGCAATCCAAAGTCCGAATAATGAAAAAACTAAAATTATTCTTGAGGATCTTAAAAAAAGAAATTATATTTTAACAATATTTATGGTCTCAAAATCAAGCTTAAATAGAGCTTGGTCTAGATACACCGACCTTTCTTTTGCATCTCAAGCAAAAATCGGTGCACTTGATATTTCAAACGAAGACATAATCGCCTTTTTGGAAAAAGTAAAATCAATTAAAGATATTCAAGTATATATTGCTGAAGCACTTACTTTAAAAAAGACCCACCGAGTATCAAGATTACTATCTATTATAATGGGTGGTGCACTATCAACATCTGCGTCAGACGTCCACATTGAACCTGAAGAAGGCTACACAAGATTACGATATCGTTTGGACGGTGTGCTTATTAACGTAGTCAATTTCGACAAAGAAACTTACGAATTTTTACTTTCAAGAATAAAACTCGTCGCCGGATTAAAGTTGAACATTAAAAATAATGCTCAAGACGGACGTTTTAGTATAAACATCAAAGACGTTGATATAGAAGTAAGAACCTCTACTCTTCCAGGAGCTTATGGCGAATCTATCGTTATGAGACTTTTGAACCCAAAAAGCATTTCTGTTCCTCTTGAAGAGTTGGGATTTGAACCAAAACTTTTCAAAATCCTAGAAAATGAAATTGCAAAACCAAACGGAATGATCCTAAACACAGGTCCTACAGGATCAGGAAAAACCACAACACTTTACGCATTCCTTAAAAGAGTTCACACACCCGAAGTTAAAATTATAACTATTGAAGACCCTATCGAATATCACTTACCTGGAATTGTTCAAACTCAAGTTGATAAGAAAAAAGAATACACATTTTCATCCGGATTGCGCGCATCATTGAGACAAGACCCTGACATCATAATGGTTGGTGAAATCCGAGACAACGAAACAGCCGAAATTGCGCTTCACTCTGCGCTTACCGGTCACTTGGTATTCTCAACACTTCACACAAACAACGCAGCTGGCACATATCCTAGACTTATAGACCTCGGTATAAACTCAAGAATTCTAAGTTCTGCCATCAACGTAGCAATGGCACAACGTCTTGTTCGTATATTATGTCCAAAATGTAAAAAACCAGGTGTAATTACAGACGCATACAAAAAACTTATCGATAATGCCTTAAAGGCAATGCCAAAAGATATAGAAATTCCACCTATTCAGGTTTGGGAACCAGTGGGTTGTGATTTCTGTAACAATACCGGATACAAAGGACGAATTGGAGTTTTTGAAGCAATTCTTACAGATGAAGCAACAGAAGAAGTCATTAAAGATAATCCTAGCGAAAGAGAAGTAAAAAAAGCATCATTAGCTCAAGGAATTCCTGATATGCAACAAGATGGAGTAATCAAAGCATTACGAGGCACAACTTCTTTAGCAGAACTAGAAAGAGTAGTTGATCTAAGTATTTATAGAGATTTAAATCAAGTCGGCACAGTTGGTTTAGGCGGAGAACAATCTTCAAAAAATCAAATTGAAACAACTCCTACAACAGAAGAAAATATTCAACCATAGTTTTTTCTTAAAATTCACTCTACATTACAAAAAAAATAATCTGTTAAGATTGTTTTTAAGTTAAAGAGGAATAAAATGTATATAAGAGTGATTGAAACTTTTAGAACTTGCATATTTGAATGCAGTTCGAGGCGCGAGTGCGGAAGCGACTGAGCAATACTCGGAGTATTGTGAGGAAGCTCCGCAAGCGAGCAACGAAGAAATGCGTCAAATATGCAAGTTCTAATAACAAAAAACTCCAGACCAAGATTCTCTAAGCAATTCTTTTCATAGTTGTATATTGAAAGTTAAACAAATCTCGAAGGATAATCGCAGTAAAGTCGCCGAAGCGAGTAACCAAAACGTCCTTTAAGAAGTGTTCGTAGGTTGTTTAGACCCAATTGCTTGGAGAAGCTTGATTTGGAGTACAAAAGGAAGAAAAAATCTTCTTTTTTTAAGCTGGAGACAGTCTAGCATAAAAGTTGATTTGTGTCAACAAATATTACACAAAACTTCTATTTTATACATTTCTTCAAAACAAATCGGTTAAATTTTAATTTTCTAAATCTGTGAAAAATCCTGATGAAAAAAACAAAAAGGAATCGGGTAATGACTCTTTTTTAGACCAAACTCTAAGGCCTTCTCGATGGAATGACTATATTGGTCAAAAAAACATCAAGGATAATCTTAATATTCTTCTTACAGCGGCAAAAGAAAGAAATCATTCTCCTGAACATATACTTTTTTATGGACCACCAGGACTCGGTAAGACAACTCTTGCACATCTTATTGCAAAAGAGACCAACACTCAGATGAAAATTGCATCTGGTCCCGCAATAGAAAAAGTTGGCGATCTTGCATCAATCCTCACAAACCTTTCACCTGGCGATATTCTTTTTATAGATGAGATTCATCGCTTGAACAAAGCGATCGAGGAAGTGCTCTACCCTGCTATGGAATCGGGCGTGCTTGATATAATCATCGGCAAAGGTCCTTCTGCACGAACTATTCAACTTGAACTTCCGTCTTTTACACTAATAGCCGCAACAACCCGTATTGCTCTTGTGTCTTCACCGCTTCGCTCCCGTTTTTCTGGAGGAATTTTTCGACTTGAATTTTATAACGAAGACGAAATAGGTCAGATAATAAAACGATCATCTGATATTTTAGGATTTATTATCGAAGACGAAGCTGTTTCCGAAATCGCAAAACGAAGCCGATTTACACCAAGAACTGCCAATTATCTTTTGAAACGATGCAGGGACTTCGCTCAAGTAAATAAAAAAGATCTTACAAAAGATGTTGTAAATGAAACTCTAAAACTATTAGGAGTTGATGAGAAAGGACTTTCCCACTCCGATAGAATGCTTTTAAAAACAATTATGGAAAAATTCAGTGGTGGGCCAGTAGGATTAAACACCTTAGCAACTTCAGTCTCTGAAGAAGAGGCGACAGTTGAAGAATTCAACGAACCATATTTAATTCAAATAGGATTTTTGGAACGCACGCCTCGAGGCCGACTAACCACCGCAAAAGCCTACGAGCATTTTGGATTAAAGATGCCTATAAATTAAGTTGGAATAAATTTTTGATTTTTATTTTTTGTGGTAGTCTTTAAAAAACAATAATTTTTAAATAATATGTCAGGACATAATAAATGGTCACAAATAAAAGTGCAGAAATCAAAAACAGATGCTCAAAAGAGTAAGCTGTTTTCAAAGCATGCAAAATTGATCGCTCAAGAATCAAAAGTAGCTAATGGTAATGTTTCGTTTCCATCCTTAGCTTCAGCGATTGAAAAAGCTAAAAAAGATAACGTTACAAAAGATGTTATCGATCGAGCTGTTAAAAAAGGAACAGAAGCTGGAACTGTAGCAATGGAAAATATTACTTATGAGAGTTATGGTCCAGGAGGATGCGCAATAATCATTGAAGCTCTAACTGAAAACAGAAATAAAGCGGCTCAGGAAATAAAACACATTCTTTCAGAATATGGTTTAACTCTCGCAACTCCAGGTTCTGCATCGTGGGCTTTTGAGAAAAAAGCTAACGAGTGGCTTCCAAAAACAACTATTCCTCTTAGTGAAACTGATTTAGAATCGCTACAAAAAATTGTTGAAGAACTTGAAGAAAACGATGAGGTTCAAGAAGTTTTCACAAACGCAGAATAAACTATTCTGTCATTCCCGCGAAGGCGGGAATCCAATCTTCGTTTTAATACTCTAGATTTCCACCTTCGTAGAAATAACACTAAATTTATATTATGAGAATTCTTTCTATTGATCCGGGTTATCAAAAAGTCGGCATCGCAATAATAGAGAAAAACAAAGGCCAAAAAGAAAACCTTATTTATTCTGATTGTTTTAAAACATCTGCAGAAATTCCACATTATGAACGCATTAAAAAGATCGGGGAAGAAATAAAAAGTGTAATTAAAAAGCATAAACCTGAAGCACTTTCTATCGAAACTTTATTTTTTAATACCAATCAAAAGACTTCAACTAAAGTCTCAGAAGCGCGAGGAGTTATTATTTATGAAGCTTCTGTTGCAGATCTATCAATACACGAATATACACCATTACAAATAAAGATCGCCGTCACAGGATATGGTCGAGGCGACAAAAAACAAGTAATTTCGCTCGTTCACAGACTTATAAATATAGATAAAAAAATAAAAGAGGATGATGAATATGATGCCATAGCTTGTGGATTAACATTCTTTGCTTATAACAAAAATCCTTAATTTTAATTATCCACATAAAAATTTTTATCCCCTCTTGCAAAAATTTTTATATTTGATAAAAATTACACATTATAAAGGTCCAATTTAATAAATATATTTTAATTAATATATGGACGATTTAATTTCAAACACTAATTTTTCTGATCTTGGAGACGTTGAGGCAGATCTTGAAGAAGAATTAGATGTTAAAAAAGGTCTAGGAGATGATTTAGATGATTCTGATCCAGATGACAAAGATCTCGATGAAATAGATGCAGAACTCGACGATGAAGAAAGTTGGTAAATAATAATAAAGGTTCATCAGGGTAGATATCTGAGGTATTGAACCTATATTTCGTCTTCGCTCGGACGCCATGCAAAATAAGAGTTTGCGCGGCGCTCCTCGCTCGACGAAATAAAAAAAGACCTACTTAATTAAGTAGGTCTTTTTTTATTTTACTTTTATTTTTATAAATCTTCTCGCTCCTATTTTAAATACTCTGTCTTCTTCAATTTTATAAAACGGATCTGTTATTTTTTCGCCAGTTTCTGCATCTCTAACAGCGCCCTGATCAATTAATCTTCTGAATTCTGATTTTGAATCTACTATTTTTTGGGCAACTAAAATATCAGACAATAAGCTATCTTTTGAAACATCAACTTCTGAAAGATCTTTTGGTAATCCTCCATCGCTAAATGTTTCTGTAAAATTCTTTTCTGCTTGTTCAACTTCTTCATCATTATAAAACAAAGAAATTATTTCTCGAGCTAATCTCATTTTAAGCTCTTTCGGATTTTTTCCTTCTTTTAATTCTTTTTTAATATTTTCCAACTCATCTAAAGAAACATCTGTGCAAATTTCAAAACCCTCCACAATCATTCCATCTGTCCAACTCATAACCTTTCCATACATTTCGTAATTAGTATCTTTGAATGTAATCATATTTCCTTCAGTTTTTCCCATCTTCTTTCCAGTTGGATCAACTAAAAGTTTAACAGCTATAACAAATTTTTCTTTATTATTTAAACTTTTCATCAAATCTCTACCAACAAGCATATTAAAGGTTTGATCGTTGCCACCAATTTCAGCATCAACATTCAAAGCCACACTGTCATAACCCTGCATTAAAGGATAAAGAAACTCGTGAATATAAATAGGCTCATTATTTTCCATTCTTTTCTCAAACATATCGCGTTTTAACATCTGGTCTACAGTCATTTGAGAACTAAGTTCTATAATATCTTTAAAGGTCATCTTTGAAAGCCATTTTGAGTTGTATTCAATTTCAGCCTTGTTTGAACCTTCAAAACTAATAAACTTACTAGCCTGTTCTTTGTATAACTTAGCATTATCTAAAACTTCTTGCGTAGTAAGCATTTTGCGAGTATTCTCCTTTCCAGAAGGGTCACCAATAGTAGCTGTAAAATCACCTATAAGTAAGATGATTTTATGACCTAAAAGTTGAAAATCCCTTAATTTCTTTAGACTTATCATGTGTCCAAGATGAAGTGTCGGTCCAGTAGGGTCAATTCCAAAATAAAGAGTAATTTTTCGTTCCTCTAGATTTTTTTTGAAAAATTCTTGGTTCGGATAGATTTTTTCAATTCCTCGAGACAAAAGCTCGTTAATATCTGGATTTGAAAGGTTTTGTAAGTCTTTTTTGGACATAATTATAAATAATATAACATATTGGGAAATTTTTTAGTATCTTTTTAGTATCAACAATATATCTTTACAAAACACAACAAACAAAGTTTTATGATGTATAATTTAAAATATGATAAAAAAATTAAAAAATAAACATTGGAGCTTATTAAAAACCTCAATTTTGGTTATTTTGTCGTTTTTATTCATAATTTCAGGCGCTATTTTACTTTGGGCTGCAACATTAAAAATACCTGCGCTAGATTCTTTTGATCAAAGAGTGGTCTCTCAATCAACTAAAATTTACGACAAAACAGGAAAAGTTTTACTATATGATTTTGGTGGAGATATGAAAAGAACGGTTGTTCAATTTGACTCGATTTCACCTTATATAAAAGATGCAACAATATCAATTGAGGATGTAAATTTTTATAATCATAAAGGATTTGAACCTAAGGCATTTCTTCGCGCGATTCTTACTAATATTGGTGCTGGTGGATACAGTCAAGGTGGTTCTACTATTACTCAACAAGTTATTAAAAATACACTTTTAACAAAAGATAAAACAATAACAAGAAAACTAAAAGAAATATTTTTAGCTATCAAACTTGAACAGATTGCTAATAAAAACACTATTTTAGGAATGTATCTTAATGAATCTCCTTATGGAGGCAACTTATATGGGGTTGAAGAAGCGAGTTTTGGATATTTTGGAAAAAGTGCCAAAGATGTAGATATTGCAGAAGCGGCATATTTAGCAGCACTTCCTCAAGCACCTAGTTATTATTCTCCTTATGGAAGTAATCGAGCTAAACTTGATGCTAGAAAAAATCTAGTTCTCAGAAAAATGCTTGATTATAAAAAAATAACTCAGGACGAATATGATCAAGCTATTAATGAAAAAGTTATTTTTGCACAACAAGAAAGCAGATCAATAAAAGCCCCTCATTTTGTATTTTATATTAAAGACTATCTTGAAAAAAAATATGGACAAAATGTTTTAGATGAGGGAGGACTCAGAATTACAACAACTCTTGATTATAATCTACAAAAAATTGCAGAGGAGATCGTTAAAAAATACGCACTAGAGAACGAAACAAAATTCAAAGCTAAGAATGCTGGTCTTATCACTCTTGATGCGCCTACAGGGCAAATTCTTGTAATGGTGGGGTCTCGTGACTACTTTGATAAATCAATTGAAGGAAATTTTAATATTACACTTGCACATAGGCAACCAGGTTCTGCATTCAAACCAATTGTGTATGCAGAAGCATTTAATAAAGGATATCTTCCCGATACTGTTTTGTTTGATGTTAAAACAGAATTTTCCACATACTGCACACCTGACGGAAAGCTAATTGATCCAAAACAGGCATCAAACTCAAGTTCTGATTGTTATATGCCTGAAAATTATGATCTTAAATATCGCGGACCTATATCTCTACGAAATGCTTTAGCACAATCAATTAACATTCCAGCTATTAAACTTCTATATCTTGTTGGAGTAAAAGATTCTTTGCAGTTAGCAAAAGATATGGGTATTGAATCATTAACTAATCCGGCACAATATGGATTAACTCTAGTTCTTGGAGGTGGTGAAGTTTCTCCACTAGAATTAACTAGCGTTTATTCTGTATTTGCAAACAAAGGAGAAAAAAATACACCTACAGGTATTTTAAAAATTGAGGATGATCAAGGAAAAACTTTAGAAGAATATAAATCACAATCAACACGAGTTCTTCCGGAACAAACAGCACTTATGATTACAGATGTTTTATCTGACAATCAAGCAAAAATACCAGCTTATGGAGCAAATTCCTCATTATATTTTTCAGGAAGAGATGTCGCATCAAAAACAGGAACAACAAACGACACTCGCGACGCGTGGGTTATTGGATACACTCCACAAATTGCAGTTGGTGCTTGGGTTGGAAATAATGACAACAGTCCTATGGTTAAACAAGTTGCAGGTATGATTGTGGCACCTATGTGGAATGCCTTTATGACAGAACTTCTCAAAACATTACCTGATGAAAAATTTGAAAAACCACTTCCAGTTGATGAAACAAAAATGAAACCTATTATCCGCGGAGTTTGGCAAGGAGATCAAAGTTATATTATTAATAAATCTTCTGGAGAACTCGCAACAAATATGACTCCATCAGAATTAAAAGAAGAAAAATTTATTAACAATATACATTCAGAACTTTTCTGGATAGACAGATCTGATCCCTTAGGCCCAGCACCTAAAAATCCAGCTGACGATCCTTCATTCTATCTTTGGGAAAAACCTGTCTTAGATTGGGCAACTAAGCAAAATCTTATAAATAACCAAACTCCCTTAGGTTTTGACACTGTTCATACTCAAGATTCAATTCCTAATGTTTCAATAACAACACCAACAAATCTCCAAATATTAGACATAGGAACAAGTTTCAGAGTAAACCTTTCTCTTAGTAGTAAATACCCAATAACAAGGGCTGATTACTATATTAATAATGTTTTTGTAGGTTTTTCAGAAACATCACCATTTAGTTTTTCATTTACACCAAGTGATATTGACTCAATATTGCAAGATAAAATAAATATTCTTAAAGTAAAAGTAAAAGATAGCCAATATAACGAAAAAGAAGCTTCTATAAATTTCTTAGTTAGATAAAATATGAAACAAAAAACACACTCGGATTTTCCGAGTGTGTTTTTGTAATAATTATCTTATATCATCAATATTAAGCATCTTTTCTTTATTTATTTCCTCTAAAATAGCTTTTTTATTAATGTAGACTTCATTTTTTATCAGAGGTGAAACTTTTAAGTAAACGGTTCTGTTTTTTATAGTTATATCTTTATATTCCAACTTTAGACCTATTACTTTTAAAACTGCAACAACTATAACATCTCTGGTGGCAAAACTTTTTAACTCAACATCTTTAATTTTCTTAAAATAATCAGAAATGTGTAACATAAAAGTATGAAACAAATAGAATAACAAAGAAACATACTAACTAATATTACCTATTCATTGGCATAACCATATAATTAAAAGAATTATCAGATATTCCTTTCATTATAGCCGGCTTATTGGGACCATTAAAATAAAAACCTATACTATCAGAATCTATAGATTGAAAACTATCAGCAATATATTTGTAATTAAAACTCAAATCAACACTTTCGCCTTTTAAAACAGCATCAACCTTACTTGTATTCTCACCAATTGAAGTATTTTTTGTAATAATCTCAAATGTTTTACGTGAAGGATTGATCTCAAAACGAATACGGTTAAAATTATCTGAAAAAATATTGGATAATTTAAAAATATCGATAATATCCTGTTTAAGAACAACAACTTCTGTAAGAAAATCTTTTGGAAAAAACTGTTTGTAATCAGGAAAATTTCCATCAACAACTCTCGATGTTATATAAAAATTTTCATAAAAGATAGATATTTGATTCTTACCAACAATAACTTTTATCTCTCCGTTCACATTTTCAAAAATTCTGGCAATTTCAATAGTATTTTTAAAAGGAATAAGAAGTGGTGAAAATTCCTTTCTTTTTCCAGCCTTAATTTTTTTCTCAGCTAAGCGGAAAGAATCAGTTGCAACAAAGTATATCCAATCACCATCTGTATAAATAAAAACACTAGCAAGTTCTGGTTTCATACTTGAAACAGCAGAACTGTAATAAACAGCTTTTACACCTTTAGTAAAATCAGAAGAATTAATTAAAAATGATTCTCCTTCAGAAATAATAGGAATAGTTGGGTAATCATTATGATTTAATAAATTAATAGATGTTGAAACATGTGATGTTAATACAGATAGTTTATTTTCATCTGCCTCTAAAATAATACTTTTTTCATTACCTAAACCATTTAGAAAGGAATTCAAAATATTTGCTGGAACAGCGATAGCTCCTTCTACTTCAACTTTTGCAGGAATAGATATTTCTAAACCTATATCAAGGTTTGTTGTGCGTATCTTAACTGCATTTTTTGATGCTGTAATTAATACACAACTTAAGACAGGAAGTGTTGCATTTTTAACTGCAATCTTTTCTGACTTATATATTGCATTTGCTAATGCGTCTTTTAAAATTTCTAATTTCATTGTTCTTAGTATTTCTTAGTTATTATATATATAAGATTATTACTATTATTATAACTGTGGATAAGTGGATATCTCGGAATAACTTTAATCAGAACTGTTTAAATAAAAATTGTTTTTAATGAAGTGTTGATAACTTATAAACAATAAATGATTACTTTCGTTAGTTTTTCAGAAAGGCTTGAAATTGTTATAAATTAAAAACACTTTCTCCTAAACTAATAAACACAGTTCTTAACAGTATATTCACATCTGTGTCTTTAATATAAAGGTCATATCATCGATCTTATCTTATTTATTTCTTGTTGAAGTGTTGGATCGGTTTTAATATCATTTTTAATCTTTTCACACGAATGTATAACTGTCGTATGATCTCTTCCTCCTAGTTTTTGTCCTATGGTTGGGTATGAAACACTAAAATCTTCTCTTAAAATATACATTATTAGTTGTCTTGGTCTAACAACCTCTTTTCTTCTTGTTTTTTCATAAATGCTTTCTTCATCTATTTTGTAATAATCTGCAACAATTTTAATTATATCTTTGATCGAAACATTCTTTTTTGGTTTAGCACTGTCTTTTATAAGGTGTTTAACCTCAAGAAGACTTAATTCTCTGTTTTTGATCTGAGATTGGCACATAATTGCGTTTATGATTGATTCAAGTTCTCTTATATTTCCTTCAATTGCAGAAGCTAAGTAATCACACATTTCATGAGATAGTGGAAAATTATGAAATTGTGCCTTAGTTTTTAAAATTGCGATACGTGATTCTTGATCAGGTTGTGGAATTTCTACTATCATTCCTGCTCCAAATCTTGATTTTAATCTTTCTTCTAAATTTGGAATGTAATTTACGTGTTTGTCTGATGAAAACACAATTTGTTTATTATTGTCGTAAAGAGTGTTAAATAAATGAAAAAGTTCTTCTTGTATTTTTTCTTTTCCTGAAAGAAATTGAATATCATCCATGATTAAAACATCATATTTTCTGTATTTTTCTTTAAAGAAGTTAACTTTGTTGGTTTGAAGTGAAGTTACATAGTCTACACTGAATTTTTCAGATGTTGCATAGAATATTTTTATATCTTTATTTGAGTGTTTTAAAGCATTACCTATTGCTTGAATAAGATGTGTTTTACCATGTCCTGTGCTACCGAAAATAAATAATGGATTATATGCAATACCAGGTTTTTTAATGATTGCTTGGGATGCAGCAAATGCAAGTTCGTTGAAAGGTCCAACAACAAAGTTTTCAAACGTGTATTTAGGATTTAAATTATCATCCTTATTAATATAAAAATCATTTAAAGGAAGAGTATTAGTAGATAAGTTAGCTAGGTATTTTGGTTTTTCTTCAAACTCCTTTTTGTTATTTATATCTTTAATTACAATATATTCTATAGATCGGGTGCTTTCTGATAGATTTCTTAAGGATTTTAAAATAAGTTTATGAAATTTATTGATTAACCAATCCTTAACAAACTCATTAGGAACAGCAACACTCACAACACCGTCTTCAATTTTAATAATTGAGGTATTTTTAAACCATGTACTGAAATTTGCTTTCGATACTGACAACTCCATATCCACCAAAACGCTTTCCCAAAGTTTTTTTGTTTCTAGCATGTTATTTCTTAGGAAAAAATATACTTGTATTATATACCCACTAAAGAAATGCAGAACTTGTTAAAAAAATAAAATATGTTTATAATGTGTTGATAAGTCTAAATAAGAGTGTATATTTACATAATTACATAACAAAATAACAATGTCTTTCACATACAACCCTAAAAAAAGAAAAAGAGCAACAACACACGGCTTTTTAGTTAGAACAAAAAGTGCTACAGGAAAACAGGTTTTACTTAGAAGAAGAAGAAAAGGAAGGAAGAGTCTAAGTGTTTCAAAATAACAGCTTTTATAGTGTTATTTACCTATTTATCTTAAATTAACCAATATGTTACCTAAAAAACAAAGGATAAATCAATCTTTGTTTAAGGTTGTATTAACAAAAGGAAGATCTATACACTCTCCTTCTCTATCCTTTAGGTATATAAAGGATGAAAATCTTAAAAAAAGCAGGTTTTCCACAACAGTTTCTTTGAAAGTCTCAAAAAAGGCTACAGAAAGGAATTTAATAAAAAGAAGAGCGAATGCGGTGTTAGTTTTTTTAAAACCTTTATTAAAACCAGGTTTTTTAGGGGTATTTTTTGTTAAAAAAGAAGCAAATGGGCTAGATTTTGAAAATCTTAAGGAAGAAATAGCTTTTTTACTAAAAAAAGCAGAAATTATATAAGAAATTATTGACTTAATTATATTTTACTGTCATTATCTTATTCAGATATATGAGATGTAAAATTTTGAATTCAACTAGAAAATTACTTCTAATACCAGAAAGTTCTAGTGAAAAAGATATTTTAGATTTGATGTGTAGCGATGGTTCGGCAATACCCGAAGAAGATGGTTTTATTGTTAGACCTCAAAGGAAAAAAAGTAATTTCATTTTTAATGAATCAAGAAAATCAACTTACGCTGATTTTTTAAGGGTTGTTTAGATATAAAACAAACTGCGTGCAAAATTGAATAATTTTGCACGCAGTTTTTCATTATATATTTTTAACGTTCAAGCTGTGCAACCCGTAGCCTTTCAAAGATCTTTATCATAGTAATTTCGTTTGTTGTTATTACTAAATGATTATTATCAAAAAAAGAATAAAGGATAACTTCTTCATTATTTTTATTCTTTAAAAGACGAACATCCTTATTTTGAACCAATATGTCAGTAAAATGATTTTGTGATGCCGCCATCTCATCTGTTGTTGATGAAGCAAATCCACCGATGTTTTGATCAACATTTTTTAAATTAAAGATTCTTTCAATATCGTTTGTCATATTTTTTTCCCAAGAAAGCATCCCAGAATAAACATTTTCGTATGAATTAAGATTAAGAATAATAAATGGTCTATTTCCATCAAAGGTGTGAATACCAAAAACAAAATTACTGTTAAGTGCCCTACTTAATTCACTGGGCATTCTTGGAGCCACTTCAGCAAAGAAATTTTGAGATGATAAAAGAGTTTCTTGTCCAGCAATTTTTTCTATAAGTTGATAACTAGTAATAGAGCCTAATGCTGAATTGTTTTTATTTATTTCTGCTAAGATTTTATCTTGAAATTCTCGATCATGAAGTCCTGTAATATCGATATTTTTAATAAAATCAGTAGAAATTGTTTTTTTAATAACCTGCTGATTTATTTCTGTGGCTTTATAAAAATTATTATATATGTAATACAAATCTATTAATCCTCCACCTATTAATATAATAGAAAAAATAATTATTATAATATTTTTTGGATTTGATGGGGATTTTTCTTCCTCAACTTTTTCTTGATATTGTTGTTTTTTACTTTCTGCTGCTGCGATTTTAACAACTGAAACATTCTGTTCCTTAATTGTTTTAGCCAAATCCTCCTTGTAAGTTCTAAGAGGTCTTACAAGCATATTTTCTACTTTTTCTTCATAAGCTTGTGCTGCTTTTTCAAATTTAAAATTAGTTATAATCGAAGGGTTTTTATTAGGTAGTGAAATTTCATTTGTTGCTGATTTTACTCCTTCTTTTTGTGTTTCTGTTGATTTTGATACTAATTCTCCGAGCTGAGTTTTTTCTTGAAAAACACTCTCCTCTTTTGGTTTTGGTGTTTGGGGTATAACTTTTAAATTTGGATTTACTTTAGTATCTAATGAACTTGCTATGGCTGTGTTTTTAGGAGCTCCTGGTAATGTTGGTTTAGCTCCTTTTACCCATCCGAGTAGCGCAGATCTTATTTCTTGTTGTTTTTCTTTTACTGCCTCACCTTTTAAATTAGGTTCTGTTTCGTTGTTAATTGGTATTGCTGGACCTAAAGGTGTTGGTGATATTGATATAGGAATGTTTGGTGTAGATAAAACTTTTTTCAACGATTCTTTTGGAGGATTATTTATTTCAGAAGCGTTTTTAGGCATTATTGTAAGACCTCTATCATCTTCAAGTATAGGCTTAATAGGAGTTGTGATTATAGGTGAAATTACCGTAGGACTTTCTTTTGGAGTTTTATTTATATCGGAAATATTTTTTGGCATTATTAAAAGACCCACATCATCAGATAGGTTTTTTTTATCAGTAGGAGTAGGTGGATTATTCTGAGATAAACTAGAATTTAATTTTTCATTATTATCCATTATATATATTTTAGTTCAAAAACTAATCAATAACAATAAAACAATACACAACTAAGTAAAAAATCATCGAAAATTTTCGATGATTTTTTACTTCCGAAATAAGAATTTAAACTTATTTAATTTCTTTAACAAAATTTGGATCAATTTTTTTGATCGATAAGCTAATTCTGTCTCTTTCGTCAATTTCTTTAATAACAACAGGAATTTTTTGTCCCTCTTTAAGATATTTTTCAACTCTATCTACTCTAAATGGAGCTATTTCTGAAATGTGAACAAGCCCTTCAGTGTTGCTACCAATTTTAACAAAAGCACCAAATTCCATAATTTTTGTTACAACACCTTCAAACTTATCCCCAGCTTTATACACACGAGTCATTTCTTCAATAATAGCTTTAGCTTTATCTGCAGCACCATTCTTTCCTGTAATATAAATTGTTCCATCATCGTCTATATCGATTTCTGCTCCAGTTTTTTCTTTAATTTCTTTTATATTTTTACCTTGTGGGCCAATTATCATTCCAATTTGATCTTGTTTGATCTTTGTTATGAGAATTTTAGGTGCGCGTTCAGAAATATCTTTACGAGGTTCACTTATTTCTTTCTTTATTTTTTCAATAATTTCTAATCGGGCTTTTTTTGCCTTTTCTAATGCTTCGGCAAGGATTTTTATAGGTATGCTGTCTACCTTTACATCCATTTGAATGGCTGTAATTCCCTTCTCTGTTCCAGCAACCTTAAAGTCCATATCACCATGATGATCTTCTGGACCTTGAATATCGGTTAATAACTGATATTTTTCGTGAGTTTCCATCATAAGTCCGGATGCAATTCCTGCAACAGGAGCTTTTATAGGCACTCCGCCGTCCATAAGCGCCATTGTTGAAGCACAAACAGAACCCATTGATGTTGAACCATTTGATGCCATTGATTCTGAAACAAGGCGTATTGTGTAAGGAAATTCTTCTTTAGAAGGAATAACTTGGAATAAGGCCTTTTCAGCTAATGCTCCATGCCCAATCATTCTTCTGTTTGTTCCACCCATTCTTCCTGTTTCACCGCTTGAATATGGAGGAAAGTTGTAATGATGCATGAAACGCTTAAACGTGTCTTCTTGTGAATCCATTCCGCCGTTAATAACTTGAGAATCTTTAGGGCCTCCAAGAGTAAGAACTGATAATACGTGAGTTCCTCCTCTATAAAATATTCCACAACCATGAAGCACTGGAGAAATTCCTCCAGCTTGAACAAAAAGAGGTCTTATTTCATCAGTTTTTCTTCCATCAGGTCGTTTTTGGTTCGCAATTGCTTCTCTGTGAATTAAACCATTTACTTCTTCTTCAAAAAGATCGTCAGCAAGGGCTTTTTTATCCTCAGGAAATGTTGTTTCATATAGTTTACCCCACTCTTCTTTAAGATCATTAATTTGTTTATTACCTGGGCCACTGAAAACTTCATCAAAAAGCTTTGGTTCGATCTCTTTTTTGAATAAAGCTACTGCTTCGTCAGAAATCTTTGGAAAATCAATGACTTTTTTAGTTTTTCCAATTTCAGCAATGACTTTTTGTTGAAAAGCTTGAATTTTTTCTATTTCTTCTGAGGCTTTGTTTAACATTTCAACAGTTGTTGTTTCGTGAGCTTCTTTGCCGGCAAATTCAATCATGTTTATGTTTTTATCTTTACCACAAGCAACTAGTTCCATTTCTAGATCATTAGCCCTTGTTAAATAGGAAGGATTCAAAATAAAGTCGGAATTTGCTGGAACTTTGCCAACACGCACACAACTTACAGGTCCGTTCCATGGAATGTCAGATGTTCCTAGTGCTAAAGATGCAGCGGTTACGCCTAAAACGTCAGGATCATATTCATCAACAGCAAGAACTGTGATGACAACCTGGACTTCATAGCGAAGATGTTGGTCAAAAAGAGGACGGATGGTTCTATCAATAATTCTACCTCTTAAAATAGAATCATCTGAAGGCTTGCCTTCTCTTTTCATAAATCTGCTTCCGGAAATTTTTCCAGATGCGTAAAATTTTTCTTCAAAATCTACTGTTAGAGGAAAGAAATCACCATCTTTTAGGTTTTTTCCCATAACCGCTGTGGCTAAAATCACAGTATTTCCATACTTAAGCATTACCGATCCATTGGTTTGGTCGGCGAGGTCATTAAACTCGGCTGTTAAAGTTTTTCCAGCAACTTCAACGGAGTATTCTTTTTTTTGCATTGATTATAGTTTAGACCCCCAAATATTAAATTTGAAAGAATTTCTTTCAAACCTATTTATTTGAAGGCCAAAATTACTGTTTATTAATGTATCCTACTTCTAAAAAATCATTTTCCACCATAATCTAAAAATTCGGGCTACGACTTTGAGAAAAATCCTCAAAATATCTAAGGATATTCTTCTGATTTTTCTCTTCGTCTCGCCACGAATTTTTAGATTCTATGGAAAGCATTTTATTAGAAGTAGGATATCAATAATCTACCAGAAATTTTAAAAATGGCAAAATATTACTCGTGTTTTCTTTTTATAAAAAATGGTCTGTAAATAGAATTTCTATTCACAGACCATAAGTTTTATTATTTTTAACTTTTATTGTTGTGGATTTTTTGGTATCTGAGAGTTGTTTCTGTTTCTTTTAGGTGAAACAGATGAATTAATGAGATATTTATTTGGATTTCTATCAAGATCTATAAAATCATCAACGGCTTCTTTGAGTTTTGCTGATGTTGATTTTCCAAAAGAAACAGCTTCTACTTGGCATCCCTCGTTCATTTGAAGATATTCTACTAATGGAACAAAGTCTCCGTCGCCAGAAACAATGATTACAGCATCTAATTTAGGTGCGAGTTTTATAGCATCGACTGCTAAACCTACATCCCAGTCTGCTTTTTTGGCTCCACCAGCGAAAATCTGTAGGTTTTTAGTCTTAGTTTCAATTCCGACTTTTTCAAGAGCTTCAAAAAAATTCTTTTCCTCACCACTTTCTGTTGTAATAACATAGGCGACTGCTCTAATAAGAGATCTTCCTGCTACGGCATCTTTTACAATCTGCCCGAAATTAACTCTAGAATGATAGAGATTCTTAGCGCAATGATAAAGATTTTGTGCGTCTATGAAGACGGCAACTCTTTGTTGTTTGTGTTTTATTATTGACATAATTATTTAAATTAACTTTTTAAGATAAAAAACAACCAGTTAAACTGATTATTTTTTATTTGAATATTTGTATTAAAACTAGATTCATCAGTGTTTTATTTCTTAAGATCGAGTTTTTTGATCACTGTCTTGTAGCTTTTCTCGTTCTTCTTCTTGAGATACTTAAGAAATGTCTGTCTATCGGCAACCATTTGAAGAAGTCCCCTTCTTGAGTGATTGTCTTTAGGGTGTTTTTTAAGATGACTTGCAAGTTCGTCGATTCTTTTGGTTAAAACTGCAGCCTGAACCTCAGAAGATCCTGTGTCAGTCTCGTGAACTTGGAATTCTTTTATAACTTTTTGCTTTTTATTCTTTGTAAGCATGGTTTAAACACAATAGCATAAATCCATATTCTTTGCAAGCAAAATCGCTTATCCTTAGAAAATAGGTCGTTTTTTGACAATTAACATTATTTTGAATTTAAAAAATATAATTAGTGGTATTATTATATTGTGCGACCTTAATTTATGAATTTATGATAAAAGATATAAATCAATTAAAAAGAGAATTTCTTGAATCTTTAGAAATTGAGAAAGGACGCAGTTTAAAAACTATTGAAAACTATGATCATTATCTCACACGTTTTTTAGGTTTTATAAAAATTACAAAACCAGAAGAAATAACAGACGATAATATTCGCGAATTTCGCCTTTGGCTTAACAGGCAATCATCAAAAGTATCAAATGAAACACTTAAAAAGAGAACCCAAAACTATTATTTGATTTCTTTACGCACATTTCTTAAATATTTAATTAAAAGAAACTTTAAAACTCTTTCTCCAGATAGGATTGATCTAGCAAAAGTCCCTGAAAGAACAGTAGATTTGATCTCGATAGATGAATTAAAACGTCTTCTTGATGCTCCAGATGGAAACGATTTAAAAAGCTTAAGAGATAAAGCCATATTAGAACTTTTTTTCTCAACAGGACTACGTTTAGCTGAATTATGCTCATTGTCGCGTGATCTAGATCTAAAAAAAGATGAGTTTTCAATACGAGGAAAGGGTGAAAAAGTAAGAGTTGTTTTCCTTTCGGAAAATGCAAAAGAATCTATAAAAAAGTATTTGGATAAGCGTGCAGATACCGAGGATGCCCTTTTTGTTCCAACAAGACTTTCTAATGAAGAAACAAGAGATAATAGGTTAACCCCACGACATATAGAAAGAATTGTAAAATACTATGCAATTAAAGCGGGTATTACAAAAAAAGTTACCCCTCACATAATAAGACATAGCTTTGCTACAGATTTACTTGCAAACGGTGCAGATATTCGTTCCGTCCAAATGCTTTTAGGACATGCAAATATCACTACCACTCAAATTTATACACACATAATAGACAAACATCTCAAAGACATTTACAAAAAATTTCACAATAAATAGCTTAAATTAAGTCTTTTTTAATTAAATAAGAAGTTAAATTTAAGTTATCCACATATTGTCCTTTACATGTCTTTTACTGATGTTAAACTGATTACAGGATCAAACGGTTAGTTAGCTCAGTGTCTTTAAGAAGTGAAGTTTTTAAAGCTATTAGAAGTTTGATAAGTTCTTTGAAAATTTAGTTTGTTTTTGTGTTATTGAAAAGCAACTTTGATTAAGCAGAACAATGGCCATAGATTTTTAAAAAGATGTGGCATAACACATCTGCCATTTGTTTAATACTTTTTCAAAAAATCTTTTATCAAAACACAAAAAACTCCTTTTTAAAACCGCTTGCAGCGATATTTATCTATTTCGCACAGGCGGTTTTTTATTTACTTATAAAAAAAGTTCCTAATATTAACTTTAATACTAGGAACTTTTTTAATTTTAGATTATTTTACCCAATATTTCTTTCTTATCTCTTCTATTACTTTTTCCTCTTCCTCTTCCTTTTTTTCTTTTCCTTTTTCACCTAATTCTTTTAATTCATTGTCAGACATTTTTGACATTTCGATCGCTTTTTCTGATAAGTATTCTTCTGTGTTTAATTTCGGATTTTCAATAACTTCTTCAAAAAGAGCGTGTAATATATACCCTATTTTAGGACTAGGATTAAGCTTTGTAATTTCCATTAACTTACTACCGTTTATTTTAAGCATTCCAACAGATATTGGTTCCCTTAAAGCTTCTTCTATCATTGATTGGTATTTTCTTAATCTATAAGGGCTTTCTTTAGGCCTTCCTGTGCCTATTCTATCGCACATTCTGAGATTCATAAGATCCCAAATATTATCTGGTCCGACATTTCTAACTATTCTTCTAACTGCCGAAAGAGTAATTTGTTCAGTATCAGAGAAAAACATATGCCAACGAACGAGTTTAATAACTTTTTCTATTATTTTTTTAGGGAATTTTAATTCTGAAAGTGATTTTGTAGCAACTCTTGCACTAACTACATCATGACCATAGAATGTCCAATCATTTTTTTCTTCTGACCAGCGTCTAGTCTGTGGTTTAGCAATATCATGGAAAAGCGCTGCTAATCTAACTTCAAGCGATAGTTTTTTATCCGCTGAGTGCTGAAGTGTTTTAAGAGTATGTTCCCAAACATCAAATGAGTGTGCCTGATTTTGTTTTATATTAATCCCCTTCTCCAATTCTTCCACCATAAATTTAAGAATACCCAAATCGTGATTAAGAATAAGGCCGTCTTTTGGATGGTCAGACATTAAGGTTTTAGTAAATTCGTCTCTTATTCTTTCTTTTGATATATGTTGCAATAAATCCACATCCTTTTTAATTGCTTCTTTAGTTTCTTTTTCTATATCAAAAGATAATTCAGTTGCTAATCTTGTGGCCCTAATCATACGAAGCGCATCTTCTTTAAATCTTTCATTTGGGTCGCCCACAGCTTTAATAAGGGTATTTTTCAAGTCATCCTGTCCTTTATAAGGATCAATAATCTGTCCTTTATATAAATCATCACCATTTTCTGGTTGTTCTATCCTTACAGCTATAGCATTTATGGTAAAATCTCTTCTTTTTAGATCATCTTCTAGTTTATTACTAAAAATTACAGAATCAGGCCTTCTTTTGTCGGAATATTCAGATTCTAATCTGTAAGGAGTAATTTCAACGACTTTTAATGTTTCATCAGAAACATCTTTATTTATAACACCAACAGTTCCATAGTCATTTTCATAAAAAGTCTCTTCAAATAAGGATATTATTTGTTCAGGTGTAGCATTTGTTGTTAAATCCCAGTCTTTTGGTTTTTTTCCTATTAATAAATCTCTAACGCAACCCCCTATTAGATAACTATCAAACCCGGATTTCTCTAAGGTTTTTGAAATTTTAGCAATTTCAATAGGTATTTTGAATTCATTTTTATTATTTAACTTAAACATGATAAATATTTTATTATAAATTTGGTTTTTTCGCTAATTTATCGTATTATTACTTTGTTCGAGTATATTGCACCCGTGGTGAAATGGATATCACAACGGTCTTCGGAACCGTTATTGTGGGTTCGAATCCTGCCGGGTGCACATTAATTTGCAGAATGACGGATCTTGCCATGTGTGGATAAGTTAAGTCATAAAAGTATAGAATTTTGTAAAAATAAGTTTTTTTGTATAATGTTATAAACATGCGGGTATGGTTTAGTGGTAGAACACGTCCTTGCCAAGGATGAGACGGGAGTCCGATTCTCCCTACCCGCACAGTGAACGAAGTGAGCGAGCAGGTAGAGCAAACAAACTGCTTTGTTTGCGTGGAGAATCGGAAGCCGGAGCCATGTTTTGCCTAGCAAAACAGGCGAGGCGGGATCGCGAGTTCCGAACGGATTGAGGAAACTTGTGATCGATTCTCCCTACCCGCACAGATCGAGAAAACACCTCTTTTAGAGGTTATTTTCTTATAAGATTAAGCGGTAATTATCAACAAAATACTCATAAATGTGGATAACCCTGTGGATTGGTGAAAAAGACAGTAATTTTTTGTCCTAAAGTATGTCTCTGACTTTTTAAAAAATGGCTTTAATGAATGACTTTTTGAAAATTCCAGCTATTTAAAAAGAAGTTATTAAATATTTAATCTTATCCCCAGTTTTTGTTTCATATGAAACATTAAAAAATGTTACATAAGAAACATTGCTATAAAAACAACAAAATTAATGAATTTTAAGCCGAATTAATGATTTTATTATAAAAATAAGAAAGTAAGAATTGCATAATTGATCATATTTGGTGGTAATTTAAATGTTTTACATGAAACAATTTAATATAAATTACAATAAAGTAGGTAAATTAGGCGAAGATATTGCCTGTAGATTTTTAGAAAAGAGATTTTTTAAGATTTTAAACAGAAATTACCGAAAAAATTGGGGAGAAATAGACATAGTGGCTGAAAATAAGGATATTATTCATTTTATTGAAGTAAAAACTGTTACACGTGAAAATTTTTTAGATGTTTCTGATGAAACAAACTCTAATTTTAGACCTGAAGACAATGTTCATCCTTGGAAATTGAAGAGATTATCAAGAGTTATTCAGACTTATTTGCTTGATTATAAGCTAGATGATAAAAAAGAGTGGCAATTTGATGTTGTCACTGTTCTTTTGAATCAAAATAGCAAGGAGGCTAAAGTTAAATTGTTGTCCAATATAATCATTGATTAATAAGAGACTATGTCTTTTATGAGTTTTTTGTTTTTTATTTATCGGTATGATACTATGTGATAAATCGGGGTGTGGTGTAACGGTAGCATATGTGCTTTGGGAGCATACAGTCCGAGTTCAAATCTCGGCACCCCGACAAAATTAAAATTTAATACAAAGTTGGTGCAAGTGAACTGCTTCACTTGCACCGAGATTTGAACGCCGGAGCGATGCCGAGCTAGCAAGCGAGGCCGCGAGGCGGTGGCCAGACCGAGGCGAGTTTGACGAGCCGAGAGTCGCGGCCAAATCTCGGCACCCCGACAAATTAAGTAATACTTTTATATTTTTTATAATGACTAAACAATTTCAAAGAAAAATTGAAGATTTTGTGTGTGGAAATTGTGGTATCAGTGTAAAAGGTAATGGTTACACTAATCATTGCCCTAAATGCCTCTGGAGTAAGCATGTGGATATAAATCCAGGTGATAGGGAAGAGGATTGCCATGGCTTAATGAAGCCTATAAGCGTTTTAAAAATTGGAGAAAGATATTCATTAATTCATCAATGTCAGAAATGTGGACAAGAAAGTAAGAATAAGATCAACGAAAATGATAATTTTGATGAAATTATCAGATTATCTAAGAGTCTGTTCAGAATCTAATGCCTAGCAAAAATGCTAAAATTTTGAGCGAAAATCATGAAGTCCGACGAGACATATCGGTGATACGGCGAGGAGGAATGAGTAATTTGCAGCCAAAATTTTAGCATTTTAGCAGGCAAGCATTGTTTTTGTTTGTTAATTTGCGGTTAGATTATGAACAGGCTCTAAATCTATTTAATTCCATCCAAAAGCTTTTTGGTTAAATTTGGAGCATCTTCAGTTTCGAATCTGTTTGCCTCCACATTCAGATTTCTTGATAGAAAATCTTTAATATTTAAGCCTTTTTGATTTTCAAAGGCTCTGTTTATATATGCTGTTGTAATTGCTCGTAGATCTCTAGATGATGTTGTTGTTGCGTCGGTCGTTGTTACCACAAGACCTATTAAGTCTCCTTTATTGTTTACTACAGCTCCACCAGAAGAGCCTTTTTGAGATATCACTGTTCCGCCAACGCTTATTAAATCAATATTATTTTTTGAAAATGTAAGAACATCATTAATTTTTGTAACAGCCGAAGCTTTATAGAGATTATAAAGTATCTCTAAATTACCAAGAAAACCAGCTGGATATCCTGCGATCAAAACATCTTGTTTTTCTGTAATTTCTGAAAAATCTATTGGTAAAAATGGAAATTCAGTAGGGAAGGGTGTTTGAGGATCAATGGTTTGGGTTATTAATAACAACGAAAAATCAAATTCACCTGTCCCGAGAGGGTTTTGTAATTTTAATTTTTTATAATTATCCTCAATCCAATCTTTAGGTAAATAAAGAAGTTTGGCTTTATAAAGCATTTTTGCTGGATCACCATCTCTTATATAACAAGAGATTTTTTGTAATTCTGGAATATTTTGTAAAAGAAAATATTGGCTTACATGAGAATTTGTTAGAATTACACCTCGTTTGTCGATAATAATACCGCTACCAGCGGCAACACTTAATGAAGAACCTTCTGATATGCAAAAAATATTAACAATTGCCGGTCTTGTTTCAGTATTTATCTGAGTCCAAGGTTTGCTATTATCAGGAATGTTTATTTTTACTGGCTGCTGAATTGTTTGTATTGTGGTGCTGGAAATGGTTTTTTGTTCAGTTGATGTGGTATTAACTAATTTTTTATTTTCCGGTAGGGGAATAGGTTTTATTTCCGTTGTTTTTTGTTCCGTTTTTTTAGTTTCTTCGATTGTTATTTTTTCAGGTTCTTTTATTTGTTGATTAATTTCTGTTGTTTGGTCTTGGTTTCTAGGATTTGTATTTTCTACGATGGGGAATTTGTTAAAGCTAAAAAGGCTTATTATAGCTAAAAAAGAAGAAATAATTTTTATTTGTATTGTGTTGAATAAATTAAACATGAGTTAATTATATAACAGTAAATTGAAAAAATTGCGAATATGATATTAATTTGCTAAATTATAACAAAAGCGCGGGATTAGTTTAATGGTAGAATAACAGTTTTCCAAACTGTGGGTGGGAGTTCGATTCTCCCATCCCGCACAGCGAACAAAGTGAGCGAGCAGGATGAGCAGGCAAACTGCTTTGCCTGCGTGGAGAATCGAAAGGCGGAGCCATGTTTTGTCTTACAAAAAAGCGAGCCGGGGTCGCGACCTTTTGCGAAGCAAAAGAGTTGTGACCGATTCTCCCATCCCGCACCAAAAAAGATGGCTTCAAAGTCATCTTTTTTTCGGTATCAAAATTTGACATAAAATTATAAATGTAGTATTTTATATTTGGATTTAAAATCTGAAAAAGAAAGGAAAATATAGGTATGGTAAAAAAGAAAAAAGAAAAATGCACATTTTTAACACCTTCTAAAGATCAAAAAGAACGTTGGAGTAAAGAAGGAGTTACTCCTAAACAAATTAATGCAAAAATGCAGGAGTTGCTTGAAACAGGAGCAAATGATCCTGCTCAAGTATCTATGAGTGATTGGTACTATATGATGGACCATGCTGAAAAATGCAAGTTTTGTTTCAATAGATTTGAAAAACTTGCTAAAAAAGCACGAAAGAATCGTCGTATAGATGGACCAACTACATTGCGTAAATCTTAAATAAAAAATTAAAAGCTGCCAAAATATGGCAGCTTTTTATTGAAAAATTTTAATAGTGCCAGAAAACACAAAACCGCTTATTAAAGCGGTTTTGTGTTTTCCTATATAGAAAATGGAAGTTTTACTTTACTGCGTCTTTCAATGCTTTTGCGGCTCTGAACTTTGGAACTCGCATTGATGGAACATGGATTGATTCTCCAGTTCTTGGATTTCGAGCAGTTCTAGCAGCTCGAACCTTTGTTGAAAAGATTCCAAGACCAGCTATTGAGACTTCTTCTTCTTTCTTTAGACTTGCTACAATGGAGTCAATTACCTTGTCTACTACTTCTTCGGCTTGAACCTTTGTTCCGCCCAAGACTCCTTGTACAGCTTCGGCTAATCCTTGTTTATTCATAGTTTTTGACTTTTATAAATTTCTTTAGAACTTACGTGTTTGGCGCATTTCTTCGTCACTAGTTTACGGTGCTCCCTCACAATACTATAAGTATTACTCGGTTCGCTCCGCACTCGTTCCTCGAACTGCATCCAAACTCGTAAGTTCTACTCTTTTATAAAGGCCTACTATTTAAATAAGTGATAATTCGACCGACTTAGACCTGTTACCTAATAGTCCTTCTGAAAGAATTAGTTTTTGAAATCCTATCAGGTAACAGGTCTATTTAATAACATTTTAATTATATATTAAGCCGTTTTTTGTGCAATATGCTTACAAATTTATGTGGACAATAAAATTTGACTTTCAAAATTTTATTTTTCAGCTTTAATATTAAATTAAAAATTATCTTGCGTATTCAATTACTCTCATTTCTCGAATAACATTTACCTTAATTTCTCCTGGGTATTTTAATTCCTGTTCTATCTTAGAAGCTATATCTCTAGCCATTTTTTTGGCATCAATGTCGGAAATTTCTGTAGGAGTAACAAATACTCTTATTTCTCTTCCAGCTTCAAGTGCGTATGCTTTTTCAACACCTGGGAATGAAGTCGCAGTAGATTCTAGATCGCTTAATCGTTTAAGATAATTTTCCACAGTGTCTCTACGTGCGCCAGGACGGCTACCAGAGATAGCGTCAGCTGTTTGCACGATCATAGATTCAACAGTCTCGTATGGATATTCACCATGGTGAGCTTGCATTGCTTTGATTATATTTTCATCTGCTCCAAATTTCTGAAGAATTCTTCGTCCGATCTCAACATGTGTTCCTTGAACTTCATGATCAAGTGCTTTACCTATATCGTGGACTAATGCTCCTGTTTTTGCGATCTGAACATCAGCTCCAAGTTCTTCAGCTAACATTCCCGCTATATGTGACATTTCTACAGAGTGTTGAAGAACATTTTGTCCATAGCTTGTTCGGAAATATAATCGGCCTAAGATCGAAATGATGCGAGGGTTAAGGTTGAATGCACCGCACTCGAACGCAGCTTGTTCACCTTTTTCTTTTATTATTTTATTGATATCGAGTTTAGCTTTTTCTATTTCTTTTTCTATTTTTGCAGGTTGTATTCTTCCGTCGATAATAAGGTTTTCTAGAGCGATTCTAGCAATTTGTCTTCGAATAGGATCGAATGAAGAAATAGTGATTGCTCCTGGTGTATCATCAACGATAATTTCTACTCCCGAAGCTCTTTCGAAAGCTTTGATATTTCTTCCTTCTTTTCCAATAATCTTTCCTTTTATTTCATCGTTAGGAATAGTTATGGTTGTTGCCATAACATCTGCTGATACTGATCCTGCATATCTTTGAACGCAAGATGTTAAAATTTCCTGAGCTTTCTTTTCAAGTTTTTCTTGACCGAAAGCCTCAATTTTTTGCATTCTTACAAGTAAGTCTTCCTCGTTGTTCTTTTCAAAATTATTTAAAAGAAGCACACGAGCCTCTTCTTGGCTTAACCCTGAAATTTTTTCTAACTCCTTTTGTTTTTTCTCTTCAAGCGTATTAGCTCGCTCCTTAATTTCTTTTACCTCTATAATCTTTGTCTTTATATTTTCGGTATCTTTATCGATATCGACTTGGCGTTTGTCGAGAAATTCCTCTTTTTTAATAAGGCGATCCTCGGTTCTTTTAATTTTTTCTTCTCTTTCTTTTGCTTCCTCACGGATCTGTCTCAAAGTTTGTTCAGCTTTTGTTTCAGCTTCGAAAGTTATTTTCTTAGCCTGTTCTTTTGCTTCAAGCATCATCTGCTTGATCTCAAGTTCCATTGAGCCTTTTTTACCCAAAGAAATTATGAGACGCAAAAAATAGCCTACAAAAATTCCAACAGCTCCAGCGAGACCGACAAGAAGGAATGCTATTTTTAATGACATAATAAGCGAATGATTCGCTTTTTACACTTTGTGTCTTATATGTAGATTTTACAGCACAAACTTACTATTGAAGGTTTATTAAACACTAGGAAACTCAGTTTTTACCACATATCTGCTATGGTGTTCGTTCAGAGTTTTTATAAGTAATATTTTTGCGTAATGCATAAAAGGTTAAAGTAAAAAAGCTAAATCGTTTAAATTAACTGTAATAACCACTATATATTACAGAATAAATATGATTTTGTCTAACTTTCGTGATGGTCCCCATTTTTATTTGACAAAATAACAATCTTATGATACATTTTTATTAGCTTTCAATTTGAGCTATTATTGCTCAAAATTGAATGAAAGCATTACATTCCAAAATCAAAAATAAGGAGAACTTATGACACCAAAATTGAAAAAGCTTGTTGAACAGTGGAAGGAAGAATCAACGTACAGGGATTGTGGAGAATCTGCCAGAAAAACCTGGGCAAAAATCAAAAAGATCGCAACTCCAGAAGAACAAGTTCAAATACTGGAAGATCAATTTCATGAGGAGAACAATTTCGCATCCTGGAAGAGAAGTTTAACGTGCTAACTTAACAGGTAAGTGGCTGAGACTCGGTTCATTACTCGTCCTTTAACAAAAAGACTCGTTCTTTGCGTTTGAGGGGCGAGTTTTTTATACTAAACTTCTATTTTAAACAAAAAGACCCAGAATATTCTGGGTCTTTTTGTTTTAAGAGGCTAATTATTTTGTAGGGATAGCCGAAGTGTTTTTAGAAATAACTTTATCAATAATCCCGTATTTTTTTGATTCTTCCGCATTCATAAAGAAGTCACGATCTACATCTTTTTCAATTTGTTCCATTGATTGACCTGTGTTTTTGGACAAAATCTTATTTAATGATTCTTTGGTCTTTAAAATATGTTTTGCTGTTATTTCAATATCAGACGCTCTGCCCTCAGTGCCACCCCATGGTTGGTGGATCATAACTTCGGAATTTGGTAGGGCATATCTTTTACCTTTTGCGCCAGCCGATAGAATAATTGCTGCTCCAGAAGCTGCAATTCCAATACATACAGTTGATACGTCTGGTTTTATGTAGTTCATAGTATCTAGCATTGCAAGAGTTGCTGTAACTGAGCCTCCAGGAGAATTTATATAGAGATTAATATCACTTTTCGGATCTTCTTGTTGTAGAAAAAGAAGTTGAGCAATTACTATATTTGCAGTATCGTCGTCTATTGGTCCACCAAGAAAAACAATTCTTTCTCTTAATAGACGAGAATAAATATCATAAGCTCTTTCTCCCATGGGTGATTTTTCAATAACTGTTGGTATTAACATATTGTTAAGATTGTTATTTTTTAATAGTAAAAACCAATATAGCAGATTTTAAGCTATTTGACAAGTGGTGATTATTATTTCGTCGAGCGAGGAGTGTCGCGCAAACTAAGAGTTTGCATGACATCCGAGCGAAGACAAAATATAGGTTCAATATTGTGAAGAACTTTTATTTTAAATAATTTTTTCTAAAAATCTTGCGTGAAAATTGTCTGATGATACATTGATTGTATGCGACTTCATAAATTTTTTATTACACAAAAACTAAATGAGAATGTTGGAAAGGAGATTTTTATTACAGATTCTGAACTTATTCACCAATGGCAGAAGGTTTTTAGATTTTCTTCAGGTGAAAGAATAATCCTTCTTGATAATAGCGGATTTGAATATCTTTCAGAAATTACTCTACTTACAAAGAAAGAAGCAAAAGTTTCTATTATAGAATCAAAGGAAAACAAAAATATTCCTTCAAAAAAGCTTTGGGTTATTCAGTCTCTTATTAAAAAAGATAATTTTGAATGGGTGATTGAAAAATGCACAGAGGTTGGCGTTTCAGATTTTGTTCCATTAATTTCTGATCGAAGCGAGAAGAAAGATATAAATATGGAACGAGCTAGAAAAATTATTAAAGAAGCAAGCGAGCAATCTGGAAGGGGATTTATGCCGGAGCTACATGAGATTATAAAAATTGATGACATTGTTAAATATAAAATTCCGATTGTTGCGTTTCACCTTGAAGGCGAGCAGTTTAAAAAGGAAGATTTTGAAGGCAATCAAGAAATGATTATTTTGATCGGACCTGAAGGAGGATGGACAGAAAGGGAAATTGAATTATTTAAAAATAATAATGTAAAAATTGTTTGTTTGGGAAATTGCGTGTTGCGCGCTGAAACAGCAGCAATTGTTTCGAGCGCACTCTTATTGTTATAAATAACTAATTATGAATTAGTTTGTCATTCCCGCGAAAGCGGGAATCTAGGTTTTTATCTATATGGTCTGGATTCCCGCTTTCGCGGGAATGACAAGAAAAATCTTATTTTTGAGCTTCTAAAAATTTAAAAACTTCTTCATTAGTTAGAACAGAAGTTATGTAGACTCTAACGCGTTCAGGATCAGCTTCTTTATAATGTTCTAACATATGCTCTGTTTCATGATTAATAAGTTCTTCTTTTACTGTAATCTTTTCATCGTGCGCTATTTTGTTTAAACATAATTGTAGTTTAGCTCTTTTTTCGGCATCTTTTTGCCATTCTTTTTTTAGATCTTCCAAACTTTTTTTGATCTTAGCGAGATAATCTTCCATAGTTCCACCCATTCTTAATAGATTATCTTTAAATTCAGCTTCCATTTTATTTAATTCGCTGTCTATCAATATCTTAGGCAGATCAATTTTTGAATCTTTTACGATTTCTTCTGCTACGGCGATTCTTTTTTTCTCTTTATTTTTATGTGCCTTTTCATTAATAAGCATTTCTTTTACTTTGTTTTTGAAATCAGCAACATCAGTGAAATTGCCGAATTTTTTTACAAATTCATCAGTTAATTCTGGAACTTTTTCATCAGGGCTTTTGAGTTGGGATTTTTGGATGGTTGTTATAGTTTTTTCAAGTTCCTCATCACTTACTTCAGTAGATTCATCTTTTTTAGACATTTCATTTTTAGCGATCTTTTTATAGTCGGAAATTTTAATTTCTGGAATTATGGCGGTTTTTATTTTAATAATGACAGGTTTTCCACTAGCGAGCTCTTTTATTGTAACTTCTGGTTTGCCGATAGCATCTATTTTTTTATCAAAAAGAATCTGAGTATATACATTTGAGATTATTTCATCAGCAGTTTCTTCTAGAACTGTGTTTTCTCCTATTTTTTGAACCAAAACACTTTCAGGAATATGACCTTTTCTGAATCCTGAAATTTCAACTTTTTCAGAAAGCTTAATTAAGGTTTCTTTTCTTTGCTTATTTAGTTCTTCGACAGGAATTTCAACCTCAATTTCAACTTCTGAATGAGGTAGATTGTTAATATTTAATATTTTATAATTTATTTTTTTCATAAATGATAGTTTATACTGAAATTCATTTTTTACAACTCTTTTACAATCTAACCCCTCTGACAGATCAAAGGGGTTAGAAAAAGATTTAATTTAGATTTTTATAACTTATTGTATTGATTGAACATCAGAATCGATTTTGTCTAAATTAGTGGCATCCAAATCTTGTTTAATCGAATCTACTTCATCACTTGTTCCTTGTGTTGTAAGCTTATTAATTTCTTCTTGAGCTGTATTACTTTTAATAATTTCTGTATTTTCACTTTTTATTTCTTCAATTTTAGAAATATTTTGGCTCCAAGCATAAAGTCCTCCTAATGCAATAAGAGCAATAACAATCAATGCACTTACAAGCGGTCCAATTGAATTTTTCGGTGTCATTTTAATTTCTGGTATTGTTCCACTAGCGTTATTTGTATTATTTTGTTGATTTAAATTTTCCATTTTAAATTTTTTTTATTTCTAATTATTTTTTAGGATTTTTAGGAGTTGTGGTGCCAAATTTATTTCTATCTGGAGTTGATGTAGCATTTGTCGTTGTGGCATTTTTGTTAAAACCTGGTTTTAGACTATTGACCGAGTCTGCTAAAAGTTTTTGAATATCTTGTAATTCTTGTTTTATTACTGAAGTGCTATCTTTAATCTTTTTTGTTACAACTTTTGTTGATTCGGTAGTTGTTGCATTTGAAAGCATTGTGCTGATGGTTGTTGTTGAAAACAAATGAATTTTTTGTTCAACGTCTGTAATTTTTAGGTTTGCTTGCGCAAGAATAGTTTTAGATTTTGTTTCATCAATATTTTGACTTTCAAGCTTTTTTATACGAGAATCGATTCTTTCCGCTAATGTTTTTAATCTTTCGTATGCCGCAGTTAATTTTTTTATTGTTTGGTCTAATAACTTTTTATTTTGTTCGATTCTTACTCTGTTTTTTAAATCTTGTTTTTCATCTTTGATTATTCCTTTGGTTTCGATTTTCTTTTCTTCTATCTGTTTTCTTGTGCTAGTTCCTGTAGTGCTGGCGTTTTCTTTTATGTAATGTATATCATTTTTAAGATCCTTTCTTTCATTTTGAATAACTTGTTTGGTATCCTGTTTCATATCTTTTATTACTCCGTTGGGTTTGTTAATAGGTTTCGGTGGATTATTTGTTTCAGCAAGAATGATGTTTGGAATCAAAGCCATTGCTCCAATGATACCAAGTAAGACGAAAGTTCTTTTATTAATATTATGATTCATGATTATTTTTTAATTACTCTAATTAATAGACTTCTTTTTAAAAGTCTTATTGTAATTATATTTTTTATATAGATTAAAAACAAGGTTGATATAAACAAAAAGCCGATTTCTCGGCTTTTTGTTTATTAAATTTAAAAATTAATTTTATTTTTCTGAAGATTCTTCAGATTCTGCTAAATTTTCTCCTTTTACGGATTGGATATCTATTTTCCAACCTGTAAGTTTAACTGCAAGACGCACATTTTGACCACCTTTTCCTATTGCTAATGATTGTTGATCTTCAGTGACTTTAACTACTGCTCTGCGCTCTTTTTCATCAATATCTACGCTCAATACATGTGCAGGTGATAGGGAGTCCTCAATAAACTTTTTTGTGTCAGGAGACCATTGAATTATGTCTATTTTTTCACCACCAAGCTCACTCATAACTGTAGAAACGCGAACTCCTCGCTGTCCAACCATAGAACCAACAGGATCTATATGTTCATCATTTGAATATGTAGCCACTTTTGAACGAGAACCTGCTTCACGAGCCACAGCTTTAATTTCTACTACACCGCTGGCAATTTCTGGGACCTCAACTTCGAATAGTTTTATAAGAAATTTAGGATGTGATCTTGAGAGTCTTAGAAAAATACCTCTTGGAGTCTCTTCAACTCTATCAAGATATACGCGAATTCGTTCGCCTTGTCTGTATCTTTCTCCTGGAATTTGCTCTTCAAAAGGTAAAATACCGCTTGTTCTGCCCATATCTAGAAAGATATTTCCATGTTCTACTCTCTGAACTGTGCCACTTACGATTTCTCCTTCCTTTTCACCAAATTCACCAACAACAGAAACTCTTTCAGCTTCACGGATTTTTTGAATAATTACCTGTTTTGCTGTTTGGGCTGCAATTCGTCCAAAATCACTCTTTGTTTCTAAAGGAAATACTATCTCTTCGCCTAAAACAGAGTCTTTTTTGATCTTTTTTGCATCTTCTATCAAAATATGATGCTCCGGATTGTATCTAACACGTCCGTCTTCCTCGTCGATTATTGGTGTTTTTGATTGGTCATCAAAATCTTCACCTTCTTCCTCAATTATTACCAAAGATTCATCAACAATTTTCTTTACTTGGAAAAATTGTGTAGCTCCGGTGTTAATATCAAAAGTAGCTCTAACAATCTGGCCTTTTTTACCGTATTCTTTCTTGTATGCGGTAGCTAAGGCCATTTCTATTGCTTCCATGATTTTTTCCTTAGGGATTCCGCGTTCTTCTTCTAATTGTTCTAAAACTGAATTTATTACTTTTAAGTCAAGCATTATATTTTGTTAATAAAACAGCCAATAATCTATATTTGTAGCCATTTTATATATTATATTTTTAATTTTTTTAAAAAAATAGCCCGCCTCGTGGGCGAACATTGATTTAACATTTACAATTATACAAAATGAATGACAGATGTCAATTGAAACTCACATTTTTATTGACAAATCTTTAAAAATATCATACAATTAACGCAGAAAACAGCAAAAACGCTGTAAAAACATCGAAACTTTAAAATACTGAAAAAGAAAATGAAAACACTGATGATTGCTCTTTTGACATTAACATACTTTCTAGTCCCTTGTTTTTCAATGGCCGATCAGGTTGTTGGAAACAAGGATGTTGCGATTTCCAAATATATTATCGAAGTTGATTCAAATCTACAAAAGATTGATATTTTGGATGAAAATGGTCCTTATTATAAGGAAGCCCAACGGTTTATAAGTAGTATTTACGCAAAAACAAAAGGAATGGCTGAAGTTGAGGTAACCGAAATGTATGCTTGTTCTTATGTTTTTCAAAATACTGCCGAATTTCCCTTGCAGATATTGTTTGATTCCACTACTGGTCATAATATTGGCAAGGTATTAAGTGGATCAAATGAAAAATACAGGAGTAACAATGGGTTTCTAAAACCTGGTCAAAAACTAAAAGTGGTTTTTTTGGCCATCGGAAAACCTTATACAGTCGATCTATCTCCTTCAAGCCCCTTTGCTATGTGTGAAGTTGATTTAAAGTTTAGAACCGCGAATAGTCTCGGTAATCAACCTGTGATATTACACACATTGCATGATACTAGGTTTTTATGGACGATAGACGTGAGATTGGAACAAGGAAGAATTGAAAAAGACTCAGGTAATATTCAGAGACTTTTAGAAAAGAAACCAGAAAAGTAACAAAAAGAAAGTATGAATTCTAAAGCCAGCGCTTAAAAAACGCTGGCTTTTTTGTTTTAAAAATAAATAATTATTTTTTATAAATTTTTACTTCTCACTATCCACATAAATGAAGTTTTTCACATACTATATATGTATTATTTGATATAATTAATTTAAGCAAGCTGGAAGTATTGTAGCTGCTTTTAAGAATTTTTATCTTGAACTTGCCAAGCAAAAAAATTTGGGGAATTTTTTTGGTATCTCTCGCTTTTGTGGGTGGTTTCTTCTTTATATCAAGAGGAGGTATCAATAAATTAAGTCAAAAAATAGGCTACAAAGTTCAAAATTTTAATGAAGTAAAATCTCTCCAGGTAGTATCTGATTTAAATTCAGCAAAAGATAGCGACAATGATGGGTTGCCGGACTGGGAAGAATCGCTTTGGAAAACTGATTTATTAAATCCAGACACAGATGGCGATGGTGCAAAAGATGGTGATGAAATAAAACAAGGAAGAAATCCTTTAGTGAAAGGTCCTAATGATAAGTTAAATAAAGACAGTATTACTTTTGTCGATCAAAATAAAAATAAAGCGGCGTCATATGAAATTAGTAGCGATCAAGTTTCGATAACACAACAAATTGCTAATGATGCGACTACGCAATATTTAAAATTACAAGATGCAGGTAATTTGAATGCAGACACAAAAAAACAATTAATAGATTCATTAGTAAATAGTTACAAGCCAACAGAAGCCACAATTAAATATTCATTAAGTTCATTAAATATTGTTAATGATGGAACAAAAGAATCAGACAAAAAATATGGTAACGATTTAATTTTTGCAGTTTCTAGTTATCCTGATATTGCGTCAACGGATCCTTATGAAATTTTTAATAACTCAACTAACGGAAATGACAACAATGCAGGTGCAAAATTATCAGAGATCGCAAAGTATTACATTTTATTAGCAGAAGATCTTTCCAAAATTCCTGTGCCAGCAGCGCTTTCCAAAAACCATTTAGATATTATTAATACACATTACATAATGGGACAAGGAATTTTTGAAATGAGTTTATATGATAGCGACCCAATCAATGCTTTAGGAGGGTTACAAAAATTTGCAAGTTATTCTACGGTGCAGGTTCAAAATTACAAAAACGTTATGAGTTATTTAAAAAAGAATAATATTACTTTTAATAAAGATGAAGCAGGATATTTTTGGGAAATATCTAATATGTAAAAATTTATGTTATTTAATCGCTATTTTAAAATAATTTCCAAAATGAAAAATAAAGCAGCTATTTTTTCAATATTTATTCTATTCTTTTTCTTAGTAAATACTGGGACAGCTTTAGCCGGTGGCGCAATTCCAGTTGTTGATTCAAAAGTAGGATCAAACACTAGCGCTATAAAATCAAGTTCTAGTGCTATACAACAATCAACACGACTTATAGAACAATGGACAAAAATGTCAAAAGATCTACTTGTTCTTATAGAACAATGGACTCGCGCAGTTTCTTGTAAGGAAGTAGGAATTGGTGGTCCTTGTGCTAATGGCGAAAGTTTGGACAGTAAAGATTTTAAAACAGTTTCAGGAGTCATTAATAAAATAACAGAAGACACAGTTAAATGGGTAAATACAGGAGATCAAGGAAATCCTATGTTTGTAACAAATTTAGATGATTATCTAACTAATGTATCTGATCAAGCAACAATAAGATTTTTTGAAAAGCAATTTGATTTATTACCTCAAAACACAATTAATAGCACTGTAAAAAATGCATTAATGAGCGATTATATTGATAATTACTCGGATAGGAATAAACAACAAAATCAATATCTAACAGATTCTGATAGTTTTGTGAGTGATTGGAATAATGGCGGTGCACAAGCGTGGGATGAAATGTTAGCAAATAGAAATAATATTTGGGGTGCTTACACAGAAGCAGAAAATCAATTAGATTATCAAATCCAACAAAAACAACAGAATGAGTTGACCCTTCTTAATCAAGGAGATGGTTTTAAGCCTTACAGAGCCACTAATAATCTTTATTCTGACCTAATTACACCAGGATCGGTTGTAGGGACACAAGCAAATAACAACTTAGGAAGTAACTTACGAAGAATTGAATCTTCTAATGAATATCAAGAATTTATATCTGATATGTCGACACAATTCACAAAGAGAAATCTAGGACTTTTAACTGATCCAACTACTTTACAAAACGCACAGCAACAATTTAATAGTGGAACTAACGGAAGCTCATATAATGGTAATTCATTTAATTATGGTAATAGTGGTTCCGGAATTAATAATAGTAGAAAGATTGGACCATACATTACAGGAGGAGGTTTTAATCTCGGGAGTCCTTCTGGTGGAGGAACTACAGGAGGGGGCACAACTGGTGGAGGAACTACTGGGGGTGGGACAACAGGTGGTGGAACAACAACAAAATATACTCTTTCTATAAATAAATTAGGAACAGGATCCGGAGTAGTCTCAGGAGGAGGAATAACTTGTGGAACAATTTGTTCTCAAATATCAAATTCAGGAACATCAATAACATTAACAGCAACGCCAGGCACAGGCGCAACATTTACAGGCTGGTCAGGAGCTTGCACAGGCACAGGAACGTGTGCAGTTACACTTAATTCAAATAAAACAGTCGGAGCAACATTTAATGGAGGTTCTAGCGCAACACCAACAGTTGTATTTGCTGCTGACCCTACTTCGATAAAATTAGGAAGCTCATCGAAACTTTTATGGAGTTCAATTAACACTACTTCATGTTCCGGAACTAATTTTGTAGCATCTAGCACGTCAGGTTCAATTACAGTATCTCCAGCAACTACAACAACTTACACAATTACATGCATAAAATCAGAAAGTTCGGTTACACAAAGCGCTAAAGTAACAGTAACTAAGTAGTATTAATAAATTAGGGCGATTGAATTTTACAAAGTATTAAAAAATGAAAAAAAATATTTTACACACTTTAATATTTTTTAGCTTAACCATTGTTATGCTTCTTAGTTTTGCTTTAAGTGTGAATGCACAAACCACGAATACTACAGCTCCTCTTTCAAATGAAGTCCAGAATGTTCTAAAAATGCAGCAAGATCCAAATTATAAACTTACAGCAGATGCAAATAATCAACTATATATAAACGATAAACCTGTAAGTTATAAGAGCACGGCTTATGGTCAAAATCATGCCACCATGCTTTTTGATGGAGCAGATAATAATTATGCAATGAATCTTAGTCAGAATGCTGATGGAAGTCTCTATATTAAGAATACTCAACCATATCAAACTCAAGATCAGCAAAAAAAGGCTGAAGAAGCCGCTAGTAAGCAATGTGGAGTAATAAATTTATTTTCTTGGGCTTGTATTAGTTTACTTCTAAAAAATCTTGGTTATGCCCTTTTGTTATTATGTGGATGGATTCTTGCTCAAGCATCTGCACTTTTAAATTATTCTGTAAATATTACTGTTGTTCAAATGGCTGCGAATGTGTCGAATATAGACGCTATTAATACAGCATGGCTAGCCCTGAGAGATGTAGCAAACATGACATTTATTTTTATACTTCTGTATATTGCTATTGCTACGATACTTCAATTAAGTAACTTCGGTACTAAACAGCTTCTTGCTAGACTTGCAATAGCTATTGTTCTGATAAATTTCAGTTTATTTATTACAAAAGTTATAATTGATTCTTCTAATATTTTAGCTAAAGAATTTTATTCTGCTACAGGTGCGCAAACTGCTAACGGCACGCCAGATATTTCTGGGTCGTTTCAGTCTGTTTATAATCTTCAAAGTATATTTATACCTTCTAAAGATCAAATTGAAAAAGCAAAAGCCTCAGGTAGTAATAAATTTGCTTTTCTTGAAAATGAAAATGCTTTTGTAATAGCAACGATGGGATCAATATTTTTACTAATCACCTCGTTTGTATTTTTTATTGCGGCTATACTTTTTGCAACAAGATTTGTAGTTTTGGTAATGGTAATGATATTGTCGCCTTTAGCTTTTGTTAGTATGGTGCTTCCTCAAACCAGAAGTTTTACAAGTAAGTGGTGGAGCGCACTTTTTTCTCAAGCATTTTTTGCACCAATATTTTTCATGCTTATATGGATCACGCTTTTAATTGTGACTAGTGATAGTTTTAAAACAGCAATGGCCATGAAGAATAATGGAGGATTTATAAATGCTCTTAGTAATCCAAGTGGTTCCGGAAGTATGGGTATTATTCTAAATTTTATTGTGGTTTCTGCATTTTTAATAGCATCACTTGTGATATCTAGATCATTAGCTTCAAAAGGAGGTTCTGCTGTAAGCACATTTGTTGGTAAAGCCCAAGCTTATGCAGGTGGAGCAGTATTAGGTGGTGCGGGTTGGGCAGGAAGACAAACATTTGGACGTGGAGCGGAAATGTTATCTGACTCAGATTTTGCTAGAAGTTTAGCTGGTAGTAAGGCTGGGCGTCTTGCTCTACAAGGTTTGAGTAAAGTTGGAAAATCAAGTTTTGATGTTAGAGCTACTGGTGTGGGAGGTTCTATGGGTGTAGGCGCAGCTGGAGGAAGGGGTGGTTTTGCAGCTGAACTTAAAAAACAAACTGAAGCAAAAACCCAGATGCATGGAATGGTTTCTAGTCAAACAACAGCTGAAACTCTTGCTGCAGCAGCAGAGCAAAGCAAGATAGGAAATATGAAAGAATTAGAAGGAACACTAAATAAAGAAAAGAGTAATCTAAGAGCAGCAGCTGCTATTTCTTCTAATCCAATGATGTCTAATTCTCGTCGGGAAGCAGCTAATAGAGAAGCACAAGAGGCAAAAAGAAAAATTGCGGAAACAGAGAAAAAAATGGAGATTTCTAAAGCAGCTATTACCAAGAAAATGGCAATAGAACAAAAGGCAAGAGATAGAGGAAATAAAATGAAAGCTGGGTTAGAAAAATCAATTTTATCAAAGATGACAGGTGGGGCATTAGGAAAGTCAGACAAGATGGCATTAGCTAAGATAGTAAAAAGTAAGAGTAATAAAGACAAAATATTTGAAGCTGCAATGAGTGAGATGAAGGAGCAAACAAAATCAGGAGAAGGTGTTCAAGAAGAAAAACCAAAACCTCCAACACCAAAACCTCCAACAGCATCAGTGTAAAAAATTTAAAAATAAAAATATGGACGAAACAGAACAAATATTAAAACAAAGTCTTGAGCGTCTTCCAAAAGACATCAAACAAGCAATTGTTTCTTTAAACACTAAAGAAATTCTTCAAGGAATTTCAAAGAAGCATGCGTTGCACTTAGATCAAATTGATCAGCTTGAAACTGACACGATGCTTGTAATGGTTGGAATTTCTCATCCAGAGGATTTTGTTAAGGATGTAAGAGACGATCTTCTTATGAGCACAGGGCAGGCTGAGGCTATAGCTGCTGATGTGAATGATCAAATTTTTAAAACTATACGCCAATCGTTGATAAAAATGCACGATGACGAAGAAACTGCTTATCAAGAAGAATTAAAAAAACAGCAAGCTGAAGATCAAGAGAGTCAAATTGAAGTAATGGAAGAAAATCCTACAGTTTCAACAACACCAATTAAGGAAATTAAAGAAGAAGATTTTGAAAAAATGTCAAAAGACGATCTTTTAAAAGAAATTGAAAATCCATCAACTATAACTTCAAAAACAGATACAAATGTGCAAAAGCAGACAATGTTTATGGAATCAAAAGATAAAAAACAGGAAATGGTTATCGTTGATAAAAAACCAATAAGTTCTGCAGTTGTTGCTAATTCTGTCGCAGTTCCGGTAAAACCAGTTCAGGATCTAAATATTCCAGAGATTGAAGCGCCTGTTTCCAAACCATTACTTTCTATTCATGAAGCAAAGTTAAATGACATTGTGGTATCACAAAAGGAAGAAAAAATTATAAAAGAGCCACAGAAAATGGTTATGAAGACAGAGATTAAAAAAGATTCTAACGTTACAGATCCTTATAAGGAGCCACTGAGTTAGTTGTAGGGTAAGAGTGTTTAAAGTTGTGAAGTCTTCAACACTGTCATTCCCGCGAAGGCGGGAATCCAGAGTAGAGAAGATGAAGACTGGATTCCCGCCTTCGCGGGAATGACAGAAAAGTAAATAGTAGTGATAAGAATGGAGTAAAAATTGAAAAATATCATGCGTTATCAAGTTCCACAATTCATTGAAATAGAAGACAAAATAATTGGACCATTTACATTTAAACAATTTGTTTATATGGGGGGAGGTCTAGGTATTGCATTTATTGTTTATAAATTGTTGCCATTTTATGCAGCACTTTTAATTATTGCGCCCGTTCTTGGATTTTCTTTTGCTCTAGCGTTTATTAAAATTAACAACAAACCTTTTATTTTCGTCGTCGAGTCTGCAATTAGATATTATTTAGGATCAAGATTATATCTTTGGAAGAAAGAAGAAAAGAAAACACTTAAAAAAGAAGAAGCACAAGCAAAATCCTCCTTAAGAATTCCTAAACTTTCCGAAAGTAAATTAAAAGAGCTTACATGGAGTTTAGATATTAATGAAAACTTAAGCGGAGTAAGTAAAGAAATTAAAGAAAAAAATTCGATTAAATTTTAAAAATTTCAATTTAAACAAAAATATTAAATGGTCGCACCAAATACACAAAATACTCAAAACGCAAAAGCAACACAGGATTTTATTCCAATGAAAGAAATCCGAGACGGTATTGTAGTGCTTAAAGACGGATCTTTAAGGGCAATTGTTATGACATCATCATTAAACTTTGCATTGAAGTCAGAAGATGAGCAGAACGCTATTATATTGCAGTTTCAGAATTTTCTTAACTCAGTTAATTTTTCAATACAAATATTTGCAGAATCAAGAAAACTTGATATTAGACCTTACATTGCTCTTTTGGAAAACAGGCTTAAAGATCAGGTTTCAGATCTAATGAAAATTCAAACAGGTGAGTATATAGAATTCATCAGAACTTTTACAGAAAGCACGAACATTATGACAAAAAGTTTTTTCATTGTTATTCCATACAGTCCAGCAATTTTGAATATAAAAAAATCAACATTTGGAGGAATACTTCCACAGAAAGACAAACCTACTTCTAAAAAAGCCGACCAGAGTTTTGATTTTGAAGAACATCGAACTCAATTAGAACAGCGTATATCAGTAGTAGAGCAAGGACTTGTTCGTTGTGGTGTAAGAGTCGTTCAATTAGGAACGGAAGAAATAATCGAGTTATTTTATAAATTATTTAATCCTGGAGAAATGGAGAAACCTATTCAATTAGAGTAATCACTAAGAAATTTAATTAAAATCATATGTCTTTATTAGACGATCTTTTCGGTAAAACAAAAAAAGAAGAGAAAAAAACAACTGACATCAGTTCATTTTTACCTCAAGAAATTTATGACACTGGAGTTTTAGAGCTCAAGGATGTTATTGCGCCATCAGCTCTTAAGATTACATCAAAAGAATTAAATCTTGGCGATAAAATTGTTCGTACCTTTTACGTTATTTCATATCCGCGTTTTCTTTCTGATAATTGGTTTGCTCCTATTATAAACTTGGATAAAGTTTATGATATTTCAATTTTTGTTCATCCTATAGATACTTCAACTGTTTTGAGACAGTTCCAGAAAAAAGTGGCCGAGGTTCAAAGTCAGATACATACAAGAGAAGAAAAAGGAGTTGTTCGCGATCCGATGTTGGACACAGCATATCAAGATCTCGAAAGACTTCGAGATGATCTTCAAAGAGCGCAAGAGAGAATTTTTGATGTCGGATTATATATTTCTATATATGGTGATAATGAAGCAGAGATTGATAAGGTAGAATCAGAGATTAAATCAATCCTTGAGGCTCGTTTAGTTTACGTAAAACCAGCTCTTTTCCAGCAGGAGCAAGGATTTAAAAGTGTTATACCAATAGCTACCGATCTTTTAAATGTTCACTCGAAATTAAATTCGTCGCCTCTTTCAAGTCTTTTCCCATTTATTTCTTTTGACCTTACTTCGGATAAAGGTATTCTTTATGGAATAAATCGTCACAATTCAAGTCTTATTCTTTTTGATAGATTTTCTCTTGAAAACTATAACTCTGTAACTTTTGCAAAAGCTGGAGCGGGAAAATCATACACAACAAAACTTGAGATTATAAGAACACTGATGTTTGATTCCGATGTTCTTGTGATTGACCCTGAAAGAGAGTACGAATATCTCGCGGAAGCAACAGGAGGTAGATATTTTAAGATATCTCTTACATCAGAACATCATATAAATCCTTTTGATCTTCCAATGCCAAGAGAAGATGAATCGCCATCAGATGTTTTGCGTTCAAACATCGTTAACCTTGTAGGACTTTTTCGTATTATGCTTGGAGGACTTACTCCTGAAGAAGATTCTATTATTGACCGAGCTATTACCGAAACTTATGCACTTAAAGACATTACTGCGGAATCTGATTTTGCTAATCTCGAACCACCACTTCTTTCTGACTTTGAATTAGTACTTGCTGGTATGGACGGCGCCGAGTCGCTTGTTGCAAAACTTGCAAAATATACTAAAGGAACATGGTCAGGTTTCATTAACCAACCAACAAACGTTGATATAAACAAAAAATTCGTAGTGTTCTCTATTAGAGACATGGAAGACGAATTGAAACCAGTTGCTATGTATATTGTTACGCACTTTATATGGAATGCCATTAGAAAAGAACTAAAGAAACGATTGCTGGTTATTGACGAGGCTTGGTGGATGATGAAATCCGAAGATACTGCATCATTCTTGCTTTCTTTGGCAAAAAGAGGAAGAAAATATTATCTTGGCCTTGCTACTATTACGCAGGATGTTGATGACTTTTTGAAATCGCCATACGGTCTTCCTATTATTACGAACTCATCCATTCAGCTTTTATTGAAGCAGTCGCCATCATCAATAGATAATATTCAAAGAACATTTAATCTTACAGAAGAGGAAAAATATCTTTTGCTTGAATCTGACGTAGGGGAGGGAATATTTTTCGCTGGAATGAAGCATGTAGCTATCAAAGTTATTTCATCTTATACAGAAGATCAGATCATTACTTCAGACCCTTCACAGCTTTTGGCAATAAGAAAGGCAAAAGATGATCGCAAACAAATGGAAGCAGCTCAGCAGGCTTCTGAAAGTGCAGGTCAAGGAAAAGATGAAGAAGCTGTAACGAAAAAATAAATATGGATGGCGTAAGAACAAATACAACACCAAGGGAAAGAATTTCAGGTATTGATTATGACCTAATGATTGGAACAGCAATATTTTTTGATATTTTGAATCTTATAGAGTTGATTCCTGTTATCGGTTGGATATTCGGACTCATTATTGATTTATTAGGTTATTCATTATTTGGATTATGGTTTGCATCAAAATCAATATCGATATGGGAAGCTAAGAAAGCAAGAACTTTTATAATTTCTGCAGTAGTTAGTGCTATTCCTGAAGTTGGTGCATTCATTCCAGATTATACTTTTATGGTTTGGAGAGTTACTAAAATTGTTAGAGAAGAAGATGCAGAGTATAATAATAGTATGATCAGTAGTGGAAATGTATCATCTCGCTATTCAAGAAATAGAAATCAAGCCACACCAAAAAAACAAAATGTTGCCAGAGGCTCTGCAATTCCAAAAGGTAAAAGTGTTCAAAAAATAAATACTACAAAAACAAGATCGCTTCCAATAAAATAATTTATTAAGTTAATTCAAAAATAAATAATGGTTTTTATAAAATCACAAAGTAATAATGCCATTTTGAAAACAGGAATAATTTTATTACTCGTCTTATTCTTTTTGCCTTTTATAACTTTTGCACAAACAATAGATACTCCTTTGCCTCCTGAGTTTGCTCAAGCAGATTTAGTATCAGATTCTACTGATGATACATCTACTACAGATATCTATACACCACTAGTTACTCCACCTTATGAGCCAGTCGATTTTACTCCGCTTCAGCAAGAATCTACGACAGTAGAAAATCTTACCGTTGTTTCTAGTCCTCAAAATCCAAAAGCATATGATGATGTAACAATAACACTTCAAAGTTTTTCTTTTGATCTAGATCGATCTGAAGTTATTTGGAGAGTTAACGGTAAAACAGAACTTAGCGGAACCGGTGAAAAAAGTTTCGGTTTTACTACAGGTGGATTGGGGAAGGAAAGTGTTGTTAGTGTAGAAGTTACAACAAATGATGGAAATTATGTTAAGAAAGTTCTTTCATTTATACCAGCAGAAGTTGATTTGATCTGGGATGCGAATACTTATACCCCTCCTTTTTATTCTGGGAAAGCGCTTTTTACGATAGAAAGCAGTGTAACAATAGTTGCTTTTCCTAATTTTATTTATGGAGGCAAACGTCTTGATCCTAATAATCTTATATACACTTGGTCACAGAATGGCTCGGTTGTTAGTGGAGCATCTGGTTATGGAAAAAATGTTTTTGTTTTTAATACAACCCCAATAACAAGACCTACAACAATAAAAGTTGTTGCAAAATCTATGGGGGGAAGTTTATCTGCCGAGAGGTCTGTGTTTTTCGATCCTTCTAATAGCCAACCTAAAATTGCGATATATGAAAATAGTCCGCTTTTTGGAATTCTTTATAACAATAAGATACAAAAAGAAACATCACTTACAGGTAAAGAAATGAAATTTGTTGCAATACCTTACTTTTTTAGTGTCACAAACAGAAATGATTCGACACTTAAATATAGATGGCAAATGAACAAGCAAGATATTACTGGAAACAATAGTGGAAACATTTTATTCAGAAATGCTGACAGTAAGGAAGGAGCTTCAGCAATTGATGTTTTTGTAAAAAGTCTTTCTAAAACATTCCAATCAGCCGAATCGTCTTTTTCGCTGAAGTTTAGTCCAAATGGCCAAGCTACTTTTGGATTATAAGTTTAACTTTAATTAAAGAATAAATTAATTAATACATGAAGAAATACATAGTTGGCATATCAATGATTTTTTTGCTTATAGGGATATTTTTGCCTTTTTGTGCATTTGCTGAGGATACTACTGGAAACTCTTCTACTGAATATGTTCCTCTTGCTGACTTTAAACTTCAAGGCGCCGAATATACAGGCGGAGGTTTCGTAGCATATTTAAATGTTCTTTATAAAGTTGGAGTTGCTACCGCTATATTTCTTGCATTAATTATGATCATACTTGGTGGCGCACAGTATATGTCTACAGATTCATTTACAGGTAAGGAAGAAGGAAAGAGTAAAGTTACTTATGCATTGCTCGGACTTTTACTTGCGCTGACTTCATACATGGTTTTGTATACGATAAATCCTAAGTTGGTTACTTTTTCTCTTGATATTCAACAAGTTAATACAAACTCGGGGGGTTCAACTTCAAATTAATATTAATTAAGCGGTTTTTTCGGGTATTGATAGAAGTATTTTGTTTGATGTAAAAATAAAGTTATACACTAAACAAACCCTACTTATTGTTTTAAAATATAACTATGTCTAAGAAAACAACAGCTCTAACAATAATAATTTTTCTAATAGTTCTGATTGGTGGTCTTATTATTTTCTATTATCTATTTTTAAATCAAGGAGGAAATATAAGCCAGCTTAATCCTTTAAATAGTGAGTTTGATCCATTTGGGTCAACAAATAATAGTAGCAATACTAATACGCAAAATAACTATCAATCATCCCAGAATCAGAATAATAATACTTCTCCAACGTATCAAAATGGAACAACTACTCTTCCAAGACTTAGACAGATATCAAATACTGCAATCGCTGGCGCAATAACTATAAAAAAGACAAATGATAATGATCTTGTTCGTTTTATGGAAAAATCAACAGGTCATGTTTTTGAAGCGCAAACTAATTATCCAGAAATAAAAGAAATATCTAATACAACAATTCCTAAAATTTATGAAGCGAAATGGGTGGAAAAAGGAGAAGCAGTTCTAATCCGTTACAATAAAGATAATACCGAATCAGTAGATACTTTTTATGCTAAACTCCAACCTACCAGTATAAAGGCGAGCACAACACCTCAAAGCACTCAGCCGGGAGAACAGGTCACAGAAAAAGAATTAAATGGTAATTTTCTTACTCAAGATATAAAAGAAATTGCACTTTCTCCGCTTAAAGATATGATTTTTTATCTTCAAGAAACTTCAGATAGTTCTCAAGGAGTAAGTTCAAAACCTGATGGAACAAAAAAACAAGGATTTTTTCAATCAGCGATAAAGAGCTGGTTAATATCATGGCCACAAACTGATATAGTTGCTTTTCAAACAAAACCTTCAGCGTCTGTTCCTGGTTTCTTATTCTTTCTAAGTAAAGGTAAAAGCACATTTGAAAAACAAATCGGCAATATAAATGGTATGACTTCGCTTGTTTCGCCAGATCTTGCTCATATAATATTTTCTGTTTCGCAAGGAGATACTTTCTCTCTTTATCATCGAATTATGAAAAGTGGTAAAGACGAGTCGCTTACAATTACAACTCTTCCAGAAAAATGCGTTTGGAGTAAAAAAGAAACAGCAACTTTGTATTGTGCAATTCCAAGAGAGATTCCTAAAGCATTATATCCTGATGATTGGTATCAAGGTTCTGTAACTTTTACAGATGAATTATGGAAAATAAATCTAAATAATTCAGTATTTAAGATAGTTTCAAGTCCAGTAACTGAAAACTCAAAAAATATTGATGCCGTAAGTCTTTTCTTGAATGATAGCGAAACGTATCTATTTTTTACAAACAAAAAAGATTCTATATTATGGAGTCTAAAATTGAACTAAAATTTAATTGAATTTTAAAACAAAAAACTCCAGCTTTTGCTGGAGTTTTTTGTTTTAACTTTAAATTCTTTCTAGATCATTAAATTCTTCGTTGTAACAGAGAACAACTCTTCTATCCCTACCTTCTCCTTTTGATTGAGTTTTGATTGTAGAATCATTTTCAAAAAAAGTATGGATTATCATGCGTTCATAAGAAGACATTGGTTCAAGCTCGATATCTTTTCTGAAAGATCGAGCGCGATCTGCCAAGATCATTGTTTTTACTTTTAATTCTTGAACAAGATTGTTTTGGTAGTTATTTACATCAATAATGAATCTTTTCTCTTCTTTTTCTGGATCATCTTGAACCCCCTGACCTTTATGAATTATTTTGTTGATTATATGGGATAAAGAGAAGAGATTTTCTCCACCTTTTCCGATTAACAATCTTGAGTCTCTTGTGTGTATTAAAATGCGGGTTTTACCGCCGAATCCGTCTTCTAAAAATTCAATAGAATCGACAGATATCGTCATTTTGTTTAGTAAATCATTTATTAAATTTTTTATTTGTTCGTTTTCCATGTTTTAAATTACTGCAGGTTGGCTATTATTTTGATCTTTTTTAAACTTTCTTCTTACATAAAGTTCTTGTCCAACCATAAATAAGTTGCTTGTTGCCCAATAAAGCGCAACTGCTCCTGAAATATTCCATGCAATCATGAAAATTATCACAGGAAACACATATTTCATTTGCAAATTCATACTTCTTGCTAAATCGTCTTGGAAAGTTGATTCAACACCTGGTTTTTTCTGTGGTGAAGGCATCAATCTAGCTTGCATATATTGTGTTATACCCGCTAGGAATGCCAGTATAGCACTTTTTTTTGATACATCCAAAATACCAAGAAAATTCATATTAACGAACTCTGGCTTTGGAATGAAATTATATAGCATGCCCGAATCGATTATAGGGAGACCTCCTTGGAAAAATATAAAATATAAGGCTAAAATTATAGGAATTTGAAGAAAAAGAACAAGGATGCCTGAAAATGGATTTATTTTTTTATTTTTATAAATTTCCATCATTTGTCTAGCCTGTTCTTCCTTATTATCTTTAAACTTTTCTTTTATCGCAGCCATTTCTGGTTCAACTTCTTTCATTTTTATTTGAGTTTTGATCGATTTTTGAGAAAGAGGGAAGAGAGCGAGTTTAACAAGACATGTAAATAGAACTATGGCAATACCAACATCAGCCCATGAAGGGAGAATATAGAGTAAAAAAATAAGGCCGTTGTATAGCGGTTTATAGAAAAAAACATTAAAAAACCATGAAATCATTCCAATATTGTAGCAAAAACTAGTCTTTTTTCAACAGGAGTGGAACGATTTTACTTTGGCTATCTAGGATGATATTGGAATTGTTTTAAAAAATATATTTATATACAATTAAAAATTTTTCAAAATAAATATTGCTAACTTAAAAAAAGTGTGATATTACTACTCGCAGAACGAATTGCCACCTTGATATGAAATTAATGTGGTAATTATTGAAAAATAAAATAATATGACAAAGACAGAAACGACAGATACGAAAGTTTTAAACATACCATTGATCCATGAGGATCCGAGATTTAGTTTAATTGGAGGTTTTTATTTAACCATTCCTTCAGATTATGTGAGTAATACACAAGTCAGTTCATTTTGTGTAGAGGCTTCTAAAACCAAAGGCAAACATACTGAATTTTGTGAAAAATTTCTTATACCGAGGAATATATCTGATGAAGATTTTTCGAATGTAAGTGATAAACTTGAGCCTGGAAAAATATATTCTGTTCAAATTTTGCAAGTTGATGAAAAAACTTCTACAGATGATTGTCTGGATTTTCTCATTAAGAACGGAGCACTTCTGGTTGGTATGCAAGGTTTAACTCTTGCGTGGCAACTTAAAAAAGAATGTTTTCCTGAAGGCAGATGGCTGACATCTCTAGATTATGAGAAAAAATTATTTTGTAGCCCAGGTTCTAGGAATAATAATAAGACTAGAAAATATGAGATTCCTCGCGTAAATAGAATTTGGGACGAAAGATTAAAGTTCCATTGGAAATTAACCACAGCATGGTTTAAATTACCTATGGATGTTGAGGATTGTTTTATTCTCGTAAAGCCAAGTTAGTTTAAATATTATATAGTGTTTTTAACCCTCTGCTAAATCTAGCAGAGGGTTTTATTTAAGAATTAATATTGCTAACTTAAAAAAAGTGTGATATTACTACTTGCAGAAAGATTTATCACATTGGTTTCAAACCAATGTGATAAATTGAAAAAACACTATGACAGAAATAGAAACGATAGAAATTACTGATACTATTACTTCAGAAATACCGTTAATAAGTCACCTTGATTCAAGGTTCGATCTTGTTGGTGGTTTTTATCTGACAATTCCTTTGGATTATGAACATAGAACACAAGTCAGTTCATTTTTCACAGAAGCTTCTAAAGATAAAGGTAAAAGAAGTGATCAATGTGAAAGGATCATTTTACCCAAAAAAATGCTTGATGAAGATTTTCAAAGAGTGAGTAACAGACTTGAGCCTGGAAGGACCTATTCCGTTCAGATATTTCAAGTTAATACTCCGACTTCCGTAAATGATTGTCTGGATTTTCTCAGAAAGAACGGTGCGCTTTTAGTCGGCATGCAAGGTTTATCTCTTGTTTGGCGACTTAAAAAAGAGTATTTTCCTGAAGGTAAGTGGTTGTCATCTTTAGATATCGAGAGAAATTTATCTACCAGACCAAGTTATAATAAGAGAGTCGTTGATCCTCATGTCTTTGGTCGTGTTAGTAAAATTTGGAACAAACAAATTAAGTTTCATTGGAAACTCAACATGACATGGTTTGGATTGAGATTGGATGATACGGATTGTTTTATTCTCGTAAAGCCAAGTTAGTTTAGACTATATTTTTTATAACCCCGCTAAATTTAGCGGGGTTTTCGTTTAATATTTTTAGGATTTTCAATAAAAAATTGATATACTTTTAACATCTAATTATTTTTTACTATGTTTTTCTTTTTCTTTAAAAAACCTAAAAGAATCTATCTAGTTCGTCATGGAGAGACTGAGAATAACGCTGCTCATGTAAGGCAAGGTCCTGAAGGTAAGTTGAGCGAAAAGGGCAGAGAGCAAGCTCTTTTTGTTGGTGCTCGTTTATCAAATTTTCCTATTCAGATTATTATTTCCAGTCCTTATGAAAGAACAGTAGAAACTTCGAAAATTATTTCAAAGGAACTTAATAATAAAAAAATAGAATATACTGATTTGTTGAAAGAAAGACGAAATCCTTCAGAAATAGTTGGCAAAAGAGGCGATGATCCTGAAGTTAAAAAAATTGTAGATTTAATTGATAAAAGTTTTCACACAAATGATCTACGCTACTCTGATGAGGAGAATTTTGAAGATATGAAGGAGCGCGCTAGCAAACTTTTGGATTTTATTGCAAAAAGAAAGGAGACGCAGATAGTTATAGTTACTCACGCAATCTTTCTTAAAATGGTAGTTTCATTCATGCTTTACAGAGAAAAACTTACAGCAGAAGATTATGCTAGGTTGAGTTTTCATAACCCTATGAATAATGCCGGTATCACTTTGTGCGAATATGTTCCAAAAGAAAAAAAGAATGAAACCAAAGGTTGGAAAGTATTAGCTTGGAATGATTATGGAAGAGACATTGAATCTAAATCAATGTAGGGTTAACTTCTTATTTTTATGATGGTTATAGATCAACAGCTTATTCACTTAGTATCATCCGCCTTGGGTTGGTGGGGGTATGTGATTGTTTTTATGGCGATCGCTTTGGAAAATATTCCAATAGTTGGTTTTTTTATACCTGGAGGAATTATAACAATGGCTGCCGGTTTTTTTGCGAAAGGAGGTATCTTAAATTTCGGAGAACTTTTTGTTTTTGCTTTTCTTGGCGCGATTGTAGGTGATTTAATAGGTTATATTTTAGGAAGGCAATTCGGCTATTCTTTTTTGCGATCTTATGGCAAATATTTTTATTTGCCTGAAGAAACTTTGGAAAAAACTAGATCTCTTGTAAACAAACATCTTATAAAGACACTTTTGTTGGGACGTTTTAATCCAGTTACAAGAACACTCATGTCATTTTTAGCAGGCGTTTCGCATGTCAGGTTTCTAAAGGTATTTACTGTAAATTTTTTTGGAGCATTTTTATGGGTTTCTGTTCATTTAGGAATAGGTTATATATTTGGCCAAAGTTATGAAATTATCGCTCCTTTTGTGGGAACCGCCTTTCTTTTAGCTTTTGTTGCTGCAATTCTTATTATTTATGCCTATAAATCTATTTATAGAAATAGGGAAATTTTATTTAGATATCATTTGCCTGTAATTACTTTGAACATTCTTTCTCTTTATATATTTTCAGAGCTCACGGAAAGAATACTGACTCATACTGGCTGGCTTATTCAATTAGATGAACAAGTTAATTTGTTTGTTGAAAAACTTTATAACCCTTTTACTGTAGAAATATTTAAGATCTTTACTCATTTAGGAGGACCTATTGTTACGTTTATATTATCAGCGATTTTTTGCATATCACTAATTTACTATAAAAAATTATTTCACCTCTTTGTAACACTATCGGCTTTATTAGTCGGAGCATTTTCAGAGCTTGTTATAAAAATTATTTTTCACACTATGAGGCCTGCCAACAGCTTGATAGCTGCTTCAGGTTTTAGTTTTCCTAGTGGTCACACCTTAATGGCTACAATTTTGTTCCTATCGATATTTTATTCTTACAGGAAAGACATCACTAAAAATTGGGAAAGAATAGTATTTATGATTTTTACGATCCTTATTATAGTGGGCGTTGGATTTTCGATGATCTATCTTAGAGCGCAATGGCTTTCAGATGTTTTAGGAGGTATTTCTTTAGGTGTATTTTTGTTAACCTTCTTTATTTTAGCCTTTAATTTGTTGAAACATCTTGAAAGAAAGTTTCTTCCGTTTCTTTATCGATTAATGGTCTCAAAATCTTCTGACTACAAAGAAGGCAAAGAGATAATATAAAGTAGATATTAAGGAGGTAAGTATGTTAAAATAAAACTTAATAGGTTTATTACTTAATAGATCTAAATAATTATTATTTAAATAAAATTTATATGTGTAATATGTGCGAAGAAAACAAAGATAAAATGTGCATGCATCATCATGGTCATTTTAAAAAAGTTTTAGTTATTGTTGGTGTAGCTCTATCTCTTTTCCTTGTTGCGAAAACAGTAAGTGAGATATGGTCATATCCTTATATTTCTGCTGGTAAACCAGCTGTGAATACTATTTCAGTTTCTGGTAAGGGAGAAGTTATGGCTATTCCAGATATTGCAACATTCACTTATTCTGTAACAGAAGAAGCAAAGACAGTTTCTGAAGCGCAGAAGAAATCAACTGAAAAGGGAAATAAAGCTATAAAATATCTAAAAGATCAGGGAATAGAAGATAAAGATATTAAAACTACTGATTACAGCGTATATCCAAATTATGATTATGTAACAAGGGCTATTGCAATGCCGTGCACTCAATATAGTTGCCCTCCAGTCACAGGAGAAAGAGTGCTTAAGAGTTACAGTGTTAGTCAGACTGTTCAAGTAAAGATTCGCAATACAGAAAAGGCAGGAGATATCCTTTCAGGTATAGGACAACTTGAAGTGCAAAATGTATCAAGCTTAAATTTTGAAGTTGATAAGTATGACGATCTTCAACATAACGCTCGAAAGTTGGCGATAGATGATGCAAAAAATCAGGCTAAGATTTTAGCGAAAGATCTTGGTGTAAAGATAGGAAGAGTTGTAAGTTTTAACGAAGGAGGAAACTATGCAGTGCCTATGTATTCTAAAGCTGTGATGTCATTAGATAGTAGTGGTAGAGGTGAAGCAATGCCATCTCCAGAAATATCAGTAGGTGAACAGAAGATCACTTCAAATGTTTCGATAGTATATGAAATAAGATAGTCTGCTTTGTTGAACTAAATAAAAAATCACTCGATTATCAATAATCGAGTGATTTTAATTAAATTAAAAAAAGGACTCAGAAAATTCTGAGTCCTTTGAAGGTTCTTATTGAATTAATTGAAGAGGGTGTTATTCTAATTTCCAGCCAAAATTGTAAATTATGGCGTAGTCATTTAGAATTTTTTCAATTTTTTTCTGCCGGCTTTTTTCAACATGAAGATGAGCTGTTTTTCCATCAAATCTTGGAACGCGTTTTTCATCAGGCTTGCTTTCGGAATCATATGCTCCTAGACAACCGCTCTCTTTCAATATTGAGCCCATTAATTTGTCTACAGTGCCAACATCAACGGCTGTATTAAATTTTATACAAAATACTATCGGATTTTTGAATTCTGCTGTTTTCATATTTGTCTGGATTCAGTATAGTTTTCTACTGTAAAAAGTCAAGTCTGTCAAATTTTTAAAAAGTAGTTTTTAAAATATGAAAATTACAGTTTATAAAAATTACCCCATAAAAAATGGGGTAATTTATTAATAATTTCTTTATGTAAATATCGAATTTAGTCTAAAAAACTTACAAAAGAAGTTAATTATTTTCTGCCACAAACTTAACTTATTCTTTAAATTTAAAGGAATATAGTAGGGAATGTCGTAGGAAATTTTCCATTTAAAGTAATGAAATACTGAGTATAATACAAGTATTTTATCAACTAATTCTTGATTATTACTGTATGCATGAATGTAAACAATGCCATTAAATTTCTGATCCTTTTCTCCTATTTGGTAAGCTTTTATGAGATTTCTAGAAACTAAAGATTCATATATGCTTTCGATAAGAACTTTAGAAAAGTTTCTTTTTTCACTTAAAATTTGGGGCTTGAAAGTTATTATAAATAAAACTTCCGTTAAAGATCTTTTATCTTCTTCTGATTCTGAATTTTTCATTTTTCTGTATCCAATATAGCCTAGATATAAGCTTAGCGTCAATTAGTTAGGAAAAGTTTTACTTTATAAGTAAGTTTGCTGAAAGGTATTGACTTTTAAGTGTTATAGTAATAATATGTAGATATTCAATGACACCCCGGAAGGGGTTTTTTATTAAGAAAAATTATAAAATTTTATGTCAAAAGCTACAGAATATATAAAAGAAACAAGAGCAGAGATGAAGCATGTAAATTGGCCCACAAGAAAACAAGCTACAATCTTTACTGTAATTGTTATAGTATTATCAATTTTAGTGGCTATGTTTTTAGGTTTTTTTGATTATGTATTTTCATACATTCTCAAAGCTTTTATTCTTAAGGCGTAATCATTATGTCAAAACAACAAATTCACAGCGAAAGAAACTGGTACGCAATTCATACCTATGCAGGTTATGAAAATGCTGTTGCTAGAAACTTGAAACAGAGAATTGAGTCCTTGAGTATGGAGGATAAGATCTTTAATGTGCTCGTTCCTATCGAAAAAAAGATAAAGATAAAAGGTGGCAAACGTGTTGAAGAAGAAGAAAAAATTTATCCCGGTTATATTCTTGTTGATATGGTAGTAACAGATGATTCTTGGTATGTTGTCCGAAATACCCCTCGCGTTACTGGCTTCGTAGGTTCAGGAGTTTATCCTGTTCCTTTAGATCAGAAAGAAGTAGATGAGTTATTCAAGAGAATGAGTTCTGATATTATTAAACACAAGATTGATCTACAACCAGGTGATTCAGTTATCATCGTTGATGGTCCATTCAAAGAACTTGAAGGAAAAGTTGATGGAGTCGATGAGGAAAGAGGTAAGGTTAAGGTTCTGGTTTCAATGTTTGGACGCGAAACTCCAGTTGAACTCGATTTCTTGCAAGTAAAAAAGATATAAGGTAAGCTATTATTCAATACAAATTTATGGCAAAAAAAGTAACAAAAAAATTAAAACTACAGATAGCGGGAGGTAAAGCAACTCCAGCTCCTCCAGTTGGTCCTGCATTAGGTCAGGCTGGTGTTAATATTGGAGAATTCGTTAAGCAATTTAATGACGCTACCGCAAAGATGGCAGGCGATGTGATACCAGTTGAAATTTCAGTCTATGAAGACAGAACATTCACTTTTGTATTAAAGACATCTCCAGCAACTAATCTTATTCTTAAAGCTTTAGGAAAAGAAAAGGGTTCAGGTCAACCAAATACAAAAAAGATTGGCAAAATCACAAAAGAGCAGGTTCGCCAGATTGCTGAGAAAAAAATGCCAGACCTAAACGCAAATACAATAGAAGCAGCAATGAAGATTATCGAAGGATCATGCAGAGCGATGGGAGTAGAAATCACAAAGTAAGACTTTAAATAAAAAACAAAAAGTCGGCAGAAGTGCCGATTTTTTGTTTTTACATTTGTATTTTTAAGTTGGTGTGTTAAGTTTTTCTATGGAGGTAGCAAGTATGTTAATCGTTAGATTATTAAGAGAAAAAAATGATAGAGTTCCTATTATTATAGAAAACATTATAACAATCTTTCTAATATTAGAGGGTCAAGGTATGGATGGTTATACTTTGATGAATAGAACAGGCTTATCGAAAGAGGACTTAACAGAGTCTATTAGAGAAATACTTAAGGAAATCAATTTAATAATAATGGAAGGTGAATTTAATCAGATTGGCAAAGCCTATTTTTGCTGTAAGCCGGGTATTTCAGAAAGCTGGCGTTATAGAATAGGAGTAATTTAGAATATATATTAAAGACCGTTGCGTAATACGCCGGTCTTTTTTGTTTTTACTCCTAGCTTTTGTTGGAATCAGTAGTATTATATCCTCAGAACAATAATAGAAAGGAGATGATTTTATAACAACTTTTACTGAACATGCTTGCAGAAGGGCTTTAGGTGGAAAGCGTCAGCGAGTAAGCATGACCACTGACGAAGTTAGAGATTTGATTGATTCTAAACGGGTTGTGGTTGTTGGCCGAGAAGAAAAAAATATAGTTCATCTTTTGTTTTATAGTGAAGTCGATAGACGTTATTTCGTAGTGATTAAAGATGGAAATAATCAGGAAGTTATTACGATCTTGAAACTTGTATACTATCGAGACAGGAGACCAACAAGAAAAGAATTAAATAAAGCCAAAGAATTGGCTCGTAAAAAAGGATAAGAATTTTTTAGATGTAAGGAACGTCGACATTGAGCATGTCGGCGTTTTCATTTACTTAATTTTATATTTTTCTTTCAGATGTTTCAGTTTTCCTTTCATTATTTGATCTACTTCCTCTTTTTTTTCTAAAAGCACTCCTTCTACTATTTCTTTTTTATGATATTTACTCTGTCTTGGCGAGACTTTTTCTGTAAGTTCTTCGAAAACTACTTGGCAGATCCTTTCGCCTGGATAGAGGCGGACTATTTGTGAGTGCGAATTGTTTCTAATAGGGAGTGTCAATTGTCCTTCGTATCCGGAATCAATAATTCCAGTTAAGTCTAATGAAAGTCCTTTGCGATTTGTTGAAGATCGGGGATAGAGGACCGCCATAAGGTTTGTCGGAACTTTGATGGACTCTAATGTAGAAACAAGAACGAACTCGTGAGGCATAAGATCAAAAAATTGTCCTTCTTTAAGATTTACCACATCGAAGAATTTTGCATTTGGCTTGTTGAAATGGCTGACCTCAAGCGATTCTCGGCCGAGTTTGGTTAGATGCCAATGTTTAGGTATAAGAAAGGTAAAACCGAGACGCATATCAACCGCATGTTCTTGAAGCTGGAACTTATCAAGATTGGGAGTAAAAGCGATTTCTCCTTTTTTAACGTATTCTAAGATTTGTCTTTTTGTTATTACAGACACGATATTTTTTTAAAATTTATATTACTATAATAAAACTTCACAGGATTATTGTTTAGTAGACATAAAAGGCAAATCAGTTTCTACTAAAAGTTTTTATTGATGTTTTGGGGCTATTGGATATTATTATGCTATTAATTTCTAAAAAGCTAATATTACATGGCTTATAAAAGTAAAAAAAAGAAAGTTATAAATAAAAAAGCAGTTAAATCAGAAGTCGAAAAAACCGAAGTTTATAAAAGACCTTCTTGGGACGAGTATTTTATGAGTATTGTTGATGTAGTTGGAACTCGAAGTACTTGTGATCGGGGTCGTTCTGGTTCTGTATTAGTGAAAGATAAAAGGATAATTTCCACAGGCTATGTTGGTGCTCCGATTGGTTGTAAGCATTGTGATGAAGATGGCCATGAAATGCACACTGTGATAAGCGATGACGGAGTAAAATCTCGGCACTGTATTCGCACTGTTCACACAGAGCTTAACGCAATAACACAAGCTGCACGATTTGGCATAAGCACTGATGGTGCAACGTTGTATTGTAAAATGGTGCCTTGTTACACATGTGCTAAGAGTATTATAAATGCAGGTATCAAGCGTGTAGTGGCGAAAGAAGATTATCATGCGAGCGAGCAAAGCAAAAAAAGATTTAAAGAGTCGGGTGTAAAACTTGAACTGCTTAATAACAAAATGACGGAGTATTCTGACATGTAGAATTACCAAAAAATAACACCCTTTGAAATCGAAATTTCAAAGGGTGTTTTAAATTATTTTAAATAATTATTTTTGAACAATATCTTGTTTACCTCTATTGATATTCCAGGATCCAGATGACATATCATGATGTATAGCAATTCCTGGAACAGACGCTTTAAGAGCTTCACCCATTTTTTGTGCAATTGCACGCAATGTTGGATGAACAGCATCGGACGTTCTTAATTCTGCAATATAAACCGCAGCAGGCAAGGTTGCGACAAGTTTGCATGTAACAATAAATCCCATTGCTGTATAATACTGAGCTATTTCTGGCGTTGTATCAAGTTCGGCAATCTTTCTTTTTTGCCTATTGATGAAACTTTCTGCTTCTAAGCGCAAATTTTCTGGCAGTTGTTCAAGATACCAATGATGGAAACCATATTTAGTGGTTAATAAAGGCATTTGTTGAATAACGCTTCTTTGACGCTGAATATCTCTGAATGACCCGAAATCAAGAGGAAAGATAAAAGTTATATCGCCATACATTCTGAATAATCTATGTAGTTCAGATTTTGCAGGTCGACTAGCTAAAAGTTTTTCAAACTTTAATAAACCTTGTAGATCGAATTTTGGCCTGAAATCGAAACGAATAATAGAAGGGTCATCAAAGTAAGTTATTTCCTTTGCTGTTTCCTCCAAATACGATTCTTCAGCCGGATATTCTTTATGACTAAAACTATTAGGATATTTTTCTCTTAAGGCTGCAAGCATTCCTTGAGCTATTTCACGCACTTCTTGAAGAGGGTGGTGTCTCAATTCTTTAATATGGTCATTTGCTTGCCTTATATCTGTATGCCAGCTTAAGAAGGTGGCAGTGCCTGCAGGAAGAAAACTCCGCGCGATATCAAATGCTCTGGCATTTACAGCTTTGGTCCAAATCTTTTCGTCCTGGCCTTCTTCTCTTGGAAAACGTTCTTTTAATATAGGAATAAGTTGTTCAAGAAGATAAGCATAAAAACTCATCCATTCATCTTGAACTTTCTTTCCTTGTTCGGTTCCTAAAGGATTAACGATCGGCTGTTTTGTCATATCCAGATAGCGAGTGCTCGCTTCCTGACCTTTATATAGCAGCCAATCTTGAATAGCTTTTGCGACTAACATACTCACATTTTCTATAAAAATGCTTGTTGTGCCACAGTCGCCAATGCTTTTATGTCCATAACCGACATAAAAGGAAGCCATAAATTTTCCAGGTCCAACTTTTTTAACTTGTTCCAAATGTTCTCTAACACTGCGAGGACTTCTGGAATATAGAGCTTGCAACATAGCAAGAGTTTCAACAGGTAGATCATCAACAATAATTATTTCTTTCATAGTACTGTTTTTCTGAGGCTACTTTAGCATAAAGTGAATGAATTTTAGAAGAAAAATTTTTCAGACTACACAAATTTATAGTTGTATAGTCTAAAATGCCCAATTTTTTTATTTTTAAAACATATTGTGTTATCATATTCCTACATTATTTAATTATTCATTCATTCTTTTTAAAAATATGGCTACAAAAGGAAAAACTTCTGCTTCGAACTCAAAATCGAAAAGTGCAGGAAAAAAAGGTAAGTACGTTTATTTTTTTGGTAATGGTGGTGCTGATGGCGACGGCAGTATGAAACCGCTTTTAGGAGGTAAGGGTGCAAATCTTGCAGAAATGACCCGCATAGGACTTCCTGTTCCTCCAGGATTTACTCTTACAACGGAAGTTTGCAATTATTTTTATGAAAATGGCAAAAAATATCCAGCTGAATTAAAGGCACAGGTTGAAGCTGCGCTTTTAAAGCTTGAAAAATCTGTCGGAAAAAAGTTGGGCGACAAAGAAAAGCCTTTGCTTGTTTCAGTGCGATCAGGTGCTCGCGACTCAATGCCTGGAATGATGGATACGATTTTGAACTTGGGAATGAATGACAAAACTGTTGAGATTGTAGGAGAGAGAACCGGAAATCATCGCTTTGCTTGGGATTCATACCGCAGATTTGTGCAGATGTATGGCGACGTTGTTATGGGAGTTCAAAGAAAGCCAGACGAAGATCATGAACCATTTGAAGTTGTGATTGAAGAAATTAAACGAGAGGCAAGAGTTAAAGATGATACAGAACTTAAAGTAGAAGATTTGAAAAAACTTGTTCAAGGATTTAAAGATCTTATAAAAGAGCGAACAGGAAAAGCATTTCCTCAAGATCCGAGAGAACAACTCTGGGGTTCTATTGGCGCAGTATTCAGTTCTTGGAACAATGATCGCGCGATTGTTTATCGTCGAAAGTATGGAATTCCTCACGAATGGGGAACTGCGGTAAACGTTCAGACAATGGTTTTTGGAAACATGGGAGATACAAGTGCGACTGGAGTTGCATTCACTCGAAATCCTGCAACTGGTGAAAAAGCTTTCTATGGAGAATATTTGATAAACGCACAAGGCGAAGATGTAGTTGCTGGAGTTCGAACACCTCATCCAGTTTTGAAACTTGCAGAAGAAATGCCTCAAGCTTATAAGGATTTATTAAAAGTGCGAGAAGCTTTGGAGAAGCACTTTAAAGATATGCAGGATTTTGAATTTACTGTTGAAGACAATCATTTGTATATGCTTCAAACAAGAAACGGCAAAAGAACTGGCTTGGCCGCTGTAAAAATTGCCGTTGACATGGTAAATGAAAAATTGATCACTAAAGAAGAAGCTGTAAAAAGAATTCCAGCTGATTCTCTAGCACACGTTCTTGCGCCGATATTTGATAAGAGTTCAGCAAGAAGCGCCGAAAAGATTGCAGTTGGTTTGGCGGCGGGCCCAGGTGCCGCTTCCGGAAAAATTGTTTTCAACGCAACTGATGCTGTTGAAATGGCGCACAAAGGCGAAAAAGTTATTCTTGTTAGAATCGAAACATCACCAGAAGATCTTAGAGGAATGATCGCTGCAGAAGGAATTTTGACTGCACGAGGCGGAGTATCTTCACATGCGGCTTTAGTTGCAAGACAAATGGGTAAAGTTTGTGTTTGCGGAGTTTCTACTCTTCATATTGATTACGCAAAAAAGACATTAACCGCAAACGAAAAAACATTTAAGCAAGGTGACTACATTTCTATTGATGGAACAACAGGCGAGATTTTTGAAGGCGAAGTAAAGACTGCACCGTCAGAAGTTGTTCAAGTCCTGGTTGAAAAAACTTTGGATCCAAAGAAGAGTCAGACTTTTAAGGAATTTTCACAACTTATGAGCTGGGTTGATAAATTCAGAAAGCTTGGAGTGAGAACTAATGCTGATACCCCAGAGCAAGTTGAAAATGCTTTAGCTTTTGGAGCAGAAGGAATCGGCCTTTGCCGAACTGAGCACATGTTTTTTGAAGGCGATCGAATTGATGCAATGCGCGAAATGATATTAGCTGAAGATAAAGAAGAAAGGGTCAAAGCGCTTCAGAAGCTTTTGCCTTATCAGCGAAAAGATTTTGCAGGAATATTTAAAGCTTTAAAAGGTTTGCCAGCTACTATTCGATTTCTCGACCCACCTTTACATGAGTTCTTGCCTCACGACATAACGACTCAAGATGATCTGTCGCAAAAGATAGGAGTTTCTTCTGAATTTATTGCAAAGCGAGTTCACGAACTCCACGAATTTAATCCGATGCTTGGCCACCGAGGATGCCGTTTAGGAATTTCATATCCTGAAATTTCTGAGATGCAGGCGCGAGCTGTTTTTGAGGCTGCGGCAGAAGTGATGAAACAGGGAATTAAAGTTAAGCCAGAGATCATGATCCCGCTTGTTGGGTTTACAAAAGAATTAAAAATGCAGCTCGAAATTGTTAATCGCGTTGCATCTGAAGTTGCGAAAGAAAAAAAAGTAAAATTTGATTACAAAGTTGGAACAATGATAGAAATTCCACGTGCTGCTGTTATTGCTGATGAAATTGCAAAAGATGCCCAGTTTTTCAGCTTTGGAACAAATGATCTAACACAGACAACTCTTGGTATGAGCCGAGATGATTCTGGAAGTTTCTTGCCTGCATATATTGAAAATGAAATTATCGCCAAGAATCCATTTTCAACAATAGATCAGCATGGTGTTGGAAAGCTTATACAAATTGCGAAAGATTTGGGACAAAAGACCAGACCAGATATCAAACTTGGAATTTGCGGAGAGCATGGTGGCGAGCCTGAAAGCGTAAAATTCTGCCACAGGATAGGCTTAACTTATGTAAGTTGCAGTCCATTCCGTGTTTCAGTAGCAAAGCTTGCTGCAGCCCAAGCAGCCCTTGCGGATCAGAAATAATTTATCCAAAAATATTTAAAAATCGCTTGTATAATTTACAAGCGATTTTTTATTCTTGCTTTTTTATAGTTAGCAGGTAGAGTTCTAGCAGAATTGTTAATTGAAACAAACAGCTGTGAATAAAATAAAAGAATCAATTGTGCTTATTGGTGGTGGCGGTGGAGTTTATCGCATCGCACATTTTTTAAAACGTATAAGATCGAATATAACAACTATTCAAACCACTTTTGATCACGGTGGTCATTCAGGTCAGCTTCGCGATGAAAGAGGAGTTTTACCTCCAGGAGATATTAGACAAGCGATCTTGGCTCTAGCGGATGATAAAATTGAGCCAACTTTGCGAAAACTTTTGTCTTTCAGATTTGAACCGCAAAACGGATCATCACTTGATGGTGTGACGATGGGAAATCTTTTTCTTACGGCGCTTACAGAAATTACTGGAAGTTTACCATCCGCTATCAATACGATGTGTCAGTGGTATGGGGTTAAAGGAAAAGTTTTACCGGTAAGTCTGGACGATGCTGATCTTTGTGTAGAACTTAATGATGGAAGTATTATAAAAGGCGAAGGTAATATAGACACAAGATCGATCGATGATGACAGAACTATCGTCAGGGCATTTTTAGAGCCGGAAGCTTTTATTTACACAGAAGCTTATCAAGCGATCGTTAATGCTCAGAAGATCGTATTTTGTCCTGGTGATTTCTTTACTTCTACAATTCCAAATACTTTGGTAAATGGATTTAAGGATGCTATTGAGGAAACAAAAGCCAGTCTTATATGTATTGTAAATGTAATGACAAAAAAGGCTGAAACAGATGGTTTTACTGCCACTGATTTTGCCAGAGTTCTTCTTAAACATATTGGTTGTGATAATTTCGATGCTATATTATGCAATGATCCCGCTTGTATAAGCGAGGCTATCATCGTAAAATATTCTGAAGAAAAAGCTCACCCTGTTGTTGTAAATAATGATGAACTTAGTAAGTTTGCTGAGCGGATTATAGTCAGAAATTTTGCCGATCAGACAGGCAATATCGTAAGACATAATGTAAAAATTGCTTCTGTAATAGCTAGTTTGTAATTATTTTATCAAAAGACCGCAAAATATTGCGGTCTTTTTGTTATACTATAAAATAAATGAAAAAAATTTTTAATGAACAACCGAAACTTTTATTGATAGATCTCGATGACACTCTGTTTGATACAACAGGACAGTTAGATGCATCTCATAAAGATATTTTATCAATAACTCTATTCCCATATTCCAAAATACTTCTTGGAAAAATAACTTGTCCGAAAATTTTAATTTCAAGAGGCGATCCAGAAATTCAAAATGAAAAAATAGACGTGCTGGGTATTCGAGGATATTTTGATCAAATTATTATTTGCGGCACAGATGAAGAAAAAGAAAAAATATTTAAAGAAAAAATCTCTGAATATAAAATTGACGATGCTTTGTCAGTTTGGGTTATTGGAAATAGAATAGATACTGAAATTCGATTTGGAAATTTGCTTGGTTGCACAACTATTCATTTGAAGTGGGGAAAACATAAAGATATCGAACCGAAAGATAAATATGAAATTTCAAACCATACAGTCTTATTGCTTGAAGAAATTTTTTAAGTTAAGATGGGCGAAGAAACTATGAAAAACAAGAAAGGCAAGTTCATTGTTGTTGATGGTATAAGAGGTTCGGGCAAAACTACGCTGATAAAAAATCTAAAAGCTAAACTTTCTTCGGAAAGTTTTGTTTTTACACGAGAGCCGGGCGGATCTCCTCTTGCTGAAAAACTAAGAACGGTGATTTTATCTGAAGAAGCCAGAGGTGCTGATATTGCTGTCGATTTTCTTATGATCACGGCTGCACGCATTGATCATGTTCAAAAACTTATAGCGCCAGCCATTAAATCAGGCGCAAATGTTATTTGTGACAGATTTGATAGCTCAACTTATGCTATTCAGATATATGAACGAGGATATCCTGTTCTTAAAGATTGGTTTTTTGAGGCGAGAAGATTTTATGCATTTAATGCTCCAGATTTGTATATATATCTGAACGTTGATCTTGATGTTGCTGAGAAGAGATATAAAGCTCGTCCTGATATATCGCATCATTTCCATGATCAGCCTCGATGGTTCTATGAAAGAATGGCTAAAGGATATCAGGATTTCTATGAAAGAATGGCTAAAGGATATCAAGATTCTTTACCCTGTATTCCTTGCGAGATTATCGATGCCAATCAGTCTGCGGATGCTGTGGAGAAGCAATGTCTTGAAATAATAAGCATTCTTGTTAAATAAGATAAGTATAAAATATAAAGGTCTAACAAAGTTAGGCCTTTTTTGTTACAATATCCTCATGTCAATTACACTAAAAATTCAGAAGTTGGATAAAAGCGCAATTTTACCAAACTATGCTAATCATGACGATGCTGGTCTTGATCTATATTCAAATGAAAATGTAACGCTTAAGCCAGGCGAAAGATTTTCGGTTGCCACAGGTGTTGCGATAGAAATTCCAAAAGGATATGTTGGACTTATCTGGGATAAAAGCGGACTTTCTCATAATTTTGGATTGAAAACTTTAGGTGGTGTTGTCGATGCTGGCTTTCGAGGTGAAGTGAAAGTTGGTATAGTAAATCTTTCCAAAAAAGTGTATAAATTTGAAAAAGGCCACAAGGTAGCGCAGATGGTTATTCAGAAAAAAGAATCGGTTAAGGTTAAGGAAGTTACATCTCTGGCTGACTCGCAAAGAGGTAAAAAAGGTTTTGGCAGTTCAGGAAAATAAATTTTAAAACAATGCAGGAAAAATTAAAAATTTTAATAGGTGAAGCTTTAAAAAAACTCGGAATAGATGCTGATGTTTCAAATATTGTTACTGAACATCCAGAAGATATTTCTAATGGTGACTATTCTACTAATGTAGCGCTTGTTTATTCAAAACAACTAAAAACTTCTCCGAAAGATCTTGCTGAAAAAGTTGTCGCCGAAATTTCAAAAAATAAAATTCCAGAAATTGAAAAGGTTGAGGTTGCCGGTCCTGGTTTTATAAACTTCTATTTGTCGCACGAATTTTTTGCAAATAGTATTAAACAGATAGTCGAAGAAGGAGAAAATTTTGGAAAAAATGATTCTTTAAAAAACAAAAAAGTTATTATCGAATACACGGACCCAAATCCATTTAAGGAATTTCATATCGGACATTTGATGTCGAACTCAATTGGCGAATCAATCGCTAGACTTGTTGAATTTTCTGGCGCAGAAGTAAAACGTGCCTGTTATCAAGGTGATGTCGGGCTTCATGTTGCAAAAGCTATGAGCGGAATTCTTATGAATGAAAGTCTTTTACCTAATGAAAAAGACTCAGTTATTAGTAAGGCGGAATTTTTAGGAATGTGTTACAAAACTGGCTCAATGATGTATGAAAGCGATGATGAACATAAACAAGAAATTGCAGAACTTAACAAAAAAATTTACGAACGATCTGACAAAAAAATAAATGCCCTATATGATCTTGGTAAAAAATGGAGTTTAGAATATTTTGAAGGAATATACAAAAAACTTGGAACAACATTCGATTATTATTTTTTTGAAAGCAATACCGCAGATCTTGGTAAAAAAATAGTCGAAGAAAATATCGGCAAAATTTTTGAAAAAAGCGATGGCGCAGTTATTTTTAAAGGAGAAAAATATGATCTGCATACTAGGGTTTTTATAAATAAAGAGGGAATAGCGACATATGAAGCAAAAGAACTTGGTTTGGCAAAAATAAAACACGATGAATATTCTTATGACAAATCTATAATAATTACAGGTAATGAAGTTAGGGACTATTTTAGCGTAGTGCTAAAAGCGATGGAGCTTTTATTCCCAGAATTACGAGCTAAGACTAAGCATCTTTCTCACGGAATGCTACGACTTCCAACTGGAAAAATGTCTTCACGCACAGGTGATGTTATAACAGCTGAGTCTCTTATGTCTGATATAAGTAAATTGATAGAAGAAAAAATAAAAGATCGTGGATTTGATGACGATGAGAAAAAAGAAATAGCAGAGAGAGTTTCGATTGGCGCGATAAAATATTCTATATTAAAACAGTCTGCTGGCTCTGATATTATTTATGATTTTGAAAAATCAATTTCATTTGAAGGTGATTCCGGTCCTTATATTCAATATTCTTTTGTTCGCGCAAAATCAGTTTTAGAAAAATTAAATAATTCAGGATTGGTAGAAACAATAGAAAAAGAACTATCCGATGATATTGATGAGGGGTCATCAGAGTTGGAAAAAATGCTTTATCGTTTTCCTGAAATAGTAGTAAGATCCCAAAATGAATATTCTTTGCATTATATTGCTATTTATTTAACAGAGATTGCCTCACTTTTTAATAGCTTTTATGCTAATAATAAAATTCTTGATCCAGACGATTTAAAAACTTCGGCTCATAGATTGGCTTTAACTAAGGCTGTTTATATTACGCTCAAAAACGGATTGCATCTTTTAGGAATCAAGGTTCCAGAGAAGATGTAGAAACTAAATTTCTGTATAATACTAATTTTTTCAAGTATGCGTGTTTATGATACATATGCTTGACAAATGATATTAAATTTGCTATAATTTTAGTATAAAATGTTCTTTTAAAAGAGACACGCAATCGATTAGAGCGATATCTGATCAATTACTTATGATTGTATATGAGAAATATTCTTAATGAATTGGATGAAGTGGAACTTCATCAGCTTACACCCGAAGAATTACAAGATGAACAACTTCTTGTAAAAGCTGTAAACGAACTTATTCACAATGACGAAGTGTTCGTTCGCAGCGGTGATGTTATGAGTTTCGGCACTATTAGTAAGTTGGTGCTGGCTTATTTCAAGGATGTGGGTGGCAAGGATGCAGAACGTGTAACGAAGGCACTGAACGCAGTCAAAGAAAAGTATCACATTACAGTGATTGGCAATTTCCATGACACAGATAAATGGACCATATTGACCATGTTTCTGATTTTCTATGGAGGACTTGATGCTCGTGGTCACGGACGTTGGGTTAAAACAATAGCCCGGGACATGGAATCTTCTGCCGATCCGATTCTTAATCTCTATGAATTGCTTGAAAGCAAGCATGAGGAAGCACATGCAAAAGTGTGTGCAATGATCAGTAGGGAGAGAATCGCACAAGAAAAAAGGAAAGCTCGTGAGGATGCTGAACTTCGAAAGGCACTTCGTCGGGCGTATGGATACTAAAACTCGAAGAGAGATTGTATCTAATCTAATATGTTTTTTAAATTGAAAGATTAAGAAAACATCAAAGGGGTTACCACATTTATTGTGAGTAACTCCTTTTTTTATAATACTAGAAAAATTCGGAAAAATTGTTATGATAGGGAATTATGACAGAAGAACAAAAAAAACAACCTGACAATGTTCAGGAAAAAAGCAGTCTATCTAAAAAAGAGGAGGAAATTCTTGCTTTCTGGCAGGAAAATAAAGTTTTTGAAAAATCACTCAAGAAAAACGAGGGTAAAACCGAGTTTGTTTTTTATGATGGCCCACCATTTGCTACAGGACTTCCGCACTACGGACACATTTTGCCTGGCACAATGAAAGACGTGATTCCGCGTTTCCAAACAATGCGCGGTAAATATGTTCCTCGTCGATGGGGTTGGGATTGCCACGGTCTTCCTATTGAAAATATTATTGAAAAAGAACTCAATCTAAAAGTAAAAAAAGATATTGAGAATTTTGGCGTTGCTAAATTCAATCAGGCTGCCAGAGAAGCAGTGCAAAGATATGTAGATGATTGGAAGAAAATTATTCCACGAACGGGACGATGGGCTGATATGGAGAATGCTTACAGAACAATGGATTCCGATTACACTGAAACTGTCTGGTGGATATTTAAAAATATTTTTGACAAAGGCTACATTTATAAAGGTTTTAAAGCGATGCATGTTTGTCCCCGTTGCGAGACAACACTTTCAAACTTTGAAGTATCACAAGGCTACAAAGATATTGCCGATATTTCTGTTTATGTGAAATTTGAAATTGCTACTGAACCTGGAACATTTTTGTTAGCCTGGACAACAACCCCATGGACTCTTCCTGGAAATGTTGCGCTTGCTATTAAAAGTGATATTCCTTATGTAAAAGTTTCTTACAAAAAAGATGCAGATTCGAGAGAAGAATTTCTTATTCTTGCGAAGTCGCGACTCGAAACAGTTTTCAAAAATAAAGAATATAAAGTTGTTGAAGAATTTAATGGCGACCGACTTTTGAATACTCAATACAAGACTGCTTTTAATTATTATATTGGCGCAAAAGTTCCAAATATAGAAAATGGCTGGAAAGTATATAGCGCGGATTTTGTAACAACAGAAGACGGAACAGGAATTGTTCACATCGCTCCCGCTTTTGGAGGGGACGACTTGAATTTGGCCAATGAGAAAAATTTGCCGATAATTCATCATGTTGGAATTGATGGAAAATTTAAATCAGAAGTTACTGATTTTGCTGGTCTTATGGTAAAGCCAAAAGATGATCACCAATCTACTGACATTGTTGTTTTAAAAAATCTTGCGGGCAAAGGACTTCTTTTTGAAAAAGAAAAGATTACGCACTCGTATCCTCATTGTTGGAGATGCGATACACCGCTTTTGAATTACGCTACTTCTTCATGGTTTGTTAAAGTTTCAGAATTCAAGAACAGATTAATTGAAGAAAATAAAAAAGTTCATTGGATACCGGAGGAAATTCGTGATGGCCGTTTCGGCAAATTACTTGAAGGAGCTCCTGATTGGTCTATTTCACGTTCAAGATATTGGGGCGCGCCACTTCCAGTTTGGACATGCACAAAATGCGACGACAAAGTTGTTCTAGGATCTATTGCTGATATAAAAGAAAAAGTAGGAACGCGAAATAATTATTTTGTAATGCGCCATGGCGAATCAGAAAGTAATGCACTAGGTGTTATAAATAGCGACGATAGCACACCAAGACCTCTAACTTCAAAAGGTAAAGATCAAGTTCTTGATACAGCTGAACTTCTTAAAAAAGAAAAAATTGATCTTATATTTCGTTCGCCAATTTTAAGAACTAAGGAAACCGCTGAAATTATTGCAAAAGCCTTAGGTGTTTCTTCTGAAAAAATTATTACTGATGATAGGCTCAGAGAAATTAATGCAGGTGATTTAAATGGAAAATCTGTAAATGAATATGTAAATTATTTCAAAGGTTATGAAGATAGATTTGTCACTAGGGCGCCGAATGGAGAAAATCTTTCAGATGTAAAAAGAAGAGTAGGAGAGTTTATTTACGATATAAATAATAAATACGAGAAGAAAAATATTTTAATCGTTACTCATGAATGTCCAGCATGGCTTTTGAAATCTGTAAGCGAAGGGTTTGATGTAAAAAAGACGGTTTCTATGACTAAGGACAGTTCGGAGTTTATTCCTACAGGAGGAATGATAAAACTTGAGTTTACGACTTTGCCCCACAATGAAAATTATGAGCTCGATTTTCATAAGCCATATATCGATGAACTTACTTTTAAATGTGATTGCGAGGCCGGAGCAACTCTAAAAAGAGTTCCAGAAGTTTTTGATTGCTGGTTTGAATCTGGTTCAATGCCTTATGGACAAAATCACTATCCATTTGAAAATAAAGATAAATTCGATCCTGAAAAAAATACACGATACCCAGCTGATTTTATTGCGGAAGGAATTGATCAGACTAGAGGCTGGTTTTATTCATTGATTGTTTTAGGAACGGCACTTTTTGATCATGCTCCATATAAATGTGTAATTACACATGGAACTGTTCTTGCAGAAGACGGACAAAAAATGAGCAAACATTTAAAAAATTATCCGCCGATAGATTATGTTTTAGATAAATATGGCGCAGATGCTTTAAGATTTTATCTTTTGACATCGCCCGCAGTAAAAGGGGAGGAAATAGCATTTACTGAAAAAGGTTTGGATGAAGTTGTAAAAAAAGTATTTACCAGACTTTTGAATGTTGTTTCGTTCTATGAACTCTACAAAGAAGCAGGATCGGAAAATCTAAAATCAAAATCACAGAGTAAAAATGTTTTGGATGTTTGGATTTTGGCTAGATTATCCGAATTAAATATTCAAGTTACAAAAGAACTTGAGAATTTTGAGTTGGATCGCGCTGCGCGACCATTTGCAGATTTTGTTGATGATCTTTCAACTTGGTATTTGAGACGATCTCGAGAACGTTTCAAAGGAGATGATAAGGAAGATAAAAAAGTCGCGCTTGAAACAATACAATATGTTTTGTTAGAACTTTCAAAAATGATGGCGCCGTTTACTCCGTTTATTGCTGAAGATGTTTATAAACGAGCAGGTGGCTCGCTTTTGAGCGTTCATCTTGAAGATTGGCAAAGTATGAACGACGAAAATCAAGAAGCTGTTATTGAAGAAATGCAGGAGGTTAGAAAAATTGTTTCATTAGGCTTGGAAGCTAGAGCAAAATCAAAAATAAAAGTCAGACAACCTCTAGTATCTCTTAAAGTCAAAGATCTAAAAGCAGAAATTCAAAAGAATAATGAATTGGTAAATCTAATAAAAGACGAAATTAATGTTAAAGAAGTTTTGTCTGATGCTTCTATAAAAGAAGAAGTTGAATTAGATATTGTAATAACAGACGAACTTAAAAAAGAAGGCGAGATGCGTGATCTCGTACGTTTCATTCAAGACTTGAGAAAGAAAGAAGGACTTAACCCTTCTGATAAAGTCGTGCTACTTATTGAAACTGATGAAAAAGGAAAATCGTTAATTGAAAGTTTTAAAGCTGAAATTTCCAAACTCACAGGTCTTAAAGAAATTCAATTTATTGCATCTTCCGAAGGAGAGGAAACAGACATTGCTGGCACTAAGCTTAAAATAAAAATCATTAAATAGGTTTTTGTTTGGCTACGAATAGATCTTATGTTTCTTTGACATAAGGTCTATTTTGTTATATCTTAATTGAAGTTCTTTTAAATTACTTGTGAAAAAATAGTCATAGCCAAAAGGTCTTAAAGTTTGAGATTTTTTGGCTATGACTACCAATGTGGTAACTACTTAGCAAAAATTAAACAACATCAAAGAAAGAATAATTATGAAACATAAGAAAACAATTATAAGTAGGATTTGCATTTTTTTGGGTATTCAAAATTGTCAAAATCGTAAGTTTGCTCTTGCTCCAGGGAAAGAATCTGCTTGTGACTATATTTTTGACGAGTTTGGCGATTTGGTTATGGTAAATCGGGATTGGAATAAAAAAGGTCGTCAATCTAAATGATATTAAATCTTCACCTCATTTAGCAAGGTAATTATTTTGGTTTAGAATTTTTGAATATTTATTATTTCTAAATTCTCTAACCATTTGACCCTCAATTTGCTTCGGCAGACTGAGGGTCTTTTTTTGTGTTAGAATAATCTCAAATTTATGTCGTATCATATTTATAAAACTAAAGGATTTGTTCTTGGAAACAGGAATGTAGATGATTCAAATAAATATTTTTATATTTTTACGCGCGAGCTCGGTATGATATATGGAAAAGCCCAAAGCGTAAGAGATATTAAATCCAAACTCAAAGGAAATCTTATAGATTTTTCCTTTAGCAGTGTTTCACTTGTGAGGGGAAAAAATTTGTGGAGGATAACGAGTGCCGAATGTGAATATAATTTATACAGAGAATGTGAAAATGATAAAGAAAAAATTATTTTTATAGCTCGAGTTTTCGATCTTCTTCGACGATTTATTCCTGAACAGGAAAAAAATAGCGAACTGTTCGAGATACTACTTAATGCTTTTAATTATTTGAAAGATAATAATTTATCTAAGGATAATCTTAAAAATTTTGAATGCGTTTTGCTGTTGCGAATATTTAATAATTTGGGATACATAGAAAATTTTAGCGGTATAGAAAAACTGATCAATGATGATTGGGGAGAAACACTATTTAGTGATGTAAAAATTCAAAATAAACCTATTATTCAAGCCATTAATAAAGCGATGAGAGAAAGTCACTTGTAATTTACGTTACACAAAAATAATTGTGATATAATTTAGAGCATGGATGGAGATAAAAAAAGCAGACTAGAACATATAAAAACTAATCTTTATTCTCGTAAAGAAAAAGCTTTGTCTTTTATGAACAAAGGCTTTCTCAGGAAGAAAACAGAAAATGTTTCTAGTGACTGGAATGATATTAATATTAACGAAGCTGTTGAAAATACAGTAGAAGAAACTGTGGGTCCATCAATTTTCAAAAAAATCCTTACTTTATCGATTGTATTTTTTGTGATTTCAGTCACAGTGAGTTTTTTTATTTTCTTCAATGGTAATAATAAAGTTTCTGTTAATAATATAGATATTTCTGTAATTGGCCCAACTTCTGTTTCTGGAGGCGATGAATTACCTTTAGATATTTTAGTAGATAATCGCAATTCGATTGATCTCCAGCTCGTTGATCTTAATGTTGAGTTTCCTGACGGAACAAAAAGAGCAGAAAACGCTAATGAAGATTATTTAAGATTTCAAGATGATTTAGGGACTATCAAATCAGGCGAAACAGCCAGACGCACAATAAAAGCACTTATTTTTGGAGAAGAAGGAGAAAAGAAGCCAGTCAAAGTAACTCTTACATATCGTGTGCCAGGTTCAAATGCAGTTTTTCAAAAGAGCACATCTTACGATGTAGCAATAGGAACTTCGCCTATAACAGTTTCAGTCTCTTCATTGAAAGAAACGTATTCAAATCAAGATGCGAGCATAGAAGTTACGATTTCATCAAATTCTTCAGTTACTATGAAGAACTTACTTCTTCAAGTTCGCTATCCTTTCGGTTTTACTTTAGGCAATACTTCTCCTAAACCAGAGTTTGGTGATTCAATATGGAATATTGGTGATCTTGAACCAAAAGGTAAACGCACTATCAAGATAACAGGAAAAATAGTAGGTCAGGATGAAGAGGAAAAGATTTTTACTTTCACTGTGGGTAATCAAAGTCCTAATGATCAGAAAGTTATTAGTTCCGTGTTTACATCGGTTGCTCAAAGTATTTTGATAAGCAAACCATTTCTTGCGTTGTCTATGGGTATTGATGAAGATCAATCATCAGAACATATTGCGGTAGCTGACAAAACTATAAAGGGACTTTTAAAGTGGAAAAATAATTTGCCGGAAAAAATTACAGATTTAATTATTCAGCTTAAATTTAGCGGAAGTATGTTGAATAAAACAATGGTTACTTCTCAGGGAGGTTATTATAGTTCTCAAGATAATATAATTACATGGAATAAAGATAATTATGTTCAATTAAGCGAACTTGCAACGAATGAATCAGGTTCTGCTGGTTTTAACTTTGCAGGTTCACAATCTGCAACCGAAGAAGGAAATAATATGAGAAATCCTCAAATACAGATAGATGTTAATATTCACGGCAAAAGACTTTCAGAATCTGGCGTTCCAGAAGATATATATTCAACAATAACTAAAATTGTTAAATTCTCTACTAATCTTGCCCTAACTTCTAATATGGTTCACTTTGTTGGTGCATTTGAGAATACTGGACCAATACCACCTAAAGTTGATCAATTAACTTCCTATACAGCTACATGGACTGTAACAAATACTACGAACTATGTTTCGAATGCAAAAGTTGTTGCTACTTTACCTGTGTATGTAAATTGGACATCAAAGAGCTATCCTTCTGATGAAAAAATATCTTTCGATCCAGCTAACAGACAAATAACCTGGAATGTTGGAGAAGTGAAAGCTGGAACAGGATTTTCTTTGCCACCAAGAACTGTAAGTTTCCAGGTGTCTTTTACTGCTAGCGCAAGCCAGGTTGGAACGGCGCCCAGTCTTATTAGCGGTATTGTTCTTAGTGGAACGGATAGGTTTACTGGAGTTGATCTATCAACTAAAACTCAAGTATTATCCACACGAATAAATAGTGATCCTCAATTTTCTCCTCAAGATGATATTGTTCAACATTAGAATTTTTGATATAGTTCAAAAATTGAAATAAAGTTTTTGTAAAATTATGAATCATAAATCAGAAAGTAACGACACTTTGGAAAAAGTCGCTTCTTTATGTAAGCGACGCGGTTTTATATATCAAGGCTCGGAAATTTATGGCGGTATGTCCGGAACATGGGATTATGCTCACCTCGGACTCGCTTTAAAAAATAATATTAAAAAATTATGGTGGAAGAGGTTTGTGACAGACAGAGATGATATGTATGGCACTGACGCGGCTATATTAATGAATCAAAACGTATGGAAAGCTTCAGGACATGTCGGTGGTTTTTCAGACCCTTTAGTTGAATGCAAAAAATGCAAACGACGCTTTAGAGCTGATCAACTTGAAAATGATTCCTCATCTTGTCCTGATTGTGGAGGTGAATTAAGTGAACCGAAGCAATTCAATATGATGTTCAAAACGCATGTTGGAGTTGATGAAAATGAATCATCAGTTTCTTATTTACGTCCCGAGACTGCGCAGGGAATGTTCGTTAATTTTAAAAATGTTGTTGACTCGTTCCACCCAAAACTTCCTTTTGGAATGGCACAGATAGGAAAAGCGTTTAGAAATGAAATAGCTCCTAGAGATTTTACTTTTCGTTCGCGAGAATTTGAACAGATGGAAATAGAATATTTTGTTGAGCCTTCCAAATGGGAAGAGAGTTTTGAACATTTTCGAAAAGAAATGTGGAATTATATAGATGATGTTGGAATTGATAGAAGCAAAGTTCACGAGCTCGAAGTTTCTGGCGATTCATTGGCGCACTATTCAAAGAGAACTATTGATTTCGAATTTGATTACCCATTCGGCCTAAAAGAGCTTTATGGTTTGGCATACAGAACAGATTTTGACTTGAAGAGCCACACAAATGCCAGCGGAGTCGATCTTAGTTTCTTAAATGAAGAAACCAAAGAAAGATTTATTCCACATTGTATAGAGCCATCGCTTGGTGTAGATAGAACAGTTCTAGTTGTTCTTCTTGATGCTTATTGCGAAGACGAGATCGGCGGAGAAAAAAGAGTATTTCTAAAACTTTCTCCAAATGTTGCACCAGTTAAAGTTGCGGTTTTTCCTTTGTTGAAAAATAAGCCGGAGTTGGTAGAAAAGGCGAGAGAAGTTTTTGGAATGATTCGAAAAGAAATTCCTGAAGCAATGTTTGATGATAATGGAAATATCGGCAAAAGATATCGAAGACAAGATGAGATCGGAACGCCTTTCTGCGTAACAGTAGATTTTCAAACTCTTGAAGATAACACAGTCACTCTTCGCGATAGAGATACTGCAAAGCAGGAGAGAGTAAACATTTCTGAACTTGTTGGAAAAATGAAATAATTAAAAAAGTTGTCTAAAATATAATCCCGAAATTTTGATTTTGTCAAAATTTCGGGATTTGTTTTTTGGTTTGACAGTCCTTACTAAATAGTATTAACTAGTGCCACAATTTAGTGCTGGTAAATATAAAAACGATAAATTCAATTAGTCAAATAATTATTAACTACTAGGATGAATGTAACAAAGAAAATACTGAATAACGGCATACGTTTAATTACGATACCTATGAAAGATACTCCAAATGTTGCTGTGTCTGTTTTTCTTGATGCTGGCAGTGCATATGAAGAGAAAGAGAAAAATGGCATATTTCATCTTTTGGAACATTCTAATTTTAAAGGCACTTCTAAGCGACCATCAGCTTTTGCAATAACAAGCGAGATCGAAGGAATAGGTGGTGAGATAAATGCTTACACAGGCGAAGATGGTATGGCTTATTACATAAGATCTCATGGTAATCATTTAGAGAAAGCTCTGGATGTATTATCTGATATTTATTTAAATTCAAATTTCGATCTTTCCGAAATTGAAAAAGAAAAATCAGTTGTGATTCAGGAAATTAAAAGGAAAGAAGAAAAACCATCAGATGAAATTTTTGATATGTTGAATTCTCTAATGTATGGCGATCAGTCTGTAGGGCGGGGAATTTTAGGGACAGAGCAATCAGTTGGATCAATAAAAAATTCTGATCTTGTAAGGCATAGAGATATGTATCACGTTTCTTCTGCGACTATTGTAGTTGTCGCAGGAAATTTTGATGAAAATAATATTTCTAATTTAGTAGAAGAAAAATTTAAGCTTATTCCAAAAAATAACAAGCCAGAAAAGCCTGCTGTGTTAAAAATTGACCAGACTGTTCCTAAAATTATTTTAAAAATGAAAGATGCTGAGCAAGCACATCTTCTTATAGGTTTTAGATCTTTTGGAACTCATGATGAAAGACAGCCAGCAATTGAAGTTATATCCCAAGCTTTAGGCGGAGGATTGAGTTCAAGATTGGGACAAAAACTTAGAGAAGAGATGGGCGTTTGTTATGAATTTAATGTTCATAATGCTCACTATACTGATTATGGAAATTTTACTATCTATGCCGGTGTTGATGTATCTAGAACCGAAGAAGTTATAAAAGTTATATTAGAAGAGGTTAAAAAAATTAAAGATCAACCTCTTTCAAAAGAAGAACTTGATAAGATTAGCGGATATATTGATAGTTTTCTTTTGTATATGGAAACGCCCGGAGCTTTAGCTAATTTTTATGGCAGTAGAGAAATTTTGAAAAAAGATCTGATTACACCTGAAGAATTTGTAAAACAGTTTAAAAATATTACAGCTGAATATATACAAAAGGTGGCGAATGATCTGTTTAGAAATGATTTGCTCAACGTAGCAATTATCGGTCCTTTTAATGACGAAGATCATTTTTTAAAAATTCTAAATATATAAATTTATTCACATAAAAATTCTGTCATTCCCGCGCAGGCGGGAATCCAGAGAATTAAGACTAAGACTAGATTCCCGCCTGCGCGGGAATGACAGAATAAGTATAAATATTGTAAACAGGCTCTAAAGTGATATTATACGAATATACGAATTACTAATTTGAATGATTAAAGATGAATAGAGAAGAAAAAGAACTCCATATATCAGTAACTGTTGGGACAATAGTTAAGTGTCTCGTGGTTTTAGCCGTTGTTTATTTTCTGTATCTTGTCCGTGATCTTGTTTTGGTTGTTTTAATGGCTATTGTTATCGCTTCAGCAATAGAACCTGGAACTAAATGGCTGATGAATCGAAAAATCCCAAGAACGCTCGCGGTAATTTTAATTTACGCCTTTACAGCAATTATTTTAGGAGTTGTTGTTTTCTTTGTTATTCCACCACTTATCAATCAGATTGTTGAAGCATTAAATAAAATTCCAGAATATGCTCAGTCGCTAAAGCTTGTTAATCCATTAGGTATCAATACTGGGGGTATAAATCAATTTATTTCTATTCAAGATATAATTTCAAGTGCGAGTAGTTCTCTTATGGGTTTTACTTCTGGCGCATCGAGTTTGGTCGCTGTAATTTTTGGTGGCATCTTAAACCTTTTACTTGTGTTTGTATTTTCTTTTTATCTTGCAGTTCAAGAAGAAGGAGTTGCTAATTTTTTGCGTGTTATTACTCCTTTGAAACACGAAAAATATATAATAAGTCTTTGGAAGCGTTCACAAATTAAGATAGGGTTTTGGCTTCAAGGTCAATTATTACTCGGTCTTATTATCGGTATATTAGTATATTTAGGACTTTCAGTATTAGGAGTTGAGCATGCATTACTTCTCGCAGTGATTGCTGCAATTTTTGAATTGATTCCGATCTTCGGACCGATAATCGGATCGATACCATCAATCGCTGTTGGGCTTTCTTCGGGAGGAATCACAATGGGACTTCTTGTAGCAGGTCTTTATACAATAGTTCAGCAGTTTGAAAGTCAGTTAATTTACCCATTAGTTGTTAAAAAAATTGTTGGTGTTCCCGCGCTTTTAGTAATAGTTGCGATTGTTGCAGGAGCGCAACTCGCAGGACTTTTTGGTGCCATTCTTTCAGTGCCGTTGGCTGCTGTTTTTATGGAACTTTATACCGACATGGAAAAGAATAAAATATCCGAAATAGAAAAAATGAGCACAATCGTGTAGGTGTTAATGAGTTAAATAACAATAACGAAATTAGATTTTTTTATTTTTTTAAATATGGCAAATAAATTTTATATAACAACTCCAATATTTTATCCAAATGCAAACCTACACATGGGTCATGCTTACACTATTACGATCTGTGATATTGTGGCTCGTTTCAATCGTCTACAAGGTAAAGATGTTCATTTTCTTACCGGCTCTGATGAAAATACAATTAAAGTAGTTAAAGCTGCAACTGAAGCTGGAAAAACTCCTCTGCAATTTACAGACATGGTAGTAGATAATTTTAAACGACTTTTTAAAGATCTTGATATTTCATACGATCAATTCATTAGAACTTCCGACAAAGAAATTCATTGGCCTGGAGCTATTATGTTATGGAATAAACTTGTTGAGTCTGGAGATATTTATAAAAAGAAATACAAAGGGCTTTATTGTCCAGGATGCGAGGAATTTAAAAAAGAAAAAGAACTCGTTAACGGTAAATGTCCGCTCCACAATCTCATACCGGAAGAGATAGAAGAAGAAAATTATTTTTTCAAACTTTCTAAATACCAGGATTTTCTTAAGGAAAAAATAAATAGTGACGAACTTTCAATTGAGCCTGCCACTAGAAAGAAAGAAGTCCTGTCTTTTCTTAGTGAACCACTTGAAGACGTAAGTTTTTCCCGCGCGGTAAAAGGCGAGTCGTGGGGAATTCCAATTCCTAATGATCCTTCGCAAGTAATGTATGTCTGGTGCGATGCTCTTTCAAATTATATTTCAGCTATTGGATACGGAAGAGACGAAGAAACTTTTAAGAAATTTTGGCCGGCGGATTATCATGTAATAGGCAAAGATATTTTGCGTTTTCATGCAGTATTTTGGCCTGCGATGCTTCATTCTGCAGGTTTGGAATTGCCGAAGAAAATTTTTGTTCACGGAATGATAACTTCTGGCGGAAGAAAAATGTCGAAGACTTTAGGAAATGTAATAGATCCGTATGAGCTTATGAATGAATATGGTGCAGAATCGATGCGATATTTTTTAGCGCGTGAAATTTCCACTACAGAAGACGGCGATATGACCAAAGAATCTTTCAAGGATGCTTATAACGCAAATTTGGCAAATGGTTTGGGAAACTTAGTCTCAAGAATAATGAAAATGGCAGAAACAAATCTTGATGCACCTGTTTTAATAGAAGAAGCAAAAATTTATCCGAAGATAAGTTACAGTTCTAGATTTGATATGTTTGATATTCAAAAAGCTATTGATGATGTTTGGGAGTATATAAAAAGCATTGATTCTGATATTCAGATAGGCAAGCCGTTTAAGCTGGTTAAGGAAGATAAGCAAAAAGGAAAAGAAATGATAGAACAATTTGTTAAAGAACTTTATATTGTGGCTCAAGGTTTGGAGCCTTTTATGCCTAAAACATCTTTAGAAATTAAAAGACTTATTAAAGAAAATAAATCTCCAGAGCAGCCGTTGTTTTTGAGAAAAATTTAAGTTTATTTTTGTCATTCCCGCGAAGGCGGGAATCCAGAGAATTAAGACTAAGACTAGATTCCCGCCTTCGCGGGAATGACAGCGTTAGAGTTTGTCTTGTTGATCGTGAATAAAAACGACTTATAAAAAAAAGACCAGCAATTTGCTGGTCTTTTGGTAATTGATCATTAAATTAACCTTAAATATCTTCCATCTTTTACCCCGAGACGTTTGAAGCCAATAGGATTTTTAAAGTAAATTTTTGGTTCGGCTTTTGAAATAATTGGTTCATATTTTATTTCTTCAATTGAAACGAATCTTCCTGTTTTTCCTGGCGAATGTATGTAATAAGTATCATTAACCAAAATTCCTATATGAGTTGGTATTGTGCCTTTTCTGCTCCAAAAAATTAAATCTCCGGACATTCTTGCTTCATCATGAATGTGAATGCCGAATGAGTTATAAAATTCATTTACATGACGTATTTCTTGTGGAACAGGAAAGTTTAATTCTCTAAGTAAAAAAAGAACAAAACCCGAACAATCAAAACCGCTTTTATCGCTTCCTTTTGAAGGATCGGTATATTTAACGGCTGGGTATTCAAGATAACATATTGCTCTATCAACTAATTCGTTTGCATTCATATTAAACTTTTCTTTCTGAGGCTTAAGATATACAATTGAAATAATTAAGTCAAACTCAAATTTTATTTATGCCTGAATTTATAGATTGCCATACCCATGTGAATTTTTCCGCATTTGATGAGGATCGTGATGCGGTTATTAAACGCGCATCAGATAGTAATACATGGATGATAAATGTTGGAACGCAGAAAGATACTTCTAAGTCTGCTGTAGAACTCGCGGAAAAATATGAAAAAGGAGTTTATGCGATTGTTGGACTTCATCCGATACACACAGATAAATCCCATTTTGATGAAAGCGAATTAGGCGAAGGAGGAAAAGCATTCACTTCGCGCGGAGAAGAATTTGATCATAATTATTATCTAGACTTACTAAAAAATCCAAAAGTCGTTGCTTTGGGCGAATGCGGTCTTGATTATTTTCATGCGGAAGGCGAATCACTTAAAAAACAAAAAGAAGCTTTTATAAAAAGCATTGAAGTTGCAAATGAAGTAGGCAAGCCGTTGATGCTTCATATAAGAGAAGCCTACAAAGATGCTTATGAAATTTTAAAATCATATGCCAAAGTGAAAGGTGACGTGCATTTTTTTGCTGGTAGTTGGGAAGAAGCCAAAATGTTTTTGGATCTTGGATTTACAATTTCTTTTACAGGAGTAATTACATTCGCAAGAAATTATGACGAGGTTATAAAAAATACTCCGCTTAATATGATGTTGTCCGAGACAGACAGCCCTTATGTAGCACCCTCGCCATTTCGCGGCAAACGAAACGAACCGCTTTATGTGCAGGAAGTTGTTAAGAAAATTGCAGAAATAAAAGGCGAAGATTTGGAGAAGGTTAAAAAGCAATTAGTTGAGAATGCTTTTAGAGTATTTGATTTAAAATAGTAAATTTGGCACACTGAAGAAAGAAACACTTGTTACGACAATGAAAGAAAAAATCATTATTGATTGTGATATTAATCCGCCTGTGCCTCAAGGATACATGCTTCACTTCCATATAAAGCTGGGCAGATTTGTATGGGATCCAAAGAAGTTGTCTTTAGAGACTCAAGAAGGTCATTGGAAAAGTCGAATTGGTCTTCGTGGAAATATAAAACAAGAGCAACTGCAACTCAATAGAGATGCTAATGCGAATATTTTTAATCATTTGCTGTGTAATCCGGAACAGATTCCAGACTATTTGAAAGAATATAAAAGAGTTTTATTTTGGGGAACTTGCTACAGAAAAAGCAGGCCACCAGATTGTTTAAGTAAACCACCAGATTATGTGCCGTATTTGTCTTTTAGGACAGGACCGTGGTGGTCTTGGGGATTAATATGCCCTATATTAGAGGATTTTAGTTATGATTATTTGGTGTCTAAAACAGGACCAGAAGCTTCGGTTGTTATAAAAGACGAAACATCTGAATGATTAAATCTTCTTTAATCCTTTAAAACGCACTTTGCTTTGGCACAGTGCGTTTTTTATATAAAAATTAAAGATGTTGCATGAATAAAACGATTATGTTAATCTGTTAAACACTATGACAGATGAAGTAAAAAGCGTAGAAAAAACAGAAAAAGAGGAAGGTATTAAGATTTACGAGATCGGCTATTTATTGCTTTCGAATATCGGTGAAGACCGAGTAGGAGAAGAAGTAACTAAGATAAAATCAGCCGTTGAAGACAACAAAGGTCAGATTTTTGCTGATGAATTTCCAAAGATGCGACCTTTAGCTTATACCATTTACAAGTCTACTATTGGTAAAAAAGTTGCTTTTAAAGAAGCATATTTTGGTTGGTTAAAGTTCAATGCAGAAGCAGATGCAATTTCCAAAATAGATAAAGTTCTTAAAAATAACGAAAATATTCTTAGATTTATCCTTATAAATTCTGTAAAAGATGTTCCTGTTCAAATTCACAGACCAATATTTAATGTAATAGAAAGTCCAAGAGTTAAGAAAGAAAAGGAGAAAGAAGAAAAACCACAAGTTTCAGTAGTAGTATCTGACGAAGAGGTTGATAAAGCTATTGAAGATTTAGTGATAAATTAGTTTTATATTTCATGTATATAAACAAAGCTTTAATTTATGGAAATTTAACACGAGACCCGGAACTCCGAGCCATTCCTTCAGGTTCTCATGTAGCTTCGTTTAGCGTCGCTACTAATCGAGTTTTCAAAGACCGAAATGGAGCAAAACAAGAATCAGCAGATTTTCATAACGTAGTTGTTTTTGGAATTCAAGCAGAAAACGTTGCAAAGTATTTAAGAAAAGGTTCACCAGTTTTTGTTGAAGGTAGAATGCAAACACGAAGCTGGGACGGACAAGATGGACAGAAAAAATATCGAACAGAAATTGTTGCCGACAGAGTTCAGTTTGGTCCAAAGGCTGGCGGAAGCGGAATGGGTGGCGGATCATATCAGAGCCAACCATCACATGATGCACCAGCAGGTAAAAAAGAAGAATTAGATTCGATAGAATATCCGCAAGAAGAGATTAATCCAGAAGATATTCCATTTTAATAAAAATGATATTAATTTAACAATATGATGAAACAAGATTTAAACAATTTAATATACGTAGACTATAAGGATACTGAAATGCTTAAGCATTTTATAAATCCTAATGCTAGAATAATGTCTAAGCGCAAAACTAGCACAGGCGCAAAGAACCAGAGAAAAATTTCTTTAGCTATCAAGCGCGCAAGATTTTTAGGATTACTTCCTTACATCTCAAGATAATAATAAAAAAATTAAAAACACCGAAGGCTTAGCCCCCGGTGTTTTTTGTTATTAAAGTATTGCTAATAATTGAAAATAGGTTAGAGTATACGCAGAAAAAAGCAATAAATGAAACTAAACTTAAATTTACTCGATCTAAAACAAATTGGTAATGATATCTGGGTTATTGTTTTAACTGGTGGTCCTTGCGGTGGTAAAACCGAGAGTGCTATCAGGCTGAAACCATTACTTTCAGATCTTGGATACAAAGTATTAATTAATCCTGAATGTGCAACTATACTTCAGAATGGTGGGGTAAAAATAGGGGAAAATGATTTAAACGTCGTTGAGTTTCAGGAAGAAGTTCTTCCTTGTATTCTCACCCAGGAACAAAGATTTCTGAGTTCTGCTATGAGATTACGCGATAAAGGTCACAAAGTTGTGGTTTTATGTGATCGCGGAATGATGGATAATGAAGCTTATGTAGGAAGAAGGTTATTTAGCTCCATTATTAAACGTTTTGGTTTTAGTAGGTTTGAAATATGCTCTCTTAGATATCATGCTGTAATGCATTTAGTTACTCCAGCTAAAGGAGCTGTAAAACATTATACTAATGCCAACAATCCAGCGAGGAAAGAAACAATTGAGACTGAAGCAGGATTGAAAATGGTCCGGAAACTCGATCAAAGAACTCTTGACGCTTGGCAAGATCATCACTATCTCAGAGTGATAGATAATAGCACTGATTTTGATGGTAAGGTCAGCAGATTGTTTGCTGAGATTTGTGCAGTTTTAGGAGAGTCAGTTCCTGCATAAAATTATTGCAAAGATTTTAATCCCGCTTAGTGTATTACTAAGCGGGATTTATTTATATATGCGAAAATTTAAAACCGCGCCTTTGGTAATAAAGACGCGGTTTTAAAATGAATTTTTTTAATTATGAAACTCTTTCTACATAGTCGCCAGTTTCGGTATTTATTCTAAGAATGTCTCCTTGGTTTACGAATAGGGGAACATTTATATCTGCGCCAGTTTCTAGTTTTACTGTTTTGTTTGCGCCACCTGTGGTGTTGCCTTTAACCGCTGGTGCTGCCTCAATTACCTTAAGTTCTACTTTAATAGGAAGCTTAACCCCAATTGTTTTTTTATCATCATCGTCGTCAGGACTTGTGAATATTAATGTATCTACAATTGAATTTGGTTTTAAAAAGCGTCCAGCAGGGCCAATAAGAGTTTCTGGAAGGGAAAAACGTTTAGATGGATCATTTATTTCACAGAACCACCATTCGCCTTTGTTTGTGAAAAGAAATTTAACTTCTTTTGTGGCAAGATCAGCTTCTTCTGCTTTGTCTGATACGTGAAAAGAGTGTTCAACAATTCTTCCTGTCATTAAGTTTCGTAATTTTGTTGCGTTTACGGGCTTTCGTTGTTGTTTTCTAAAAACGTGAGAAGTTAGAACTTCATATGGTTCGTCCTCAAAGATTATATATTTTCTTTCTTTTATTTCGTTATATTCAAGCATGTTATTTGCTGTTATTTATTAAGCTTAATCTACCATATAAACTTTAAAAATCAATCGCTACAGGGTAGTGTAGCGATTGATTTTTTTTAGAGTTCTTTAAGTTTTTCTCGGATTTGTTTGAGTATTGTGTCGGAAATTTTTGGATTTTCTTTTAGATATGTTCGCGTGGCATCGTAGCCTCGTCCTAGTTTTTCTTCTCCGAAAGCATATGAGGAACCAGATTTTGTGATGATCTCGTATTTTTCTCCCAAAGCTATGATTTCTCCTTCTTTAGAGATGCCTTCGTTATACATAAGATCGAACTCTGTTTGCTTAAATGGAGCCGCAACCTTGTTCTTTACAACCTTAACTCTAACTCGTCCCCCAACAATTTCTTCTCCTTTTTTGATTTGGGCGATTCTGCGGATATCAAGTCTTACTGATGTATAAAATTTCAAAGCTTTTCCGCCTGGAGTTGTTTCTGGATTTCCAAACATAACGCCAATCTGCATTCTTATTTGGTTAATAAAGATAACAATGGTTTTGCTTCTTGCTACGATAGCTGTGAGTTTTCGGAGTGCTTGAGACATCAGACGGGCTTGTTTACCCATGTGTGACGCTCCCATATCGCCCTCAATTTCATCTTTTGGAGTTAATGCGGCAACTGAGTCAATAACGATTACATCAAGCTTTCCTGAACGAACAAGGCTTTCAACAATTTCAAGTGCCTGTTCTCCTGTGTCTGGTTGGGAAATTAGAAGTTCGTCTATTTTTACACCAAGTTTTTTAGAGTATTCAGGATCCATAGCGTGTTCAGCATCAATAAAAGCACAAATGCCACCTTTCTTTTGAGCTTCCGCAACAACGTGAAGCGATAGGGTAGTTTTTCCAGATGATTCTGGTCCAAAAATTTCAATTATTCTTCCTCTTGGCAAACCGCCGACTCCGAGCGCTGCATCAAGACCGATCGATCCTGTTGGAATTGCGTTGATATCAACTTTAGGTTTTTCACCAAGTTTCATTATTGCATCATCGCCGAACTTTGTTTTTATATCTTTAATTGTATCTTCTATGCTTGCGAGTGGTCTTTCGCTTTTGAGCACTTTTTCTTTTTCGTTTGGTTTTTTTGCCATATCTATTATTTTTTTATTAATTCTTATAATTTTAATAATTATTTTTTAGATTTTTCAGTAGAAGTGCTTACTTTTTGTGTCGATGTAGACATCGTTGATGTTGTTGCCGGGGTAGTTGTACCTTCTTTGTTCTGTTCTTTATACATCAATTCAAGAGTTTTTACCACTTCTCTTCCGAACTTATCTTTTGCATAAAATTTCATTATATTATAGCCGGGTAGGAGGAGCAATTGCTCTTTAAAAGTGCCGTCTTCGGTAACAAATATAGGTCTATCATTCAAAGAAATAAAATTAATGTTTTTTGTTTTGCCATCAATTTCGATAAAAGATTTTGTAAAAACAGATCCGTCTTTAGGCCCCGTTATTTCTATCTGAGGTTTGGCAATAATATTTCGCGCTTGATAGAATCCATAGCTTACTATGAAGATAACTACAATTAATAGAATTGAGGTTTTTATCAATACTACCGGATTTTTTCTTTCTAAGTTAAACATAATTTATTTTTGGCAGAATTTTAAAATTTGAAAAATATTAAATCTGTCATTCTCGCAAAAGCGAGAATGACAGAAAAATTTGGAATTTACGATGAATTTTTAATCTATACTATTCTATCATGTCATCCGACGGAACTCCCGCGTCGATAACTTCTCTTGGTCTTGATCCATCAGCTGGTCCGATAACACCTCTTTCTTCAAGCATATCTACAATACTTGCAGCTCGAGCATATCCGATTCGAAGTTTTCGTTGAAGATAAGAAGTTGAAGCTTTTCCTGCTTTTATTACTTCTTCTCTTGCTGCTTCATATAGGTCATCGTCTATGTCATCTATATCATTGGAAAGGGAAGGACTACCGGATTCGCTAACATTTTCACCCGTAAGATTAAGTTCGCTAGGTAGGCTTTCATAATTATCTGCTAGATATTTTGTTATTTTTTTAACTTCTTCTTCTGTAATAAATGCTGATTGGATACGATGAGGGTTAGCCATTTCACCTGAAAGATAAAGCATATCTCCTGCGCCTAATAATTTTTCTGCTCCGCCAGTATCTAAGATGGTTCGTGAATCTATTTGTGATGAAACTTGCAACGCGACGCGTCCTGGAATGTTTGCTTTGATCAATCCAGTGATGACATTAACTGAAGGTCTTTGGGTAGAGAGAACAAGATGAATTCCGACAGCGCGACTCATTTGAGCTAGGCGCACAATAACGGCTTCAAACTCTCTTGGATATGTTTGCATAATATCTGCCAACTCATCGATAATAATTACAATGTAAGGCATTGTTTCTGGCAAAATATCCATTTTTGAATTATATGTGCCATCGCTCTTTTTATTTTCTATTTTTTTAAGTTCTGGTTCTAAAACATTTTTATGGTATGACTGAATATCTCTAACTGCTTCAGCTTCAAGAATATCAAGTCTTCGATCCATTTCTTTTGTTGCCCACTTAAGTGTCAGAACTGCTTTTTTAGCATCTGTAATAACAGGAGTTAGTAGGTGTGGAATTTTATTGTAGAGTGTTAACTCAACTCGCTTTGGATCTATCATTATGAATCTTAGATTTTCAGGAGAGTTTCGGTAAAGAAGGGAAGCGATAATGGCATGAATTGTAACTGATTTTCCAGAGCCAGTTGCACCTGCAATAAGCATGTGAGGCATTTTTGCTATATTGGCGAAGTGAGATTTACCAGTAATGTCCTTTCCTAAAGTTATTAGAAGAGGCTTATCAGAATTTCTAAATTCTTCAGCAGAAAGAAGATTAGATAGTCCAACTATTGTTTTTGCACTATTTGGAACTTCAATTCCTACTAATGATTTTCCTGGGATTGGAGCTTCTATACGTAGAGGGTGAGCGGCAAGCGCTAAGGAAAGATTATTTTGAAGTCCTATGATGCGTGAAAGTTTTACTCCTTCAGCAGGTTTCAATGAGTATCTTGTTACTGTTGGGCCTATACATACTTCATCCATTTCTACATCTATGCCGAAGTTTGCGAATGTTCTTTTTATTATATTTGCATTTGCTTTTATATCTCCAACTCCAGGCTTACCACGATCTCCTTGAAGAATTGATAGGGGAGGAGGTATATATTCTTTTGATAAAAATGGAACTAGGTGAGGATTAAATATTTCCTGCAAATCGTCTTTTTTATTTTTTTCATTAAATGCTCCAGAAACTTTCATTTCTGAAGATTCTTTTTTAGATAGTTCTTCTTCTATTTTTGAAACATTTTCAGGTTTTACACTGTCTGGATCAAAACAAACTTGATCTTCGTTGGTTTCTTTTTTAAATAATTTTTTAATCCACATTAAGATAGATTCTAAATTTAATTTAGTATCAAAAATAGTGAGGATCGAAATTATAAAAATAGCTATTAAAAATATTAATGAAGCATAGTAATCAAACAAACTTAAAAAAGGCCAAGCAATAAATCGTCCCAAGATACCTCCAGAATCTTTATCTAAAATTTCAATAATTCCTAATGATGAGATTAAAAATATTGATGCTCCAATTGCTTTCGAAACAACAAAATGTTCTTTTAATTTAATTAGAGAGACAGATAATATTATAAGCAATATAGGAATAAGGAAATATCCAATACCTAAAAGAATTGAAAGTATTGAATAAATATAATCTCCCGCACTGCCAGCAACATTAAAAGACGCTAGAATAAAAAATATAGATAAGGCAAAGAAGCTTACCGTTAGTATTCCGTGTTTAGTTTCATCTTTAAGACTCTTTCTTTTGTGAGTAGAAACTTCTACATCTTTATTATTATCTAGATCGTTTTCTTTTTTTCTCATTTGTCTTAATTATATAACAAAATACTCATTTTATTAAAATATTTCTTAACAAAACATAAAAATTAATGGAAACCAAATATTTCAACACAGATATAAAGATTAAAGAATTCTTTACAGTATAGATTGTCCGATATATACTTTTCTTAAAAGACACTAATTTAAAAAAAGAGCTGTTAAAAATATAAAGGACAATTGTTAAATCTGTAAAAGACACAAGAATATCAATGTCTTTTAGGAACTCTTAAAAGACATAGGAGTAAATCTATGGAATCTAATTATTCAAAAGAATTTAAAGCTAATTATAATAACGGAACTGAAATCAAGCCAGATATTTTTCTGAATGATGGATATGAGTATTTAATCAAAAAGACAGAAAGATTGGTTGCTGCTATGCATCTAGTTACCAATCATCTATCGGACAAAGAATCTTTGAAATGGAAGATTCGTTCAGAAGGTATAGACCTGCTATCTTTAATTATGTCCTTTACAAAAACATCAGATCACGTAGATATAAAAAAAAGAGTCTTAGAAAATTTTAATAATACGCTCATATTTTTCGATATAGCTTTTGTTTCGAAAATTATTTCTGAAGTTAATTTAAATATCTTGAAAAATGAGTTTAATTTAGTCAGTAATATTGTGTCTAAATTAAAGAGCACTGATTTTAATAGGGAATTAACTTTGAGTAGCGATTTCTTTTTTGCAGAGAAAGATAACAAAGAAATAAACAAGAATTTTAATTCAGTGCCTGCTTTAAAAAATGACGAAAAAACAATAGAAATCAAGGCTATAAAGCCAGATTTTACTCACAAAATTAAGCCTATAAACAACAAAAATTATGGTGATGATACACCTCTTCTTTCAAAAGATGAATATCAGAAAAATTCTCCCCAAAATAGGAGGAAAGAAGTGATAGTTAGTATTTTAAAAACAAAGGGTTCTTTGAGCATAAAGGATATAGCAATTCTTTTTAATGATTGTAGTGAAAAAACCATTCAAAGAGAGCTTTTATCGTTAGTAAATCAAGGGTTTTTAAAAAAAGAAGGAGAAAGAAGATGGAGTAAATATTCTATAATTTAAATTAGTTTAAATTCTATAGTCTAAAAAACCAAGCCAAGTAAGGCTTTTTTGTCTTTTTTGTTAAAAAATAGCAAACATATTTTCTTAAAAAACGTCTTCACAACTTATCCACACTTATATTTTGCAGGTTTTTATGGCTAAAGATATAATAATGTTACAAGTAATGAATTCGTATTTTTATGTGCGACATTGCTTATATACTGCAAAGATAGTGAAAACCCACTAGACACTTGTATTTTTAGTAATAATTTAGTATTATTGCTATCTACGAGCTTTGTTTATGGATATTGGTTTTAAGCCAATATATTTGCGGAACGAAGCGGATCATTGACAAAAGAATACAAATACTAAGTCGTTGTTTATTCTTAAAAAATCACATTAAGAAGCCTCTATTTTTTTAGAAGTTTTATATGTCGATTTTTAAAAAATTTCAGAAATTTCTTTGTTCTGTTTATGATTGTTTAAGAGAGAAAATTCGGTCTTTATTATTAACTAATCTAATCGTCTTGTGTCGATAAAATATAAGACGGTTTTGAGTAGTCTGCGAATGTTATTTGAAATAATTTTCAGATAATAAGTCGCACGACATAAAATTTATTAATAAATTTTATGTCAACACATACGATGTATATTAGAAGTCGAGTCTAGTTTAATTCGTGTGTAAAAATAGCTTCTCATTCATTACGTTTATTAATTAAGAATGTAGGAGTTATTAATATTAAAAATATGTTAAAAACACATTTAGCAAAACTTGGTGCCGCTTTTTTGGGTACCGCTATGGTTTTGAGTCTTGTGGCTGGAGTAGCAGTTGTTCCTGCAAATGCGCAGAGTGCATCTGATCTTCAAGCACAAATTCAAAGTCTTCTTGCAACAATTCAGTCTTTGCAAGCACAGCTTAATGCAACAACAGGAGGTTCAACAGGAGGAGCATGTTCTTATACATTCACAAGCAACCTTACAGTAGGTTCAACAGGTGAAGCAGTAAGACAATTGCAAGTAGCTCTTAATGCAAACCCAGCTACTCAAGTAGCTTCAGCAGGCGTAGGTTCAAAAGGAAATGAGTCAACTTATTTCGGTGGTCTTACAAAGGCTGCTGTAAAGAATTTCCAGAATCACTATGCATCTGAAATATTAGCACCACTAGGTCTTACATCAGGAACAGGTTATGTAGGAGTAACAACAAGAGCAAAACTTAATGCTCTTTGCGCAGCAACTACTCCAACAACACCAGTAACACCAGTAACACCTGGCACACCAGCAACATCAGGAACAGGATTAACTGTTTCAGCAGATGTTCAACCAGCTAACTCTCTAGCACCAGCAACAGCAGCAAGAGTTCCATTCACAAAAGTGAGACTCTCAGCTTCAACTGACGGAGATGTTACAGTAAATAGCATTACTGTTGAAAGACGAGGTCTTGCACAAGATGTAAACTTCGTTGGTATCGATCTCTTAGATGAGAACGGTACACAAATTGGCCTAGAAAAGACTCTTGATTCAAATCATCAAGCAATTCTTTCAACACCATTTGTTATAAAAGCAGGACAATCTAAAGTAGTAACAATTGCAGGTACTCTAGCAGCAGTAGCAACAGTAAAGGCAGGTGAAGTTCCACAGCTAGCAGTAGTAGCAGTTAACTCTTCAGCAACAGTAGCCGGTGCTCTTCCAATAGTAGGAGCAGCACACACAATTAACGCAACACTTTCAATTGGAACAATTACAAACCAACGAGGTCCACTTGATCCAGCAGGAGATCAGACAAAGAATGTTGGTAACACAGGATACACTTTCTCTTCAGTAAGAATCACAGCAGGTTCAAACGAGAAAGTAAGAATAAATTCAATCCGATGGAACCAATCAGGTTCAGTAGGATCAGGAGATCTTGCTAATGTAGTAACTATCGTTGATGGTGTTTCATACCCAACAGTAGTTTCATCAGATGGTAAATACTACACAGCTTCATTCTCACCATCAATTCTTCTTGATAAAGGAATGTCATCAGAGATTTCAATCAAAGGTGATATCGTAAGCGGTTCAGGAAGAACAATCGCTTTCGATCTTTATCGAAACACTGACCTTAATGTAACAGGTGATCTATACGGATACGGAATAACACCTCCTACATCAGGAACAGGATTCGCAGCAACAAATCCTTGGTATGATGCTTCAATTGTTACAGTTTCGGCTGGAACAATCACAGTTTCAAAGTCTAATACTGTAGCAGCTCAAAACGTTGCTATCAACCTTTCAAATCAGCCATTAGGCGGATTCACAGTTGAAGTAAAAGGTGAGCCAGTATCAGTTGCATCAATCAAATTCTCTAACTCAACATCAACAACAGATATCACAGGTATTTCATTGTTTGATGAGAATGGAGCAATTGTTGCAGGTCCAGTTGACGCAACAGCAAGTTTAGTTACCTTTACAAACACAGTGACATTCCCAGTAGGAATTCACACATACACAGTTAAGGGTAAACTTGGAACAACATTCTCAAATGATGATACTGTACAACTAAACACAACACCTTCATCACAATGGACATCAGTTACAGGTCAATCAACAGGAAATTCAATCACAGCAGCTCCAACAACAGCAGTTACATCTAATGCTATGACTGCAAAAGCTGCATCAGTGACAATTAGCGTATCAGCAAACCCACTTGCTCAAACAGTTGTAGGTGGTTCAAGTTTCATATTCGCTAACTATCAATTAGACGCATCACTTTCAGGAGAAGATCTATCAATGTCTTCACTTCCATTGGAATACAACATTGGTGCTTCAACAGCAACAAATCTTACAAACTGTCAGCTTTATGATGGAGCAACTTCACTAACAACAGGTTCAAATGCAAAGAACCCAACAGCAGCAGCTTCATCATCAGCATTTACTTTTGACGCTCCAATCACGATCGCAAAAGGAACTGTAAAAACACTTTCACTTAAGTGTGATATAGCTGGAGGCGCAACCGGTTCATACAAATGGGGTTATGATTCAGCATCATCACCTACAGCAACTGGTAAGACTTCAGGACAGTCAGCAACAATTACAGAGAATGACAATGCAGGTCAATTAATGACACTTTCATCTTATGGAACACTTGCAGTATCATTAGATTCTTCAAGTCCTTCATACTCTGTAGCAGCAGCTGGTTCATCAGATGTAGTAATGGGCGTTATAAAGTTCAGACCTACAGATGAAGCAGTAAACCTAAATAAAATCGGTCTTGCTCTAACAAACACAGCATCAAGTTCATCATCAGACCTTACACAGGTATCAGTCTACAATGGTGCAACATTGGTAGGTGTAGCAACATTTACAGGTTCAGCTACAACTGCAACCTCAACATTTGCAACACCAGTTGTTCTAGCAAAAGACACTGACACAGTGTTGACAATCAAAGCAAACTTGGCAAACATTGGTACTTCACAAACAGGTACACAAGGTCACTTAATTGCAATTGATTACAACAGTGCTCAAGGAACAGGAGCTTCATCAGGCACAACTATTGAAGGAACAGGTTCAACAGCAGTTTCAGGTGTAAGAATGTTTAAATCATTCCCAACACTAGCAATCGATACGTTATCATCACTAGGTGTTGCTGACGGACGATTAATGAGATTCAAAGTTACAGCTGATAGTCATGGACCAATAGGACTTTCAAAGTTCAAGTTCTCCATATCAACAACATCAGCAACAGTATCTGCGGTAAACGTTTACGCATTTACTGATGCAGGTTACTCACAAGCAGTAACAGGTGTAGGAACAGGAGGACAAATGATGGATCTTAACCAAGAGCCAAATAACCAAGACATAGCAGTTACCCCATATCTTATAATTGCACCTCAAACAACTGGATCAGCAACTACAACACTTCAGGTTCCAGCTGGCGCAACAAGATACTTTGAAGTTCGAGCAACTGTTACTGGTTCAGCAACTAGTTACTCAGTTACAACAACTTTGAATGGTGATACATCATACACAAACGGTGTAAGATCACTTGGTACAGCAGCATCAGGCTACGGATTCATGTCATCCACAACAGGTTTGACAGGAAAATACGCAGCTTCAGCTGACAATACACGACCTGCTTTCTACTGGTCACCAAATGCAACAACAACATCAGCTCTTACAGCTAATGATTGGACAAACGGATTTGCATTGCCAGGATTCCCATCAAACGGTTTGAGTCAAACACGATCAAACTAATAGCCACTTGTGTTTATCTAGACTTAGTTTAGATGAAGGCTCAAAAACACCCCGAAAGGGGTGTTTTTGCTATACAAAAAATCTTGAAAGAGCGCGAACACGGACTTTTGAAATAGGTCTAATATTGTCAATTCTTAAACTTTTTCTGTCATTCCCGCGCAGGCGGGAATCTAGTTTTCATCTTTATACTCTAGATTACTGCCTGCATGGGAATGACACGTTACTCGGGGTAGCGAGCAGATACCAATGAGCAACTGGACTTTATTGTAGTAAGCAAATATAATATATTGTATGAGAAAAAATCAAATCATTATATTAGTTGTTATTGTTACATTGGCAATTATTGCTTTATGTTATTTTAAATTTTATAAATCAGCTTCACCTGTTAACAAAACAAATCAAGAAAATCAATCGGCAACTACTGACAATACTTCAACTTCTACAAGAACTGTTGATGTCGGTGGTGTTACAGCCGAAGTCTCTGAAGGGGGTAATTTTACAATTGAACAAGTTCCAACAGAAGAGCAAATACCTGTGCCAGATCTTAATAAATCAATTAACTTTAATTCTGCATTAGATAATGTTGCTAAAGATCAATTAACAAAAAACATAAACACTCTCCGTGATAATTTAAAGAAAGATCCTAAACAGCCAGAAGTATGGATGAATTTAGGTTCTAATCTAAAGATGGCAGGGGATTATTTACAAGCTGCATCTGCTTGGGAATATGCTTCAAAAATTACTCTTAATGATTACGTATCTTTTGGAAATCTAGGAAATCTTTATGGTTATTATCTTAAAGATAATGTTAAAGCAGAAGCAAATTATCTTCAGGCTTTGAAAAATGGTTCACAACAAGTATATCTCTATTTCCAAGTAGCAGAATTTTATCGCGATGTTTTGAAGAATACATCTAAAGCTAAATCAATTATAGAAGATGGAATAAAAGTAAATCCTTCAAGTTCAGAGCTTAGAGATTTTCTAAAAACTTTATAAAATTTATGTTTAAATATTTTGATAAAGAGTTTTTCAAATTCTTTTTTGGTTTTATTGCTATAATCTCAGCGAGTTTTTTCGTTATTGTTGTAGCTGCAAGCTATCTTACAGACACAACTCCAGCAGAAATTGTTAGCGGTGTTTCTTCTATTTTAGGTTTTTAATTTTTGTAAAAAATTAAAATTAGTAAGTAGGTTATTAATAATCTTTAGTGTCAATATTGGACACTTTTTTAAAGTAGTATAATACTCTTAGGGTTATTTAGGATATAAACTAGCGTATTTTGAAAGTTAAGGGACGCCTTATACGCATGTAATCTAAGATCTACCTTCGGGCAGATCTGAAGATATCGGAGAGAACTTTGGTTTTCTTCTGCGGGCACCCACCTAGTTTGAAATCTAGGTTTATATCTTTTTAAATAGCCCTTTAAAGAAACCGCAATTATGGCGGTTTTTTTAATTTTAATTTATAACTTACGTCGATAGATTAATTGTAACAGGTATTATTATGGTATAATTTTTTATGTTTATTATTTATGAGTTATAATAGTATTAATACCATTTCTAATAAAAAAATATTAAGATGACTTCACAAGAACCAAAAAAAATTAAATTAACATTCTGCGGTGGAACAGGAATGGTTACTGGATCAAACTTTCTAGTAGAATACGAAAATTTTAAAATTCTTGTTGATTGCGGTATGATTCAGGGAAACAAATTTTGTTCCGAAGAAAACAAAAGCCCATTTCTGTATGATCCATCAACCGTAAATGTTTTACTTATAACTCACTCGCATATAGATCATATTGGAAGAATTCCAAAACTTGTTAAAGATGGATTTAAAGGAGTTATATATTCTACTCCAGAAACAAAAGAAATTTCAGAACCCATGCTTCTTGATAGTTTGAAGCTTCTAAGTTCGGAAGCTGAATTAGATAATACAGAACCTTTGTATTCAAAACAGGATGTAGAAAAGTCTTTTGAAATTTGGGAAACAATTCCTTATCATACAGAAATGGATATAGGAGGGGATTTTAAAGTTTTTCTGAAAGATTCAGGACACGTTTTAGGTTCGTCTATAATAGAATTGCATTTTAATGGTAAAAAAATTGTATTTACAGGAGATCTTGGAAATTCTCCATCGCCACTACTTAAAGATACTGAAGATATTTATGATGCTGATTATTTAATAATGGAAAGTGTTTATGGTGATAGGAATCACGAAGCTATTAATGAAAGAAAAGAAAGACTCGAAGATGTGATTGAAGATGCAGCAAAACGCGGAGGCGCACTTCTTATTCCAGCATTTTCTCTTGAAAAAACCCAAGTTATTATTTATGAAATAAATAATCTTGTTGAGCAGGCGCGCATACCTCGTATACCTGTTTTTATAGATTCACCTCTTGCAATGAAAATTACGGAAATTTACAAAAAAAGAATTCAAGACTTTAACGAACAAACTCAAAAAGAAATAGCTTCCGGAGATAATATATTTGCTTTCCCAGGCCTTTACTTTACTTCAGGTGCCGATGATTCAAAAGCTATAAAAAATGTGCCTAATCCAAAAATTATTATTGCTGGTTCAGGAATGTCTTCGGGTGGTAGAATTATCCATCATGAAATGAATTATCTCAGTGATCCTAATAGCACAATTCTTTTTGTAGGTTATCAGTCAGTTGGTAGTTTAGGCCGTCAGATCGAAGAGGGTGCAAAAAAAGTTAGAATTGCTGGTAAGGATTTTGAAGTTCAAGCTCACATAGAAAAAATTAGTGGCTATTCATGTCACAAGGATTTTACAGGACTTTTTAAGTTTGTAGAAAATACTGTCGATACAATTAAAAAAGTTTTTGTGGTTATGGGTGAACCAAAATCATCTATGTATTTGGTGCAACGTTTACGAGATTATCTTGGGGTTGATGCGGTGATGCCTAAAGAAGGCGAGAGTGTCATATTAGATATCTAGTCTAGTTTATTTTTGAGCACTTCATATTTGCACAACCTTTAAGTTCTTGTGGTATAATTTTATTATGCAAGATAATAAAGATAAACATAATCATTTAAAAGTAAAAATTTGTATCTCAGGCACAGCTGACCTTAGTCATTTCAAGCAGGATGCATATGATAAAGCGAAGGAACTCGGAAAAGAGATTGCTTTAAATAAAGCTGTTTTAGTAACAGGTGCAACCACAGGATTTCCTTTGTGGGCGGCAATCGGAGCTAAAGAAGTCGGAGGAATTTCTGTTGGACTTTCTCCCGCGTCAACAGAGGCTGAACATGTTAATGTTTACAAACTTCCTTTAGATTATCTTGATTTTATAATTTATACAGGTTTCGGTTATTCTGGAAGAAATCTTTTACTCACGCGTTCTTCCGATGCTGTTATTATAGGAGGTGGACGCATTGGAACTATCAATGAATTTACAATAGCGTATGAAGATTATAAACCGATCGGTATTCTTGAGGGAAGTTGGTCAACAGATGAAGTTATAAAAAATATTCTTGATAATAGTTTTAGAACAAATGATAAAATTATTTTTGATAACGATCCAAAACGTTTAGTAAAAAGAGTTATAGAGATGGTTGAAAAATATAAATTGATAGATAAAAGATCATATCCGAATCCTGGCATGGATCCATTTTTGGCAGCGAAGAAAATACTTTAAAAAATATAAAATAAAAACCGCTCTAGTGAGCGGTTTTTATTTTGTATTTTTTATTTAGAAACTTGAGCGACTACGTTTTTGAAAATTTCTGGATTATTGTTTGCAAAGTCGGCGAGGATTTTTCTATTGAGATCAACTTTTTGCTTTTTTAGTAACCCGATAAATTTGCTGTATGATAAATTTAGGTCTTTGAGTCCTGCACTTATTTGAACATTCCACATATTTCTAAAGTCTCCCTTTTTATCTTTTCTGTGTGCAAATGCATATTTACCAGCGTGAACGATTGCTTCGTATGCTTGCTTTTCTTTTGTTGAACGTCCAAAACGATATCCTTTTACTTGTTTGAGGACATTTCTTCTTGTTTTTAATGCATTTACTCCTTTTTTTACTCTTGTCATATTATTTAAATCTTATATTCCTAAAAATCTGCTTTTTGCTTTATTATTCATTGCAAAATTCATTGTTCGGTTTTTGCTCAATTGTTTATTTCTAGATTCTTTTGCATTGAAATGGTTATGTCCTGGTTTTCTACCCAAAACTTTGCCATTCTTAGTGACTCTTAATCTTTTTGCGTATGTCTTATTGGTTTTCATAACTTTAATTATTTTTTCTCGATTACTACGGACATCCCTTTAGGGCTTTTTTGTGGCGGTTGAGCTATTTTATGTTCAACGCTTACAAGTTTTAAGATTCTTTCAAGTCGTTCCGTTAAAAACCTTATATCCATATATTTCGATCTTCCTGCTAGGAAGAGGTTTATGGTAACACGGTTTCCTTCTTTTAGCCAGTCAGAAGCTTGTTTAGCCTTAAGTTCAAGATCGTGCTCGCTAGTGCCAGGTTTAACCTGTATAGACTTTGTTTCTACAACGTGAGCCTTAGATTTTGCTTGCTTTTGCTTTTTAGCTTGTTCGTATTGAAATTTACCATAATCCATTATTTTTGCAACGGGTGGTCTGGCATCGGGTGAAATTTCGATAAGATCAAGCCCGACTTCTTGGGCTTTTTTTAAAGCTTCGTTAAGTGAGAGTAGTCCTAAATTTTCTCCTTCTGCGCCGATGACTCTTACTTCTGAGGCTCTAATTTGTTGATTTATTCTTGTCTGGTTTTTATACAATCTATAAAAATGATCTTAATAATGCAATTAATTTACCATTTTTGTTGTGTGTTTGCAAACGTTTTTAGCCTTTTATTTTAAAGTTTTTAGTATTTTAGGTAGAAGTATTTCTTCTTGACAAATTGCCTATATTTGATATAGTTTTGTCAGTGAAACTTTCTGAAGAGCTTAAGCTCTAATATGACTTATATGTATGGCAATGTTTGCCATTGAGTTTCAAAACGTAGAACACTGAAAAAAGAAAGGCCTATTTTATGGCTAAAAAAGAGAAAAAACAAACGCCGAAAACGGAACAAGCGATGCAAACAGGTCCTGTGCTTGATGAGGCATACGCCAGAATCAAGAACATCTTGTATGTAGACCCCGCAATTCACTCAGCGTGGATAAGGGAAGCAAGGGAGCTAGGCAGGCCCCTTAACTACGAAGAAGCGCTTAATATTGCGCTTCGCATTCGTCCTGTATGTTCGGATGTCTTCAAGACTCTGAAGTCTGCAGGTCTGACAACTCCGAAGCATTTCGATGCTTTGGTGAAAGCCGCCCTTAAAAAAGGTGGTCAGTTGGATTTCGAGGAAGCGAAAAAAGCGGTTGAAGGAATTCCTGCCGACCTTGCGGTTGGGACAGGGCAGGTTGTCGATCCTGACAAACCTCTGACAAAAGAAGGACTTGAGAAATTAGGCTCTTCGTTGGAGGAACGTCCTGTGACGATTACTGCCTACAGTAATTTCTGCAAAAGCTTTTTCTTCCGTCAGGAACGGGACGCATTCGTGAATGCTGCAGTTGCTCAAGGCGAGCAGCTCAATTATGAGCAAACCAGGACGTTGTTCTTTAAGCTCCAACAAGAGAAAAAGGACCTGCGTAAAGCTGAGCTCGATATTCAAGACGACGGTCCCGAAACGGAATGTGCAGTTTGTGGAAAGAAATTCCAACCGCAATCTGTGATACGACTCAGGGATGGAAAACCCGTTTTGTTTGAAACTGGTCCGTTGCAAGGCCAACCCAAACGTAATGGGCGTTGGGGCATTAACAAGGCCGAGTGTGACAAATTCGCCATTCATATTGGTGAATGTGAAGATATCGCTCGCGAAGCGGCCGATAAAGAAGGAGTTCGTCTATACCTGATGCCTCATGAACAGGTAGAATTCGAGATTTCTAAACTTACCAGTGCTAAAAGTTTGGTAGGGAAGCTCGGATTCGAAAGTGGTGGTAGGGGTTACTCTAAGCCACAGCATTGGCATGGGGTTCCGGGAGCTCACGGCAGAGGAGATTCTCGCGAAGGCGATGAATTTCGTCCAAGTGGCCACACCAAAGGTCACGGTTCAAAAAATCACCGGTAATCGGCGATAAGATGCAGGGCTCGGAAGTTTAATTCTTCCGAGCCCTTTTTAATTTAAATCTTACAAACATATTGTAAGATTTTTTTAATAAATAGTTATCCACTTTATACTTATAAATTCTTATAGACTGTTGTATATACAAAGGTTTACAATGAATTTAATGAAAGGGAAAAAAGAACTTATAAAAAATACCTCAAGAAAAAATAAAAACAAACTGCGCGTTCATCGTGTTGCCAATCATTTTTTTAGAACTGTTTCTATAGTTTCAATTTTTACTGTAATTGTAGTTTCTGCAATTTTTATATATTACAAAACACTCCCAAAAAGTTATGTTGTTTCTACTCTAGATGTTGCAACTTCCGTTGATGCTACTCCTTCTCAGATTGCTGACCAGCTTGAAGCTGAAGGTTATATAAAACATCCATTAATTTTTCGCATTGCTCTTTTTGTGCGAAGTTTGGAAGGTAAGATTCAAAGCGGGGCTTATAAACTTTCTGAGAATATGAATGATTGGGAAGTTCTCCAAGCACTAGCAAATCCATACATGAGATGGGTAAAGATTCCAGAAGGATTACGCAAGGAGCAAGTCGCGGATATTTTTGGAAAAGCACTTGCTTGGAATGATACTCAAAAAGATGATTTTATAAAACTTGAGGCTAATGGTGATAGTTTGGAAGGATATTATTTCCCAGAAAATTATTTGGTTTCTGTAAATCAGACTCCAGATCATGTTGCGGATAGAATGGCAGATAAATTTAAAAAACAAGTTTCTGAAAAATTTGAAGATACTGCAAAAAATAAAATTATAAACATGGATACTGCACTTATTGTGGCGTCACTGATTCAACGTGAAGCTGCAGGTAAGGACGATATGCGTTTGATATCAGGTATTATTTGGAACAGGATTTTTAATGGAATGACCTTGGATATAGACGCAACTCTTCAATATATAAAAGGTAACGAACAAAATTGGTGGCCAAAAGTTGATCCAAAAGATAAGGAAATCGATTCGCCTTATAACACTTATAAATATAAAGGTTTGCCTCCTACTCCAATTTCCAATCCTGGTGTTGCTGCTATTGATGCGGCTCTTAATCCAAAAAGTACCCAATGTATTTTTTACATACACGATAAAAAAAGAAAAATACACTGCTCAGTTACTTATAAGGAACATCTGAAAATGATTAAGAAATATTTATAAAATTAATCTATATCAGAATGAAAAAGCATCCTATAAAAGTAGAAGGTTTTGATGGGACTCTAGAAGAGTTGGCTCAGAAAGTTGGAAGAATGCGCTATGATAAAGTGGCTGAATTTTTCGGGCATTTAGAAAGAGAAATTGAAAGACAATCAGAAGGTGATTTGAAAAGGGGAAGAGTACAGTTGTCTGAACTTTTAAAAAAAGGCGCAATGAAACTTATTGATCTTAAAAAGCATTTCGAAAAAATAATGAAACTTTGCGAACCTTATATGAAGGATGAATTATTTCACTAGTTAAAACAAAAATACCACAAACATTTTAGTGTTGTGGTATTTTATTTAGTTTCTTGGTTTTCGGTATTTTCTTGTTGGTCTTTTTTTTCTAAAAAATAGTTTGGTATTATGCGATATTTAAATCCTGATTCATTCATAAATCTTTGAGTGAATCCAAAATCACGCTTTGTTCCTTCAGCGAGATCGATTACTACACCTAATTTTTGAGGAATAAATCCAGGACCAAAATCAACGATAGGAACTACCAATTTCTTTCCAGTAGGTATATGAATAACTTCAACTCCTGCCATACGTCCAGTTTCCCATATCTTCCAAGTTTTCTCTCTATCTGCTGCCATTTGGTTTTCGGTAAGATGAGGGATTCCTAGTTTTTTTTCAATAACTATTTGTGGAAGCGCAACTCCTTTTATATCAGACTTGTTTGTATTAACTCCTTTATATGGAGAAAATTCTCGATTGAAGACAAAAGATCCTATTCCCAGATCTTTAGGATCTTCAAATCCAAAATTCGTTGCTCTGCCGTAAGTATATTCATCATTGTTTTTTATAATTTGCTCAGATTTTTTTTGAGGTTCCGAATAGTGAGTTTTTGAATGATGAGTTTTAGACAATGCGAGGTCTGGAAAAATAATTAAAAAGAATAATAAAAATCGAATTAAAGTATTCATTTTTCATAGAATGTTCTACGGTAATTTTAGTTTTTTTAAATTTTACTGTCAAAGTTCTATTTTTTGTAATTTGTGGCGTAGTTTTTGTATAAAATAACCCCTCTTCACGCAATATGCGAGAGAGGGGTTTGACCGTTTAGATTTTTTACGAAGTCTGTTTTTTCACCGAATGTGTCGGAGATGATTGAAAGCATCGCGTAACGAAATCGTCAGTAATATAATACTTTTTATCATCACCTAAAACAATCCATCCTCCTCCGACAGGTTTAGTTTGTGGAGTTGCTCCTCCAAAAACTGCAGCTGCATTCAGAACTTTTTGTCCTGGTTCGATTAGACGATTGAATCGAAAACCGTCACGATGTCCGAGTTCTCGGTAAAATTCTTCAATCTCTTCTAATGTGAATGGAAGCCATCCACCTTTTTTCTGACAGAGCCTGACCACGTAGTTGGCCGAGACCTCAGTTTCTGAATTGTCGAAGGCACCAAAAAGATGTTTGTATTTTTTACCAATACCAACATCAATATCAGAAGGTTGAATGGGGAATTCGTTAGTAATTATTATATGTTTTGACACAATGCTTCTCCTTTTTTAATTTTTGTTTCTTGTTTTTCAGAGTCAACTTAGATTTGAAAGAACTATTCTTCAATTTAAAATTGTAGCACATATTTAAAAAAATGCAAACATTATAAAAAATCAGCTCACTTTATGAGCCGATTTTTATATATGTGGAGATGGCGAGAGGAAATCGGTCACAAGTTATTAAATATTATATTTTAGTAACTAATCCTTTAGAGAATTTTTCAATTAAAAATTCTTTTTTAATTCTACTCCATTTTTTGAGTTGGATCTCTCTTTTTCTTGCTTGAGTTAAAGTCTCATATTGTTCAGAAAAAACAATTTTAAATTTACTTTTTCTTTTTGTGAATTCGGCTCCTTTGTTGGAATTATGATAGTTAAGCCTATTATTTAAATTTTCAGTAATACCAATATAAAGATCACCAGACTCATTCTTTATCATATATACAAAATACATCACGTTATTATATCAGCCCTTCGATTCCTCGAAAACTCGTCACTCAGGGCACTCAATTCGCTACAACAAAAAACTGCATGATGAGCAGTTTTTGTTTTGTGGTTTACCACGAGTGAGCTTCAAGTCTTCGAGAAGCGAATCGAGTGGAGATGGCGAGAATCGAACTCGCGTGCAAATGAGTCTTTAAAATGAGTCTACAAAGCGTAGTTTATTTCAAAGTTTTCAACTAATAAGATAAGAAATAAACAAAATTCTTATTGGTCAATTCTCTTAATTTCGAACAAGCACCGAGACCTTGCTTATTCTAGCCCGAAAATATTACACCGAGTTCAACCTATCGGACGTTGATTGATTCGATGTCGTTTTGGCTTAAATTTAAGCGAAAGCGAATTGAAAGTCTGCAGCCTTAAAATAAGGTGAGACTTTCGCAACTAAGTTGTTTGCACTTAATTGGTTGAGCAGTTTATAGAGTTACTCAAACTCTACTTCGCACTTTTTAAAGGAATTCATATGTCTATACCGATCATCCCCATTGTAAATTTTGATACGTCAAAACTTGAAATGAGGAACCTCCAAAAAACTTTTATTCTCTTTTCAACGATCTTCTTATATCTCTGTCAGTCTCTCTTTTTTTGATGTCTTCTCTTTTGTCGAATTTTTTCTTTCCGCGGACTATCGCAATTTCAACCTTGATCTTATTGCCATCATTATACATTGAAATTGGCACTATTGTCAACCTCTGCTGTTTTTCAACTCCTGAAAGATGGCGGATCTCTTTTTTTGTAAGAAGCAATCGGCGGGTTCGATACGGATCGTATTCTTTTGGAGTATTTGCTGGTTGATATGGTGGAATATGGGTGTTCACTAGATATGCTTCATTGTTTCGTATTACTACATGTGCTCCTTCAAGCGAGCCTTGGTTTTCACGCAAAGCCTTTACTTCAAATCCAAAAAGCTCAATCCCTGCATTGAACTTCTCTAAAAACTCATAATTTAAATGCGCCTTTTTGTTTGTAATTAATGATTTCGACATATTTATATTGTATATATTATCAGTATAAGTATGCAAATCATAATGGTCGGGTTCCTTTTTGGGGTTTTTGTGATATAATTTTTTAAATCTAATTAATTTAAATTATGCCAAACTTAAACGAAAAAAAACCAAAGAACCAGCAAAAGTTTAAAAATATTAAATTAAACTTCAGCGGCGATAATAAAAAAGGCGGAGATAAAAATAAGCAATTTACAGGAAATATTATAAGCACGCTTCTTATTTTTCTTTTGCTTGTAACTCTCTATTCATTTTTAGCTGACGAAACAAAAAGTAATCCAACAGTTCCAATTTCAGAGATTGCCTCAGATGTTTCTTCTGGATTAGTGACTGAAATATCTGTTCAAGGAGATGATCTTAATGTTACATACAAAGCTCAAGACGGAGCTCAATCTGTTGTAAAAAAATCTAAAAAAGAAACAGGAACACCGCTTTCGCAGACACTTGTTAACTATGGAGTAAAACAAGAATCGCTAAAAGATGTAAAAATTTCTGAACAAGATCCCTCAGGCTTTTTCTATTGGTTTGTTACTTTAGCGCCATTTTTAATTCCTCTGGTTTTTGTCGGAATTTTTCTTTGGTTCATTTCACGTCAGGTAAAAGGAGCAGGCATGCAAGCATTTACTTTTGGACAGTCGAGAGCAAGAATGATTTTGCCTCATGATAAAAAGCAAAGAATTACTTTTAAAGAAGTTGCGGGCGCAAAAGAAGCAAAAGAAGAACTTGTAGAAATTGTTGATTTCTTAAAAAATCCGAAAAAGTTTTTAGATATAGGAGCACGTATTCCTAAGGGAGTTATTTTGATGGGCGCAGCAGGAACAGGCAAGACACTTCTTGCACGTGCTGTTGCTGGCGAAGCAGGCGTGCCATTCTTTTCTGTATCGGGTTCAGAATTCGTAGAAATGTTTGTAGGTGTTGGAGCAAGCCGCGTTCGAGATCTTTTTCGAATGGCAAAACAATCCGCACCTTCGATTATTTTCATTGATGAAATTGATGCAGTGGGGCGTGTTCGAGGCACTGGAATTGGCGGAGGAAATGATGAGAGAGAACAGACGTTAAACCAAATTTTGGTTGAGATGGATGGTTTCGAACAAACAGAAAAAGTGATCGTTATGGCTGCAACAAACAGACCTGACGTTTTAGACCCAGCACTTTTACGACCAGGACGATTTGATAGGCGAGTAGTGATTGATCTTCCAGACAGAAATGATCGCGAAGAAATTTTGAAAATTCATGCACGTGAAAAACCTTTAGCAGAAGATATTAATTTGAAAGTTGTTGCAGAACGCACTCCAGGATTTTCTGGTGCTGATCTACAATCACTTATGAACGAGGGGGCAATTTTGACAGCGCGAGAGAGTCGTTCAAAAATTTCTCAATACGATCTTATTAGATCAATTGAAAAAGTTATGTTAGGACCTGAGAGAAAAAGCCACCTTCTTTCAAAGAAAGAAAAAGAAATCACTGCATATCATGAAGCAGGACATGCTCTTCTTGCATCGGTGTTACCATATGCGGATCCAGTTCATAAAGTTTCTATTATTTCTAGGGGGCGTGCTGCAGGATATACTTTGAAGCTTCCTCTTGAAGAACGAAAACTTCAATCAAAGAATGAATTTATGGATGATATTGTAGTATCACTTGGTGGATATGTAGTTGAGAAAAATATTTTTGGAGACTTAACAACAGGATCTTCAAATGATCTCCAGGTTGCTACAGCGTTGGCTCGAGATATGGTTACAAAATATGGAATGTCTGACAACATCGGACCGATTGCACTAGAGAGTTCTGGAGGCAGAGCAATGTTTGGACGAGGTGTTGAGAATAGGGAATATTCAGAAGAAGTCAGTAAAAAAATCGATTCAGAGGTTTCTAAGATCATGAACGATTCAAATACAAAAGCTTTGAGCATTATTACTGAACATAGAAAAATTCTAAATGTCATTGCGGAAAAACTTATGGAAGTCGAAACAATTGAACGCGAAGAGTTTGAAAAAATTCTTGTTGCGAATGGCATTGTTCCAAAAAAGAAAATTGACATAGAACATCAAGCTTAAATTTATTTAAAAAATCGGCAAGCCAATCAAGGTTGTCGATTTTTTATTTGCAAGAAAATATTTTTTAAACTATACTTTTTTCAGAAAAAGAAAGGTAAGTTATGAATGAAAGAGAAATTGATGAAGCGTATGATGAGATAGCAAATTCGATAAAATGTTCAAAATGTGGCGGAACGATTGATGAGGTTGGTGGCATGACCGGATGTAGTCGTCCGAGTTGTTTATGTTGCACAAAATGTTCTGCTAATATTAAGGATGAAAAAGGCAATGTTTTTTGTTGCCAAGAATGCATGGAAAAAGTTAATGCAAGCGAGCATTTAGTCAAAGGAAATTATCATGTCGAAATAAGTTCCGGAACAAATGGATGTTGTTGAGTTTAAAAACTCAAAAATTAAAAGAGTCTCACTGAGACTCTTTTTTGTTTACAAAAGAATGTTATTTAATTATACTTCTTTTTAGAATCAAAATATTATGAATGAATTTGGCGAGAATTTTGAAAGAGATAGGTGTAAAAAATGTAACAGAAAAATAAATCCGTGCGAATTAGAAGAGTGTATTTTTTGTAATGAATTTTTTTGTTTATATTGTCGCACTACCACGGGAGATTTTCAGATTTGTTGTAATGATTGTGTTGGAAGCAAAAGTGAGGAAATTTCTAAGCCGACCGAAGGTCTTAGATTAGAAGATCTAACATGCTTTGGTTGCGTCAAACCTATTGAGGAATGCGGACCATTAAGCGAATGTGAATGTGAAGAGTGCGGGGAAGGAGAAGAATCTTGTGATCATAAGGTTTGCTATTCATGTCGAGTTAAAGGATATTTTTCTGACAGAATCTATTGTTCTGAAGATTGTAGAATTCGAGATGAGGGTGGTTTAGAAGCCGGTCTTTAAGCTGATGATAAATTATATTTTCATATTCAAAAGCCCAAACTTAATTGGGCTTTTTTCTTTTATATCTCAAAGTAATTTGTGGGCGCACTAGGACTCGAACCTAGGACCGCGGAGGTATAAGCTCCGTGCTCTACCAACTGAGCTATACGCCCATAATTGCATTATAACGATATAAGGCAATTTAATATTATACTAAACAACCATACTTATCAACATTTATTAAAAAGTATTATTTTTTCTATTATATAATAGAGATATTCAATTATAAATTATTTTCTATGAAAAAAATTATACTTCTTTCTGTTCTCTTGGCTCTTTTCTTAAATATTCCGTATGCCAATGCTGATACATCTAGTTCTTGCGTCACATTTACTTACAAAATATTTTACGGTTCAAGAGATGCATTAGTTAATGGTGAAGTTTCTAAATTGCAATCATTTTTGGAAGCTCAAGGTGATTATAATTATCCAGAGATCACAGGTTTTTTTGGATCAATAACAGAACAAGCTGTAAAAGATTTTCAATCTAGAAATGGAGTTGTGTATTCTGGAACGCCATCAACAACTGGTTATGGTTCTTTAGGCCCAATAACGCGCGAGAAAATAAGACAGCTGACTTGTGGAGGTCTTGTCACAGACATAAAAGGTTCCCCAATAATTACAGGAATTTCACCAAACTCTGGACTTTGGAATTCAGAAGTTACAATAAATGGATCTGGTTTTGCTCTTAACAATAATATAGTTAAATTTGGTGATGGTGCAATTATAAATATTTCTTCTCAAAATGGCACCTCTCTTAAATTTAATGTGCCAAATGTTTTATTGCCTATATGTCGTTACGCAGAACCTCCATGTCTTACTCCAGACAAGATTGCACAAAAGGGAATATATGATGTTTCTGTATTTACTCCGAGTGGCAAACAGAGCAATATCTTTAAATTTAATTTATTAAATTATTCTACAACAACATTATTACCGTTTACTCCTGCTTCTTTGCCTATAGCTTATGTGGGGGCGCCTTATGATGTGTCGGTATCATCATTAGGAGGGCTTGGTAATTATAGCTGGAGTCTTTCAAATGGTTATTTGCCGGATGGATTATATTTAAGCGATGCCACAGTTTGTGTTAGGTATCCATGTCAGACCCCGATTCATATTGGAGGCACTCCAACTAGAGCGGGAGTTTATAATTTTAAACTGCGTTTGGTAGAAAGTGGTCAAAGTGATAATTTAGAGCAATCATATTCTATTATTGTCAGCAGTGGCACATCTACTTCTACGAGTTGGGGAGCTCCTTCAATAACCTATGTATCTCCATCAAGCGGACAAACAGGAACAATAGTTACGTTAGTCGGCACAGGATTTGCAACTACATTAACCAATAATATTAATTTTGCTGGTGTAAGTAATGCTTTGGTTGGTTTAGCATCTTCATATGGCAATCAATTATTTTTTAGAATTCCTGAAAGGCCTTGCTCACCAGGATCTTATTGTTCGTCATCTGTTATTCCTCTTGGAACATATCCAATAAGCGTATCAAACGGTAGTGGCACAAGTTCTCCTGTTTTTTTCACCGTGACAAAATCTACAACTACTCCGGCGATTTATAATATTAATCCGACATCAGGTCCGGCTGGAACCACGATTAATGTTAATGGTATTGGTTTTCTTTCAACAAGCACTGATGTTTTGGCAAACAATATAAATATTGGAACAACGACTACTGTTAGTAGAGTAAGCTCTTTGGATGGAGTTTATCTTACTTTTACACTACCAAAAGTTAGACCAATAGGGAGTTATCCTATTACAATTTCAAATGCAAATGGAACATCAAATAATGCAAATTTTTTAATTACAGATGGATCGATTAGTGTTAGTTCTCCTGTGAATGGTGAAGTTTTGTCGCCTGGGTCTTCTGAAAGAATTGTTTGGAGTTCAACAGGATATATTTCTAATGTTGATATAATTCTTGAAAAGTTGCTTATTAATTCATCAACGATAGTTAGTGGTGGAACGGCAATTGAAGTCGTTTCAAGCACGAGCACTTTAGCATCTAATATTATAAATAATGGTGGTGCTTCATGGACATTAGGTAATGATATTTCTCCTTGGGATAGATATCGTATTCGCATTCAAGAATCAGATAATGCTTCTGTGTATGCAACAAGTGGTATTTTTAAAATTGTTTCAGGTCTTTTAACTCTTTCTTCCCCTGATACTGGTGGAACATTTTATCGAGGGAAAACATTACCAATTTCTTGGTCAACCACAGGTAGCGTTCCAAAAGTTAGTATTGTTCTTGTTAATGGAACAGGAACTACAACACTTGCAACAAGTATAAGTAATACAGGTTCATATAATTGGACAATTCCTACTACGCAGGCTTTGGGTGATAATTATTCTATTTTTGTTTACAATGCAATAAATGCAAATGTATTCGGCAAGAGTAGTCAGTCATTCAGTATTCAAACGCCTAATATTTATGTTAGTCAGCCTGTTATTGGACAAATTTTTACAAGAGGAAATGTTTTACCTATCAGATGGAGTGCTATGGGTGTAGGGAAACTTAAGTTTTCACTTTGGACTAGCGCAGCGATTCTTGATATTGCTACAGGCGTTGATCCAGACTCAGGTTCTATAGATTATATTTTACCAACTACACTCACCGCTGGTTCTAGTTATTATATAAAAGTGATTGATGAGAGCGATACTACTCACACTGCCAATAGCGGAGTGTTTACGATAAATTAAATAGCATTTGTAGGATTGGCACATTTCTTTGTTGCTCGCTTGCGGTGCTCCTTCACAATACTACAAAGTATTGCTCAGTTTGCTCCGCACTCGCGCCTCTCGCCCGCAACGCCTCGCAAGGCTCTGCTTGCGTGGCGGACGGGTCGAACTGTATCCAATTCTACAAATGCTACAATAAATTAAAAAACGGCCTGCTAGTGCAGGCCGTTTTTAATATTGTTATTCAAAATGAATTTCTTTTTTGGATTCTAATTTCTTTTTTATCAGCGAGTATGATATTAATTCTGGATTATTTTTTAAAAGTTCCTGTGCTTCGAGCCTTGCAGCCTCAACCATTCTAATATTTTTTATTGCTTCCATTCCAAGATCTGAAAGTCCCCATTGCTTAACCCCGGAAAGTTCTCCTGGTCCGCGAAATGCCAGGTCGTATTCGGCAAGTTCAAAACCATTTTTTGCATTTTTAAATGCGCGCAGTCTGTCTAAAGTTTTTTTTGTTTTTGCTTCAGCAAAAACAAAGCAGTATGCCTGATGATTACTTCGTAATACGCGGCCTCGAAGCTGATGAAGCTGTGCCAGACCAAATCGCTCTGCGCCCTCAATTATTATTACAGTTGCATTTGGAACATTTACGCCAACTTCCACTACAGAAGTAGAAACCAAAATATCCAATCGTCCTTCGTAAAAATCATTCATTATTTTTTCTTTTTCTTTCGGCTTCATCTTGCTGTGCAAGATTGCAATTTCATATTTTGGAAAAACTTCCCTTTTTAATCTTTTTGCTTCCTCTGTTACTGATTTAACATTCAATGTTTGTTCTTTATCTGGATCCGGTTCGTCTATTCGAGGGCAGATTATGTATAGCTGTCTTCCGCTCTCTAGTTCTTTTTCAATTTTTTCATAAGCGTTATTTCTTTTATCTGGCGTAACGATCTCTGTTATTATTATTTTTCTTCCAGCAGGCATTTCATCTAGAAGCGTCAGATCAAGGTCGCCGAATATCGTTAGAGCAAGTGTGCGAGGGATCGGCGTTGCGGTCATCGAAAGCAGATGAGGAGCAATTTTATCTTTCCTTGTTAATTTTTGTCTTTGGCTTGTGCCGAAGCGATGCTGTTCATCGATGATAACATTGGCTAAATTTTTAAATGTGACTGATTTTTGGATTAAAGCATGTGTTCCTATAAGCACGGCGATCTCTCCGTTTGCTACCCACTTTTTTAGTTGAGCTTTTGAAATATGAGTCCAACCAGATGGATTTACTTTTGAAGGAAATTTTCTACACTCACTTCCAGTTAAAAGCCCTATGGAAATATTGAGATGCGAAAAATACTTTATAAAAGATTCAAAATGCTGTTTTGCTAAAATTTCTGTTGGCACCATATAAGCAGTTTGAAGCGATCCGTAATTTTGTTTTCCTGGATTGGTCATAGTTGTAGCGTATACGGCACAAGCGGCGACTGCAGTCTTTCCGCTACCGACATCTCCTTCGAGAAGCCTCGCCATCGGTCGTCCTTTTTTAAAATCTTCAAGAATATGGTTCACAGCTTTTTGCTGAGCATTTGTCATTTTGAAAGGGAAGCGAGAAACGAACTCTTCAATGTCTTTGCTTGGCCTCTCTATTTTAAATGCATGCTCTTTTTCGTATTCAAGTCGCATTCTTTGATTTGCAAGCTGTATAAAAAAAACTTCTTCGAAAGCGAAGCGCTTTCTTGCGGCGTCTGCGTCAGATTTTTTCTTTGGTTCGTGTATCCAAAAGAGCGCGGTCTTAAGTGTCGGCAAATTATATTTTTTTAAAATTTCAGCAGGAATAGGATCTACAACTTCATCAAGCAATCCAGCTTGGAAAATTTTCTGAATTGCATAATAAAACCATTTAGATGTAATTCCTCTACTTTCTGAATAAACTGGATAGCCAAAATTTTCTACAGCTTCTCCAAAAATAGAATCTCCGACCGCAGTTGGTAGTTTGCTTATTCCTACAACGTCTGGGTTTGTGATATAAAGCTGACCTTTTCTTTCTGAAACATTTCCTTCAACTTTATAAAAACCGTCTTCTGTTATCATTTTGGTTATATAAGGCTGATGGAACCAGATCATTTTAATGTGCCCGCTTTCATCTTCTAGATTTGCTTCTGCCATTGGAATTTTTTTAATGTAAGCTTTGCTCATTTTGAGTTTTGAGATTTTACCGTAGAGGGTCGCATGGTCGCCTTTTGACAGATTTTGAATAAGCTTAACCTCAGCAATTTCGCCATAATGAGTAGGAAAATAGAAAAGCAGATCTTCTACAGTTTTTATTCTCAACTTGCTTAGAGCTATCTTTTGAAGAGGCGACAGTCTGAAAGCTTTTTCAATAGGGTCTTTTAGTATCATTCTGCTATTCTACTTCAGCGTATAAAAATGAAAAGCGCACGACTATTTCGATAGTCGTGCGCTGTGGCGCCTTATTTTTTAAGAAGTGGCATCATATGATCAAAGTTTTGTTTTGCCATAGATGCTTCTTGAGTTTTTTGAGCAAAAAACTCATTTAAAGATGGATTACCAATTACAAATATAACTTTTTGAGAATCTTCACCTAGACTAAAAATAGTTCCTGTTTCATTAACTTCGCCTTGTGTGATTGCCATTAATCTTTTAGTTGCTGAATGTTTCGATCTTATACAACCTTCAAGTTTTGTATAATCTGTTGTTGTGGATTTTGCAATATGAGCGAGTGTTGGAATTTGGAGAAGTTCGTTAGCTTCATAAGTATGTTCAGGACAATTATTTTCGTAAAAAATTTCTTCTCCAGAAATTATGCCTAAATAATAATAAACTTGGGGCAGTCTGCGAATTCCGCGATACATTTTATTTTCAGCTTCGGATATTATCGCTGAATATTGCCTAACATCACGATAACCGGAAGTCTCAATTATTAAAACATATTCGTCTTGATGATCAGCTATCGTTTTTTGCAAGATAGAAAATCTTTTTCTGTAATCTTTTGATTTTTCTAAGCCAAAACGTTTGATGACGATATCTAATACTTTATCACCAGTGCTTTCTCCATTACGAAGCATTTGTTTGACTTCTTCATTAAGATCATTTCGTTCTTTTTGAATTCCTAAAATACCTGATTTAAGCGATTCTTCTTGTAAATTTAAAGAATCTGATTTTTGATATATTTGTTCAATGTTCATACTGGGGAAAAGCATAACACATTTTGCTGTGGCTGCAATTTGAATTAAAACTCATCGACTAGAAATGAGTTTAGTAATATGATAAAGTGTCTTTGTAAGAAAAACTAAATATTGTGTATGCTAGGCATACAATGGAGAGTTGGCTGAGTGGTCGAAAGCGCCTCACTGCTAACGAGGTAAGGGCTTTAAAACCCTTCGTGGGTTCAAATCCCACACTCTCCGCTCGTACAAAATAGTGCGACACGCGAATGCGTGTCGCCATTTTGTTGAGCGGAGAGTGTGGGATTTGAAAGCCGGAGCGCACGGAACGAGCCTTGCGAGTGAAGTCTGCGAAGCAGGCGCGAGGCGAGGTCGCGGAAATTTTGCCTTGCAAAATTATCTGTGACCAAATCCCACGATGCTAAGCTGTAAGTTTCAAATCCCATCAGATTAAATTTTATGTTATAATTTTTTTATTAAAGTCTAAAATTTTAAAATTATGTTTGATATTCCATTTCAATATTTTGTTTCATTAGGACTAATTCTTGTAGCAAGCTTAGTTGTCTATTTAATTATTAATATTATTGAAAGAGCTGTTATCAGACGTTATCGTATTGATCAAGAAAATAATTTATCTGCAAGAAAAATTTTAACGCAGGTCAAACTTTTAAAAAAAATTGCTTTGGTATTTTTGTTTATATTGACGGGGGCAGCAATATTAATGGTTTTTGATTCTGTTCGACAGATTGGAACAAGCATTATTGCTTCAGCTGGAGTGATTGGTATTATTGTTGGTTTTGCAGCTCAAAAAAGCATTTCAATGATTCTTGCTGGATTTCAGATAGCATTAACTCAGCCGATACGGCTTGACGATGTTGTTATTGTTGAAGGTGAATGGGGAAAAATAGAGGAATTAACTCTTACATATGTTGTTGTTAAAATATGGGATCAAAGACGTCTAGTGCTTCCTATAAATTATTTTATCGAAAAGCCTTTTCAGAATTGGACTAGAACAGGTTCGGATATTTTAGGCACAGTGTTTTTAAATGTTGATTACTCTATGCCTCTAGAGCCGTTGAGAGAGGAATTTGATAGAATAATGGAGAATTCAGCATTATGGAATAAAAAAGCGAAAGTTATTCAGGTCACTGATATAAAAGAACGAACTGTTGAATTACGAGCTCTTGTTAGTGCTAATGATGCCGGAGCCGCTTGGAATCTAAGATGTGAAGTTAGAGAAAAACTTTTAGATTTTGTTCAGAAAAATTATCCTCAATGTTTACCAAAGACACGCGAAAGCATCGAGCCGGTTGTTGTAAATAAATCTGCTTCAAGTAAAAAGATCGCTGAATTGGTTTAAGACGGTAAAGGGCAACTAATAAGTAGTTGCCTTTTTTAAAATGAATTCCTATTTTAAAAATTAAGTTTATTATTCTCCTTTCAACCACTTGAAGAATTTTACTAGCAAATTTGGCTGGTGTTCTAGAATTCGAACAGTTTCTTCTTTTATTTTTTGTTTAATTTCTGGCATAGCTAGAGTGATGGCACGATAGCCTTCTGCCATTAATTCATCAACTTTTTTGAAATCAGAAGCACTGTATTTTTCTAAATGAGGTTCGATTAAAATTTCTGTATCTTGAGAATGAGAGATGATTTGTTTTTGGCTTATGATATATAAAGTGTTAAGCATTACATCAATAACACTCGTTGGTTCTTTACAGGTTCGCCAGCGAGTTAAATTTACTCCAATTTTTAAATTAGGCTCTAAGTCGTTTAAAGCTAATAAAGGCAGATTTTCTACTAGTCCGCCATCTACTAACAATAAGTCACCGACATGCACAGGCGCAAATAATCCAGGTATGCAAACACTAGCCATAACAGCTTGTGATACATTACCTTTTTTAAATACTATTCTTTCGCCACTTTTAATGTCAGTTGCTACAATCGTTAGAGGAATTTTGGCGTCCTCAATATTTACTGGACCTAAAATTTCTTCCATTAGTTTGCCAATAGCGTCGGTATTTGCCAGACCCATTTTGGAATAAGAAAAACTAGACAAATTCCACCAGCTTATTTTTTTTGCTCGTGCAGCTATTTCTGTTGTTGAAATACCAAAAGCATAACAAGCTGCTACGATTGCTCCAGCGCTAGTGCCACTAATGCAATCTATGGAAATATCATGATCTTCAAGAGATTGTAAAACACCAATATGAAAAAGTCCCAAAGCACTTCCACCACTTAGTGCGAGTCCGATTTTCAGATTATTTTTTGGAGGTTTTGAAGTCATTATTTATTCTTTATTTATATCACAAAATTTTGCAACAAAAAATGGTCATATAAATCTATAGAAAAATTTTAAAATAATGTTATAATGCTAAATTATGTTAAATAAATTTTTATATTGGAGTCCTAGAGTTTTGTCTATTTTATTTATAATGTTTTTGTCATTGTTTGCCTTAGATGTGTTTGATAGCGGATATCAAGGTTGGGAGATGGTCACAGCGCTTTTTATGCATCTTTTATTACCGATTGTTTTGTTGTTGGTGCTTATAATATCTTGGAAGAGAGACTTAGTTGGTGCGATCGCTTTTTTTGCTTTCGCTATTTTTTATGTTTATATGGTTGGGCTCGATCGTCACTGGAGTTGGTATGTTGCGATATCTGGACCGGCAGTAATTACAGGAATTTTATTTTTGCTTAGTCGGCTTAGAAAAAGAAAAATATAGAAAAGATAAAATTAAAAAGTTTTACACAGTTTGATTTTCGACGTTGTTTTAATACGGTATAATAGTAATTGTATTTATTAATTTAAGTTGGGTGAAAGCCCACAATACAAATAGTATGAAAAAATTGCACATGGTTACGTTTATTCTTCTTATAATTGGTGGTTTAAATTGGCTTCTTGTCGGTTTGATGGGTTATGATATAAGCATCTTTTTAGGAGGAATGGATTCTATGTTAGCGCGAGTGATATATGTTTTAGTTGGAGCTTCAGCAGTTGTCGAAATTATCAACCACAAAAGACTTTGCAGAGGTTGTTGCAAGGGTTGTGGAAATTGTGAAGGTTGCAAAGATGGCGTTTGTGAAGCAAAATAATTTCTTAATATAATTTAAAAAAGCCGTATCGAAAGATACGGCTTTTTGTTTTTTGTTCTATTTTTTTGGAACACGAGAAAGATAACGATCAACATCAAGTTTTAATCGAAGATATCTTGATTTTGTTTCACTATTTGAAAGCAAGCGCTCTCTTGATGAAAGTAAGATGCGTTCCGGCATTTGAATTGATTGAATATAATATTCATCGTTATTATTCTGAAATTGATCAGCAGTAAGATCGATTAGCTGGTTCTCTGTTGAATTAAAATAATGCGATCGCATAAGTCTTACTTTAAGATCATCAGCAAAAGCCAGATCTAATCTGTAAATTTTTCCGCCAAATAAATCTTGGACGACAAGTGCGGTTACTGCGCATTGTCCCCATTGAGGATTTTCCTTGTTCCAGTTTTTTGGATCAGCAGATGTTTTTTGAGTCCAACTTTTTTCCAATGCTCGTTTTAAAACTTCAATAGCAATAGTGTCGTTTTTCATAATCTGAGTGAAGATTACGATAATATTTATAACTTGTCAAATTGTTGTGTTTTTAATTTGACTATTTTAGAAATACAATTAATCTAGTAAAAAGAGTGGCTGTTTAGTTTGTTTGCTACTTTGTCTATTACAATCGGTTAGTGTCAAATAATAAATATGGAAAAGAATCAAAAATTTAACGAGCAGGAAAGTATTATGAGCCAAATCTACAATATAGGTTTTGCTGAGTATATTAAAACTTTATCTGATTTTACGGATTCTTTTAATTTGGGAAAAAATAAATTTCCCAGAGAAAATTTTATAAATTGTCTTTGTTGTATGGATGAAGGCACACCGTGGGGAGTTCATTCCGCAGGAAGTGGAATATTGCTTTCTGATGATACTTTTGAAAAATATTTTGCAGATGCAAAATTGGATGCAATATCAAGTCACGATGGTTGCGCTGCGTTAAAAGTTTGGGCGGCACAACAAGGTATTCCACCAGAAGATGCAGATGAAAAAGCAAAGTTGTGGTATGAAAAAATAGCAAAAGAAAAAGGAATTTCACATATTCATATTTCAGCAGAAGAGATGGCTCGTCCTGCAGAATTTCATGATGCGCGTGTTTGTTATTATGATGGCACAGGAAGATTTAATTACTTAAGTGTTAAAGGTTTGCCTGAAGGTTTTGTGGTAAGCCGAAAATATTTAGGTAAGGATCATTCTCTTGAAGAATGTGGTATAGCTTTGTCCGTTGCTTTCGGTCATCATGGTTTTGGAGATCTACTAACTAGTTCAAAAAAATTTTTGATTATTGCAATTGGTCAAAGTGAAAAAGATCTCGATAATTTAAAGGCAGAATTATCTGAATTAAAACATGAATTTGGAGACAAGGTCGCAATAGATGGTTTTGTAACATCTATATTTGTCAGCGCTTAAATTTAAGTGAAATTTTCTAAACAGCCCCCATCTTTTGATAGGAGCTGTTTTACTTGTATAATAAACTATTCTCTGTCATTCCCGCGAAAGCGGGAATCCAGATTAAGCAGATGGAAATTAGATTCCCGCCTTCGCGGGAATAACAGTTGGGTTTTATCAATTAATATAATGTGTATGGATTATTTTAAACAATCGCTGATATTACATAAGAAACTAAAAGGCAAATTGGAAGTTCGATCTAAAGTTTCTATAAAAAATAAAAAAGATCTGTCGCTTGCGTATACTCCTGGGGTTGCTGAAGTGTGCAAACATATTGCTAAAAATAAATCGGCGGTTTTTGATTACACATTAAAATCTAATGCTGTTGCAGTTATTACAGACGGTTCTGCTGTGCTAGGTCTGGGAAACATAGGTCCTGAAGCTGCGATGCCTGTTATGGAAGGGAAGGCGATCTTGTTTAAAGAGTTTGCGGGAGTTGATGCTTATCCAATCTGTCTTGCTACACAGGATATTGAAGAAATAATCAAAACGGTTAAATTAATTTCACCAGGATTCGGCGGAATAAATTTGGAAGATATTTCTGCGCCTCGATGTTTTGAAATTGAAGAAAGATTGAAAAATGAATTAGATATTCCTGTGATGCACGATGACCAGCATGGCACAGCGATCGTTGTTCTGGCTGCTTTGGTAAATGCTTTGCGCGTTGTAAAAAAAGATGCAAGAAAAATAAAACTTGTTGTTAATGGCGCAGGTGCCGCAGCTATGGCTGTTGTTAATATTTTAATTCATTACGGAGTTTCTGGTAAAAATATAATTATGGTTGATAGCAAAGGAAGTATTTATGAAGGTAGAAGTGAAATGAACGAGTATAAGAAAAGAATTGCAGAGCTTACTAATAAAGAAAAAAAACAAGGTGGTTTAAAAGAGGCACTTCTAGGCTCCGATGTTTTTATTGGTGTTTCAGTCGCAAATAGTTTAAAAAAAGAATGGGTGGAAGATATGGCAGATGATCCGATAGTTTTTGCTATGGCAAATCCAAATTCAGAAATAAGTTTTGAAGATGCGAAGAAGACAAAAATAAAAATATTTGGCACAGGAAGATCTGATTATCCAAATCAAATCAATAATGTTTTGGCTTTTCCAGGAATTTTTCGCGGAGCACTCGATGTGCGAGCAAAAGCGATTACGGAAAAAATGAAATTAGCTGCAGCTCTAGCTATAGCTGGGCTTGTGTCTAAAAAAGAATTATCAGCTAACTATATTATTCCTAATCCTTTTGATAAGCGTGTTGCAAAAGCGGTAGCTAGCGCAGTTAAAAAAGCTGCTTAATTTTTTATAAATTAAATTTGCCAAAACAGAAAAAAGTTATAAAATTCACACAGAAAAGAATGGAAGGCGAAATAGTGAAAACATCTAAAAAAAATCCTGTAATTATAATTCACGGAATAAGAGGATCTATGAAAACACTTCAAAAATTAACATCCTTTTTAAAGGATCGTGGATTTGAAGTTTATGGATTAGATTATTTTCCAAATGATGGTTCTGTAGGGTTAGAATTTTCTGCTGAACAAGTTAAGGAATATATTGAAAAAAAATTTAATCCAGGTGAGAAAATCGATATTGTAGCTTTTAGCATGGGCGGTCTTATTGCTCGATACTATATGTATTTTTTAGGAGGCGATGAGAGGGTTATTAATTTCGTTTCAGTATCTTCTCCAAATGATGGCACTATCTGGGCGTATTTTTCTAAAAAAATAGGAATAAGACAAATTAGGCCAGGAAGCGATTTTCTTGAGAATTTAAAAACGAAAGATCATTTACTTAATGAGGTTAACACACTTAGCTTAAGAGCATCACTTGATACTAGGATAATACCCGCGACAAGTTCCGAGCTCGAATATGGTAAGAACTATATGATTCGTTTTTTTGGTCACCAAGGTGTAATAGAAAATAAAAAAACTCTTGAGAAAATTTTAAAACACTTAAGTTTAGAATAGAATCTCAAGTAAAAAATAAGCGCGACAAGAATATAAATTTCGTCGCGCTTTTTGTTTTTTTAATTTTGATCTTTGTTTGATGCTTGATATTATATAAAATATGTATAAAGAAATTAAACCAATTTATTTCCCTGATGATAATCAGGCGCATGACGCTATTATTGAGTGGTGGTATTTTAACGGTCACTTGAAAGACAAAGATGACAATCATTACAGTTTTATGAATTGTCTTTTTAAGGCTGATACAAAGAAAGTAAAAATTCCATATATAAAAAATATTCCTTTCATAGACAGTCTTAATCCTTTAAAAAATTTTTACTTTGCGCACTCTTTTGTTTCTGATATTTCTGCCCAGAAAAATTATAAAGAGACTCAAAATATTTCTCTCGTTTCTCGGGATAGTTTTAACAAACCTCTTTTATTTGCAAATTATATAAGTCCAATTTTAACTTCAGGTTATGTTAATAATGAAATTGTTGAAACTGAACTATTTAATTTTAATATGAAGACTGAATTTATGAATCTTGATTTGAAATCAAAAAAGCAGCCACTCTTGGAAGGGGGTGAAGGACATATTTCTGTTTGTGATAGAGAAAGTTATTATTATTCACTTACTGATTTAAAAACTAAAGGCACTATAAATATAGATGGCAAAACTATAGAGGTTACCGGAAAGAGCTGGATGGATCATCAATGGGCGGATGTTTCTTATCAAGAAGATAAGTGGAGTTGGTTTTCTATTCAGCTTGAAAATGGTTTAGATATTATGTGTGTTGAATATGATGATAAAAAGAAAAAAGATTTTTTGGTTGATATGATAGACCACGAAGGTAAGTCGGAACATTACAAAAATTTAATACTAAAGCCCGGCAATGAAATTTGGAAAAGTTCTCAAACAAAAGCAGAGTATCCGCTTTCTTGGACAATAGAAATTCCAGACAAAAATATTGTGCTAAAAGTTCGCTCGTTGATGTCTGATCAGGAATTTATATCTAATGCTATAAATTATTGGGAGAGTCCGATCGAAGTTGTCGCAATAGTTGATGGTAAAGAAGTTCCCGGAGTCGGTTTTATGGAGCTTGTTGGCTATCCTTCGGATTTTAATTATCTGCTTTATATGAGTAAGGATATAAAGAAACAAGTCTCAGAAATATTTAAAAAACGTTCTTAGTTCAAGTCCAGTTGTGCTGTAAAATGTTTTTGTTATAATCAATTTACAATAGATCTTTTGCAGATAGGATTTCTTAGAAAAATTCATGTATTTTGAAAGAAAGGTTATTTGCAAAAGATCTAATATATATCAAGAGTGCGATGAGGGAACTAGCCCGTTGATTCGCCAGCAACCTTAAGTTAAGTGTAAGGTGCTAAGTCTAGCCCAAAGTGGGGAAGATATTGTCTGTCGAGACATCTAAATTTTAATCCTTCCCTTTTAATAGGGATTTTTTATTAGTAATTAAAAAAATATGAATTCTATATATACAGCAGAAAGCGTTACTTCAGGTCATCCTGATAAAATTTGTGATCAAATATCAGATGCAATTCTTGATGAATGCTTGAGGCAAGATCCTTTAAGTCGTGTCGCTGTGGAGACTTTTGGAGGTCATGGACATCTTATTATAGGTGGGGAAGTTACAACTAAAGCAAAAGTTGATTATGCCAAAATCGGCAAGAAAGTTTATAAGGATATTGGCCACAATGATCATCTTGATGTTGAAGTTTATGTAGAAGAACAATCGCCAGATATTTCTCAGGGTGTGGATACTGGAGGAGCAGGCGATCAGGGAATTATGTATGGATTTGCCACAAACGAAACTAAAGAAGCATTACCTAAAGGTGTTGTATTAGCACACGCGCTTGTAAAAAAACTTGAAGAGGTCAGAAGAAAAGGAGGTATAAAATGGCTGTTACCGGATGGCAAATCGCAAGTTACAATTAACAATGGAAAAGTTGTTTCAGTTTTAGTAAGTACACAGCATAAGCCAAATGTAAGCAGAAAAGAAATGGAAGATGAAATAACAAAAAAGATCATTAAGCCAATTATAGGAAAAGATCTTTCTGGTATAGAGGTTTTAATAAATCCTTCAGGTAAATTTGAATTAGGAGGATTTTATGCCGACACAGGACTTACGGGAAGAAAGTTAATGGTTGATACTTATGGCGGAGTTATGCCTCATGGTGGAGGTGCGTTTTCTGGAAAAGATTCAACAAAAGTTGATCGTTCAGGTGCATATATGGCTCGCTTCGTTGCTAAAAATTTAGTAATGAATGGATTTGCGAAGAATGCTTTAGTTTCAGTTGCTTATGCAATTGGAAAAGCAGAACCAGTTATGGTTGAAGCAGTTGATGAAAATGGCAAGAGCTTGAAAGATATCGTTGATAGAAATTTTGATTTTCGTCCACAAAGTATTATTAAACGTTTAGGCTTGCGCAAGCCAATATTTCAAAAAACCGCAGCTTACGGTCATTTTGGAAAATCAGGCTTACCTTGGGAGAAAGTTGTAAAAATTAAATAGCAGATGGAAATTTAAATACCGCGTGAACGATTTGTTCGCGCGGTATTTTATTGTAAAAATTTTATCAAAAAGATAGAATAATAATATGAACATTAAATTTTATTTAAGTATTGTAGCCATATTTTCCACGCTCTTATTTGTTGCTTTATCTTTAGTTTTTAATCACAAAGATATTTCTTTAAATGAAAAAATCATGCCGGTCAATTTTTCAGAAGATCAAGCTATCGCTATGGTTAAGGCAAGATATCCAGAATTTGCTGATTATCCATCAAACGATCTACCTCCAAAAACTGTAATGACTACTTTTGATGTCAATGGTTGGTATGTAGCGTTTATCAAAAAGGGTTTAGTTTTTCCTGTGGTAGGTGCTAATTGCTTTTTAGTTAAAGGAGACAGTTCTATTGTAGAAAATGGAAAATTTACTCCAGATAATTCTACAATTAGCAAAGAGGATTTTTCTCCAAAGACTTGTAAATAAAAAAATAAAATGCCTAGAGAAAAAATTAGAAAATCAATACATTGGATAAAACATTGGTATTTCAAATATGAAAGGCCGATATCTTCCTTTTCGCTTATTTCAGGATTTATATTTAACATTTTTTTTCTGACGAGAGTAGATTTATTTATTGAAAATTTTTGGATAATTCTTCATTTACTGTTTGCTGGTGCTGGAATAATTATTTTAAATCATGTTGAAAACGAAAAAATAAAATCAAAACTTAAACAAGAGACCAGAGACTTCGTTCACTTTTGGCTGATAATTACGATACAGTTCGCTTTTGGAGGCCTTTTTAGCACCTTCCTCGTATTTTATTTTAGAGGCGCAACCCTTACTGCTAGCTGGCCTTTCCTCCTTCTGCTCTTTATTGTTTTTATGTTCAATGAAGCTTATAAGGAAAAATATATTCGTTTGAGCTTTCAGATAAGTGTTCTTTTTCTTTCGATTTTTTCATTTGCAATTTTTTCTGTGCCGGTATTGATACGCCGTATCGGTAGTGATATTTTTCTTTTGAGTGGAGTAGTAAGTCTTGTCGTTATCGGCATATTTTTAGCATTACTTTATTTCATTACACGTGAAAGATTTATTCGCAATAAAAAAATAATTTTTCTGAGCATCTTTGGAATTTATCTAACAATGAATGTTTTATATTTTACAAATACTATTCCGCCATTACCTCTATCTCTCAAAGACTATGGAATTTATCACTCTATAAGTGATGAAAATAATTCAGGTAATTATTTAATTGAAAAAGAGAATAAAAGTTTTTATACAAATACGATAAATTTTTTACGTTCATATGAAGATGTTCACATAATTTCTGGTGATCCTATTTATGTTTACACAGCTGTTTTTTCTCCGACTCTTATTAATATAGATATTACTCATGAGTGGCAGAAGTATGATGAAATAAAAAAGACGTGGGTTCACGTTGCGGAGATAGCGCTTCCTATAGTTGGAGGACGAGATGGTGGTTATAGAACTTATTCAATAAAAGCGAATGTTACGCCAGGACTTTGGAGAGTAAATGTTTTAACTCCGAATGGTCAATATATTGGGCGAATTAAATTTAAAGTTTTTGAAGTTGATACAGATCCAACTTTGAAAAGTGAAACCAAGTAATTCTAGTGTGCAATTGTTATCGCTATAACTTTTTTAGCACCCGAATTTAGAAGACACTTTTTTGCTTCGTTTAAAGTTGCGCCGGTCGTAGTAACATCATCTAAAAGAATGATGTTTTGATTTTTAATTTTTTGCACATCAATAATTTCAAAACAATCTTTTAAATTTTCTAAACGACTTTTTCTATCACTGAAAGAAGTTTGAGGTTTGGTGTCTTTAATTTTTATTAAAATATCTTTTTCAAAAAATATACCAACTGAATTTTTGCATATAACTTTTGCTATAAGTTCGCATTGGTTGAAGCCTCTTTGTCTTTCACGATTTTTTGAAAGGGGGATAGGTATCAAAATTGGATAATTGAAATTTGAAAATAAACTCAAGTCGCCAAGTATTGCTGTTAATTCATCAGAGAGAATTTTCCCTATAAGTTTTATAATTTTTTCATTTTTTCTATATTTTATTTCCCAAATAGCATTTTTAACCAACGAGTCTCTGTAGTCAAAAATAGGGAAGGTTTGTCGTCCAAGGCCTAATCTATCGGCTTTTGCCGTCTTTTCATAAAATTCATCCTGTGTTAAAAGCTCTAAATATTTTATTTGCTCTTTTTTAGGCAAAATAAAATCAAGAAGTGAGCATAATAATTTTTTTAGTGTTTTTTCCATAGTGTTTATGTGTGTATTGTTGGTATCTTACCATTATTGGTATGATATAATAAAAATGTATAAATTGGTTTTGCCTATCTGCGTATATATAAAATAGCAGATATGCCTATAACATTCTAAATAATGGCAGATATTTTACAAAATATTTTAAAATTTAATCCTTTTAAAAAAGATGAGACTAGCGTTTTAGGCATAGACCTCGGATCATCTTCTATTAAGGTTGTTCAGCTAAAGAGAAAAAAAGGACGTGCCGTTCTTGAAACTTATGGCGCATTAGCTCTCGGTCCTTATGCTGGCTTAGAAGTTGGTAGAGCTACAAATCTTTCTTCTGATAAAATCGCTGAAGCGTTATTAGACCTGATGAAAGAGGCCAATGTTACTACTAAGAATTGTGCGATATCAATCCCTTTCCGTTCAAGTCTAGTGACTCTTATAGATATACCAACACTGGATCAAAAAAAACTTGCTGAAATGATTCCACTTGAGGCAAGAAAATATATTCCAGTTCCTATTTCAGAAGTAAGTCTTGATTGGACAATACTCCCAAAAGAATATGATCAGGAAGTTCAGTTTGAAGGCGAGCCTGTAGACAATGAAGTCGATAAAGATAAGAAGACGACAGTTTTAGTTGTTGCGATTCATAACTCTGTTTTGAACACTTACCAAGATATTGTTACTAAGTCTTCTCTTCACGCGAGTTTTTTTGAGATAGAAATGTTTTCAGCAATGCGTGCAGTTCTAGAAAATGAACAATCACCAGTAATGATATTCGATATGGGAGCAGCAACAACAAAACTTTATGTTGTTGAGAAAGGTGTTATAAAAAATTCTCACCTTATAAATCGAGGATCTCAAGACATAACTTTAAATATTGCGAGCGCGCTAAATGTTCCTGTTGATAAGGCAGAAAAGATAAAAAGAGCATATGCTCCAAATCAAAAAATAAACGATAAGGATGTTAAGGACGTTATATTACTTACTCTCGATTATATATTTTCTGAAACAAATAGTTTTATTTTAAATTATCAAAAAAAATATAATAAGATGATCCTCAAAACTATTCTTACAGGAGGAGGCGTCGCTCTTAATGGTTTGTTAGAATTTTCTAAAAGCGGATTTGAAACAGATGCAGTTTTAGGTAATCCTTTTGCAAAAGTTGAAACACCAGCGTTCTTGGAGGAGATTTTAAGGCTTACTGGCCCTGAGTTTTCTGTTGCTGTTGGTATTGCATTGCGAAAGCTACAAGAATTCGAGTAGCTGACTATCAAGACTGTGGATAGTTGCCTATAATACTTTGTTTTTTCGTAATATAATATAACTAAATGGAAGAAAATTTTAAAACATCTTTTATACCTAAAAAGCCTATTGAAGAAAAAAGAACCTCTGTTAATTCAGAAGGCGGTATTGGTTTGTTTTTATTTTTGTCACTTATTGTTTTTCTAACAATTCTTGTAGTTTCTGGAGGAATGATTTTATGGAAGGGGGTTCTAAATAAGCAAATTACTGATGCTCAAGATAGTATTGCTAAGGCTAAGTCAGAATTCTCATCCGAATTAATTCAACAACTCATTGTTCTAGATAAAAGAATTGAATTATCAAAGAAGTTATTAAGAAGACATTTAGTTGTTTCAAGTATTTTTGATGTTCTAGAAAAATCAACACTACAGAATGTTTCGTTTTCAGAAATGGGATACGAAAGCATAGGCGATGGAAACATATCATTATCTCTAAGAGGTGAAGCGAGAGATTATAGCACAATAGCTCTTCAGTCAGATGTTTTTGCACAGAATAATATGATAAAAAGTCCAATAGTTTCTGATTTGGATTTAGGATCTAATGGTAATGTTGTATTTTCATTTAATTCTACCCTCGATCCTCTTTTGGTTTCTTATGAACATTTACTTTCATTATCTAAGGTGAATGATATGGATGCTGATAATGCTAATGACGCTGGAACAAACACACTATCATTACCAGTATCAGCACCTGCTAATTAAAACAATCACAATTATTTTATGAAAAATTTTTTACCAATTATATTTCTCGGAGGGGCTATAGCGCTTTTCTTTGGAGTATTAAATCCGACATATCAGGATGTTAAATCTTTAACCGTGGAAAATCAAAAGTATAGTGATGCTTTAGCTAATGCGACAAAATTAAGGAATGTTAGAAATGAACTCATGAAAAAATATAACACTATTTCTCAAGATCAGCTTGATCGACTTGATAAGTTATTACCTAACAATGTTGATAATGTTAAGCTTGTTAATGATATCGATAGCATTGCTCATAGATACGGAATGACTATCAAGAAAATTGTTTTTGCAAAAAATACAGGAACAACTCAGAAGGCAGGCGCTATTACACAACCTATTTTAGAAGAAAATGGTTTGAATTCGATCAAATTAAGTTTTATTGTAGCTGCTTCATATGATAATTTTTTAGCTTTTCTTAAAGACATGGAAGGCAGTCTAAGATTGTCAGATATTAGTTCAATATCATTTAAATCATCAAAAGAAAATTTGAATGAATACAATGTCACGATACAAACTTATTGGCTCGATTTAAATTCAGGTAATGTTGGTAACACACCCGCAGCCAATGTTATAACGCCAGTTAGTTAAAATTAGAGTTCTTAAACTCAAATAAAATTTATACTAAAAATAATTAAATGGAATTTATCAAAAAATTTAAGAATTTAATAATAGGAGTGGTTGCCGTTATTATTTTATTTATGGCTTATCTTTATTTTTTTCCTAAAAAAGATGCTTCAAGTTCCGATTTATTAGTTTCTCAAAATCAGACGGATCAATCTCAAATAGCCGAAGGTCAGGAAATTCTTTCCCAATTAAACAATCTAAGTAAAATATCTCTTGATACTTCTATTTTTCAAAGCGAAATATTTATGAGCTTGTCTGACTTTAGTGTAACTATTCCTGATCAACCTGTAGGAAGAAGGAATCCATTCTTACCTATAGGTCAAGGTGAAGCGATAGCCCCTTCTACGGCGAGCTTAAGCGCACCTTCTACTGCACCGAAAAATCAGCAAAATTTAAATTTTAATTAAAAGTTTGAAATGTAACACAAATAGTATGTAACACTACGCTTGAAACAGTTACAACTCTGATTAAAAAACAAATTGATCGAATTAATTATACTATAAGGTTACATGCGTAAGTGTTATTTTTTTATTTATGAGTTTTCTTGAAATTTTAGCTAAAAAAAATATTATCAGCGAAAGTGATCTTAATACTATCACTGAAGCTGTTAAAAGTGGTGAAAATAATGTCGAAGTCTTATTAGAAGCAAAGGGCGTTAGTCCAGAAAGTATTGTAGATGCAAAAAGCGAGTATTTAGGAATACCAAAAAAAATCGTTGAAGACAAAGCTATTCCTTCTGAAGTTTTACAATACATACCAGAAGAGTCAGCCAATCATTATAAGCTCGTGCCTCTTGGAGTTGCTGAAGGTATTTTAGAAGTTGGTCTTGTGGATCCAGATAATATTGAAGCACGTGATGCTCTTAACTTTATTTCTGAAAAAATAAATATACCTTATAAAATATTTGTAATTTCTCAAAAAGATTTTGAGAAAGTTTTAGCTATGTATAAGGGTCTTACTGGAGAGGTGAACAGAGCTATTACAGAGCTGGAAAGTGAACTTACAGAAGAAGAAGAAGAAATTAAAAAACAGAGAGATGAGTCATATAAAATTGCGCCTGGCGAAACAAAAATAATTGAGGAAGCTCCAGTTACAAAGATTGTCGCAACTGTGCTTCATTATGCAGTTGAAGCCAATGCTTCCGACGTTCACATTGAAAGCTTAAAGGACAAAATACGCGTTCGATTTAGGATCGATGGAGTTCTACAAACAAGCCTAGTTCTTCCAGCGAAAGTTCATTCTGCCATGGTTGCTCGTATAAAAATTCTTTCCAATATGAAGCTTGATGAAAAGCGAAAGCCACAAGACGGTCGCTTCAGTGCACGTATCGCTGATCGAAAGATTGATTTTCGTGTTTCTACTTTTCCTGCATATTATGGAGAAAAAGTTGTGATGAGAATTCTTGACCAAGAAAAAGGAGTTCGTCCTCTTGATGAAATGGGTTTGACACCTAGAAATCTTGCAATGATTCGCGAGGGTATTGATAGACCTTATGGATTAATTCTTATCTCAGGCCCTACAGGATCAGGAAAAACAACAACTTTATATGCAATGTTAAATGAAGTTGATAGGGAAACTGATAACGTGCTTAGTCTCGAAGATCCTATCGAATATAACATTGATGGTATGAACCAGTCACAGGTTCATCCGGAGATTGGCTATACATTTGCTTCAGGTCTTCGCACGACATTACGTCAGGATCCAGACATCATAATGGTTGGAGAGATTCGAGATAAAGAAACTGCTCAACTCGCAGTTCAAGCAGCTCTTACAGGTCACCTTGTTTTTTCAACAATTCACACAAACAACTCCATGGGAGTTGTTCCACGTCTTGTGGATATGGGCGTTGATCCATATCTTATTGCTCCAACTTTAATACTTGCTATTGCGCAACGTTTAGTTAGAAAAATAAGTCCAGCTGGTTCTGGAAAACCAATAGAATCATTACGACCTACAATAAAAACAATCATTGAAAAAGAATTTGAAGATTTGCCATCTGAGTTTAAAAGCGAAATTCCTGAGGTAAGTGACGTATATGAGCCGGTCCCTTCATCCGAATGTCCTACAGGGCTTCGCGGAAGAATTGGTGTGTTTGAAGTTTTTAAAATGAATACGGAATTACAATCAGTTATTTTGAAAAATCCTACAGAAGTAGAAATTATGAAAGTTGTTAGAAAAAATGGTTTGATAACAATGAAAGAAGACGCATATATAAAAGCACTGAAGGGTGAAATTCCATTTCAGGAAGTTAACGCACTGTAATTGGTGTTCAAATACACATTAGAAGCTTTTGGTGGATTATCAATGTGATATAATTATCAATATGAATGAAACAAATCCAAAGTATAAAGTTTTTCTAATCGATGATGATAAATTTCTTCTAGATATGTATGCGTTGAAGTTTACAAAAAACGGAGCAGTTATTGAATTTGCCACAAATGGTGCAGATATGATCAAAAAACTAGAAGGAGGATATGTTCCCGATGTTGTTGTAATCGATGTTGTTATGCCTGGCATGAGTGGATTGGAAACAATTGAAGAAGTGCGTAAAAAGAAGCTTATCGAAAATGTGCCTGTAGTCGTACTTTCTAATCAAAGTCAGAATTCTGATTTTGATAAAGCAAAATCACTTGGAGTTAAAGCTTACATAGTTAAAGCTAGCACTATACCTTCTGAAGTTGTAGAACAGGTTACAAGAATAATTAATGAGAGTAAAAAATAATTTTAATTAATTTATTAATAAATAAAAAATGGATTACAAAGCGCAATTAGAAGAATTAATAGATACAGTTTTTAAAAATGCTGCTTCAGACTTGCATATATCTGAAGGAAGACATCCAACAATTCGTGTTGCTGGAGTTTTGATACCGTTAATAAAAAAAGATGTTGTATCAAAAAAAGATAGCGAAGGATTTTTAAATGTGCTTTTAACTCCTGAAAATTTGGAACTTTTTAAAAGAGAAAAGGAAATTGATTTTTCTTACAACTATCAGGATAAATTTAGATTTAGAGGAAATGGTTTTTTTCAGCAAGGCAGCGTAAGCGTTGCACTTCGTCTTATTCCGAAAGATATAAAATCTCTCGCATCTCTTAACCTTCCACCAGTTCTTGAAACTTTTGCAAGAAAGCAACAGGGATTTTTCTTGGTTGTGGGTCCTGTAGGACAAGGTAAAACTACTACGCTTGCATCAATGATTGACCTTATTAATAGTGAAAGAGCAGAGCATATAGTTACAATTGAAGATCCTATCGAATATGTGTATGAACAAAAAAGATCAATCATAGATCAAAGAGAGGTCAGGCTCGATACCAGCAGTTTTCACCGCGCTCTTATAAGCGTTTTTCGTGAAGACGTAGACGTGATAATGGTTGGAGAAATGAGAGGATTAGAGACAATAGCTTCTGCTGTAACGGCTGCTGAAACGGGTCACCTTGTTTTATCTACACTTCATACAAACAATGCTGCGCAGACTATTGATCGTATCATAGACTCATTTCCACCATCACAGCAGGATCAGATTCGTATTCAATTAGCAGGAAGCTTGGCCGGAGTATTTTCTCAAAGACTTATTCCTCGCATTTCTGGTGGCTTAATTCCAGCTTATGAACTTTTGATTAATAATAACGCAGTTTCAAATCTTATTCGCGAAAAAAGAACTCATGAAATAAATACTGTTATTGAAACCGGTATGGAATCTGGCATGATAGATATGAACAGAATGCTTGCCGATCTTGTTAGAGACGGAGAGATAACCATTGAAAATGCTTATCAGTATTCATTGAACTCGAAGACACTTGAAAAATTAATATAGTAGAAATTTTATATTCGGCGCATTTCTTCGTTGCGAGCTCCGGTGCTCCCTCACAATACTCAGAGTATTGCTCGGTTCGCTCCTCGCTCGCGCCTCGAACTGCATCCGAATATAAAATTTCTAAAAATAAATTAGTAAATTAGAAAATTTTTTGAATAAATACCATGTTATTTAATTACACAGCTATTGATGGAACAGGTGCTGAACAAAAAGGTTCCATAGAAGCAGTAAATGTCGATGTTGCAATAGGATCGCTTCAGCGACGAGGTTTTATTATTTCTCATATCGCTAATGCTGAATCAGAATTTTCGTTACTTAAGACCAACATTTCTTTTTTAAACAGAGTATCTAACAAAGACGTAGTTATTCTTTCTCGTCAGATGGCGACTTTGTTTCAAGCTCAAGTTTCTGCACTTAGAATATTTAGGCTTCTTGCAAATGAATCAGAAAATGTTTTATTACGAAAGACATTAAGCGAAGTTTCTGATGATCTTCAAGGTGGAAGTTCAATAAGTAAAGCGCTCAGCAAGCACCCTAAAGTTTTTTCTGAATTTTACGTAAACATGGTTGCTTCTGGAGAAGAGTCAGGAAAACTCGACGAAATATTTAAATATCTAGCTGATTATCTTGATAGATCATACGAAATCGTAACAAAAGCAAAAAACGCATTAATCTATCCAGCTTTCATTATTTTTACATTCGTTACTGTTATGGTATTAATGCTTACTCTTGTTATTCCTAAAATTAGCGCAATCTTGCTTGAATCAGGACAAGCGGTTCCTTTTTATACGAAAGTTGTTATTATGCTCAGTAATTTTTTCGTAGATTACGGAGTGTTTTTACTAATTCTTGTTATAGTTGGAGGATTTTTTCTTTATCGATTTATCAGAACTGAAGCGGGTCATGTAATGTTCGATCGTTTTAAAATATCAATTCCTTATGTTGGGTCATTATACAGAAAACTTTATCTATCAAGAATTGCGGACAACATGAACACGATGCTTATTAGCGGTATTTCTATGGTGCGGGCTCTCGAAATTACATTAGCTGTAGTCGATAATGATATTTATAAGGGAATTTTAAGAGACACTCTTAATGCTGTAAAAGGAGGAAGCTCGCTTTCAAACTCACTTGCTAGGTATCCGGAAATTCCTTCAATTATGGTTCAGATGGTCAAAGTCGGAGAGGAGACTGCTGAACTCGGAAGTATACTTCACACTCTTGCAAATTTTTATCAGCGTGAAGTTATGAACGCCGTAGACACTCTTGTTGATCTTATTGAACCAGTTATGATTGTATCTTTAGGATTAGGTGTTGGAATTTTACTTGCATCTGTTCTTATTCCTATTTATAATATTTCTGCAGGAATGTAATTTAAAAATTTAATTTATATATTATGAAAAATAAAAAATTAATATCACAAGGTTTTACTCTTATCGAACTTTTGGTTGTTATTGCGATTATCGGCATTCTCACAGCGATCATAGTTCCAGATATCAGTAACTTACGATCAAAAGGATCAAATGCTGCTGTAAAAGAAAATCTCACTGCTATAAGATCTCAAGCAGGAATTTATTACGATGACAATGAAAATACTTACGGTCTTGATATTTCTGATTGCACGAGCGTAGATGCAAATGGCAAAAGTGTTTTTACTAACCCTCTAGTTGCGCGCGCATTGGAGAATGCACTTACTAATGCTGGTGCTAGTCCAACTCAAGTTTGCAACACAAGCACTGACGGACAAAAGTGGGCCTCGTCAATTTCACCGCTTAAGGATGCATCAGAAGCCTCATGGTGCGTTGATAGTTCTGGGTGGAACAAAACGGGTATAGCGGCAAATGGAATATGTTCTGAGTAATAATCTAAAATTTCTAGATTAAAATATAGATTTAAAACATTCACTATAGACTTAGTGAATGTTTTGTTTTTATATTCAGTATTTATATACAATTTATCCACATATACTTAGTTTTATCCACATATTCTTTAGAATTTTTTGATATAATGACTACGTGCACTTATCATTCTTAATAAGGAATGATAACGGTCGATTTAATATTAAATTATTTGCAAATAATTTAAAAAAACAAATGATAAAGAAAATGTCACGAGGTTTTACTCTTATTGAACTTTTGGTAGTTATCGCTATCATTGGTATTCTTTCAGCAGTTGTTGTTGCTAACTTAAACTCAGCAAGAACAAAAGGAGCTGACGCTTCTGTAAGAGCTAACCTTTCAGGTATAAGAACACAAGCAGAAATCTTTTACGACAACAATAGTAATAGATACAATGTTGATGGTTCAACAGCTGTAACTATTGCAGATTGTAAAACAGCTGGCAACAGAACAGCAGGCTCAGTGTTTGCTGACGCAGCTGTAAGCCGAGCTCTTGATCAAGCAGGAACAAATGCAGCTTCAAGCGCAACTATGGTATGTAACACCGATGCAGCTGGCCAGAAATGGGCAGTTTCAGTATCTCTTTTAAAGGGAACTGGTTCATGGTGTGTTGATAACCAAGGTTGGAATAAGGCAGGCACAGCAGCAGCGGGAATATGTTCATAATCTAATTTTTAGATTTCAAAATATCCCAACATCAGCAATGGTGTTGGGTATTTTGTTTTTTAAAATGTTATAATTAAAATAGACCTCTTGCATAATCTGCTTTCGAATTAGTTTCTGAAAATTTCGAGCGAAAACTTTTCAAAAAAACGCAAGGCTCTATAGCATAGAGACGAGGCTTTTTTGAAAGTTTGCAGCCGAAATTTTCAGAAAATAAACGAAATTGAGGTTGTGCAAGAGGTCTAATGAATTAGAAATTTATAAAAATTTTAAATGAAACTTTTAAAAATAAATAAACAAAAATTTGAAGCGACTTGCTTGCATAGGCAAGGTTTTACTCTTATAGAGCTTTTGGTTGCTATCACTATTATCGGTATTCTTTCCTCTATTATTATTGCAAGTGCTAGTGCTGCAAGAATGAAATCTCGCGACGCTAAAAGAGTATCAGATGTCAGTAATATTTCTGTGGCGTTGGAATTTTATTTTGCTAATAATGGAAGATACCCTGCGGCATATAGTGATTTAGTAGCATCGCTTGTTCCAAATTATATAGGCTCTATTCCAAATGATCCACTCGGAGGAAATTATTCTTATAGTGGAGTTGTCGGGTCTACTGGTCTTTGCACACGATATCATATAGGCGCTTCTCTTGAAGCCGCAGCAAATATGAGTGGTGATAATGCTGGAGCTGAAACAGCCTGTGCGGGTGGAGCTGATTTTGATGGTGCAAGTAATCAACCATGCAATGCTTCTGATAAGGGTAAGTATTGCTATGACAAGAAACGATAGCAGAACTTGTATTTTAAATTTAATTAATTTATGTTTTATTATTTTTCCACCTTTGTATTCTTATTCGGTATTATAATTGGAAGTTTTCTTAATGTAGTTATTTTACGTTATAACACTGGGAAAAATATAAATGGCAGATCAGCATGCTTCTCTTGTGGTAAAACATTGCAATGGTTCGAACTATTCCCAGTCTTAAGTTTTATTTTCCTTAAAGGAAAATGCCGATCTTGTAAAACGAAGATATCTTGGCAATATCCGATAGTTGAATTTTTAACAGGTCTTATGTTTCTAGGATTATATGTTAAATTTTTTGATTTCTTTATTTTTCCGCAATATATTTTATTAGCATTTCTATACGCGATTATTTTCTGCATTCTTATGGTTATTACTGTTTATGATGCTAAGCATAAAATAATTCCTGATGGGGCAGTTTATTCATTTATTGTTTTTTCATTTATTACACTTTTATTCAGATCTTTTTATTTTGGCGGCGGATTTCAATTTTTTATCTGTGACATTATTACAGGTTTAGCTATTTTTCTATTCTTTTTTTCACTGTGGTTTTTTTCTTCTGGAAAATGGATGGGATTCGGTGATGCTAAATTAGCATTAGGTATTGGGTGGAGTTTAGGGTTTCCTGCGGGAATTTCAGCGATAGTTTTTGCTTTTTGGATAGGAGCGGCTGTTGGTGTGGCACTTATCATATTTAAATATATATCTTTATCAATAGTGCACACGATTAAATTGCCGAAAGCGTTCAAACATCTTACAATTAAAAGTGAAATTCCTTTTGCACCATTTCTTGTGCTTGGCATGGTGCTGGTGTTTTTCTTCAATTTAGATTTGTTTTTAAGCTTACAGATGTTTTAAAAATTTAAAATAGAAAATTCTAATTTTATATCGTATAGATGAACAAAAAATTTAAACAGACAGTGATTTATAAAAGTGGTTTTTCTCTTATTGAGCTTCTTGTTGTTCTCGGAATTTTTATAGTTCTAACTTCTCTTACTATTTATAAGTATTCGCAATTTAATAGTAATCTTACGGTTACAAATTTAGCATACGAGATCGCACTTACAGCAAGAGAGGCTCAGGTTTATGGATTAGGAGTTAAGAATGTTAATCCTTCATTATCTAGTTTTCAGATAGGGTATGGGGTTAGTTTTTCTAAAAATACTACAAGTTTGGTGCCGGGACAGGCAAGTTCTTTTATTCTTTTTGCAGATGTTAATAAAAATGGTAAGTATGAAAGTGGCACAGATTCATTAATAGATACGTTTACTTTAAGAGAAGGTGTAGTTATTTCTGACCTATGTGCTTCTTATGGTGTAGCTCCAAATAAAACCTTGAAATGTTTTAGCGATGGAAGTATTGATACTGTGGACACAACATTTATTAGACCAGAACCAAGCGCTAATATTTCCGAGAGGCTCGGAGTCGGATCTGAACAATGTCCTACAAGATTGGTGTCTGGTGGAAATGTTTTACCAAACTGCTCTGGCACAGTGATTGATATTTCATCAGTTAAAGGTAAACATAAATGCATAGTTATTAGCTCGACAGGACAGATCTCAGTTCAAGAGCCAGTTTCGTCTTGTTCGGATTTGCTTTAAAATTTAACAAAAATATTTTTTGATATAAATAAAAGATGAGGTGTTTTTAAAAAAATAAAAAAAGATGATATTTTTAAAATTATTTAAATTGAAATTTTCAAAAAAAACACGAAGAATAGCTCCGCATACTTCTGGGTTTACTCTTATTGAGATTATGGTTGCTTCCGCAATTTTTATTGTGGTTATGACAATAAGTCTAGGTTCTATTTTAAGTATAGTTGATGGTAATAAGCGTATTCTTACTTTGGCGTCAGTTATGAACAATTTAAATTTAGCAGTGGAAGACATGTCGAGAACAATGAGACTAGGAACGACTTATCACTGCGGAACAGGCGGAACATTGAATATACCGCTTGATTGTCCGTCCGGTGATACTTTTATCGCTCTTGAGCAAGCCGGAGGCAATTCTACAACTCTTGGTGATCAAGTAGTTTATAAATTAATTCCTCATTCTAGATATCCAGGAGATCCTGACAAATTTCAGCTAGTTAAGTCTGTTGATGGAGGAAATAATTTTATTCCAATGACCGCATCGGAAATAGTTATTACAAATATGAAATTTTATGTAATAGGAAGTTTGCCCAATGATAATATGCAACCCAAAGTTGTTATTGTATTGCAGGGTTTTTCAGGAGATACAATACGAACTCAATCATCATTTAGTATTCAAACGACTGTTTCGCAAAGAATTCCTGATTTTAATCAATAAATCAAATGAAAATAATAAATAAATTTAAAAATAAAATAGGATTTACTCTCATAGAGTCTCTTGTGGCAATTTCTATATTGAGTATAGCGATAACTGGTCCGCTCGTTATTTCTACTCAAGGCATTGCTTCATCTCTTTATGCCAGAGATCAAATTATTGCTTTTTATCTAGCTCAAGATGCTATTGAATATGTAATAAATATTCAAACTACAAATGTAGTTAATGTAGATAATACTTCAGGATGGCTTGTGGGACTTGAAAAATGTCTTGAACAATATTGCAATATTGATTCAATAAATAGCACCATTTCATATACTAATGCTTATCTTAGCTATAACAGTTCCACTGGAATTTATAGCTACTCAGCTGATCCTGCAAGTCCTTTTAAACGAAAGATAAGGATTCATCAACTTGATCCTATGAAACCTGACGAAGTATCTATCGAAGTTGTTGTTACCTGGCTTAGCGGAACTTATCCAAGGAGTTTTACGATTAAAGAAAATGTTTATAATACTTGGGGTGCATAATTAAAATCTATTAGATGAAAGAAAAATTAAAAAAAATAATAAATCAGAATAAAGGTTTTACTCTTTTATTCGCCGTGCTTATTACGAGTCTTCTGCTTTCTCTTTCTATTTCATTGCTTAACATTAACTATAAAGAATATTCTTTATCAGGTTATGGAAGAGAATCACAGTATGCTTTTTATGCAGCTGATACTGGAGGCGCTTGTGCACTTTATTGGGATATTAAAGCTAATTCCTTTGCCACTAGTTCTACTCCTTCTCAGATCATGTGTAGCAACATGAATGTGCAAAATGACTCCGGTGTTGATACTTTGGTTGGCGGTGGAGGTGATTCAACTATAACTCTTAAGGATGGTAGTAGCGTAGTTGGCAATGAATATATTTTTAACTATAAAATTTTACCGGAAGGTTATTATGTCGTAGTGAAAGTTCAAAAATATTATGATAAAAGCTTAAATCCTTGGGTATTGAGGACTCATATAGAATCAAGAGGATATAATGTTACACCTACAGCAGCAAATAATAAAAGGGTAGAAAGAGGTCTGGAGATTAACCTTGGCGGATAATCTCAACGATAATTTAGCTTTTTAAAATCACCTTTAATTTATTTTAAGGTGATTTTTAATAGACCTCTTTCATAAGTCTCTTTCGAT